>NZ_CP027669.1:3264346-3917216 GCF_003008595.1 Simplicispira suum | reverse complement strand
AGGGATTCGTTTCAAGCATCAAATTGGCCGCTAGCGCTTTATCCGTATTAGAAAGTAGCTCTGAATACGATAGCAACCACGCATCGAATGCGGCGCGGTCGGCAAACAGGTCGCGCACTGGCTCGAACGCGTTCCCCGCCACGGCATGCGAGAGCGTGCGCCAGAAAATGGTGTAGTCCACCGCATTGTCGGCCAGCAGGCGCAGGATGCCGTCGATGAGTTCGGTATCGCCCGGCTGCGGCTGGCTCAGGCCGATCTTGGCGCGCATGCGGGCCGTGAGCTCGGACGGGAACACGCGCTTGTACGAATCAAGCGCCTGCACCACGCGCTCGGGTTCGCCAATCAGCGGCTGCAGGGCCTGGCCCAGCGCGTAGAGGTTCCAGTACACCACGTTGGGCTGGCGATCAAAGGCATAGCGCCCCAGGTTGTCGCTGTGGTTGCAGACATGGTTGGGCACGAAGGCATCCAGAAACTGGAACGGCCCGTAGTCGATGCTGAGCCCCAGGATGCTCATGTTGTCGGTATTGAGCACGCCGTGGCAAAAACCCACCGCCTGCCACTGCGCCACCATGGCGGCGGTGCGCTCGCTCACGGCCTGCAGCAAGTCGGCGTAGGGATTGCCCAAGGTGGCTCCCTCGCGGCATTCGGGGTAGTGCCGTTCGATCACATGGTCGGCGAGCTGGCGCAGCTCCTTGTGCTTGCCGGCGGCGGCAAAGTGCTCGAAATGGCCAAAGCGCAAGAAACTCGGTGCGGTGCGCGTCACCACGGCAGTGGTTTCCATGGTTTCGCGCCGCACGCGGTAGGGAGAGCCCGTCAGCGCCAGCGCCCGCGTGGTGGGAATGCCCAGCGCATGCATGGCTTCGCTCACCAGAAACTCACGGATGCTTGAGCGCAGCACGGCGCGTCCGTCGCCCATGCGGGAATACGGCGTCAGGCCGCTGCCCTTGAGCTGCACCTCCCTGCTGCCTTGGGGCGTGTCGATTTCGCCCAGCAGCAAGGCCCGGCCATCGCCCAACTGCCCGGCCCAGACGCCAAACTGGTGGCCGCTGTAGACGCTGGCACGCGTCTCGCTGCCCTCGGGCGCGGCGTTGCCGCTCAGCAACTGCAGCGCGGCGTCGGAGGCGAGCCAGTTTGCATCAATGCCCAGATCGCACGCGCAATCAGCGCTGGTGGCGATCCAATGCGGGTCAGGCAGCGGCACGGCCGGCAGCGCGGTGTAAAACGCCGGCCCCAGGTCCTGCAGGGCACTGCGCCAGAGGGGCGCGCCATCGGCGCAGACGGGAACCGTCGCCAAGGTGCTGTCGCAGGGCAGGTGGGAGGAAGCCATCTGCTGCATTGTCGCGGCTGCCGGCTGTACATGCATCGGCAAGGTTTTATCGCGCTGCCCGGCCGCCAAGCGCTAGCCCCGCAGCCCCTTCCAGAGCATGTACCCTGCCAAGCCAAACAACAGGCCGGCAAAAACGCGTTTGAGCTGCGCCACGGGCAGTGCATGCGCTGCGCGTGCGCCCAGCGGCGCGGTGAGCACGCTGCACAGCGCCACCGCCGCAAGCGCTGGCAACCAGACATAGCCAAGCGCTGCAGGCGGCAGGCCGGGTTCGGAGCGCCCGGCCAGCACGTAGCCGATCACATTCACCACCGCAATCGGAAAACCCAGCGCGGCGCTGGTGGCCACGGCATGGTGGATGGGAACGTTGCACCAGGTCATGAACGGCACGCTGACAAAGCCGCCTCCGGCGCCTACCAGGCCCGAGAGAAAACCAATGCTGCTGCCAGCGGCCAGCTGCCCTGCGGTCCCTGGCATCTGGCGGGTGGGTGCCGGCTTCTTGCCGCGCAGCATCTGTAGCGCCGAAAAACTCACGAACACGGCGAACACAATCGCCAGTACCGAACCCTTGAGCAGAGCAAAAACGCCCAGGCTCGCGGCCAGACCGCCCAGCACAATGCCGGGCGCGAGCCGCTGCGCGATGTCCCAGCGGACCGCCCCGCGCCGGTGGTGCGCACGCACGCTGGAGAGCGAGGTAAACATGATGGTGGCCATGGATGTGGCAATGGCCATCTTCACCGACAGGCCCGGCGCGACGCCTTGCTGGGTGATGAAATACGTGAGAAACGGCACCAGCAGCATGCCGCCGCCAATGCCCAGCAGGCCGGCAAGAAAGCCCGTGGCCAGGCCAAGGAGTGCCAATTCGACCAGCAAAAGAGGAGAGATCGACATGGCAGCGAAGCGGGGCGCGAAAGACCTCGCGAGAGGGGGCAGAAAAAATCGGGACCGAGCGCCCCTGGCCGAATCAGGTGTCCGCGAATGCCACCGAGCCGGCATCCTGAACCGGGGGTTCAGGTGGGCGAGGGCAGCCCGGCGTTGGGTTCATCTAACGCGAGATGATCACGCTCACCAGGCAATATTCCAAGCCCGGGCTCTATGAGCATTGGTTCAAGGAATTACAACCCGGCAGCACCGCAGACAAGTTCATTGTAGGCGCAGCCGATGCGTTTGGGCAGCGCCGAAGCACACCGTTTCAGAACAGGCGGCCGTCGGCGCCCAAGGCATCGTCGAGTCGCTTGACCAGGGCTTCCAGGCGCTCGCTGTCATTGCCCGAGAGCTGCGCCGGCAGCAGGGAGTCGGTACCAGGCAGGCTCTGCTGGGCAGCGGGGGATGCCGCTGCACGCTCCAGTTCCTCGGCTTCGCGATCGGCAAGATCAAACGCCAGATTGAGTGCGGCCAGTACCGCAATGCGCTCGCGGGCGCGCACCTTGCCGGCGTCGCGGATGGCTGTCATGGCGGTGTCCACACGCTCCACGGCTTCAAGCAGGCGCGCTTCCCGGCCTTCGGGGCAGCCGAGCAGGTAGCTCTGCTGCATGATTTGCACCTCCAGCTGTTTCATTGCGCGTCCTTTTCGTTGGGCGGCGGGGGCAGGCGTTCGATCAGGGCGTCCACGCGGGCCCGTGCGGCCTGCAGGCGCGAGCGCAGCGAATCGCGCTCTTGCGTCAGTGTGGCAACCTGGTCCGTCAAAAGCGCGATGGTGCTTTCAAACTGCTCGTGGCGCACGAGCAGCCGCTCCACGCGCTCGGCAATCCGATCGAAAGGTGACGAAGAGTCCATGGACATAGCCGAACGATTGTAGGGGGTGCGTTGCGTACCGCACCGTGCCTGTGTCGGGAAATTCGCGCGCTCGCCACAAACATCGGCCCGCGCACATGTGTCGTAAACTCTGCCTGTTGGTGCTCGCGCCGTGGTTCACACGTCGCAGTTCAACGGGAAGCAGGGAGGAGGGCGCCGATCATGGCGCCAGCCGAGCCTGCGCTGCCCCCGCAACGGTCAGCGGCCGAATCACTGGTGCTGTGGGTTAGAAATTCGTTGAGACATGAAGAGCGTCGAAAACGCCGCCTGGTGGCGTTTTTCGGCGCTATTTCGATACGAACTTCTAACCCACAGCACTAAATTCACCTTTCACACCCAGTGCCACTGGGCGCCTTGAACAAGCGCCTGGGAAGGCCGTGAAAGGCGCGCCGCCAGCCCGGATACCGGCCAACACGGTGGTTGCGTGCGCCCTTGGCGCGCGTGGCCGTATCACCCATTCGCTGGCGGGGAAGCCGGCACGGGTTGTCTGTTTTTTTTGTCTTCCATGAAAAATCGCTCCTTCCATGTGCGCCGTGCGGCTGCACTGTGCCTGTCTCCGGCTGTTTTTTCCGCCTTGTCCTTGTTGACCATGCAACTGGCACGCGCACAAATGACTGCACCGGTGCAGGTGGCGCAGAACCTGCGCGCCCCCCAACTGGCCGAAACCGTGGTGACCGCCACACGCAGCGAGCAGCCGCTGTCCGACCTGGTGGCCGACGTATCCATCGTCGACCGCGAGACCATCGAGTCCAGCGGCGCCACCGGCATCTCTGACGTGCTCGCCCGCCTGCCCGGCGTCGAGATCGCGCGCAACGGGGGCATTGGCAATTCCAGCAGCGTGTACCTGCGCGGTGCCGAGTCGCGCTTTACCGCTGTTTACATCGACGGTGTGCGCGTTGATTCCCAATCCACGGGTGGCGCGCTGTGGGAGCAAATTCCGCTGTCGCAGATCGAGCGCATCGAAGTGCTGCGCGGCCCGGCCGCTGCGGTGTATGGCTCGGACGCCATTGGCGGCGTCATTCAGCTCTTCACGCGCAAGGGCGAAGGCCCGGCTGCGCCCTACGTGGGTGTGGGCCTGGGCAACCAGGGCACGCGCAAGGTCGAGGCCGGCGTCGCCGGCACGGCCGGACCGCAGGGCGCACTGGACTATGCGCTGGGCCTGGCGCATGCGCGCAGCAGCGGCTTTGACAGCAAGGCCAGCGGAGTCCACAACCCGGACGACGACGGCTACCGCAGCACCAGTGCCAGCGCCAGGCTGGGCTACCGCATCAATGCCCAGCACCAGCTGGGCGCAACGCTGCTCGCCAACCGCCTCGATTCCGCCTACGACGCGTTCACGTACCTGCCTGCTGCGCCGAACGATGACCGCAACCAGCACCGTCTGCGCACCTTGGGCGCCCACTGGGCTGCGCAGTGGAGCGAGTCTTACAGCACCCGCGTCTCGGTCAGTGAATCGCTGAGCCGCTACGAGACCAGTCCGCCGCCCTACCTGACCGAGACCGAATTGCGCGGCTATCTGTGGCAAAACCAATGGCGCCTGGGCGCACACCGCCTGAGCGCCACGCTTGAGCGCCGTGAAGACCACCTGAACAACCCTGCGCTGGACGCCTACAGCGTGGGCATCGTGCGCAGCCGCTCGCAGGACGGCCTGGCGCTTGGCTATGGCTACAGCGCCGGCGCGCACACGGTTCAGGCCAACCTGCGCCACGACAGCGACAGCGAATTCGGCGGCAAGGGCACCGGCAGCCTGTCCTACGGTTATGGGTTCGCCCCCGGCTGGCGTGCCACGGCGTCGGTGGGCACGGCCTTCCGAGCGCCCACGCTGTACCAGCGCTTCAGCGAGTACGGCGACGCCACGCTGCGCCCCGAGAGCAGCCGCAACGCCGAAATCGGCGTGCGCTATGCGCAGGGCAGCAGCAGCTTCTCGGCGGTGGCCTACCGCAACCGGGTCAGCAACCTGATCTCGTTCGCTGGGGCCGGCAGCTGCGCATCGAGCTTTGGCTGCTACGCCAACACCGCGCGCGCCGAATATTCCGGGCTGACGCTGGCCGCGTCGCACCGCCTCGCTGGCGTGCAGGTGCACGGCTCGATCGATGTGCAAAACCCGCGCGACTTGGACACGGGCAAGCAGCTCGCCCGCCGCGCCAAGCGCCACGCCACGCTGGGTGCCGATACGCAAGTGGCGGGCTGGACGCTGGGCGCCGAGCTGCAGGCCTCGGGGCGGCGTTTTGACAACGCGGCCAACACCAACGTGCTCGGCGGCTACGCCCTGGTCAATCTGTATGCCAGCACCCGATTGGCGCAGGACTATCGCCTGCTCGCCCGCATCGACAACGTGGGCGACAAGGATTACCAGACCGCCCGCAGCTACGCCACCGGCGGCCGCCAGCTCTACATCGGCCTGAAGTGGGAGCCGCGCCTGTAATGCACAGCGCGCTGTTTCGTGGTCTGACATGGCGGGTGGCTGCGCGCGTGCCCGGAGGCGCGGCATGAGCTTGTCCGTAGCCCGCAGCGAGCTGATTCTGGGTGGTCAGAAAAGCGGCAAGTCGCGCCGCGCCGAGGCGCTGGCGGCTGCGTGGCTGGCCGCCAGCCCCAAGCACAGCGCGCTGCTCATCGCCACGGCAGAGGCGCACGACGAGGAAATGCGTGCGCGCATCGCGCGCCACCAGAGCGACCGCGCCGCGCGCGTGCCGCGCCTGCAGACGTGGGAGGAGCCCCGCGACCTGGCGGCGGCCTTGGAAAAACACGGAGCTGCAGAGGCGCTCATCGTCGTCGATTGCCTCACGCTATGGCTGACGCACTGGCTCTTTGGACAAGATGAAAATTTGAAGCAAAAAGAGGCTCTAGCGCACGGCTGGAAAGCGCAAGCAGCTCTCTTTTTTGAAGCATTGGCGAAAACCCCTGGGCCGGTTGTTCTGGTGGGCAACGAGATTGGCCTGGGGGTCATTCCCTTAGGAAGCCAGGTGCGCGCCTTTGTCGATGCGCTGGGCCTCGTGAACCAGCAGGCAGCGCAGGTGTGCGACCGCGTCACGCTGATGGCGGCCGGCCTGCCTCTGAGCTTGAAGGAGGTGCCATGAAACCCACGCCCATCAAGCGCATTCTCATCGTGCTGGCGGTCTTGCTGGTGCTGGTGCTGGCCATGGCCACGCTGGCCCAGGCCGGGCCCATCACCGTCGTGGACGACAAGGGCCGAACCGTCACGCTTGCCGGCGCGCCGCAGCGCATCGTCAGCCTGCTGCCCTCGCTGACAGAGACGGTGTGCGCGCTGGGCGCCTGCGATCGACTGGTGGGTGTGGACCGCTATTCCAACTGGCCGGCCAGCGTCAAGGTGCTTCAGGGCGTGGGCGGTGGGCTGGACCCGAACATTGAAGCCATCGCGCTCCTGCGCCCCGATGTGGTGCTGATGGCCACCTCGTCGCGCGCGCAGGTGCGGCTCGAATCCTTGGGCCTGAAGGTGGTGGCCCTGGAGCCCAAAACCCATGCCGACGTGCAGCGCGTACTTGGCAAGGTCGGCCAGGTGCTGGGCGTGCAGGATGCGCTGCAGGTCTGGCGCGTGATTGACGCCGGTGTGCAGGCCGCCGCCCAGTCGGTGCCTGCCGCCGCACATGGCACGCGGGTGTACTTCGAAGTCAGCAGCGGGCCGTTTGCTGCGGGGCAGGCGTCCTTCATTGGCGAGACCCTGACCCGGCTGGGCGCGGGCAACATCATTCCCGCGTCGCTGGGGCCGTTTCCAAAAATCAACCCCGAATTCGTGGTGCGCGCCGACCCCGACCTCATCATGGTCGGTGAGCGCAGCGCCGATGGCATGGCCGCCCGGCCCGGCTGGGCGCAGATGCGCGCGATTCGCGAAGGCCGGCTGTGCCGGTTCGATGCGGCGCAGTCTGACGTGTTGATCCGCCCCGGCCCGCGCATGGCCGAGGCGGCGCGTCTGATGGCAGCCTGCCTGAGCGACAAAACCCAGCAAAAAACCGTGCGACCATGAGCGCCGTCATGCCCCTGCCGTCCGTCCCCACACGCGCCCGTACCGTGCACGCGCGCCGGGGTGGCTGGCTGGCGGTGGCGCTCATCGTTCTGGCGCTGTGCCTGCTGGCGCTGGGCACGGCGGTGGGCAGCATGGGGCTGGAAAACCTCTTGCCCGCGCTGTGGAACCCGCAGGGCGACAGCGCGGCACACGCCATGGCGCAGCAAATCGTCTGGGACATCCGCCTGCCGCGTACGCTGGGCGCCTGGTGTGCCGGCGCACTGCTCGGGCTGGCGGGCACCGTGGCGCAGGGGCTGTTTCGCAACCCGCTGGCGGACCCGTATCTGCTGGGCAGTGCTTCGGGCGCATCGCTGGGTGTGGCGCTCGCGCTGGCGCTGATGGGCGGCGGCGTGGGCATGCTGGGGGGGCGCAAAGCGCCATCGCTATTTCTGTCTATTCCAGCCACTGGCTGGTGCGCCTGGGCCTCACCGGCGCCGCCTTTGTCGGCGCGGTGTTGGCGGTGCTGCTCACGCTGGTGCTGGCGCGCGGCGTGCAGCACACGCTGCGCCTGCTGCTGGCCGGCGTGGTGGTGGGCGTGGTGCTGGGGGCCCTCACCTCGCTCATCCTGCTGCTTTCGCCCGATTCGCTGCAAGCCATGCAGGCGTTTTTGCTCGGCTCAACCGGCTTTGTCGGCTGGACGTCTTGCGTGCTGATGGCCGCCGTGTGGCTGCTGTGCCTGGTGGTGGCCTGGCTGCTGGCGCGCGGGCTCGATGGCCTGGCGCTGGGCGAAGCCACCGCGCAAAGCCTGGGGCTGCGGCTGGCGCCGCTGCGCGCCGCGCTGGTGGCGGTGCTGGCGCTGGCCACCGGCACGGCGGTGGCGCAGACCGGTTTGATCGCTTTTGTCGGTCTGGCCGCGCCGCACCTGGTGCGCTCAGCCGTGTCGGTATCGCACGGGCGCTTGATGTTGTTGTCCAGCCTGATGGGGGGCGCCCTGCTTGCCGGCGCCGACCTGCTGGCGCGCGGCCTGCTGGCACCGCAGGAGCTGCCCGTGGGGGTGCTCACTGCGGTGCTCGGTGGTGGATACCTGCTCTGGCTCATGCACCGTCGCACCTCCCCAGGAGGCTTGCTGTGATTGCTCCTGGAAAGATAGCTGTTAGCGCAGATGGAATAAGCGCTGGCATAGAAAAACGCCCGATATTGCACAGCATCACCTTGCCGCTGGCGGCAGGCCGCTGGACCAGCATCGTCGGTCCCAACGGCGCGGGCAAATCGACGCTGCTCAAGGTGCTGGCCGGGCTGCTGCCAGCGCAACGCGGGCAGGTGACTTTGGCTGGCCGTGCCTTGCAGGAATGGCCAGCCCGCGAGCGCGCCTGCCAGATGGCCTGGCTGGGCCAGAACGAAGCGGCTGCCGACGACCTGACGGTGCTCGATGTGGCCCTGCTGGGCCGCCTGCCGCACCAGGGCTGGTTGCAGCCGCCCAGTGCAGCCGACCACGCCGCGGCGGAAGCCGCGCTGCGCCAGACGCAGGCCTGGGACTGGCGCGAGCGGCCGCTGGGCCAGCTCTCTGGCGGCGAGCGCCAGCGCGTGCTGCTGGCGCGCGCCCTGGCCGTGAACGCCCCGGTGCTGCTGATGGATGAGCCCCTGGCGAATCTCGACCCACCGCACCAGGCCGACTGGTTGCTGCTGGTGCGCAGCCTGGTGGCGCAGGGCTGCACCGTGGTCAGCGTGCTGCACGAGCTGTCGATGGCGCTGCAGGCCGACGACGTGGCCGTGCTGGCGGGTGGCCGCCTGCTGCACCACGGCGCCGCACGCCACAGCGCCACCCACCGCGCGCTCGAAGCCGTGTTCGACCAGCGCATCGCCATCCACTGCGTGCAGGACCAATGGCTGGCCTTGCCACGGATGCACGCACCTGAACTTGCACTTTGAGGACATTCCATGGAAATCGAAACCGCCCCCACAGAGAAGCGCTATGAAAAGCCCGAGGGCGAACGCCGGGGCCTCGTCATCGTCAACACCGGCGATGGCAAGGGCAAAAGCACGGCGGCCTTTGGCCTGGCGCTGCGCGCGCATGGGCGTGGCAAGGGGGTGCGCATCTTTCAGTTCATGAAAGTGCCCAGCGCGCGCTTTGGCGAGCACCGGATGTTCGAGCAGCTTGGCATTCCGATTGAAGGGCTGGGCGATGGTTTCAGCTGGAAGAGCAAGGACCTGGAGCATTCGGCCCAGCTCGCGCGCGATGGCTGGGAGAAGGCGCGCGCTGCCATCCACTCGGGCGAGCACTTCATGGTGGTGCTGGACGAAATCACCTACCCGCTGATTTACGGCTGGCTGCCGCTCGAACCCGTGCTGGAGACGCTGCGCACACGCCCGAAGGACGTGCACGTGGTGCTCACCGGCCGCCGCTGCCCGCCGGAAATCATCGAGCTGGCCGACACCGTGACGGAGATGGCGCTCATCAAGCATGCGTTCAAGGCCGGCGTCCCGGCGCAGCGCGGCATTGAGGACTGAGGCGACTGAAGCGACTGCATCCATGCCCTGGCACTGGCTCCATCCGCTCGCGGCGCACCCTGGTTTCGGGTCTGCCTGCATGGCGCTGGCCGTGCTGGTGGCGCTGGCGGTGGACCGGCTGTGGGGCGAGCCGCCCGCGCGCTGGCACCCGGTGGTGTGGATGGGCGGCGCGCTGGAGGCCTGCGGTGCGCGCATTGCGCCTACCAGGGAGACCCACCGAAATTTGAAGCATTTTTGGCTCGCAGCGCTTGTCTGGGGAGCGTTGGCAGCTCTGGTTGTGATAGCAGCCGCTGTGTTGCAGGGCATGCTGCTTTGGCTGGGCAGCCCGGCGCCCGCCCGTCCCCAGGGGCTCGACATCGAGGGCGTTGGCATGGCGGGCGCCCATGCGGTGCAAACGGCGCTGTTGGCACTGCTGACCGCCACGGTGCTGGGGCTGCTGCTCAAGCCGATGCTGGCGCTGGCCGCGCTGCAAAGCGAAGTGCGCGCAGTGGAAGCGGCGCTGGGCGAATCGCTGGAAGCGGGCCGCGCGCGCCTGGCCTGGCTGGTGAGCCGCGATGTGGACAGCCTTGGCGCCGACGAAGTGCGCCAGAGCGCCATCGAATCGCTGGCCGAAAACCTGAACGACTCGGTGGTGGCGCCCATCTTCTGGTTTGCGCTGGCGGGCCTGCCCGGCGCCGCGCTGTACCGCTTTGCCAACACCGCCGACGCCATGTGGGGCTACCCAGGAATGCGCGGCGGGCGCTACTGGCAATGGGCAGGCAAGTGGGCGGCGCGGGCCGACGATGTGCTGTCGTGGCTGCCGGCGCGGCTCACGGCGCTGCTGCTGGCGCTGGTGGCCGGGGGCGTGCCGCTGGGGCAACTGGCAGGCGAGGCGAACAAAACCCCGTCGCCCAACAGCGGCTGGCCCATGGCGGCGATGGCGCTGGCGCTGGGCGTGCAGCTGTCCAAGGCGGGGGTGTACCAGCTCCATTCCACTGGCCGCGCGCCGACGCCGTGCGACGCTGCATATGCGCAAAATTTGGTATCAAAAGTGGCTCTAGCGCTTGTGCTGATTGCGCTCACAGCTATTGTTTTTGTAGTTTTTGGTATGGGCGCCTGATGCCCCATGCTCTGCTTGTTCACGGCGGCCGTTTCCACGGCGGCCCGGACGCACAAGGCGTGCCGCTGCACGACTTTTCCACCAACGCCAACGCCAGCGGGCCCTGCCCCGAGGCGCTGGCCGCCATAGAGCAGGCCGATGCCACGCGCTACCCCGACCCGGCCTACACAGCGCTGCGCGAGGCCTTAGGCACGTTCCATGCCGTGATGCCCGAGCGCATCGTTCTGGCCGCCAGCGCCAGCGAATGCATCCACCGCTTCACCGCGCTGGCCGCCTTGCAGGGCGCACCGGCCGTCAGCGTGCCCAGTCACAGCTACGGTGACTACGCACAGGCGGCGCGGGTGCGTGGCATGGCCGTGCTGCACGAAGCGGCTGCGGGCGTGGGGCTGCAATGGGCGTGCGAGCCCGCCAGCCCGCTGGGCGGCCTGGATCTGCAGCGCGCCGGCTGGTTGTGGGCGGCCGAGGCGCCCCCTGCGGGAGAAGGGCAGGCGCTGCGGGTGCTCGATTGCGCCTATGCGCCGCTGCGGCTCGATGGCACGCCGCTTCCGGGCGAAACCCCTGGCGTCTGGCAACTCTGGACGCCGAACAAGGCGCTGGGCCAGACGGGCGTGCGCGCTGCCTACGCGGTGGCGCCGAATGCCGATGCGGCCGAGCGGCTTGCTGCGCTGGCGCCGTCCTGGCCTGTCGGGGCGCATGGCGTGGCGCTGCTGTCCGCCTGGGTGCAGCCGTCGGTGCAACGCTGGCTGGCCGACTGCCTGCCACGGCTCTGCAGCTGGAAAACGCGCCAGCAGGCACTCTGCACGGCCCTGGGCTGGGCGGTGCTGCCGGGCAGCACGGCCAATTTTTTCTGTGCCCGTCCACCGCAGGCGCATTTGCCTGAGCGGCTTGCCGCCCTGCGCAAGGCGGGCATCAAGCTGCGCGAATGCAGCTCCTTTGGCTTGCCGGGTGTTCTGCGCCTGGGCGTGCTGCCACCACCCGCGCAGGATGCGCTGCAGGTGGCTTGGCTGGCGGCCTGCAGAACCCATCCTTCTACCGAGAACATGCAATGACATTCCCCTATCAAGGGCGCCGCCCCGCCGTCTGCGTTATGGTGCTGGGCACCGCCAGCGGCGCCGGCAAAAGCTGGCTGACCACTGCGCTGTGCCGCTACTACAGCAACCAGGGCCTCAAGGTCGCGCCGTTCAAGGCGCAGAACATGAGCAACAACGCGCGGGTGGTCGAGGGCATCGATGGCGCCTGGGGCGAAATCGGTTCCGCCCAATACTTCCAGGCCCTGGCCGCGCGCGCCACGCCCGAAGTGCGCATGAACCCGCTGCTGCTCAAACCCGAGGCCGATACCCACAGCCAGGTGGTGCTGCTGGGGCAGGTGCACGCCGAATTCACCGCGCTCCCCTGGCGCGGGCGCAGCGAGAAGGTGTGGCCGCAGATTGCCGCCGCGCTCGACCAACTCCGTGCCGAGAACGACGTAGTCGTCATCGAAGGCGCTGGTTCGCCGGCGGAGATCAACCTGCACGCCAGCGACATCGTCAACATGCGCGTGGCGCGGCACGCGGGCGCGCGCTGCCTGCTGGTGACCGATATCGACCGGGGCGGCGCCTTTGCCCACCTCTACGGCACCTGGGCGCTGCTGCCGGAAGACGAGCGCGCGCTGATTCACGGCTTTGTGCTCAACAAGTTTCGCGGCGATGCCAGCCTGCTGGCGCCCGCGCCGCAGCAACTGCAGGCGCTGACCGGCGTGCCGACGGTAGCCACCATCCCCATGCAGTGGCACCACGGACTGCCTGAAGAAGATGGGGTTTTTGACGACCGCAGTACCACCGCAGGCGCCGTGCACACCACGGTGGCCGTGGTGGCATTCCCGCGCATCAGCAACCTCGACGAATTCCAGCCGCTCAAGAACGTGCCCGGCGTGCGCCTGCTCTGGGTGCGCAGCCCGGCCGACGTGGCGGGTTTGAAGGCGACCGACTGGATCGTGCTCCCTGGCTCCAAAGCCACTGCCGCTGACTTGGCCTGGGTGCGCGCGCAGGGGCTGGACCGCGCCATTGCCGCGCACGCCGCACAGGGCGGGGCGGTGCTGGGGGTGTGCGGCGGGCTGCAGATGCTGGGCGAGGGATTGATCGACCTGGCCGGCATCGACGGCAACGGTCCCGGCCTGGGGCTGCTGCCGCTGGTCACGGTGTTCGAGCCTGCCAAGACGGTGCGCCGCACCACGGCGCGTTTTGCCGACCTGCAAGGCGCCTGGGCGCCGCTGTCGGGCGTGCCGGTGTCGGGCTACGAAATCCACCACGGCCAGACCGCTCAGCACCCGGCCATGGCGGCCAAGGGCGACATCGCGCGGGGCGTCATCCCCGGCATGGCCTGGCAAAACCCGGCCGGCAATGTGCTGGGCGTGTACCTGCATGGCCTGTTCGAAGACCCTGCCGTGCTGCAGGCCCTGTTTGGCCAGGAAGGCGCCGCGCCGGTGCCTACGCTCGACGCGGTATTCGATGGCCTGGCGCGCACGGTCGAAGAATGTTTCGACGCCCATTTTCTACGTGAGCTTCTCATCTGATTTTTCATGCAAATTCCTCTTCTTCCCGATCTCACCCATCCAGCCCTCACCGCGCGCCTGCAGCACCTGATCGACCAAAAAACCAAGCCGCTCGGCTCGCTCGGGAAGCTGGAATCTCTGGCCCTGCGCCTGGGCCAGATTCTGGGCACCGAGGCACCGCAGTTGCAGGCCCCGCAAATGCTGGTGTGCGCCGGCGACCACGGCCTGGCAGCGCGCGGCGTGTCGGCCTTTCCGAGCGACGTGACCTGGCAGATGGTCGAGAACTTTCTTGCCGGCGGCGCAGCCGTCAGCGTGCTGGCGCGCCAGCACGGTCTGGCGCTCACCGTGGTGGACTGCGGTGTGGCGAAGGGCATCGCCCCGCGCGAGACCACGCCCGGCCAGCCGCGCCTGCTCCTGCGCAAAGTGGCAGCGGGCACGCAGGATGCATCCCAAGGTCCCGCCATGAGCACGGCGCAGTGCGAAACCGCCATTCAAAACGGTATCGACGTGGTGCGAAGTTTGCCCGGCAACGCTTTGCTGCTGGGGGAAATGGGCATTGGCAACACCTCGGTGGCCTCGCTGCTGTTGGCACGCTTGTGCGGCCTGCCCATTACCGAATGCACGGGCGCAGGCACCGGGCTGGACGCTGCAGGCATTGCGCGCAAATGCGCTGTGTTGCAGCAAGCGCTGGACGCCAACGCAAGCGCCACCAAGCCACTTGCTGCCCTGGCCGCGCTGGGTGGTTTTGAAGTGGCCACACTGGTCGGCACGGTGCTGCAGGCCGCCGCCGAGCGCCGCGTGATCGTGGTCGATGGCTTCATCACCAGCGCCGCTGTTTTGGTGGCCAGCCGCCTGCAGCCGTGGGTGCTGCAGCGCTGCGTATTCGCCCACCGCTCGGGTGAGCGCGCGCATGGCCTGATGCTGGAGCAGATGCAGGCCGAGCCCTTGCTGGACCTGGGCCTGCGCCTGGGCGAAGGCTCGGGCGCCGCGCTGGCTTGGCCGCTGCTGCAATCGGCCTGCGCCATCCTGCGCGAGATGGCGAGTTTTGAAGCGGCGGGGGTGTCGGGGCAAAGCGCAGCGTGATGGGCTGCCCTGGCGTTGCCGCCAGCTTGAGGAAACGGAATGCGCTAAAGACTATTAAATCAATAGCTGTTAGCGCTTATGGGGTAAGCGCTGCAGGATGATTTTGCTGTGGATCTGCGCTGAGTGAAAGAGGCTGAGCTGGCGCGAAATGGTGGCGTCTGTGGAGCGGCTCTCGGCCATGAGCCGCCGCTGGCGGTATCAAGACGCAGGCACTCAACGGACAAGATAAGCCGCCCGCAGAATGCGGGTCGGCTTGAGCGCCGGGTTAGATTTATTTGAATTCATCTTTCCAGCGCTTGCGAAGGCCAAACTGCCTTAAATGTTCATCTGTGGTTTGGAAATGCTCAGAACCTGACCAAACATAAGACAGAGTTACCGAATCTTCGCTAGACGCCTCTATTTGGGTTTCCGTGACTCCTGGAATTGAGGAAATTCCGTTTAGTGCATCGGTTTCCATTTGATCTGAACTGCGTAACGACTCTGGCAAGCGAAGCACCGTAACAGTGTGTCTTTGATCTTTTTTCATTTTTCTAACGAATGAAAGGGACTTCCCCGTCCCGAGTGAACCGCACAGTTGCGCAATACGGCATCCAGGTGCCACGATGGGAAGTTCGATCTCTCATCAACTCACTCGTTTGTTGGAAGGGGAAGTCCATGACTGCCATTGTCACCATCGGAATCGATCTGGCAAAGAATGTCTTTGCTGTACATGGCGTTGATGCCACAGGCAAGCCGGTACTTTTGCGTCCCAGCGTGCCGCGTGCCAAGCTGCTTGAACTCATAGCCGCGCTGCCGCCGTGTCTCATTGGCATGGAAGCGTGCTCTGGCGCCCACCATTGGGCGCGTGAGTTCGCGAAGTTCGGCCACACCGTGCGCCTGATGGCTCCGAAGTTCGTCGCCCCCTACCGTCTCTCAGGTAAACGCGGCAAGAACGACGCGGCTGATGCCGCTGCCATCTGTGAAGCCGTCATCCGACCCAATATGCGCTTTGTGCCCATCAAGAGCTTGGCACAACAAGGCCAGCTCATGGTGCACCGTGCTCGCCAGGGGTTTGTCGAGCAGCGCACTGCCACGCTCAACAGAATTCGCGGCCTGCTCTCGGAGCTGGGCATCGTGATGCCGCTCAAGGCAGCTGTCGTTCGCCGCGAAGCCTTGGCCAGCCTGGAAGATCTGCCCGGCTGGGCCAACACAGTGATCGGTGATCTGCTCAGTGAAGTCACCCGGTTGGATGAGCGCATTGCCCAATACGACCAGCACATCACCACGCTGGCACGGCACAACACTGAGGTCAAACAATTGATGCAGTTGCCGGGGGTGGGCCCCACAACGGCTACAGCGCTGTGGAGCACCATTGGCCATGGCCATGATTTCCAATGCGGCCGTCAACTCAGCGCCTGGCTGGGACTGACTCCAGGGCAATACAGCTCGGGCGGTAAATCGCGCCTGGGGCATATCACCAAGGCGGGAGATCCGTACTTGCGCTCTTTGCTGGTGCTGGGAGCACGTTCGGTCTTGCAAACAGCCAAGAACCGCTCAGACCCCATCAGTCGCTGGGCTTATGCCTTGGCTGAGCGCAGAGGTTACTGGCGTGCGGTGGTTGCGATTGCCGCCAAGAATGCCCGCATGTGCTGGGCAGTATTGAACCGAGGCGAGGCGTTTCGCTTGCCCGCATGAGACAACTTCCACCGCGTGAAAGCTAGCGTTGATGAGCAAAGGGTAGGACCTGCGCGAGGGGTTACCGAATACATCTCGGAGGCAAGGAGTCCTCGGCTAACGAATGGGTACCTCGCGTGCGTCTTTCATCAGGGTCCGCAGGCACAGACCGCCTGCATCAATGACCGTTTGTAGTTTTGCTGTCCGCATTCTTTGCACTCAGACACAGCGCCATGTTGAGTGCGGTGGTAGCAAAGTGAAGTGAATTCAAATTCCGCAATCAATCGCTACGCGATTCATTGCGGGGAGGATTCGTTTGACTTTTATGGGAAGCCCTTGTAGTGATGTATCCCGCAAAACCTGCGGGATAAACTGGACCGTGCGGGATATTCTGGACACTAATTTCTCCTGGAAGTGGCTTGCAGCATAGGTTTGCAGCGGATGGCCTGTTCAAACATCCAGGTATAAAAATTCCGTGAAACCCGGCACGCTTGCGTCGGGGGAAACTATAGCTTGCGAAGAGGGGAAATCTGGGCGCTCGCGGGGCAAGTTCTGGCTGTGGGAACGCTGGGTAGCGCATCGCAGATAGCTTTGGCGAGTGATGCCCACCTTCGCCTTCGGGTCGCTTGCAGACCTGGATACTCAGTGCCGTGCTCCCGTTGTTGCCGCCTGATGATTGGCACCCAACGCGTCGGCGGCCACTGGCCTACGGCACCGGAATACGCCAGAAGCTATGAAATATATAGCTGTCAGCGCAATGAAATAGTTCGCTGCAAGCCAATTTGACCTGACTATGTAGCTGCCTCAGCTAATCCGCCAGACAACAATGAGAGCACGGCTTTGAAGGGTTCGCGCTTCGTGGCAAACGGCGGATGCCGGGATGTGCGCCCGGCGGCGCAGTAACTTTTTTCATGCCGAAAAAAGTCACCAAAAAAGGCCCACCCTGCTGACTGCGACCCCTTCGCTGCGCTACGGGGCAACCTGCGTCGGGGTACTTGCGGGGTGCGCCGTGGAACTCACTGCGCTGCTACGCAGCTACATTCGAACAACCATGGCGAGCTAGTCAACGAAGCATGCGCGCACCTGCGCGCATGCCACCCCGCAAGCACCCCGACGCAGGCGCATCTACAAGGGCCTGGAAGCCACACGGGCCGCGCGCAGAGATAGGCCCGTGAGGATGTTTGGTTTTCCGTTGTCCCAAGCCCTTGTGGCCGTGCCGAGAAGCGCAGCGGCGGGCGGATCAGGGCTCGCGTCTGTTTGAGCGCGTAGCGCGAGTTCAGCGAGACCCTGCCCGGCGCGAGCACCGCAGGTTGCCCCGTGCGCAGCACGGGGTCACGGACAGCAGGGTCGCCTTTCTTTTGGGTACTTTTCTTTGGCGACGCAAAGAACAAGTACCTCGCCTGCCGGGGCGAGACTCGGCTCCCGCCCTGTGCGAAATGGCGCTCTCCCATCTTTGTTTGAGGCCGCTGCACAGTCAGGCAATTCGAATGTAAATCCGCCCGTCCGATGAAACCGAATTGCGGTGCGCAGCCTGCTCCGGCCGATGGCACACCGCCCCCATGTTGTTGCCTTCCATGTCAATGACGAAGGCCCCGTAGCAATGGGGGTGGTCGTCGGGGCGCAGGCTGGGTGCGCTGTTGTCCTTGCCTGCGGCGCTGAGGGCGGCGGCATGGAAGGCGTCCACGGGGGTGTGGGTCTGTGCCTTCCATGCCAGATGACAGCCCGTGGTGGCCGGTGGGCCGCCATAGGGCGAGGGGCCATCGATGATCCGCATGTCCGCCGCTGTGCCATCGGATTCGGTGGAGTCGGAATAGGCAACCCCAAGGATGTTCATGCCGTAGCGGCCATCGAAAGAAACGCTGCAGCCCAGGGGCGCAAGGGCTTCGCTGTAGAGCGCCTTGGCGCGCTGGATGTCGGTCACGCGGAAGGTCATGTGGGTCCAGGGTCGCTCCGCTCGGGCCGTGCCCATGTCGAACACCAGGGCTGTATGCGTACCGCTTTGTCTTCCAAAAGGCCCGTGAGCCTGCTCAAAGGCCGGTGCGGCAAGGGCAGCGCAGGCTTGGCGGCTCCCGCCTCATCCGACACAAATGCGGTTGCGTCCCTCGGCTTTGGCTTGGTACAAGGCCGCATCGGCGCGGCCGAGCATGGCGTCCAGTGTGTCTTTGGGGCCGCACCAATGGGTGACGCCGATGCTGGCTGCGCAGTCCAAGGCATGGCCGGTGGTTAGCGCGGTGCGAATGCGCTCTGCCACGATGAGCGCTGCGTCGGTATCGGTGTTGGGGAGCAGAACCAGAAATTCCTCGCCGCCATAGCGCCCGAGCGGTCGGCGCGGCGCAGGGCAGCGCGGGTGCATCCGGCAAAGTGCACGAGCACCTGGTCGCCGTGCTGGTGGCCATGGGTGTCGTTGACGGCCTTGAAGTGATCCAGGTCGATCATCATGAGCGAGAAGGACTGACCATAGCGCATGCTGCGCTCGTGCTCGTCCGCGCAAAAACCGAGAATCGCGCGGCGGTTGAGCGTGCCGGTCAGCGCATCGTGTGTGGCCATGTATTCCAGCTCACTGCGCACGCGGTCGGTGGCCATGAGCACGGCGCCAATGAGTAACAGAAGAACAATGACCAGATAGGAGCTGATGTAGACGTTCTGAATCAACGACGCATCAAGCAGGTCGCCCATGTCGGGTGTGGTGGTCACCAGGCGCGCAAACAGGATGGCCATGTGCAGCACCAGCGCAAACTCCACCATGCGAACCGGAAAATTCTTGTTGCTCCTGCGCAAGAGGAAATACAGCGTGCCCGTGTGCAGCGCGAGAAGGGCACAGTTGAACAGGGAAAGCTGGACGCGGTACGAAGGTGCGACGACCACAAACCATGCCAGCCCGAGCAGTACGAGCCCGTAGATCAGAAGTATTGGACGCGCCTGTGCGGCATGGTCGAAGAAGCGCCTGCAGCCGAAGTGGAAAGACACGAAACCCAGCAGCAGCAGCCCATGTCCCAGCCAGCGGCCCAGCTCGGGTGGCCAGGGGCCTGGAGCCGCGTAAAAGAACGCTCCCCACAGCATGGAGGCCGGTGTGAGTGCCCAGTAGCCCAGGCCGTGAATATTGCGCGGGTAGTAGCGCCGCATGAAACCCAGCACGATGCCCATCACCAACGCCATGAATCCCCCCAGGGCGATGAGTGAACGTGGGTCCAGGGAGTTCATCGAAAGAAGGCTTTGATCGGTCGGCGAAATCCAGTATAGCCAGCGCGCTGCGCCATACTTCGAACCGGCCGCCCGCAAGCCGTTCGTTCTGCAGCATTGACCTGGCCGCTCCGGCAATCGGCCTGCGCGGTGCGGTGCCGGTTGGCGAGTTATCAGCGGACTGGGGCGGCGCAGGCTTGAGGTAGGATGGAACGAAAAACCTCAGCCGGTACAGGTGCGGTTGCGTCCCTCGGCCTTGGCTTGGTACAGCGCGGCATCGGCGCGGCCGAGCATGGCGTCCAGACTGTCGTCCTTGCCCTTCCAGCTGGTCACCCCGATGCTCACCTTGCAGTCCAGCGGGTGACCGGAGGACAGCGCGGTATGGATTCTTTTGGCGACCGGTAGCGCAGTGTCGAGGGCGGTGTTGGGCAATAGGGCCAGGAATTCTTCGCCACCATAGCGGCCGAACCGGTCGGCCCGGCGCAACGCAGCGCGGGCGCAGTCAACGAAATGGACCAGCACCTGGTCCCCGTGTTGGTGGCCGTAGGTGTCGTTCACTGCCTTGAAATGGTCCAGGTCCATCATCATCAGCGAGAAAGGATGCCCGTAGCGCACGCTGCGCGCGTGTTCTTCTTCGCAAAAACCGACAATGGCGCGGCGGTTGAGCGTGCCGGTCAGCGCATCGTGCGTGGCCATGTGTTCCAGCTCGGTGCGCACGCGGTCGGTCGCCATGAGCAGGGCGCCAATCGACAGCAGCAGTCCCGAAAGCACATAGGCGCCGAGGTAGAACGTCTGGATGGCAGAGGCCTCCAGCAGGTTGCCCACGTCGCCCTCCGACAGCACCGTCTGCAGCCGCACCAGCAGCACGGCTAGGTGCAGTCCCAGCGTGGCCTGGACCATGCGCACCGGAAAATTTCGGTTGCCGTTGCGAAACAAAAATACCAGGCTGCCCATGTGGACCAAGGCGATGGCACCGGTGACTACCGCGACGCGTATGCGGTACGAGGGCTCGCCCCCTCCATACCATGCAAGGACAAGCATGGTCAGGCCGTACAGCGCCAGCACGCGGTACCAGCGGGCAGGTTTGCCGTAGAAGCGGCGAAACCCCACATGAAACAGCACAAAGCCCAGCAAGATGAACCCATTGGCAATCCAGCGCCAGACCTCCGGAAACCACGGCGCAGGGACGCCAAAGAACACGGCTGCGCCCAGCATGGCAGCAGGTGCCATTGCCCAATAACCGAGCCCCAAAATGCTGGACGGGTAGTAGCGCCGAGTAAAGCCCAGAACAATGCCCATCACCAGCGCCATCAATCCACCCATGGCAATCAGGGAACGGGGGTCGAGACTGTTCATAGGCAGGCGGCTGGCATACAGAGTTGAATTTCAGTATAGCCAGCGCCATTGCGGCCCTATGGGCGCGGTGTTTTCGGCTCGTAGTCGCAATACGGCGCCACCACGCACTCCCAGCAGCGCGGCTTGCGCGCCTGGCAGACATAGCGTCCCAGCAGAATCAGCCAGTGGTGGGAGTCCACGGCGTATTCAGGCGGCACACGTTTGAGCAGTTGCTGCTCCACCGCCAGCGGCGTCTTGCCTGGGGCCAGGCCGGTGCGGTTGCTGACGCGAAAGATGTGCGTGTCCACCGCCATGGTGGGCTGGCCAAACGCCACGTTCAGCACCACATTGGCCGTTTTGCGGCCTACGCCGGGCAGGGCCTCCAGGGCTTCGCGCGTATCCGGCACCTGGCCGCCGTGCTGCGTGACCAGCATGCGGCAGGTTTCCATCAGGTGCCTGGCCTTGCTGCGGTACAGGCCGATGGTCTTGATGTGCGCCTCCAGGGCGCCCAGCCCCAAGTCAAGAATGGCCTGCGGTGTGTTCGCTATGGGGAACAGTCTGCGCGTGGCCTTGTTCACACCCACGTCGGTGGCCTGGGCCGAGAGCAGTACGGCGGCCAGCAACTCAAACACACTGGTGTACTCCAGCTCCGTTTGTGGTTCGGGGTTGGCTGCCTTGAGGGCAGCAAAGAAGGGTTGGATGAGGGCGGGTTTCATGAGGGATGGGGTCGCGGGATGCAGCGCGGCCACTATAGAAGATCGAAGCAGCAGCGCAGCCTGGGTGCGCAGCACTGTCAAAATGGCTCGGCCGCTGCCGGCTGTGCTGTTGTCTGCCGCTCGCACGCTTTCGCCCCTGTTGGGCGCCATCAGAATTCAAATTCCCCATGCGTGTCGTTTTGCTGACGCTGCTTTCCATGCTGGCCTTTGCAGCCAACTCGCTGCTGTGCCGATTGGCGCTCAAAAGCGAGTTGATTGACCCCACCAGTTTTGCCGCCATCCGCCTGGCTTCGGGCGCGGCGATGCTGGTGGTGGTGGTGCGCGTTCGCCGCGTCTCGCCCGTGGCCCATGGCACCTGGGCGGCGGCTTTCTGGTTGTTCGCGTATGCCGCAGCGTTCTCGTGGGCTTATGCGCGTTTGCCTGCGGGCGTGGGTGCCCTGCTGCTGTTTGGCGCTGTGCAGGCCACGATGATTGGCGCAGGCCTTTGGCGTGGTGAGCGCCTGGCGCTTGCCCAGTGGTTCGGATTGCTGCTGGCCATGGGCGGCTTGGTGGTTCTGCTGTTGCCGGGTTGGAGCGCGCCGCCTCCGGGCAGCGCCATGCTGATGTTGGCTGCGGGCGTGGGCTGGGGCGCCTATTCGCTGCACGGCAGGGGAGCACGAGACGCTGGCGCTGCCACGGCAGGCAATTTCCTGCGCAGCGTGCCGTTCGCTCTGCTTCTGGTGGCTGCCAGCGCGTCGCAGTGGTCGATCACCCCCAGCGGCCTGGCGCTGGCTCTGTGTTCCGGGGCCATCACTTCTGGCCTGGGCTACATCGTCTGGTACACGGTTCTGCCGCATTTGCGAGCCAGTGCAGCCGCCACGGTGCAGTTGAGCGTGCCGCTGCTGGCGGCGCTGGGCGGTACCCTGTTGCTGGGGGAAGACTGGACGCAACGCCTGGGCTGGGCGGCGCTGGCGATCACCGGCGGCATCGCGATGGTGGTGGCGATGCCACAGCGCGTGCCATCGGTCAAAGCGGCCGCACCGGCACGCACGTTTCGCAAGTGAAGATCCCGGTCGCGGGGTCCATCTCGAAGTCTTCGCCGTAGACCTCGACGCCGGGCTTGTCGTCTGCCTGCCAGCCGCTTTCGGGCAGCCATTGGCCGTACATCTGCATCCACGCTGCGTGTATTTGCGCGCTGGTGCCCTTGAAGGGTGCGCAGGCATAGCGTCCACCCGAAAAATCCTGTACGCCCACTTCACCCTGGGGCAGGAAGCTCTCGCCCACCGCCACGCAGCAGTCGTAGCGCAGCTTGTCGGCGGGCGCAATTGCCGGGTTGTCCTGTCCGATGCCGTAGGTGGTCTGGCGCTGCGTCATGGGGCCTTCGGCTGCGCACCAGGCGGCAAAGCGCGCCCACAACTTGCCGATGTGGCCGCCGCCGTAGGGGCCGGTGGACCGCATATAGGCCAGGCGCATGGCAGGCAGGGTCTTGACTTGTACTTGCATGGGAGATCTTTCATTGATTGTGGCCAGGCAGCTGCCCGGTTGCGGCCAATGATCAAGAAAGACGGCGACGCTGGCTTGATGCGGCTTGCGCTTTTCTTGATGAATCTTGCTGAAGGCTTCGTCGTGTCGAGTGGCCCATTCGCGCCAAGCTCCGCGCCGCCACTCTGTGGGGGTGCTTCCGAAGTACGCCTTGAAGGCGCGCGCAAACACTTCGGGTGAGGCAAACCCGACGGCCAGCGCGACGGCAAGCGCGCTGCGGGGTGGGCGCGTCAGAAGCCGCTGAGCGGCGGCCTCCAGGCGCAGGCGGCGAACGCAATCGGCAAGCGTTTCGCCCGTCATTGCCTGGAAGATGCGGTGAAAGTGCCAGGGCGAAAAATGCGCCACAGCGGCCAGCGTTTGCAGATCCAGCGTGTCGCCTATAGATAAGGCCCAATAAAGTATGAATTTTATGTGCGTTTGATGGTCAGAAGCCCATGGAAAAAGAAAACGCAAGAAAGCAAACACTGGAGCAACTTCACGAGCGCCGCAAGCAAGTCGTGCGGCTGCACAAGAAAGGCATCAAGATCATGCAAATCGTGGCGATGACAGGGTTGAGCTACCCGCCGGTGCGCGCCGCGATTGACCTCTTTGAAGCCGGCGGCTGGAGCGCTATTCGGCCCGCCTTGCGCGGGCGTAGCCCAGGCGATGGCCGGGTCCTCAGTCAAACGCAAGAAGAGACGATTCAAAGAATGATCATCGACAAGCGTCCCGAGCAACTCAAGATGGACTTTCACCTGTGGAGCCGAGCGGCCGTGGGCCAATTGATCGAACAAGAATTTGGCATGAAACTACAGGTTCGTAGTGTCGGCAAGTACCTCACCCGCTGGGGCTTCACACCGCAAAAACCAATCAAGCGTGCGTACGAGCAAAGCCCTGCCGCAGTCCAGGCTTGGTTGGAGGGCGAGTACCCCGGCATCGAGCAGCGCGCCAGAGCTGAAGGGGCCGAAATTCACTGGGGCGATGAGACCGCTTTGGTCAACACGGATGTGCGCGGCAGAAGCTATGCGCCGACAGGCAAAACGCCAGTGACCATGGCTATTGGCGGCACCCGCCACAAGCTCTCCATGATTGCAACTGTGACCAACCAGGGCAAGACGCGCTGGATGATCATTGACGAGGCGTTTGACGCCGACAAGCTCATTGAATTCCTGCAAGCCTTGATCAAGGATGCAGGTAAAAAAGTCTTTCTGATTCTGGACAATTTGCGTGTGCATCACAGCAAGCTGGTGAAGGCTTGGGTGGCCGAACACAAAGACCAAATTGAGCTGTTCTACCTGCCCAGCTACAGCCCACAGCTCAACCCAGAAGAGCGGCTCAATGCGGATTTGAAGCAAGAGATGGGCAAGCGCGTACCGGTCAGAACCAAGGCCAAGTTACGCGAGGCCGCGAACGATCATATGGCGATGCTGGAGCAAAACCCGGAACGGGTTATTGGCTACTTCCAGGATCGCCGAGTTCGCTACGCGGCTTAATACTTCACAGGGCCGGATCAATAAGTGCGCGTTGATATGGTCCAGCACACCGTTGATGCGGCGCACATAGGCCGCGCGTGGTGCGGTGGATGGCGTGTCCATGGCGGCTGGCATGAATCAGGGTTTTCCTTTGCGTTGGGTCCACCAGGTGAACGCCTCTGCATGCAGTTCAATGTCGAGGTCCGCCACCCGCGCCTGCATGCGCTCCTGCGCCTGCGCCACCGCCAGGTTGTAGACGGCAGGGCCAATGTCGGCGAGGAAGAAGTTCAACAGGGCGCCGGCAGCCATGTTGCCGATGCGCTCGCCATGCTCTTCCAGGAAGTAGCGCTCGATGGAGGCAATGGCCGCGCTGCGGGCTTCTTTGGGCAGTTCAATGGACATGGCAGCAAGTCTACGGGCGCTGCCTGGGCGAACGCAGGAATCCCGCGCGCTGTTTTGGGACAATTGCGGCCAGACTATCGCCAGACACCACCGAGACCCCACCATGCCGCTGCAATTTGCCGACCGCCTGAACAACGTAGAAACCTCTGCCATCCGCGAGCTTTTCAAGCTGCTGGGCAAGCCCGGCATCATCAGTTTTGCCGGCGGTTTTCCGGACAGCGCCATGTTTGACGTGGACGGCATTCGCGCCGCCAGCAACGCGGCCCTCGACCAGGAGCCAGGCGCTGCGCTGCAGTACGGCGCCACCGAGGGCTACCAGCCGCTGCGCGAGCAGATCAGCGCGTTCATGACGAGCAAGGGTGCTGCAGCGCTGGCGCCCGAAAATCTCATCGTCACCACCGGCAGCCAGCAGGCGCTTGATTTGCTGGGCAAAACCCTGATCAGCCCCGGTGACAAAGTCATTGTCGAAGGTCCGACCTTTCTGGCCACCATTCAGTGCTTTCGCCTCTACGGTGCCGAGCTGATCAGCGCGCCCATCGATGCAGACGGCGTGCAAACCGATGTGCTGGAGCAGCTGATCGCCGAGCACAAGCCCAAGTTTGTCTACCTGATTCCCACCTTCGGCAACCCCAGCGGTGCGCTGCTGCCCCTCGATCGCCGCAAAAAGGTGTTGGAGCTGGCGGTGAAGTACAACACCCTGGTGGTGGAGGACGACCCCTATGGCGACCTGTACTTCGGCGAGGCGCCACCGCCCAGCCTGCTCGCGCTCTCGGCACAGGTGCCCGGTAGCCGCGATCTGTTGGCGCACTGCGGATCGCTCAGCAAGGTGCTCTCGCCCGGCCTGCGCGTGGGTTGGCTGGTGGCCCCGCCCGAGCTGCTGGCCAAGGCCACCATGTGCAAGCAGTTCAGCGACGCCGCCACGAGCACCTTTGCCCAGGCCACGGCGGCGCAATACCTCAAGGCCGGGCGCTTGCCCGGAACGCTGACCCGGATGCGCGCCGTGTACGCCGAGCGCGCCCAGGCCATGGGCGACGCGCTGCGCAAAGACCTGGGCCAAGCCATCGCGTTCGTGCAGCCCCAAGGCGGGCTGTTTGTCTGGGCGCGCCTGACCGGCGCAGGCGGCAAGGTGGCAGACGGCAATGCGTTTGCCAAGCGCGCCATTGAAAAGGGCGTGGCTTTTGTGCCGGGCACGCCGTTCTTCTGCGCCCAGCCCGACAGCGCCACCCTGCGCCTGTCGTTCGCCACGGCCGATGTGGAAAAAATCCGCGAAGGCGTGGCGCGCCTGGCGCAGGCGCTGTGAGCCGTATGGCTGGCATTGGGTCCGATCTGCACACCGCAGCGCGGCTGGAGAACCTGGAGGTCAAGCTCAGCTACATGGAAGACCTGCTGGACGAACTCAACCTTGTCATCTACCGGCAGCGCGATCAGATCGACCAGTTGGCGCGTGAAGTGGTGCAGTTGCGCCAGCGCTCGCCCGATGGCGAGGGCAGCCAGCCGCGCGACCCACGCGATGAACTTCCGCCGCATTACTGAATACTGAAGCGGCCTGCCGCGCGGCGGGGCAGGTCATTCACCACTATTGAATTGATAGCTGCTAACGCTTATGGAATAAGCGCTAGAGGCTTATTTAGCTTAAATTTTCAAAGGGTGAGGGCGCCCGGATCGTCCGTTGAGACATCGATCGCGAGTCGATCACGTCCGCTGCGCTTGGCGCTGTAGAGCGACTGGTCGGCGCGATCGAGCAACCGGTGAAGGCTCTTGTCTGAAGCGAGCAGCGTGGCCAGCCCCGCGCTCACCGTGATGGAAAAAGCTTCGCCTGCGACCGTTTCAAGGCGCATCGCCCGGGTACCGGCAAGAATCCGCGTAGCCACCTCGGCAGCGCTGGCGGTATCGGTCTGCGGCAGCAGCACACAGAACTCTTCGCCGCCCAGGCGTCCCACGGTGTCGCTGCCACGCAGTTGCGCGCGCACCGCCTGGGTAAAAGCCACCAGCACGCGGTCGCCTTCCAGGTGGCCGAAGCGGTCGTTGACGCTTTTGAAATGGTCCAGGTCGAGCATCAGCAGGCACATGGCCGTTCCTTTGCGACGCGACTGCGCATAGGTGCGCTCGGCGAGATCGAGAAACGCACGCCGGTTGGTCATGCCGGTCAGCATGTCGGTGGTGGCCAGGCGCTGCAGTTCGCGCTCCAGGTTTTTGCGCTGCGTCACGTCGCGGTAAATGCCTTCGATGCCCGCAAACTCGCCGTTGTGATCGAACAAGGCGTGGCTGCTGATCGAAATGTCGATCACCCGCCCATCCTTTCGCACCATTTGCCCGGAAAAATCTGCCACCTCTCCGTGCGTCGCAATCGCTGCTTTGAAGGCGTCGCGGTCGCTGCTTTGGGGGTAATAGGCTTCAGCGGTGTGGCCTTCGATTTCGTGCGGCTCGTAGCCCAGCACCCGGCGCACGCCGGGACCCACATGCTGCACCACGCCCTGGGCGTCGGTGCGGTAGTACACATCCTGCATGCTCTCGAAAAGGCGCCGGAAGTTCTGCTCGCTCTCGCGCAGCTGTTCCTGAATTTCGCTCTGGTGCGTCATGTCCATGCCGCACATCAGCACGGCGGGAGCGCCATCCACTTCGACAGCGACGCTGGAGATCAGCACCATGCGCAAGTTCCCCCGGCAGGTGTGAATGCGAAATTCCGATGGCTTGTTGGGAGTGCCGGCGCCTGCATCGGCCGATTCGCTGACCCGATGGATGCGCTCACTGGAGCGCTGCTTGTCCAGTGGATGCACGAACTCGTTGGTCGTGTGCCCGAGCAAGGCCTGCGGCGAAGCCGCTTCCAACAGCGCAGCACTTGCGTGATTGGCGTAGACGATCACGTCATTTCGACTCAGCAGCACAGCGCCGGGCAGAGCGTGCAGCAATTGGGTCAAGTCGGTCATCGTAAGTAGGCGAAGCGAATAGGATTCTATTGTGACATTTTGTGTAAACCACGTGGACATGGGCCACTAGGGCAGTGGGTGCAAGGCGGTACCATTGGCCATGAAGAAAACTTTTGCCCTGCATGCCGAAGGGCAGCATCCCGACCGGCGCCTCGAAGCCATCAAACACGAAATCCGCAAATACCTGCGCCGCGAGCGTGGCAAGAAGCTCCCCGAGGGCTCCGATTTTTGGGATTTCGACTGCCGCTTCGCCGTGCCCCCGCAAGAGCCTGCCGTAGTGGCCCTGGGCGATGTGATGGGCTTGATCGACAGCGCCGTGGCTGCCCAGGCCGGGCAGTTTTATCTGGAGCTTCTGGCCCGCCCGGCCCGGCGGCCAGCACGCCCGCAGGTGGACGACGGCGTGCCGCCCACCGCCGCGCCTTACCTGGGCGATTGAGCTCAGGTGCCGCCCGGCGAGCGATCCAGCGGCGGCAGCAGGCCTGCTGCACGCAGCTTGTCTTTTTTGCTCGGGCGTTTGCCCTTGATGCCGCCGGCGCCCGCATCGGCGTTGGCGCTGGACGTGGCCGGCTCCGTGCTGGGCTCAAATCCGGCCAGTCGCTCGCGCTCGAACTGGACGCCCAGGCGCTTTTCAATCAGGCGCATATGCGCTTCGCCCTCGGGCGTGACAAAGCTCAGCGCCAGGCCGGCCTCACCCGCGCGTCCGGTGCGGCCAATGCGGTGGACATAGTCAGACGGTGATCGCGGCAGATCGAAGTTGACGACGGCCGGCAGTTGCGCAATGTCGAGGCCGCGCGCGGCCAGATCGGTGGTCAGCACGACCTGCCAGCGCTCGGCTTTGAATTCATCGAGCACCTGGCGGCGCGCCCCCTGGCTCAAGCCGCCGTGAAACGGAGTGGCAAAAATGCCCGCCTTGTAGAGCTTTTCTGCCACATGTTCGGCCGCGTATTGCGTGGCCACGAATACCAGCACCCGGCTCCAGCCTTCCTGCAGCAACAAATGGCGCAGCAACTGCGTGCGCCTGGCTGCGTCCACAGCGATGCTGCGCTGCACGATGTCCGGCGTCTCGGCAGGTGCATCCACCCGGATGCGTACCGGCTCGCGCAGCAAGGCCTGGGCAAGCGCCTGCACTTTGCCGGGAAAGGTGGCCGAGAGCAGCAGGTTTTGCCGCGCCGCCGGCAGCAGTGCCAGCACGCGCGCCAACTCGTCGGCAAAGCCCAGGTCCAGCAGCCGGTCGGCTTCGTCCAGCACCAGGGTCTGCACCTGGTCCAGGCGCAAGGCGTTGTGTTCCACCAGGTCCAGCAGTCGCCCCGGTGTGGCCACGACGACGTCGGCGCCGCCGCGCAGCGCCATCATTTGTGGGTTGATCGAGACGCCGCCAAAGGCCAGTGCAACTTCAACGCGCCGGGGCAGGGCAACGGCAAAGTCGCGCAGCACGGCGGCCACCTGCACCGCCAGCTCGCGCGTGGGTACCAGCACCAAGGCATGCACCGGGCGCGGTTGCACATGGGGCGCTTGCGCCAGGCGCTGGAGCAAGGGCAGGGCGAAGGCAGCCGTCTTGCCCGAGCCTGTGGGTGCCTGGGCCAGCACGTCGCGCCCTTGCAGCACGGCGGGGAGCATGTCGGTCTGTACCTGCGTCGGGGTGGCGTATCCCTTGGCTTGGGCTGCTTGCGCGAGAGTGGATAAGAGCCCAAGGGCAGAAAATGGCATGGGATGCGGGAGCAGTGAAGGAGCAGATGGCAGAAAAAAGGCTTTAGGCGCTGGAGGGCCCAAATACGTGCTGAGAGCAGCCGGGGATTGTGCGCCAGCCGCCATAATCGCGCGGCATGAACCTTGTCTACGATCCGGGCGCCATTGTCCACAGCATCCAGTTGGCGGTAGCGCCGGTGTTTTTGCTGACGGCGGTGTCGGGAATGATCGGTACGGTGGCCCACCGTCTGGCGCGCATCGTCGACCGCGCGCGGGTGCTGGAGGCGTTCTTGCATAGCGCGGCACAAGGGCCGGTTCCGCCAAGCATTTATCGCGAGTTGGCGTTGCTGCGTACGCGCGGCTGGCTGGTCACCTTGTGCATTGGTCTGCTCACACTGTGCGGATTTCTCATCGGCCTGACCATCCTTTTTCTGTTCCTCGGACAGACCACAGAGTTCGACAGCCCCAGCTGGGCAGTGGGCAGCTTTCTGGCCGGCGTGATGTCGTTTTTGCTGGCACTGGTGCTGTTCTTTGTGGAGACGGTTGCCGCCACCCGCATTCTCAATTTCGGCCGCAGACCGAGGCATCCGTGAGCCGCAAGTCTTCGCTCTCGGACCTGGGCGGGCTGGTCTACTCCACCGATTCCGGCCGCATGTGTCCGGCGTGCCGCCAGGCAGTCTCCGACTGTGTGTGCGCGCAGGCCAGGCCTGTGCCGGCCGGCGACGGCACCGCTCGTGTGTGTTGCGAGACCAAGGGGCGGCGTGGCAAGGCCGTTACCGTGGTGCGGGGGCTGGCGCTGGAGCAAGGCGCGATGGCGGATCTCGCCCGCGCTCTCAAGACCGCCTGCGGTGTGGGCGGTACGCTCAAGGACGGTGTGATTGAACTGCAGGGCGAGCATATGGAACGCGTGCTGGCCGAGCTGGCTGCACGCGGCCTGCGCACAAAACGCGCCGCTTGATCGTCATTCCCCCGTATCGGGTGTCAAAGACTTGCGGGCTGCCGCCATGACGCACTGGGTCAATCGCTCCAGCGGTGCCTGCGCGCTGCGCAGATGCACCCAGAACAGCGGAATGGACAAGCGCGCACCGGGCACCACCGGGACGAGCCGGCCCGACGCCAATTGGCTCTCGATCAAAGCCACCGGATGCATGCCCCAGCCCAGGCCGCGCTCACACCCACGCACGTAGCCGTCGTTCGAGGGCACATAGTGGCGCGGCGGGTGTGCGCGTGCGGGCAGGCCCTGGGCTTGCAGCCACTGCTCCTGCAGCCGGTCCTTGGGGCCGAAGCTGAGCATGGGGGCAGCAGCCAGCGCATGGGCACTCGCGCCTTGTGGCCAGTGGCGTGCAGCAAAAGCGGGGCTCGCGGCCGCTACGTAGGCCATGGAGCCCAGGGGCCAGCTGTTGCAGCCCGCAATGCTGGTTCGGGACGCCGTTACAGCTGCGAGCACTTCGCCATCGCGCAGCCGCTGGGCGGTGTGGTCCTGGTCGTCAATGCGCAGATCCAGCAGCTCATTGCCCGCGTCGGCAAAAGCCGCCATGGCATCCATGAACCAGGTGGACAGGGAGTCGGCATTGACCGCCAGCTGAAGCGTGGGCGCGGCTGCGCCCTGGCCGTCGTGCAGGGAAGGGTGGCTTCGCCGCAGGCCGTTTTCCAGCATGGCGACCTGCTCAAAGTGCAGGCACAGCTGCCGTCCGGCGTCGGTGCCGGTGCAGGGCGAGCCGCGCAGCACCAGCACCTGCCCCATGCGTTCTTCCAACTGCTTGATGCGCTGCGAAATCGCCGAAGGCGTGACATGCAGGCGCCGCGCTGCGCGCTCGAAACTGCCTTCGCGCAGTACGGCTGCGAGCGCTTCCAGGGCGGCGTAGTCAAACATTAGAAATGCTTAGGTTGATTTAAGAAAATGAAGTGTACTTAAAGTTTTCAGGGGCGCAAAATCGAGTGCATGTGGATGCTTGATGCTGCTTCTTCCTGGCTCGCCGGCTTCACCATTTGCTTTGCACTGGTGGCGTCCATTGGTGCGCAAAACCTGTTTGTACTGCGCCAGGCGGTTACGGGCCGGCATGTCAGCGTGTGCGTCGCCTGGTGCGTGCTCAGCGATGCGCTCTTGGTAGGGATTGGGGTGGCGGGCATGGCGCAGCTGCTGGAGAACATGCCCGTGCTTGCACAAGCGCTCAGCCTGGGCGGAGCCGTGTTTTTGCTCTGCTACGGTCTGCTTGCCTGGTCGCGCCTGTTGTCTCAGCGTGGTGCGGCAGTGGCCAAGGAGGTCGTTGCCAATCCCCCCTCGCGCCGGGCCGTGCTGGGTGCGCTGGCGGCCATTACCTTGCTCAATCCCCACGTCTATCTGGACACCGTGGTGCTGATGGGTTCCATGGGCGCGCGCCAGCCCGGCGCGTTCCAGGCGGCTTTTGTCGCGGGCGCGGCGTCGGCCAGTTTGGCGTGGTTCCTGTGCCTGGCGCTGGCCGGACGCCGACTGCAGGCCGTTTTCGCGCGACCACAGGCCTGGCGTGCGCTGGATGCGCTCACTGGCGCCATGATGCTGGTGCTGGCGTGGTGGGTTTGGTCCGGAGCGCAGACCGCCTGAGCCGCGCGGGCACCCTATCCAAAACAGCAATCTTCAGTTTTGCGCCGTTTCGCGGTGGGCAAACGTCGGCCGCTCGCCGAAATACCCGAGAAACAGATTGCGCGCGATGCCGTGTGCCGTGAACTGCAGTTCACGGGCCACATCGGGATCAAACAGGCGTTCAGTGTGCTCGCCCCAGAGGCGCACCCAGGCGGTGAAGTGCGATGGCGTCACGCCCGACAGGGCCATATGCTTGCCAAACACATTACCGCTGAACGATTTGGTCCCCAGCGCCACGGTGCTCCAGAACTCCACCATGCGTTCAAGGTGCGGCTCCCAGCGTTCAGCGAGCGCTTGCTCGAACACCGGTCCGAGCAGCGTGTCGGCGCGCACGTCGGCATAGAAGGTGTGCACCAGTTCGCTTAGCCGCTCGCGCGTGACTGGGCCGCGTTCGCCGGACGCCATGGCTGGCCTCTCCCTCAGCTGCATCCGCAGGAGCTGCCGCAGTCGCCGCTGCCAGCCGCTGCCGGTTCAAACTGCGGAAAGAGCACGTTGTTTTCCGTATGGATATGGTTGATCAGGTCGTCGGCAAATTGTCCAATGCCTGTGTAGAGCGCGCGCCAGGTGTTGCACGCCCCTGCGGGCGGGTTGGCGTCGTTGGTCAGCGCCATCAATCGCTCCAGCTCGGCGCCATGGTCCACATGCTCGGCGCGCATCATGCCGATGGGCTGGCTGACAAAGGGGTTGCCGCCAGCTTTCAGCATGGGAAACAGAATCGCTTCTTCCTTGTGCATGTGGGTGAACAGTTCGGCTTGCATGGCTTCGAGCAAGTCTCCCAGACCGGCCGGAACATGCGGGTTCTCGCGGTGCACGGCTTCGACGCGCCGAGCCATGCGAATCAGCTCAGGCAATTGCTGGCGATGCACATCGTGAAAGCGCGTAACGATGTGGTCGACGAGTTGCGCAGGCGTGGCCGTTTCGGGCGCCGCGGCCGGCCGTTGCAGGGCTGAGAGTTCCGCCAGCACCGAATCAAGTACCAGGCCCTTGTCGGCCACAGCCTGTGCCAGCGCCACGTTTCCACCGCAGCAGAAGTCGAGCTTGAGTCGGCGAAACACGGCAGTGGCACCAGGAAGCTGCACGGCAATGCTGCCAATGCTTGCATCAGGCGAAACGGCGGCTGCGGAGCCAAGGGCGTCAACACGGGCATTCATGGGGTTAATCCTTAAAGAGACATATTGCGTGAATATTTTATCGCAATAAAATCCCTTGGTGATTCCCCTTTTCTGAATGGAAGCTTGCTGATGCGCCTGACCCAGTGGACGGACTACACGCTGCGCGTGCTCATGTACTGCGCTGCAAGTCATGGACGTGCCCAGCCCGTCACCATTACTGAAGTGGCCGAAAGCTACGGCATCTCGCGCAGCCATCTCACCAAAATAGTGCAGCAGCTCTCGGCCAGTGGCCTGCTGGAGACCACGCGGGGCCGAGGCGGCGGCATGCGACTGATGCGCCCGGCCCATGAGATCAATGTGGGTGAAGTGGTGCGTGCCACCGAAACCGATTTCACTCTCGTCGAATGCTTCGATCCGACGAGCAACCAGTGTCGGCTCAGCAGCCACTGCCAACTACAAGGCGTTTTGGGCCAGGCCATGGCCAGTTTCTTTCGCGTGCTGGACCGCTACACCTTGGCCGATCTGCTGGTTGCGCCCGAGCAAGCCGGAGCAGACGCGCAAGGCGAGAGCGTCGTACGGCTGGTGCCTGGCCTGCCCGACCGCAATGCACTGGTGTCGAAAACGCCTGTGTTGCCCCAGTTCAGCTTGGGCGCAGTACTTCCAGCAAGCGATCCAGGCCCCCTTCGTTGATGGCCACGTGGGCCTGCGCCCGCACGGCCGGCTTGGCGTGGTAGGCCACTGACAACCCGGCCGCACCCATCATCGGCAGATCGTTGGCGCCGTCGCCCACCGCAATGGTCTGGGCGGGCGAGATACGCATGAACGACGCGAGTTCGAGCAAACTGCGGCGCTTTTCTGCGCCATCGCAAATGTCGCCCCAGCTTTGGTCCAACATGCGCCCGGTCAAAGCGCCGTCCTGCACGTCGAGCAGGTTGGAACGCGCGAAGTCGATCCCCAGACTCGCGCGCACGCGGTCGGCAAAATATGTGAAGCCACCGGATACCAGCAGCGTCGTGAGCCCGACTGCCTTGGCGGCGGACACCAGCGCCTGTGCGCCCGGATTGAAGCGCAAGCGCTGGTTGTAGACCTGCTCCAGGTGCGCTAGCGGCACGCCCTTGAGCAAAGCCACGCGCTGGCGCAGGCTTTCCTTGTAGTCGGTGATCACGCCCTGCATGGCGGCTTCGGTAATGGCTGCAACCTCGGCCTTGCGGCCTGCAGCGTCTGCAATCTCGTCGACGCACTCGATATTGATCAGGGTCGAATCCATGTCGAAGGCGATCAGGCGGTAGTCGGCCAGATTCAGCGGCGCAGCGATGCCCTGGACGATCAGGCCGGGTGCAAATTCAGTCGGGTGTGTCATGGGTAGCAGGTGGTTTGGGCAAATAAAGGGTGTCGGACCAGGTGGCAAGCCAGGCGGGTTTGAAAGCGACAAATATGGCGGTCAGCATGCCGGTGACAAAGGCATCGCCCCAGGCGGTAAGCCAGTGCGCCACCAGCGACAAGGTCTTGTCCAGCCCCGGCTGTGCCGGCCCCAGCCATTGCAGCAGCGCGCTGGCAGCAAACAGGCAAACGGCAGCGCCAAGAAAGCCGCGCCCCAAAACGTAGACAAAGAGATGCGGACCGATGAGACGCCGAATGGCTGCGCCCAGTCCCAGCGCCAGCGTTGCAGGGAGCACGCCGCGCCAGAACGCCAGCGTCACCACCACCTCCCAGGTCTGGTCCCCGAGCAAGCCCGCCAGCACGGCGACAAGGCACAAGGTGGGCACCGCAAGTGGCCAGCCCAGCATGAGCAGCACCAGGCAGGCCAGAGACCAGTGCAACTGCAGCGGCATGGTGTGCAGCCAGGGCAGGGCCCAGAGCCAGGGCAAAACCACCAGGCTGCCGAGCAAAGGGGAGATCAGCGCGCCCCCGCGCAGAAGCTGCCAGGGGCGCATCCACAGCGCCGCCCCCAAGGCAATGGCCAGCAGCAGTTCCGTACTCAGCAGCAGCATGGGATAGAACGAAGGCTTGCAGAGGCCATCAAGCTGCCAGCGTGACCACCACCGGCGCGTGGTCGCTGGGCTGCGGGTTTTTGCGCGGCGCCCGGTCAATGTCGCAGGCGCGCACCGCCGGCTGCAAAGCCTTGCTCACCAGAATATGGTCAATGCGCAGGCCCCGGTTCTTCTGGAAACCCAGCATGCGGTAGTCCCACCACGAATAGCTCTTTTCTGGCTGCTCGAATAGGCGGTAGGCATCGACAAGACCCAGTGCCAGCAGCGCCTGGAAATGCGCACGCTCCTCCTGGGTGTGGTGAATGGTGTCTGCCAGGCCCACCGGATCGTAGGAGTCGCGGTCTTCCGGCGCCACGTTGAAGTCGCCCACCAGCACCAGGCGCTCGTGCGCTGCCATTTCGCTGCGCACCCAGTCCTGCAGCGCCTGCAGCCACTGCATTTTGTAGACGAACTTTTCGCTGTCGGGCGCCTGACCATTCACAAAATAGCCGTTGATGAGCCGCAGCGCGCCGAGTGGCGTATCGAGCGTTGCGGCAATCACACGCGCCTGTGGGTCCTGCGAGCCCGGCACGTTGCGCACCACATCGCGCAGCGGGCCGCGGCTGAGGATGGCGACGCCGTTGTAAGTCTTCTGGCCAAAAGCGGCGGCTTCGTAACCTGCATCCTTGAGCGCATCAAAGGGAAACTTGTCGTCGGTGAGCTTGAGTTCCTGCAGGCACAAGGCATCGACCGGATTGGCGGCCAGCCAGGCGAGCACCTGAGGCAGGCGCACGGTCAGGGAGTTGATGTTCCAGGTGGCGATTTGCATGGCAGGTTGAAGTGTTGCGCGCTTGACGCGAGGGGTACGGTTCACCGCTGCGCACCGTGCGGGAGGTGGACAGGACGCATTCTCCCATTCAGGCAAGGCGCTGCACTTGATCTCTCCAGCATGTGGCCGCAACGCACTCCATCCCGCAGCGGTTTCGCGTCGGACAAGGCTCGATGCGGTTGAAAGAGGCGGGATGGAAACTGGGTCCGGGGTGGCGGTCTTTGCCGCTTTGCAAGGGAAATTGTTGACAAAAGTCATTGAAATGAAGTGATAATTCGCAGATGCTATTGCAAATGCGAATCACTCTTAATCAACAGTTCAAGTCCCGTGTTCGTTCTTTGCGTGTTGCGGGTTCAGCAACGCTTGCAGCGGGTTTCATGCAGGGCGCATTGGCGCAGCAAGCCACCGTTCTGCCGGAAGTCACCGTGACGTCTTCACGGGGTGCTGCGGTATTGCCCCTGGCTGCCAGCCCAACGGCAGAGCGCGAACGCCTGGCGCAAGTGCCTGGTGGCACCAATCTTGTCGAGCCGCAAAAAGAAGCGCGCCTGGCCACTTTGCGCGATGCGCTCGATTACCAGCCCGGCATCGTGATGCAGGACTTTTTTGGCGGCACCGACCAACCGCGTTTGGGCATTCGCGGCTCGGGCATCCAGAGCAACCCGGTGAACCGGGGTGTGTTGCTGCTGCAGGATGGCTTGCCTCTGAACGAAGCCGATGGCTCATTCATCATTGGGCTGATTGAGCCACGCAATGCTGCCTTCATCAGCGCACTGCGGGGTGCCAATGCCAGATCGCCCGGCGCCACTGCGCTGGGAGGTGAGCTTGACTTCGTTTCTCTTACAGGCGCCGACGAGCGCGGCCGCTTGCGCCTGGAGGGCGGCAGCTTTGGCCGACGTGGAGCGCAGGCGGCCGTGGGCGGAGTCGGCGAGCGGTTTGACAGCCGGGTATCCGTCAGCAGCGACCGCTACGACGGCTACCGCCACCACTCGGCCTCGCGGCGCGACAGCGTGCAGGCCAATGTGGGTTTTCAGGGCGATGGCGGTTTCGAGAACCGCACCTACCTGGGCTGGACCGACCTGGCCTTCCAGATCCCCAACGTGGTGCCCAAAGACCGCATCCAGTCGGACCCGCGCGGCGTGATGGGCGATGGCGCCACCCCGCAGGACCAGTTGCTCAACGTCTACAAGCGCGACCCCCGCCGCGACGCCACGCAGCTGCGCCTGGTCAACCGCTCACGCTGGGGCAGCGACACCCTGCGCCAGGAAGTGGGCGTGTACTGGCAGGACACGGACGACCTGTTCAACAACATGACCAGCCACACCGTGACCCACAGCCGCACCGCCGGCGCGCAGTGGCAAGCCAGCGGGCGCCCCGCAGGCCGTGATGGCGCCCTGGGCTGGCGCACGGCCTTGTCGTGGGCCGACAGCGCCATGCAGCGCGACCTGTACGCCACCAACCCGGCCAATGGCACGCAGATGCAGCGCTTTGGCAGCTATGACCTGGGTGCGCAAAACCTGCAGGCCCTGGCGGCGGCTGACTGGCGCCTGGCGCCCGACTGGACGCTGCTGGGCAGCGTGCAATGGAGCCACCTCACGCGCGACGCGCAAAGCCGCAGCAGCGCCGCGCAGCTCAACCAGGACTGGAGCTTTGCCACGCCCAAGATCGGCCTGAACTGGGCCGCCACGCCCACCACGCGCCTGTGGGCCAACCTGAGCCGCAGCCACGAGGCCCCCACCTTCTGGGAGATCGTCAGCGCCACCGTGGCACCCAACAGCCCGGCCACGGCCCAGGCCGAACTGGTGCGCCTGAAGATGCAGCGCGCCACCACCGTCGAGCTCGGCGGTGCCGGTCGCTGGGGCGAGGGCGCCCATGCCGTGCACTGGACGGCCGCCGTGTACCGCAGCGTGCTGGCCGACGAGCTGATCTCCACCACCGACGCCAACGGCATCAAGGTGGGCACGTACAACTATGCCGGCGGCACGCGCCACCAGGGCGTGGAGCTGGGTCTCTCGGGCAGCCAGCGCATGGGTGTGGGGGCGCTCGACGTCCGCGCCAGCTGGACGTACAGCGACTTCCGCTTCCGGGGCGGCGAATACGCGGGCAAACAGATTGCCGGTGTGCCGCGCCAGCTCATCAATGCCGAAGTGCTCTACCGCATCGGCGCCTGGCGCTTCGGCCCCAACGTGCGCTGGATGCCCGTCAGCACGCCCACCGACCACGCCAACACCGCCGGTGCCGAGCAGGACGCTTACGCACTGCTGGGCCTCAAGCTCGAATGGCGCGATGGACCCTGGGCGCTGTATGTGCAGGCCGACAACGTGACCGACCGGCGCTACGCCAGCGCCTATGCCATCCGCAATCAGGCTACGGCAGCGCAGCCGGGCTACTTGCAAGGTCTGGGCCGCAGCTTCACGGCAGGCCTGAGCTACAAATTTTGAAATCACCCCCCTGTGTCGCTTCGCTCCTTTCCCCCTCTCTGCTTCGCTTCGCTGCGCGGAGGGGGAACGCCGCCAGCGCGGCGGGGCGGCCCTTGCGCGGCGGCCACTGGCCTGGGCCGCGCCAGTGGCAAAGGGAGTGGGTGAGACGCACGCCATGATTCATTGACGAACTTATTTTGTGCGCCCTTGTGGCCCGTGCCTCGGAGGCACCGGGCCGCGATGGGCGTGGAGTACGACGACCATGCACGATGATTTTTTGAGCCCTCGGCCCACACTCTCGCGCCGCCAGGCCCTGGCCTGGCTGGCCGCGCCGATGGTCGCCGCGCCCGCGCTGGGCGTGGCCGCGCCGCTGCCGCGCATCACCCTGTCGGGCCCCCCGGCGATCGTGTCGGCGCCACTGATCCACATGGCCGAGACCCATGCGTTGGCGGGTGTGGCGGGCGAAACCGCTTTTGTGTCGTGGCGCGACCCCGACCAACTGCGCATGATGGCCATGGGCGGCAAGGCCGACGTGCTGGCCATGCCCAGCAACGTGGCCGCCAACCTGTTCAACCGGGGCGCGGGCGTCACGCTGCTCAACATCTCGACCTGGGGCGCGCTGTGGCTTGTCACGCGCGATGGTCATCGCAAGGCGCTGGCCGACTACCGGGGCGAGGAAATTGCCGTGCCCTTCCGGGGCGACATGCCCGACATCGTGCTGCAACTGCTGGCCGCCAAGCAGGGGCTGGACCTGCACAAGGATTTTCGCGTGCGTTACGTGCCCACGCCCATGGAGGCCATGCAGTTGCTCATCACGCGCCGTGTCTCGCATGCGCTGCTGGCCGAGCCCGCCGTATCGCTGGCGCTGCGCAAAACCAAGTCCTTCCCCATCGGTCTGATTGCGCCCGAGCTGCACCGGGGCGCCGACCTGCAGCAGGAGTGGGGGCGCCTCTTTGGGCGCAAACCCCGCCTGCCGCAGGCGGGTATCGCTGCCGTGGGCACGGTGCGCCAGCAGCCCGAGGTTCTGGCTGCCGTGGCCAACGCCTATGCCCAGTCGCTCGTGTGGTGCCGCGCGCACCCCCTGGAGTGCGGCGCCATGATGGCCCAACACATTGACCTGCTCACCCTCGAGGCCGTGGCCGACGCCATTGCCGTGAGCCAGCTCGACACCGTGCCCGCCGCCGCCGCACGGCCCGAGCTGGAGTTCTTCCTTGGCCAGCTCATGGCGCGCAACCCGGCGCTGGTGGGCGGCAAGCTGCCTGCCAGCGCGTTCTACGGCATGCCGTAGCTGCGTCGGGGCGCAGCCCCGCATTCCTTTTTGTTGTTTTCCATTGTTTGTCCCCGGCAGCCGCCGCCACCTGGGTCTTTGCTTTTTTGATTCCAGGAGTTTGCATTCATGACGTATTCCCCCGAGGCCCACGGCGCGCCCAGCGCAGCCCCGAACGATTTCCGCCCCTTGCGCCCCCGTCCCGTGGCCTGGGCGGCCATGCTGTTGCTTGCCGGAGCGAGCGCCCAGGCCCAGGACAACACCCCGCCCCTGCAGGTGGCGCAGGCCGCCACGGCCCTGCCTGCGGTCACCGTCACGGCCACGCTGACCGAGCAGGATGCGCGCACCGCGCCCGCCAGCGTCACCGTGATCGACCGCGAGGAGCTGGCTGCGCGCAATGCGTCCGATCTGCTCGACGCCGTGCGTGGTGCCCCTGGCCTGACGCTCTCGCCGCGCCAGGTGGGCGGGCGCAAGACGCTGGCGTTGAGGGGACTGGAAGGCAAGCACACGCTCACTCTCATCGACGGGCGGCGCATCAGCGCCACGGACGATGTGGTGGGCCATTCCGACTACCAGTACGGCTGGCTGCCCATGTCGGCGGTCGAGCGCATCGAGATCATCCGGGGCCCCATGTCGGCGCTGTATGGCTCCGAGGCGCTGGGCGGCGTGATCAACCTCATCACGCGCCAGCCCAAGGACCGTTGGATCGGCTCGGTGGGCGTCTCGGCCAGCACCCCTACCCGCTCCAGCGAAGGCGAACCCACGGGCACCACCTCGGTGTTTGCCGCCGGCCCGGTGGGCGAACGCCTGAGCCTGCGCGTGAATGCCGAGCTGGCGCACAGCGCACCCGTGGCCGATCGGCAGAGCCCGCTGCTGTCGGAAATCGAAGGCAGCCACGCCAAGAACGGTGGCCTGGCTGCCCGCTATGCGCTGACGCCGGAGCAAACCCTGGAGGCGGGGTGGAGTGGCGGCAAAGAGCAGCGTGTGTACGACACCAGCTCCACCTCAAAGGGTGTGTACCGCAGCACCTACGACATCGACCGCTCTCAGGCCCATGTTGGCTGGGAGGGCCAGTTTGACAACTGGCGCGGCAAGCTGCGCGCCTACCGCAGCGAGATCGATATTGCCAACCGCGCCAGCAACGGCGCTACGCCCACGCGGCCGCAGAACATGGTGGACGACGTGCTGGACGGCCATGCCAGCTTTGCCCTGGGTGCGCACAAGGTCACCGTGGGCGGCGAATGGCGCCGCGAGACGCTGGAGAACGCCGGCCTGAAAAACGGCGTGGACGATGCGGCGCACAAGGCCCTGTTTGCGCAAGATGAAATCGCCCTGACCGACACGCTGATGCTCACCGCCGGTCTGCGTGCCGACCACCACGAACTGTTTGGCAGCGAAGTCAGCCCACGCGCCTATCTGGTGTGGGAGCCCACCCCGGCGCTGGTGGTCAAGGGCGGTTTTGGCCACGCCTTCAAGGCGCCCACGCTCAAGCAGATTTCGCCCAACTACGTGGGGGCCGAAGGGCCGCACACCTTTGCGGGCAACGGCAACATCCAGCCCGAATCGTCCAACTCGTTTGAAGTGGGTGCCGACTGGCAGGTGGCGCCCGCCTGGTCGCTGCGCGCCACGGTGTTCAACACCGAGGTCAAAGACCTCATCACCTACCGCCTGCTGCGCCAGGAGGGCGTGCGGCGCTTCTACCAATACGACAACGTGGACGCCGCGCGCATCCAGGGGCTGGAGGCGGGCATGACCTGGGACATGACGCGCCAGCTTGCCTGGAGCAACGACCTGACGCTGCTGCACACGCGCGACAAAAGCACCGGCAAGAAACTGGCCGACCGGCCATCGAGCAGCCTGACCTCGCGCCTGGAATGGAAAGGCGCCGAGGGCTGGAGCGCGCGCCTGACCGGCGAATTCACCGGCAGCCAGACCGGCACCGACGGCGCCGCGCTGCCCTCGTACGCACTGTGGAGCGCCAGCGTGGGCAAGCAGTTTGCGCTGGACGCCCACCGCAAGCTGGTGCTGCGCGCCGGGCTGGAAAACATCGGCAACGTGAACCTGGCCGAGAAGTCGGAGAGCTTTGGCTATGCCGAGCGCGCGCGCCGTGTGTTCGTGACCGCAAGGGTTGATTTCTGACAACAAGGACTCTTTGAACCTCCCCTGGCCCCCTCTCTGGTGGGGAAGTGTGGGCCAGGGGCCGGTTGTATCAATATTCAAATACTACTATTTTGATAGCTGTTACCGCTTGATAGATAGGCGCTAGAGGCCAATTTGAATCATAAAACTATTGCAAACACCATCGCCTGCTTGCGGCGCTGGCTGGCCCTGTGCCTGCTGGTGCTGGCGCCCTTTGGCGCTGCGCAGGCGGCGCAGGTGTTGTTCATCGCCACGTCCAACGTGCCCGCAGGCAAGTTCCGCCAATTGGCCGACATCGCACGGCCGCACGGCATCGAGCTGCAGGCGCGCTACCTGGAAAGGCTGCCCGCCGAGACCGACGAAGGCCTGTTCAAGGGCTTCGACGCGGTGTTTATCGACAGCTATTTGCAGGATGTGGTGCAAGACCGGTTGGCGCATGCGCTGCCGGGCCTGCGTGCGCCCCACGCCTGGCTGTACGACGCCAAGCCCGCCTGGGGCGGCGGTTTGCCCGAGCCCGTGGCGCGACGGCTCATCACCTATTACAGCAACGGTGGCAAGCAGAACTTCGAGGGCTTCTTCGCCACGCTGGCCGCGCAGCTGCAGGGTCGCGCAGCCCCGGGCGTGCCCGACCCCGTGATGTTCCCCAAAACCGCCGTGTACCACCCGCGTGCGCCGGGCCTGGTCATGGCAGACCCTGTGGCGTGGCTGCGTTCGCAAGGCGTTGATCCAGTCGCCACCAACCGCCGCCCCGTGGTGGCGCTGGCGCTGCACCAGCAGTACATCGCATCGATGCAGACCGCCTTCATCGACGACCTGATTGCGCGCATCGAAGCCGGGGGCGCCGTGGCGCTGCCGTTCTACAGCCCCATGCTGGAGGCGGGTGCGCTGGAGCAGATGCTCAAGCCCGCGGGCACGCGGCTGGCCGACGTGCTCATCAACACCCAAATCATGCTGAACGCCGAGGAGCGACGCGCCGAGTTCGAGCGGCTGGGTATCCCCGTGCTGCAGGCCATGCCGTACCGCCGCGGTGACGAGGCCGCCTGGGCCGCCAACCCGCAGGGCGTGGCGCTGATGGATGTGCCGTTCTACCTGGCGCAGGCCGAATACGCGGGCGTCACCGACATCCAGGTGGCGGCCGCCACCCGTGCTTCGGATGAGCAGATCGTGCCGATTGCCGCGCAGGCCGACGCCGTGGTGGCCAAGGCGCTCAACCTGGCGCACCTGCAGCGCAAGCACAACGCCGACAAGCGCCTGTCCATCTTTTTCTGGAACTACCCACCGGGCGAGAAGAACCTGTCCGCCTCGTTTTTGAACGTGCCGCGCAGCCTGCAAACCACGCTGGCCGCACTGCAGGCCGCGGGCTACGACACCGAGTCGCCGTCGGAGCCGCTGTTGATCGGCAATCTGCAGCGCCTGCTGGCGCCGTCGTACCGCCAAGGCGAGTTGGAGCCCCTGCTGCGCGACGGCCTGGCCGCCACCCTGCCCGTGGCGCAGTACCGCCAGTGGCTGGCCACGCTGCCCGCAGCCACGCAAGAAGCCTTGCGCGCGCGCTGGGGCGAACCTGAAAAATCGAGCATGGTGCTGCGGCGCGGCGGCGAAGCCGTGTTCGTGGTGCCGAGCCTGATGCTGGGCAAGATCGCCATCCTGCCGCAGCCGCCGCGCGGCGAGCAATGGGACGACAAGGAAAAGGCGCTGTACCACTCGCCCAGCGCCCTGCCGTCGCATTACTACCTGGCCGCCTACCTGTGGGCGCGCGAGCAGCAAAAAAGCGACGCGCTGGTGCACTTTGGCACCCACGGCAGCCAGGAATGGCTGCCCGGCAAGGAGCGCGGCCTGTCGGTGTTCGACCCCGGCATGCTGGCCGTGGGCAACGTGCCGGTGGCCTACCCGTACATTGCCGACAACATCGGCGAGGCCCAGCAGGCCAAGCGCCGGGGCCGCGCAGTCATCGTCAGCCACCAGACGCCGCCGTTCAAACCGGCGGGCCTGCACGCCGCACTCACACGCATGCACGACCTGCTGCACGCCTGGCTGGCGCAGGACGAGGGTGTGGTCAAGGAAAAAATCAAGGCCGATCTGCTGGCCGCCGTGCAGAAAGAGCACATCGACCGCGACATGGGCTGGACGCCAGCGCGCACGCGCAGCGAATTCCCTGCCTTTGTGGACCTGCTGCACAACCACCTGCACGAACTGGCCGAAACCGCCCAGCCGCTGGGCCTGCACACCCTGGGCCGTGCGCCCGAGGAGCAGCACCGCCTGGCCACCGTGCTGCTGATGCTGGGGCGCCCGTTCTGGGAAGCCGCCGCTTTGCAGGCGGGCACACCGGCTGCCGATGTGGACGAGGCGCTGATTGGCGACTACAGCCGCCTGGCGCAGACGGCACCGTACCGGTTGCTGCAGCGCCATGTGATCGAGGGCCAGAGCCTTGAGGCCCTGCCAGCGGCGTTGCAAACCGCCATCGCCAAGGCCCGCACCGCGTACGCCGAGATTGGCGCCGACCAGGAGCTGCCCGCCTTGCTGCAGGTGCTGGCCGGGCGGCACCTGCCCACGTCGTATGGCGGCGACCCGATCAAGAACCCCGACGCCTACCCCACGGGCCGCAACCTGTATGGTTTTGACCCCTCGCGCGTACCCACGCCCCAGGCCTGGGCGGCCGGCAAGGACGCTGCCGAGCAGCTCATTGCCGAGCACCAGCGCCTGACAGGCAAGGCGCCAACGAAGCTGGCCGTGTCGCTGTGGTCGGTAGAGACCATGCGCCACCAGGGCCTGCTCGAAGCACAGGCGCTGTGGCTGCTGGGCGTGGAGCCGGTATGGGACGAAGGCGGGCGCGTAACCGGCGTGAAGCTGGTGCCCCGCGCAGCGCTGGGGCGCGAGCGGGTGGACGTGGTGCTGTCGGTCACCGGCCTGTACCGCGACCATTTCCCCAACGCCATGAAGCAACTGGCGCGCGCCGTGCAACTGGCGGCCCAGGCGCAAGGGCCGGGTGAAGATGGCAACCCCGTGGCGGCGCACACGCGCAGCATGGCCGCCAAGCTGCGCGCCCAGGGCATGGGCGAGCAGGCCGCGCTGGCGGCGGCGCAAACGCGCATTTTCTCGTCGGAGTCGGGCAACTACGGCACCGGTCTGGACAACGCCACGCTGGCCACCGATAGCTGGCAGGGCAAGAAAGAGGGCGACCGCAAGCTCGCGCAGCTGTACCTGTCGCGCATGCAGTACGCCTATGGGCCGGACGAATCCACCTGGGGCAGCCTGCCGGGGGCGGCGCAGGAGGGAAAAAGCGGTATAGGCGGCAACGGCGGCAAGGCACTCAACCTGTATGCCGAGCACCTGCGCGGCACCGAGGGCGCGGTGCTCTCGCGCAGCTCCAACCTCTATGGCATGTTGACCACCGACGACCCCTTCCAGTACCTGGGCGGCATTGCGCTGGCCGTGCGGCACCTGGACGGCAAGGCGCCACAGCTCTATATCAGCAACCTGCGCGGGGCAGGAAGTGGCAAGGTCGAAGGCGCAGCGCAGTTCCTCGCCAAAGAGCTGGCCACGCGCCAGTTTCACCCCGGCTACATCAAAGGTCTGATGGCCGAGGGCTACGCGGGCACGCTGCAGGTGCTGGACGCCACCAACAACTTCTGGGGCTGGACGGCAGTGGCGCGCGAGATCGTGCGCGACGACCAGTGGCAGGAGATGGCCGACGTGTATGTGCGCGACAAGCACCAACTGGGTCTCAAACGCTGGTTTGAGGCCAACAACCCGCACGCCTTGGCGCAGACCATGGAGCGCATGCTCGAAGCCGCCCGCCAGGGCTACTGGAAGGCCGACCCGAAAACCGTGGCTGAGCTGAAAGAACGCTGGCGCGACCTGGCGGAGCGCTTTGATGTGCGCAGCGACAACGCCCGCTTTCAAGCGTATGTGGGCCAGGCGCCTGCGGCCCACAACCCGGCGGCGCCCGCCGCACCGGGCTACGGCCTTGATGCCCCGTTGGCGCAGGCTGCGCCGCCTGCCGCCGCCCAGGCCGCTGCGCCAGCGCCGCCGCCACCCTCCGCCGAGCCATCGCAACCCACCACACCGCCGCAATCCGCAGAGCCCCCCGCTGCAGAGCCCCGGTGGTCAGCGGCCTCTTGATGGCGCCCGTGCCGCAAGCCCAGCCGGTCAGCGTGGGCCCCACGCAGGCCGCGCTGCTGGCGCTGATGTTGGCGGGCATCACCGGCGCCGGTGCCGTGCGGCAGGCGCGCCGCCGCAGCGTGGTGCGCCCGCGCCCAATCCCTTCACTTTCTGGAGTTTTCAAATGAGCAATCCCATTGAATCGATGATGTATGGCGTCAGCCAGTTCTTCCTGTTCCCCGTGCTGCTGGCCATTGCCGCGCTGTTCGTGCATGCCTTCTACGCGGCAGGCGCCTTTGCCTGGCAGGCCTGGCAGCGCCGCAGCGGCAAGGTGGCGGGTTTTGAAATGCTGGCCGCACGCCGCGCCAACCCCGCCATCACGGTGCTCGACCTCGAAGTGCTGGCGGCCGAGCGGCTCGAATTTGCCCGCATCGCCACCCGCGTGGCGCCCATGCTGGGCCTGGTGGCCACGATGATTCCCATGGGCCCCGCGCTGATGGCGCTGGCCGATGGCAACCTGGCCGATGTGTCGCGCAGCCTGATGGTGGCGTTCTCCGCCGTGATCCTGGCGCTGCTGGCCGCCGCCATCAGCTACAGCGTGGTCAACGTGCGCAAGCGCTGGTACGCCACCGACCTGGCCGCCATCGAGCAAGGCACAGCCCCGGCCGAGACCCCCGCGCAAGACATGCTGGGCCACCTGGTGAGCGAGGTGCCCGCATGAAGCTGCGTTTGATGGACGACATGGAGGCCGACGACCCGATCCAGTCGGTGGTGAACCTGATCGACGTGTTTCTGGTCATCATCGCTGCGCTGCTGCTGGCGGTGGCCAACAACCCGGTGAACCCGTTCAGCACAGAGTCGGTCACCGTCATCAAGAACCCTGGCAAGCCCAACATGGAAATCGTCATCAAGGACGGCCAGAATATCGAGCGCTACAAGGCCAGCGGCGAGATTGGCGAGGGCCAGGGCAACAAGGCGGGTGTGGCCTATCGCCTCAAAGATGGCTCCATGGTGTATGTGCCCGAAGCAGGTGCCGAGCCGTCTGCAGCGGCAGGGGTGGTGCAGTAATGCTGCGGCTGCTGGCGCGTGTTTTGCGGGGGCTGCCTGGCTACTTGTGGAGCGGCTGGGGTGCGTGCGCCAGCCTGTTTTTGCTGCTGGCCGCCTGGGAGGCGGTGGCTGCTTTCTACGACCCACTCATCCTGCCCGACCCGCTCACCGCCTTTGCCGCGCTGTGGGGCCTGGTAGAGCAGGGCAGTGCCTGGCCCGCGCTGGCCGCCACCGCACGGCGTGCACTCATGGGGCTGACACTGGCCGTTGCGGTGGGCAGCCTGTTGGGGCTGGCCGCAGGCCTGTCGGTCACCGCGTCCGTCCTTTCGCGCCCGTTGGTCACGGTGCTGCTGGGTACGCCGCCCATCGCCTGGCTGGTGCTGGCCATGCTGTGGTTTGGCATGAGCGACGGCACGCCCGTGTTCACCGTGTTCATCGCCTGCTTTCCGGTGGTGTTTGCCAGTGCCCTGCAGGGCACGCGCACGCTGGATTTGCAACTGCGTGACATGGCGCGCGCCTACCGCCTGCCCATGGGCATGGCGCTGCGTGAGGTGTACGGGCCGCATGTGCTGTCGTACCTGTTCCCGGCCTGGGTAACGGCGCTGGGCAGCGCCTGGAAAGTGACCGTCATGGCCGAGCTGCTGGCCAGCACCGACGGCGTGGGCGCCGCGTTGGCGGCCAGCCGCTCGCAACTGGACACCGCCACCACCCTGGGCTGGATCACCGCCGTGGTGGGCTGCCTGCTGGTGGTCGAGTATGGATTTTTGGAACCGCTCAAGCGCGAAGTCGAGCGCTGGCGGGAGGCGCCGCGATGAATCTTGTTTTGAAAGACGTGCGCCACAGCTACGCGCTGACCGAGGTGCTGGGCGGCGTGGGCCTGGCCTTGCCTGCGGGCGGCGTGCTGGCGCTGGTGGGGCCCTCGGGCTGCGGCAAGACCACGCTGCTGCACCTGTGCGCGGGCCTGCTCGACCTGCAGGAGGGCCTGCTGGACAACTCTTTTGTGAACCCGGCGTTGATGTTCCAGCAGCCGCGCCTGCTGCCCTGGCAGACCACGGCTGACAACATCGCCCTGGGCCTGCGCGCACGGGGCATGGCCCGTGCCGACGCCCGCGACAAGGCGCGCGCCATGGGCGCCGTGCTGGGGCTGGACGCCGAGGCGCTGGCCGCCTACCCGCACCAGCTTTCGGGCGGCATGCAAAGCCGCGCCGCGTTGGCGCGCGCCCTGGTGCTCGAACCCGATCTGCTGCTGATGGACGAGCCCTTCGCCGCGCTCGACATCGGCCTCAAGGCGCAGCTGCACCGCCTGCTGCTGCGCCACCAGGCCGAGAAGGGCACGGCGGTGCTGATGATCACGCACGACCTGATGGAGGCCGTGCGCCTGGCCGACACCGTGCTCGTCATGGCCGCAGGGCCGGGCCGCATCGTGCACGGGCACACGCCTGCCGCGCCCGCGCTGGCGCGCAGCGACGCCATGGTCTACCACGAGACCGCCGAGCTGCTGCGCGTGCCCGCCGTGCGTGCGGCCTTCGGGCTGGACGCGCTGCTGGACGCAAAAGCCTGTGGCGCCGATGAATTCGCCGAAACTCTGCCGCCCCCCAATGCGCGCGTGCTGCCCCTGCTACTGGCGCTGCAGGCGGGCGACGCCACCCCCGCCGCGCGGAGGATGCGATGCGGATGACCGCCCCCGTGATGACCCCGCCCGGCCTGCTGTCGCCCCAGCACCCGGTGTGGATGTGCGCCATGCGCCCCTTCTTTCTGCTCACCATGGCTTCGGCCGTGCTGCTCATCGCGCTGTGGAGCGCCGTGCTGGCGCTGGGCCTGCCGCCGCCGCCCGTGGCGGGCGGCGCGCTGGTGTGGCACGCGCACGAGCTGCTGCTGGGCTTTGGCCTGGCGGCGGTGGCGGGTTTTGTGCTGACTGCGGTGCCTGAGTTCACGGCCACCGCCAGTGCCAACCCGCGCACGGCGCGCCAGCTGGTGGCGCTGTGGCTGCTGGGCCGCGCGGGCTTTTGGCTCTCAGGCGTGGCCGGGTGGCCCGCACTGGCCGTGGCGGGTGCGGCGCAGCTCGCCTTGCTGGGTACCCTCATCGCCCTGCTGTGGCCCGCCTTGCGCACGCCCGCAGGCCAGCGCCACCACGCCTTTGGCTGGGCGCTGGCAGGCATGGCGTTGCTGGTGGCGGGTTTTTACCTTGATGCGCTGCGCGGCGCCTACCCCATGCGCTGGCTGCACGCCTTTCTGGGCCTGCTCATGGTGCTTATCGTCATCGCCATGAGCCGCATCTCCATGCGCATCGTCAACCGCTCCATCGACCAGGCGGGCACCGGCGCCGAGCCGTATCTGGCCCGCCCACCCCGGCGCAACCTGGCCGTGCTGTGCATTGCGCTGTTCACCCTGGCCGAGTTTGCCCACGCAGGCAGCGCTACCTCCGGCTGGCTGGCCTGCGCCAGTGCCGCAGCGCTGTTCAACCTGCTGGGCGACTGGCACGTGGGCCGCCCGCTGCTGCGGCGCTGGCCGCTCATGCTCTACACCGTGTACCTGTGCATGGCGCTGGGCTACGGGCTCATGGGCTGGGCCTTGCTGGCCGGTGGCCCAGGCGTGACGGCGGGGCGCCACCTGCTGACCGTGGGTGCCATGGGCCTGGCCATCTACGCCGTGATCTGCATCGCCGGGCGCGCGCACTGCGGCCTGGCGATGGATGAGCGTGCCTGGGGTGTGTGGGGCGCAGGCCTGATCGCCTTGGCCGCGCTGCTGCGCGCAGGGGCGGCGTGGGCGGGGGACTATTCAGTGGCCTGGATGGCGCTGGCCGGGCTGTGCTGGGTGGCGGCGTTTGGGCTGCTGTGCGTGTTCATCGCGCCGGTGCTGTGGCGGGTGCGGGCGGATGGGTTGTGGGGGTGCGAGGGGTAGGGTGGGAGTGGTGTGACGGGTTTCCTGCGCTTCCACGAGACGTAGTTCAGGTCGTGGTGCACCAAGCAGGCTCGCGCCTGCGGTGGATTGTCCGTTGACACAAAATTCTGCACACCCTCATTGGTGAGTTCATCCCATCATTCCAGCGGACTTGCCTTCGGCAAGCCACTGAATTCAAACGGTGACCGCTTCTTCCTGCTTCTATTAACAGCTCCTGGCCAACACCTGCCGCTGACGAAGCGAAGCGTGTGTGCGCAGACCCCGCCTGAAACGGTCACCGCAGATTGCCCCGAAGGGAACACGGACAGCGGGGTCGCCCTTTGGTGCCATTCTTATTGACGGCGATTCGAAAGAAGCAATGCGCCTCAGGGCGCGCATCCCGGCACCCGCCCTTGGCAAAGAGATGCCGTCAATTCAGCGCACGACTTTCGGCGGCCACTGGACTGAAAAATTGAAGGGTTGGTTTCAATACGGGTCGCTGGCAATTTCTGTCCATGCGCGGCCAGCTCTGGCTATCTCAGCGGGTGCATCAGGAAGCAGGCCAGCCAGCCGATTGCCATCGGCGCGAGAGCCCCTCGACCTTTCTCCCTCCGCCGCCAGAGCCAACGCCTCAGCCCGCGAAACCCCCGGTCAGCTGGGCCCACCACAGGCGCAAGCGCATCCCGGCTTCGGTCGTGTAGCCCACCGTGGGCGTACGCAATTGGCCTGCGGCGTCTACGACTACAAAAGCCGGTACGGCCCCAAAACCGTGGGCCGAGGTGATCTGGCTGCGCGGGTCAAGGGCGGCGGGCCAGGGCAAGGCGCGCTTGTGCAGCACCTGGCTTACCTTTGCCGCATCGCCCGACTGCATGGCGACTGTCATCACGGGCCAATCCTGGGAAATACTGGTGATGCTGCCTTCTTCGGTTCTGCAGATAGGGCACCACTCGGCCCAGAAGTGCAAGGCGACCGGCTCACCGGGATGGGCGGCCCGCCACTCGGCCAGGGTTGTGGTGGTGATGCTGCCATCCGCCCGCACCACCGTGAGAGGAAAGTCCGGGGCCGCTCCGCCAGGCACCTTGCGGGTTTGCCAGGACTGCACTGCGACGAAGACGGCGACCACCATGGCCAGGGTGCCCAGATGGCGCTTCCATCCTTGGCCGATCTTTAGGTTCCAGCTCATGGGCGCGTGGGATGGCCAGATGGTCCGGCAGGGTTCAATGCGCGCCGGTTGGACAAGACTTCGAATCGACAGGCCTGCGTCATACCGCAGCGTCCCGCCGCCGCCCAATCAGCGGATAGGCCGGGTCGGTGAAGCCCGGCGTCGAGGGGTGGCCCGGCGCCACCAGCGCATCGACGAGCGCCTCATCCTCGGCGTCGACCACATAGTCGAGTGCGGGGAAGTAGTCCTGCCATTGCGCCAGGGTGCGGGGCCCGGCAATCACAGCGCTGACGCTTCGGTTGGCCAGCACCCAGGCGGTGGCAAACTGCGCCAGCGACACGCCTTTGGCAGCGGCATGGGCCTTGAGTTGCTGTGCAATGGCCAAGGATTCTTCGCGAAACTCGGTTTCCCGCATGCGCCGGTCGCCCCGGCCCGCGCGCGTGCCCTGGTCCGGGGCGACTCCGGGCGCGTATTTTCCAGTCAATACGCCACGGGCAATCGGGCTGTAAGGCACCACGCCGATCCCGTAATGCTCGCACGCAGCCAGGATTTCGACCTCGGGCATGCGGTTGAGCAGGTTGTAGTACGGCTGGCAGACCACCGGGCCGGGCATGCCGATGCGAGCAGCCAGGTGCACCATTTCGGCAATGCGCCACGCGCGAAAATTGGAAATGCCCCAATAGCGCAGCTTGCCGCTGCGGATCATGTCGTCCAGTGCCCGCAAAGGCTCTTCGAGGTTCATGCCGGCAAAGTCGCGGTGCAGGTAGTAGATGTCAATGTGGTCGGTTTGCAGGCGCCGCAAGCTGCTTTCCAGTTCCCGCAGCATCCAGGCCCTGGAGTAGTGGCTCTCGTTCACCCGCTCGGACATCTTGTTGCCGAGCTTGGTGGCCAAAATCCAGTCGTGCCGATGGGGTTTGATGAGCGGCCCGAGCATGGCTTCCGACGCGCCCAAGGTGTACACATCGGCGGTATCGAGGAAGTTGACACCGTGCTCGTGCGCATGCGCCACGATTTGTTGCGCCTCGCCCTGTTCGGTCTGGTCGCCGAACATCATCGTGCCCAGGCACAGGGCGGAGACCTTGAGATTGCTGTTGCCGAGATTTCTGTACTGCATGGCTGCACTGTATGCGGATTGCTGCCTGGCTCGGAAAACGATGGACTGTGTGCCGCTGAGTGTCTCCACGGTGTGTGCATCGCGGCTGCTGGCAGGCAGCGTTCTTGGCTAGCGACTCAGAAGCCTGCTTCAGAGGCGGTCGTTACTATCATTTTAATAGCTGTAAACGCTTATAAAATAAGCGCTAGGGGCCAATTCAATCAATATTCGATGCTGCTGCATTGCCGGGCGGGTTGGCCCATATCGGCTGCACCAGCGCATGTCGGGCCAAGCCTTCTTCCTAGGCCGGGTCGCCGCCTGCGGGCTGCGGCGCTTTTGGTGACAGGCCGAACACAACCCGCAACAACCATCCGCCGATGAAGCTGCCCGCCAGAATCCACAGCACAAACAGCGGGGACAGCAGATAGATGAGGCCGCCCGGACCCTGCGAGCGTGCCGCCGTGCAGGGTTCGGTGGCGAATACGTAGCCCACCGGCAGGTACATGATGCAGGCGGCAATCGCCCGGTAGGGGTTTTTGGATGCGGTCAGAAGCGCGGCAAATGCCATCAAGGCCCACACGCTGGCGTGCGCGCTTGCGGCGCATGGGCCGGTGCGCCAGCGCAGGGCGGTGACGGCCATCAGTGTGACAGGCGTCAGCAGGATGCTGGCATAGGCCAGTTGTCGTGCGTGCTTGGTATTCATGGTGGGGCGGTTGGCTCAAGGCGCTGGTGCAGGCCCTGAAGGCATTGGGGTCAGCACGGGTTTTGCTGCGCGAAATCGGGAGTGGACTCCCTTGCCTGCAGCGCTCGCGTCAGCCATCGCGCGTGGGGCAGTAGCGCTGCGCCGCTGGGCGACGCACTTCAGCTGCTCGCCCCTTGGCGAACTTCTGCGCTGGCCTGCGCGGGCGCACTCAAGCTTTTCCGGCGAGGCATCAGCCCGTCATCGAGCAGGTTTTCCACGCGGGCAAAGATCTCGAAGCGGGAAAACGGCTTTTTCATGAAGTCGTCAGCGCCGATGCGATTGACGTAGAACTGTTCGATGGCATGCTCGTTGCCGCTGATCATGATGACCGGAATGTGCTGGCACGCCGGGTTCTTGCGGATCAGGCGCAAGGCATGGAAGCCGTTCATGCCGGGCAGGACGATGTCCAGAAAAATCAGATCGGGTGGGTTTTGGTCGATCAGTGCCAGGCCATGCTCGGCATCCAGGGCTTCCCGGGTTTCGTAGCCGACCGAGCGCAACGCCTTGCGCAAAACGGCCACCACCGTCGGCGAGTCATCGATGATCAGCGCCCGGGTCCCTTTGCGGGCGTTCTTGCGAGGGGACTGGCGCCGCTCTACGGAGCCAGTCGGTTCGGCGCTTGGCCCTGTGAGCGGTGCAGGGGCCGTAGGCCTGGGGGGAGGCGTCTTTTTGCGCGCACTGCCCCAGAGTCGATCAAAAATGCTCATGGTGCCTGCTTTTTACTTTTCTGAGGATGGGGCTGGTTGCCGGGCGCAAGTATCCCAGAGACGGGAACGCCAGTGATCGGTCTGTTCCTGCAAAGCCCGAACGGGCAGGAACACGCCAGCCGCTGCGTCAACCCAGTGCGTCGTTCACCTGATCGTTGAATTCCGCCAGGCTCACGGCGACGCCGATCTCGCGCGGCAGGGCGTCGCGCACGGAAAAAACGCCCAGAATCTTTTCGGCAGGCGACACGATGGGCAGGTGCCGAAAACCCCGCTCGATCATGATCAGCACAGCCTCGGAGACCTTGGTGTCGGGGGCCACAGTCTGGGGGTGGGGCGTCATTACGTCGCAGACCAGGGTGGTTTCGGGGCTGAGCGCCTTGGCCAGTACGCGCGTCATCAGGTCGCGCTCCGTCAGTATGCCCAGAAGGGTGCCCAGGGTGTCCAGGATGAGCACGCTGCCGCAGTTGGCGCGCGTCATCACGCAGGCGGCGTCCCAGACGCTCGCTTGGGGGCCCAGGCTCACCACGTGGCGCTGGGAGATGGATTGGAAAACGGTGCGTTCGGCCATGGCTGGGCTCCTTTCGAAAAGGCGGCAACGGGGTCAGCGCAGCGATGCGTTGAGCTTTTCCAGCGCCTTGGAGCCGGGGCACAGCGCGGTCGGCCCCAGGCTGTTGAGCGGTGCGTCGCTGGTGTTGAGCGACAGGTGCAGGTCGGTGGCCTGCGGGTCGAGGTAAAGCAGGCCGGTCACCACCTCGCCGCGCTCCTGCCGCGCGTTCATGTAGCTGAGTGCGGCGTAGCGGTCGGTCGGGTCGTAGTCGGTGTGCAGTTTGTGCAGGCGCAGCATGCTGCCGTCGTGCTGCTGCACGTCGATCACTTCGCCGGGCGCGTACTGCGCCGTGATTTCGCTGTGTCGGGGTATGAAGTCGATGCGGCTCACGGCCTCGTTGTGCTGGCGCACATAGTCGTAGCTCTTGGTGCTGCCGCCGTGGTTGTTGAAGGTGACGCAGGGGCTGATGACGTCGATGAAGGCCGCTCCGCCGTGGCCAATGGCGCCCTTGATGAGCGGCACCAACTGCTCCTTGTCGCCCGAGAAGCTGCGCGCCACATAGGTGGCGCCCAGCTGCAGCGCCAGGCCCACCAGGTCGACCGGGCTGTCGTTGTTGATCACGCCCTTCTTGCTGCGCGACCCCCGATCGGCCGTGGCCGAGAACTGGCCTTTGGTCAGACCGTAAACGCCGTTGTTCTCGACGATATAGGCCATGCGCACGCCCCGGCGCATGGCATTGGCGAACTGGCCCAGGCCGATGGAGGCCGAATCGCCGTCGCCCGAGACGCCCAGGTACAGCAGGTCGCGGTTGGCCAGGTTGGCGCCGGTCAGCACCGAGGGCATGCGCCCGTGCACGGTGTTGAAGCCGTGCGAGGCGCCCAGAAAGTAGTCTGGCGTCTTGGAGCTGCAGCCAATGCCCGAGAGCTTGGCCACGCGGTGCGGTTCGATGTCCAGCTCCCAGCAGGCCTGGATGATGGCCGCCGAGATGGAGTCGTGCCCGCAGCCCGCGCACAGGGTGGAGATGCGACCTTCATAGTCGCGCCGGGTGTAGCCCACCTTGTTCTGGGTCAGGGTGGGGTGGCGCAGCCGGGGTTTGGCAAGGTAGGTCATGCGGCTTCCTTGATGAGCGCTGTGGCGCCTTGCAGCTGCTTCTGGATCGCCTCGGTGATGAAGCGCGCCGTAATCGGCGTGCCGTCGTAGTGCAGCACCTTGATGAGACGCGCCGGGTCCACGCCCAACTCGTTGACCAGCAGGACGTGCATCTGGGCGTCGCGGTTCTGTTCCACCACAAACACCAGCTCGTGCGCGGCAATGAAGCGCTCCACCGAATCCGGGAAGGGAAAGGCGCGCAGGCGCAGGGCGTCGATGTGGATGCCCGAGGCCGTCAGCACATCCAGCGCTTCCTGCATGGCCGGGCTGGTGGAGCCGAAGTACAGCACGCCCAGGGAGGTCGGCTGATCCGCGCTGCGCAGCACGGGCTGGGGCACCAGGTCGGCAGCGGTGCGGAACTTGGCGCAAAGGCGCTCCATGTTGTAGATGTAGTCCGGCCCGCGCTCCGAGTAGCGGGCATAGGGGTCGCGCGTGGTGCCGCGTGTGAAGAAGCTGCCTTTGGTCGGATGCGTGCCAGGGTAGGTGCGCCAGGGAATGCCGTCGCCATCCACGTCCTTGTAGCGGCCAAAGTCCTTGCCCGCCTCCAGCTCTTCGGCGGTCATCACCTTGCCCCGGTCGTAGGTACGGGCGTCGTCCCAGACAAAGGGCTTGCACAGGCGCTGGTTCATGCCGATGTCCAGGTCGGTCATCAGAAAAATGGGGGTTTGCAGCCGGTCGGCCAGGTCCAGCGCGGCTGCCGCGTGTTCAAAGCATTCATGCGGGTCTTCGGGGAACAGCAGCACATGCTTGGTGTCGCCGTGCGAGGCGTAGGCGCAGCTCAGCAGGTCGGACTGCTGGGTGCGCGTGGGCATGCCGGTGGAAGGCCCGCCGCGCTGCACGTTGATGATGGTGACCGGAATCTCGGCGAAGTAGGCCAGGCCAATGAATTCCGTCATCAACGAAATGCCCGGGCCCGAGGTGGCAGTAAAGGCGCGCGCGCCGTTCCAGCCGGCGCCCAGCACCATGCCGATGGAAGCCAGTTCGTCTTCGGCCTGCACGATGGCGAAGTTGCTGCGGCCAGTGTCCGGGTCCACGCGAAACTTGTCGCAGTATTTCTGGAAGGCTTCGGGTACCGACGACGAGGGCGTAATCGGGTACCAGGCCGCCACCGTGGCGCCGCCATACACACAGCCCAGAGCGATGGCGCTGTTGCCGTCGGTAAAAATCTGCTCACCCACCTTGTCGGCCCGGCGCACCCGAAGGCCCAAGGGCGCCTGCAGGTGTTCCTTGACGTAGTCGCGCCCCAGGTGCAGGGCGCGCACGTTGGCGTCGATCAGCATTTCCTTGCCTCGGTACTGCTCGGCAAAAAGCGTTTCAAACACTTCAGCCTCGACATCGAGCAGCACTGAGAGCGCGCCCACGTAGATGATGTTCTTGAACAGCTGGCGCTGGCGCGGATCAGTGAAGGCGCTGTTGCTGATCTCGGTCAGCGGGACGCCAATCACGCTGACATCCTGGCGGAACTTTGACGCGGGAATAGGCCGGGTGCTGTCGTAGAACAGGTAGCCGCCGGGCGCGATTTCGGCCACGTCGGCGTCCCAGGTCTGCGGGTTCATCGCCACCATCATGTCCACGCCGCCGCGCCGCCCTGAATAGCCCTGCTCGCACACGCGGGCCTCGTACCAGGTGGGCATGCCCTGGATGTTGCTGGGGAAGATGTTGCGCGGACTGACCGGCACCCCCATGCGCAGGATGGCCTTGGCAAACAACTCGTTGGCCGACGCCGAGCCCGAGCCATTGACGTTGGCGAACTTGATGACGAAGTCGTTGATGGCTTCCATGGGCTTCATGCGGCCTCCGGCATGTGTCGGGTGATCTGGGCATCGCGGCAGCCGGGGCCGGCCTGGGTGGTGTCCAGGCGGAACTTCTTCATGTCCCAGGCACCGGTGGGGCAGCGTTCGGCGCACAGGCCGCAGTGCAGGCAGACGTCTTCGTCCTTGACCATGACGCGCTCGGTTTTGAGCGGCGCAGAGACCATCAGCGCTTGCGTCAGATTCTCTGCGGGTGCCTGCAGCCGGCTGCGCAGATCGTCCTCTTCGCCATGGAAGGTGAAGGTGATGCAGTCCATGGGGCAGATATCCACACAGGCATCGCATTCGATGCAGGTGGAGCGGTTGAACACCGTCTGCACGTCGCAGTTCAGGCAGCGGCTGGCTTCCTTGAAGGCGGTGGCGGCGTCGAACCCCAACTCCACTTCCACCCGAATGCTGGCCAGTGCCACCTCGGCCTTGGCCCATGGCACCTTGAAGCGAAGGTCGTTCGACACTTCGTTGTCGAAGCTCCACTCGTGGATGCCCATCTTGGTGGACACCAGGTTGGTGCGCGGCGCCGGCCGCTGGCGCACGTCTTCGCCGTGCAGAAAGCGGTCGATGGAGACGGCGGCCTCGTGCCCCTGCGCCACGGCGGTAATGATGTTTTTCGGGCCGTAGGCCGCATCCCCGCCGAAGAACACCTGCGGCAGCGTGGATTGAAAGGTGTCCGGCGTGAGTTCTGGCAGGCCCCAGCGATCAAAGGCGATGCCCAGATCGTCCTCGATCCACGGAAACGCATTTTCCTGGCCCACGGCGATCAGCACCACGTCGCAGGGCACGCGCACGTCGGGCTCACCCGTGGGCACCAGGCTGCGGCGCCCTTGCGCGTCGTACTCGGCCTGCACGATCTCGAAGGTCATGGCAGTGAGCTGGCCGTTGTCGTGCTCAAAAGTCTTGGGCACGTGGAAGTTCAAAATCGGAATGCCCTCGTGCAGCGCATCCTCTTTTTCCCAGGGCGAAGCCTTCATTTCGTCAAAACCGCTGCGCACGATGACCTTGACGTCGGTGCCGCCCAGGCGCCGCGCCGAGCGGCAGCAGTCCATGGCGGTGTTGCCGCCACCCAGCACGATGACGCGCGGCGCGATGCTGGTGATGTGCCCGAACGACACCGAAGCCAGCCAGTCGATGCCGATATGGATGTTGCCCTCGATCTCGCGCCGGCCAGGAATCTTTAGATCGCGCCCGCGCGGCGCGCCGCTGCCCACGAACACCGCGTCGTAGCCTTGCTCCAGCAGCGCGCGCATGGAGTCCACGCGCTCCTGGCTGCGAAACTGCACGCCCATGTCGAGGATGTAGCCCGTTTCTTCGTCGATCACCGATTCGGGCAGGCGGAAACGCGGAATCTGGCTGCGGATGAAGCCGCCCGCCTTGGCCTCGGCGTCGAACACCGTCACCTCGTAGCCCAGCGGCGCCAGGTCGCGCGCCACCGTCAAGGATGCGGGGCCGGCCCCGACGCAGGCCACGCGCTTGCCGTTGCGCTCTGCGATGGCGGGCATGCGCTCCTTGATTGCGTCGCTCTTGTGGTCGGCCGCCACGCGCTTCAAGCGGCAGATGGCCACCGGCTCGGGCTGCGCGCCGTTGCCTTCCTCCACCCGGCCGCGCCGACAGGCGGGCTCGCAGGGCCGGTCGCAGGTGCGCCCGAGAATGCCGGGAAACACGTTCGACACCCAGTTGATCGTGTAGGCATCGTCGTAACGGCCTTGCCCAATCAGTCGGATGTATTCGGGCACCGGGGTGTGGGCAGGGCAGGCCCACTGGCAATCGACGACCTTGTGGAAGTAGTCCGGATGGGCGGTGTCGGTAGGCTGCAAGGCTAACTCCAGTCCTCTGCCTGCGGCCACGGCGGCGCAGGACGCCACAGTCTAGGGTTGTCGCATTGGGGCTGGCTCTCGGGTAAATCCCTTGAGTACGCTCTTTGTCCCCAGAACTTGATGCGTATCAGGAGACTGGCCGGTGCACAGCCCACGGCGTTCGTGCTTCAATGCGCGCAAAGCAGCCACTTTCGCGTCGCCGACGCGGAAGATTGGATGCCAAACGCAGGAGTCCAACCTCATGAACTCAATCAAATTCGTCGCCATCGGCCTGATCATCGCCGGCATCCTCGGGCTCGCCTACGGGGGCTTCAGCTATACGAAGGACAGCACGGTGGTCAAGATTGGCACGCTGGAGATCTCGGCCAAGGAGAAAAAGACCGTCAACATACCGATGTGGGCTGGCATCGGGGCCATCGTGGTGGGTGGGCTCTTGCTGGTCATGGGCAGCAAGAAGGGCTGAACGTGGCCGCCTCGCCAAAACCCAAGGCGACCCCTCCAGTCAAGGCCGCCGCCAAACCAGCGTCCCACCGCGCTGCGCCAACCAAGCCGTTTTTGCGTTTCTTCCATTCTGCGGAACTGCGCAAAAAGACGCTCTCGGTTCTTGAATTGATAGAGAACGCGCCCGACGCCACCGCCCATCGGGGCGCTCTGGCCGACGTGGTGATCGTGTTGATGAAAAGCGGTTTCGACGGTTACTTTCTGGCTCCGCTCAAAAAGGCCAAGGCGGGATTCCTGGTGGAGCAGTCGGCAACCGTGGGGCTCATGGGGGCGCAGCAGGTGATCGGCTCGGTTACGCGCAACATCATCGGCCGCATGGACGCGCCGCAATTGCTCTCGGTGTGCGGCTCGATTCGGGAAATGATGGAGTGACCAAAGCGATCACGCGTTCGAGCGCGTGGGCGGCGCAGGCCGCGCAGCTCGGTCACCCTGCAGCGCAGGCCGGACGATGGGGCGCGGCATCGGCAAGGCCGCCAGGGCGTACTGGCCTATGCCAAAAACCAAGCCAAAATGGCCTCTTGCGCTTATGGCATAAGCGCAAGTAGCTATCAAATTCGATGAACTGAAAGCCTTCACCCGCTCCCGTGCCCGCTTGCCTTACGCGCCGCCGAAGCGCTGGATGAGCTGATCCAGGCGCCGCAATTGTTTGCGATGCTGGGCCAGCTGCGCAACGACGGCTTGCCGCCGCTCCTTGAGGCCATCGAGCAAAGCGCGGCATTGTTCGGGCGGGGCCTTCAACTGCGGGATCGCCGTCTTGATTTCGGCCAGGGTGAAGCCCACTTCACGCGCGGCAGCGATGAACTTGAGCTCGGCCAGTGTGTGCTCATCGTAATCGCGGTAGCCGTTGGCAAGTCTTCGCGGCGGCGTGATGAGTCCACTGCGTTCATAGAACCGCAAAGTGTCGCGCGGCAGGCCGCTGCGCGCTTCGAGAAACTTGATCTGCATTTTCTCTTGACTATGGAGTGAACTTCACACCGTACCATGCTTAATCTTGGTTCAACGGGGCTTGGAGAGCATGGAAAAATTCGACATTGCGAGTGAAGATGGCCGCCCGTTGGCGGCAAACTGGGTGCGCGCTTCTGGGGCCAGGCCTGCGTTGGCTGCGGTCGTGATGCACTCCGCAACGGGCGTCCCGCGACGTTACTACGGCGCCTTCGCGCAGCATTTGGGCGATCAAGGCTTTGACGTGCTGCTGTGGGATGCGCGTGGCATCGGTGACTCGGCAAGGCAGCCCGCCACCGACGATCCGGCCACAATGCGCGACTGGGGCCAACGCGACCAGCAAGCCGTGCTGCGCTACGTGCGCGCTGAACACCCGGCGCGGCGCTTGTTTATTGTGGGCCACAGTTCGGGAGGCCATCTGGCAGGACTGGCACCGCTCACTGCCAGCGCCGACGCCTTGGTCCTCATCGCCTCGGGCGGCTGCGATTGGCGCGATTACCCGGTGGCGCAGTGGCCGCGTTTGCTGGGCGCGTGGTGGCTGGCGATGCCCCTGGTGCTGGCGCTTTGGGGCCACCTGCCGGCATGGGCTGGCCGTAGGGCATGCCTTGCCGCGGGGCGTTGCACAGGATTGGCGGCGCTGGAGCCTGACCCGCGGCTACTTGTTCAGTGACCCGGCGCTCGACACCCGCGGCTACGCGGCCTACGCCGGGCCCTTGCTTGCCCTCTCGATGTCCGATGACCACGGCTTCGCGCCGCCCGGTGCTGTGCGCTCTCTGTTGCGCCAGTTCACAGGGGCTCGCATCGAGCACCGTGAGATCCCCGCAGCGGGCGGCTTCCGCGGCTGCATCGGCCACTTCGGCTTCTTCAAGACCCACAACGCAGCGCTTTGGTCCCATGTATCGCAGTGGCTGGGGGCGCGCGCAATGGCTGGCTAGGGCCTGATAACACTATGCAACGCGATCCCCTTGCATCGTGTTAGCAGGCCCTAAGCAACCGGCCTGCTTCGACCCGCAAATCAAACTCCAGCGCAGGCTGTATAAGTGCGAAACGCTATCCCATTGGATACCTTGAAACCACTCGCACATCCCATGCCCCGCTTCGCCCCGCAAATCAAAATCCCCGCTATCTATATGCGCGGCGGCACCAGCAAAGGCGTGTTCTTTCGCCTGCAGGACCTGCCCGAGTCCGCCCGGCAGCCCGGTCCGGCACGCGATGCCTTGCTGCTGCGCGTGCTCGGCAGCCCCGACCCGTATGGCAAGCAAATCGACGGTCTGGGCAATGGGTCGTCGAGCACCAGCAAGGCGGTCATCCTGAGCCAAAGCACCCGCACCGGCCACGACGTCGACTACCTGTTTGGCCAGGTCGCCATCGACCAATCCGTGGTCGACTGGAGCGGCAACTGCGGCAATCTCTCCGCCGCCGTTGGCCCCTGCGCCATCCATATGGGGCTGATCGACACCGCACGCATTGCGCAGAGCGGCGTGGCCACCATTCGCATCTGGCAGGCGAACATCGGAAAATCCATCGTCGCCCACGTGCCCATCAGCGATGGCCAGGTGCAAGAGACGGGCGACTTTGCTCTGGATGGCGTGACCTTTCCTGCGGCCGAAGTGGCGCTGGAATTTGTCGACCCGGCGGATGCGGGCGAGGGCGGCGGGGCGATGTTTCCGACGGCGCGGTTGGTGGACGAACTCGACGTGCCTGGCACAGGCCGCTTGGCTGCCACGCTGATCAACGCTGGCATCCCGACCGTTTTTCTGAACGCCCACGACCTGGGCTACACCGGCACCGAGCTGCAAGCCGCCATCAATGGCGACGCAACGGCCCTCGCCCGGCTCGAAGCCATCCGCGCCCAGGGCGCCCTGCAAATGGGGCTGATCCAACACTTGGGCGATGCCGCCACACGCCCGCACACGCCCAAACTCGCCTTTGTCGCCCCGCCCGCCGACTACACCGCGTCCAGCGGCAAACGCATCAAGGCCGGCGACATCGACCTGCTGGTGCGGGCGCTCTCCATGGGCCAACTGCACCACGCCATGATGGGTACTGCGGCTGTGGCCGTTGGGGTGGCGGCTGCGATTCCGGGCACGCTGGTGAACCTGGCGGCTGGCGGTGAGTGTGGAGATGGGTTTGCGCGCCCGTCCGTGCGCTTTGGCCACCCGTCGGGCACGTTGCGGGTGGGTGCGCAAGCAGCGCTGGTCGATGGGCAATGGCAAGTCACCAAAGTCGCAATGAGCCGCAGCGCGCGGGTGTTGATGGAGGGCCAAGTTCGTGTGCCCGTGGACAATTTTTGATTGGAATCTCAAGATGTCGGCCCGCAAACAACTCAAGCCCCTCGCCAACGCTGGTCGCAGACGCTTGTCCGCCGGCAGACTTGCGCATCTTGGCGGGCACCCGACGCCTGAACCATGCACACCCGCTGGACTGCACGCTCCCGCGCCGCAGGGCGCAAGTGGCGACATGCTTCGCGTGATTCTTTAGCTTCCTGGGCACACTGCATTTTTCGACGCCACCCCTATGCGCCTGATCTGGAAATTGCTTTGGACCGCTGCTGCTGGATTTTTTCTTGCGGGCGCCGTGGTGTTTCCGCTGGTCGAGCCTTATTACTTTGCCAGGGTGGCGTTCTCGCTGGGTTTGTGGGCCGTGCTATACGGCATTGACAGTGTCTTGCACTTTGGTTTGGTGACCACTTCGGGTCTGATGAGTGGCGGCGCGAACGTACACAACGTCCGGATCTACGGTTTCCTTCTTTGGGTAGGTTTGTTCGGATACAGCAGTTGGCGCGAGCGAAGAAAAGCGCAAGCAGAGTTTGATCAATGGGCAAATGCCGAAGCCGAAGCACTGCAGGATAGAGACGACGTTTAGGGGCGTTGGCAGGGAACAGCAAGCGTCGTAGAGCTCTTTTCCTTAATCGCTCACCGCTACCTGCTCTTCAGCACATCAAGGGACATCCTTACATGGACGTCTCCAGGAAAGCAAGAATTAGCGGCGTGAGGATTTAAAGGGCTTGCAGCCTTACATACGGCCTGTTTGTGCAGGCTTGTTGTCCTGCTGGCCCTGATGGCTTTCGCGGGTGAGGTTCCTATCTGCATATCGAGCTCAAAGCCCTGCGTCCCTATCGGATTGTCCCCACCCCGGTTTGACCTGCTGTTTGCGCTATCGAACCTGTGGATGGTGCGCCACCAATTGCTGGCGGCGCAGGGATGAGTACGCCTGAAAACAGAGGGCAGGCCGCAAAAGCGGCGCAAACGGCCCGAAAAGGGTGGAGAACAATGCGCGGAGCCGGGCAAAATGGCCGCAATTGCATCATCTGAAAAATGTGAGCCGTATAGCACTCACAAATCCGAGTTGTTCAGGGCATCCCTAGCGCAATCAGTACAAGCGCTAAAAGCTATCAAAGTTGAATAAAAAGGGTGGCCTCGGCCACCCTTTTTATTGCGCTTGAAACGGCTTAGCCGATGGCAAGCTGGGTCGCCCGGCTCTCGGGCTGCAGCTTGGCAAGCACCAGAGTCAGTACGCCATTTTCCAGTTTCGCGCTGCTGGCGCTGGCGTCAATCTCGCCGGGCAGTTCCCAACTGCGCTGCACTTGGCGCGGGGCGCCATCAATGCTCTTGAGTTGCACTTGTGCGCCCTCGATGGTGATAGCGAGCTGCTCGCGCGCAAGGCCCGGAACGTCGAGCTGCAGGGTGGTGGCTTTCTCATCGTCTTGCACCTGAACGGGTGCGCGGGCGGGGCTGCCTTGGGCGGCGGCCAGTAGAAAACGCTGCAGCGCAGCATCGTGGTTGTGTGGCGCGTGGACGAAGCTGGCGCGGCGCAAAGTGGGGGCGAAAATCATCAGGGTTTACTCCAATTACACTGCGCGGCTCCCGGTTTGTTCGCCGCATACCGAAGGAGATACGCACAGTCACGGCGATTTCAAGAAGGTTTCTTTGATGAATAAATTTCGCAGCGCGCGCTTGAAATTGGGCGCTTTGGCCCTTGGTTTGGCTTCTTTGTTGGGTATGGGTGGTGGCGAGGCCCACGCTCAGGACGGCCCGGTGGGCGCTGCCAGCACGGCGACCGTCCCTATCAAGCTGGCGTTGATCGAGAGTCTCTCAGGGCCCTTTGCGAACACGGGTGAGGCAGTGTTTCGCAACCTGCTGTGGGCCACTGAGCGCGTGAATGCGCGCGGTGGCGTGGCGCTGCCCGCAGCGGCTGGCGGCGCACGGCCCCTGCAGATTTCGCGCTACGACAGCAAGGGCCAGAACGAAGAGGCGCTCTCGGCCCTGCGCGCCGCCATTGACGACGGTGCGCGCGTGGTGATGCAGGGGAACTCGTCGGCCACCGCAGCGGCGCTGATCGACGCCGTCAACAAACACAACGAGCGTGACCCGGACAAGCGCGTGCTGTTTCTGAACTACTCGGCGGTCGATCCGATTTTGACCAACGAGAAATGCAGCTTCTGGCATTTCCGCTTTGATGCCCATGCCGACATGCGCATGGCGGCGCTGATGGAGGTGCTGCGTGGCGACAAGGCGCTCAAGAGCGTTTACCTGATCGGCCAGGACTACAGCTTTGGCCAGGCTGTGCTGCGCGAAGCCAGGAAGCAGCTGGCCGCCCAGCGGCCCGATGTGGCCGTGGTGGGCGATGAGCTGCACCCCGTAGGGCGCGTGAAGGACTTTGCCCCCTACGCCGTCAAGATCAAGAACAGCGGCGCCCAGGCCGTCATTACCGGCAACTGGGGCAATGACCTCACTTTGCTGGTCAAGGCTGCCCGCGAAGTGGGCTACAGCGGCAGTTTCTACACCTTCTATGGCAACGCCATGGGGGCGCCGGCAGCCATCGGCGATGCGGGCATTGGCAAAGTGGTGGCTGTGGCCGACTGGATGCCCAATGTGTCGGGGGCTCCCAGCGCCAGCTTCTACAAGGCCTTCCGCGAGCGCTTTCCCAGGCCGCAGGACGACTATGTGCACCTGCGCATGCAGTTGATGATCGAGGCGCTGGCGAAGGCCATGGAGGGCGCGGGCAGCGTGGATGCCGTCTCCGTGGCCAGGCAATTGGAGGGCATAAAGGTCAGTCTGGCAGGGCGCAGCGCCAGCATGCGCGCAGCCGACCACCAGTTCCAGCAAGCGCTGGTGGTGGGCGTGATGGACAAGCAGGGCACCCCCGGCGTGCCCTTCGACGTGGAAGGCTCGGGCTATGGATTTCGCGTGGTGCGCGACATTCCTGCGGCGCAGACCGAGCAGCTCACAAGCTGCAAAATGCAACGCTACTAAACAATTTTACCCGGATATATTCCAATATTTTATTTTGTCCGGGTAAAATGTGGGCATGACTTCTGCAATGCCTACCGATACTCCCATGCCAACGGTTCCGCACCCGAACGCAGGCCAGGCCATTTCCGCCGCGCGCCGCGCGCTGGTGCGCCAATACAAGGACTCACGCCTGCCTGCCGGCGTCTTCACCCTCACCAATCAGTCCAATGGTCGGGTCTTTGTGGGTGGCAGCCTCAACCTCGACGGCGCCATGAATCGCCTGCGTTTCGAATTGAACCTGCGCTCCCACCGCAACAAGCCTTTGCAGCTCGATTGGATCGTGTACGGCGCGCAATGCTTCAGCTTTGCCGTGGTGGGCCGCATCAAGGAGCGGGACGATCCGCTTTTTGACTACCGGGCCGAACTCGACAGCCTGCTCGCGCTTTGGCGGGAAGAGATTCCCTGCCATGGCGACAGCGGCTACAACGGCGTCCAGCCATGACGGCCACCGCCCAGACGCTTACCGCGTTCGTCGGTTTTGAACGCATTGCCAAAGGCAGTAGAAAAGAGGTTTTTGCGCAGCTCAGGCAATACAGTGGCAGTGCGCCGTTGCTGATTTTTGACGATACCAACGGCGCCTTGGTCGACCTCGATCTGCGCGAACCGGCTCAGGAGCCGACGGCTGCCGAGGCACCGCGCAGCGTCGGCCGCCCCAAGCTGGGTGTGGTGGCGCGCGAGGTCACGCTCTTGCCGCGCCACTGGGACTGGCTCGGCCGCCAGCCCGGCGGCGCGTCGGTGGCGCTGCGCCGCCTGGTGGAAGAGGCGCGCCGCATCCACCACGGGCGCGACACGGTGCGCGAAGCGCGCGAGGCGGCGTACCGCTTCATGACAGCCATGGCGGGTTCGCTGGAAGGTTTCGAGGAGGCCGCGCGTGCGCTGTTTGCGGGCGATCAGGAGCGATTCTTGGCGCTGGTGGCGGTTTGGCCCGAAGACGTTGGAACGTATCTGCAGGGTTTGGCCGCAGCCGCCTGGAGCGAGAAAGATGGCCCGACCTGAATCTGGCACGCCGACGGCGCCCGTCGCACCGCGCCCGCTGTGGCGCGCGTTCCTTGCATTTTTGGTTCCCATGCTGCTGAGCAATGTGTTGCAGGCGCTCTCGGGGACGATCAACAACGTCTATCTGGGGCAGATGCTTGGCGTGCAAGCGTTGGCGGCGGTGTCGAGCTTTTTCCCTGTGTTGTTCTTCTTCATCGCCTTCACCATCGGACTGGGCGCGGGCGCTTCGGTGTTGATCGGTCAAGCCTGGGGCGCGCGCCAGATTGAAAAGGCCCAGGCCATCACCGGTACCACACTGACCGTCGGAGCCTCATTCGGGTTGTTGGTGGCGCTCTTCGGCGGAGTGTTCACCCAACCGATGCTTTCGCTCCTTGGAACGCCTGCGGACATCCTGCCGGACGCCACGCTGTACGCGCGCATTGTGCTGATTGCCATGCCGGGACTGTTTGTGTATCTGCTCTCCACAGCCATGCTTCGCGGCATTGGCGACACGGTAACGCCTCTCTATACGCTGGGGATTTCCACTGCCATCGGCCTGGTGCTGACGCCCGCGCTGATTCGCGGCTGGGCCGGGTTGCCGCAGTTGGGAGTGGCCAGCGCGGCGGCAGCTACGGTCGTGTCCTTTACGGTAGCCACCGTGTGGATGGGCTGGCGCCTGCGCCGTTTGGCGAGCCCGCTGGCGCCCACGCGGGAGTTTGCGCGGCATTTGCGCATTGACTTGTCGCTGCTCAAGGGCGTACTGCGCATTGGCATGCCCACGGGCGTCCAGATGATTGTGGTGTCCATCTCGTCCCTGGTGCTGCTGTCCCTGGTCAACGCGTATGGGTCCGACGCCACCGCCGCTTATGGTGCCGTCAACCAGGTCGTGGCGTATGTGCAGTTCCCGGCCATCTCGATTGCGATCACCGCGTCCATCCTGGGCGCGCAGGCGATTGGCGCGGGCCGCGAAGCCACGTTGGGTGCGATTGCCCGCACCGGGCTGTTGATGAATCTGGTGCTGACCGGCGGCCTGGTGCTGATTGGCTATCTGTTTTCGCGCGCGCTGATGGGGGTGTTCATCACCAGCGCGCCGGTGATTGAGGTAGCCCAGACATTGTTGCACATCATGCTGTGGAGCATGGTGGTCTTCGGTATGGCGTCGGTGCTCTCGGGTGTCATGCGGGCAAGCGGCTCGGTGCTCGTGCCTACGTCGATTGCCATCGGGTGCATCGCCCTGGTCGAAATTCCGTCGGCCTGGTTCCTTAGCCACCGCGTCGGGCTCAATGGGGTGTGGATGGCCTATCCCATCAACTTCATCGCCATGCTGACGCTGCAGACCGCCTACTACCACGGCGTTTGGCGGAAGAAACCGATTCGGCGGATGGTGTAGCCGGCCACACCATCGGCACCGGCGCTGCTTCAGCTTCGGATGCGGTGCCCCGTCTTGAACACCCACCACACCACGGTGAGGCAGACCGCCAGGAAGGTGAGGGTCATGCCCACGCTCACGCCGATGTACACGTCGGCCTGGCCGTAGAAGGCCCAACGCAGCCCGCTGATCAGATAGACCACCGGGTTGAAGAACGAGACGGTTTGCCACACCGGCGGGAGCATGTTGATGCTGTAGAACGCGCCGCCCAGGAAGGTGAGCGGCGTCACCACCAGCAGCGGAATGATTTGCAGCTTCTGGAAGCTGTCGGCCCACAGGCCGATGATGAAGCCGAAGAGGCAGAAGGTGACGGCGGTGAGGATCAGGAAGCCCACCATCCACACCGGGTGCGCCACTTCGTAGGGAACGAAGAGCCGCGCCGTAGCCAGTATCAGCACGCCCACCAGCAGCGATTTGGTGGCCGCTGCGCCCACGTACCCGAGCAGCACTTCGACCCAGTTGACCGGCGCGCTCAGCAGTTCGTAGATGGTGCCTGACCATTTGGGCATGTAGATGCCAAAGGCCGAGTTGGAAATGCTCTCGGACAAGAGCGAGAGCATCAGCAGGCCGGGGATGATGTAGGCGCCGTAGCTGACGCCACCAATGTCGCCCATGCGCGAGCCAATGGCCGAGCCAAAGACGATGAAGTACAGCGCGGTGGAAAGCACCGGTGCGATCAGGCTTTGCATCCAGGTGCGAAACGCGCGGTTCATCTCAAACTTGTAAATGGCGCGCACGCCGTGCAGGTTGAGACCGGTCATGTGGTGGCTGCTTTCGTGTCGTGGACCAGGCTGACGAAGATGTCTTCGAGCGAGCTTTCACTGGAATGCAGGTCTTTGAAGTCAATGCCTTGGGCAGCCAGCGCACGCAACAGTTCGGCAATGCCAGTGTCCTCTTGCTGCGAATCAAAGGTGTAAGTGAGGGCCTGGCCTTGCTTGCCCAGCGCCAGCGGCCAGCGGGCCAGCGACTCTGGTACGCGCTCCATGGGCTGCTGCAGCGTGAGCGTGAGCTGCTTCTTGCCCAGCTTGCGCATCAGCACGTCCTTGTCTTCCACCACAATGAGTTCGCCTTTTCGGATGACGCCAATGCGGTCGGCCATGTCTTCGGCCTCTTCGATGTAGTGTGTGGTGAGGATGATGGTGGTGCCGCCGTCGCGCAGTTGGCGCACCAGGCGCCACATGTCGTGGCGCAGTTCCACGTCGACACCGGCGCTGGGCTCATCGAGGAACAAAATTTTCGGCTCGTGCGACAGCGCCTTGGCGATCAGCACACGGCGCTTCATGCCGCCGGAGAGCTGGAGAATCTTGTTGTCCTTTTTGTCCCAGAGTGAGAGGTCTTTGAGGATTTTCTCGATCAATGCCGGGTTCGGCGGTTTGCCAAACAGTCCCCGGCTGAAGCTCACCGTGGCCCATACGGTTTCGAACGAATCGGTGTGCAATTCTTGCGGCACCAGGCCGATGGCAGCGCGGGCGGAGCGGTAGTCGCGCACCGTGTCGTGACCGTCGGCCGTCACCGTGCCCGTGGTGGCGTTGCTCATGCCGCAGATCACACTGATCAGGGTGGTCTTGCCGGCACCATTGGGGCCGAGGAGGGCAAAAATCTCTCCGCGCCGAATGTCCAGATCGACGTTTTTGAGCGCCTGGAACCCTCCGGCGTAGGTTTTGGACAGACCGCGAACGCAGACGATGCTGTCTGAAGAAGCGAGGGAATGGGGAGCAGTCAAAGACATGGATCGGGGAGTGTGGACAAGGGCCACATGCAGCGGGCCGGACATTGTGACGTGAACAGCCGCTTGCTGCCTGGGTTGGTGAAGCATGCAGAAGATACTGATTTTATATACAGTATCACGATGTCTGAAATCCTGATTCCTCTGCATGCGCTCAAAGGCCGTGGTGTGGCACACCGCCAGCCGCACCGTTTCGAGCGCGACAAGCGCGCCGCCTTTGACGATGGTTGGGGCACGCAGGCGGAGGCTGCTGGCGAACGCGGCGGAGCGGCGCCCCCAGCCACCGAAGTGCGTTTTGAAGATGCACGCAGCGCCATCACGCGCAATGATTCTCCGGACATCGGCTTCAGCCAGGGTCTCAACCCCTATCGCGGCTGCGAGCACGGTTGCATTTATTGCTTTGCCCGGCCCAGCCACAGTTACCTGGGTCTCTCGCCGGGACTCGATTTCGAGACGCGGCTGATCGCCAAGCGCAATCTTGCCGAGGTGCTGCGCGCTGAACTCGCGCACCCACGCTACCGGCCCGAGATGATTGCCGTGGGCACGGTCACCGACGCCTACCAGCCCGTGGAGCGAGAACTGCGCCTGACCCGCGCGGCGCTCGACGTCCTGTGCCGCGCGCAGCACCCGTTTTCCATCGTTACCAAAGGCAGCGGCGTCGAGCGCGACCTGGACTTGATCGCCCCCATGGGCGCACAGGGTCTTGCGGCGGTTTACGTAACCATCACCACGCTCGACGCCCAGCTGGCACGCATCCTGGAGCCCCGTGCCGCTGCACCGCACCGACGTCTGCGCACCTTGCGCACGCTGGCCGAGGCCGGCGTGCCGGTGGGCGTCAGCGTTTCGCCGCAAATCCCATTCATCAATGAGGACATGGAGCAGGTGCTGGCCGCCGCTTATGAGGCGGGCGCGCGCCGCGCTTTCTACCAGGTGCTGCGCCTGCCGTGGGAGCTGGCGCCCTTGTTTCGTCAGTGGCTCGAACTCCATTACCCCGACCGTGCCGCACGCGTGATGGCGCGCGTGCAGGACCTGCATGGCGGCAAGGATTACCAGGCGGACTTTGGGGCGCGGATGAGGGGGCAGGGCATCTGGGCCGACCTGCTGCGCCAGCGCTTTCTCAAGGCCTGCGAACGCCTGGGCTACCAGCATGGGCGCCATGCGCCGAATGTCTCGTTGTTCCGGCCTGTGGCGCTGCGTGCCCAGCAGGAGTTGTTTTAGGGATGTTCCTTCAGGCGCTCGCGCCCGCACGCCCCGCGGTGTGCGCAATACCCTCTGCCAAGCGCTCCAGCAATGCGTCCGGCAAGTCGTGGCCCATGCCGGGAATGACGTCGGTGTGCGCTCCGGCGATGTGTTGTGCCAACTGGCGGGCGCAGGCCGGGGGCAGCAGCGGATCGTCGGCGCCGTGCACGATGTGCGTGGGCGCGCTGATGCGCCCCAGCAGCGGTGTGCGGTCGCCGTCGGCCACGATGGCCAGCAGTTGGCGCGCCGAACCGGCCGGGTGCCAGGCGCGCTGCACCGATACGCGAGCCAGCGCCCGCAGTTCGATGGGGTCCGCCGGATAGGCCGGGCTGCCAATGGTCTGCAGCAGCTTGACGATCCAGTCCACTGCCGCATCGCCTCCCGGCCCTCGTGGGCGCGCCAGCAACTTGCGCTGCACGTCCCAAGACGGCTTGGGGAGCGAGCGCGCACCGCTGCTGGTCATCATCAGCGTCAAGCTGGCGACGCGATCAGGTGCGTTGGCGGCCAGGTGCTGCGCAATCATTCCGCCCATGGACGCGCCGCACACATGGGCACGCCCAATGCCCAGAGCATCGAGCACCCCCAGGGCATCGCGCGCCATGTCGGCGAGGCGGTAGGGAGCGCGCACCGGCAAATGCAGCCAATGGCGCAGCGCCGCTGCCGCCACGCTGGGCACCCCCGCCTGGTCAAAACCCTGGCTCAGGCCGATGTCGCGGTTGTCAAACCGCACCACGCGAAACCCGCGCCCCGTCAAAGCCTGCACCAGCGCCTGCGGCCAGGCAATGAGCTGCATTCCCAGCCCCATGATCAGCAGCACGACCGGACCGCCCGCCGGGCCCTGGTCGTCCACTTCAATTCGTAGGCCGTTGGCTTGAATTTGCATAACAAACAATGGGGCTGGTTATTGATTCTCGATTGCGCTGTGCCTCACCCCGTCGCATGCAAGCGACGCGCCTCCGATACCAGCGGACCCCGCGCAAGGGCCGCCCCGCCGCGCTGGGGTCGTCCCCTCTCTCAAATCGCTGCGCGATTTGAGAGAGGGGGCTGAGGGGTGCGGCTCCAAGCCTGCCTGCGCAGGCTGGGACATCCCCGAAGGGCTGCCGCCTCTGGTGGCTGCACGGAGCGGCAAAGCCGCTCAGGGGGGAACCCCTAATACCACTGGGTCAGCACCTCTGGTTGGTGCGCCTCCTTGAAGAACCAGCGGCGAGCGCCCTGCACGTCAAAGCGTTTCCAGTGCGCCGGGTCCTGGCGCAGCCGGTCGGCAATGGCGTACATGGCCAGCGGGTTCATGCCCATACCGATGTGGCTGGCACGCACTTCGATGTTCTCGGTGTGCGCGTGGCGCGCAGGGTTGATGCTGCAGGGCCAGGCGACGATGCCGTCGGTCTTGCTGTAGATCGACGTGGTAGGAACCGGCGGGGGCTTTCGCACTTCGGCCAGCAAGGCATCATCGGGCGCTTGCTGGCGGCTGACCATTTTGTAGAAGCGCCAGGCATTGGTGGCCTTGGGGTGGCCGGTAAAGGGTGTGCCCAGGGTGATGACGCAGCGCACCTGCTCGGGCATTTCCTTCGCCAGTTCGCGGGCGTAAATGCCGCCCAGGCTCCAGCCCACGACGCTTACCGGGCTGCCGTGCTGCTCGCTAAGCGTCCGCAGGCGCTCGCGGCAGCCTTCGACCACACCTTCTCGCGGACCCAGGTTCAAGCCCTGCTTCCAGGGGTGGGCGCTGTAGCCCTGGCGTTTGAGAAAGCGGCGCAGCGCCACGGTGGTGATGTCCGAGGCGCCCAGGCCGGGCAAGACAAGGACCGGATGGCCGTCCCCCGTGGGCATCTTTGACAGCCAGGGGGAGACGGCTGCCAGACTGATGGCTTCCCACGGCGCCCGCGCTTCCATCATCAGCAGCCACAGGCCGGGGGCCGTCAGGCCAAGTGCACTTACAGGGTCGTCGCCGGCTTCCGGGCGAACCGGGCGAGGACGACGTGGACGAATGCGGGCGTAGAGCTTGGACACCATGCAAACATCCTAGCGACTGCGCGCAGTACTGCCATCCGCCTTGACCCGTGAGGCGCGTCGCGTACGCGACACCTTGTGCTCCGGCGCGATGGTCAGGGCTGCGGGCAGCGGCAGCGCGCGCAGCTCATCCAGCGCGGCACCCAGCGCCAGTGCCAGGGCTTTGACGTAGGGCAGGGCAGCTGCGTCGGCCATCAGACCGAAATCCATGTGGGCGTCGAAGCTCTGCACTGTGATGTTCAGTGCCAGTCCATGTACCACGATGCTGGTGGGGCAGTTGGCCAGCACGCGCGCTCCGGCCAGGTAGATCGGAACCTGCGGGCCGGGCACGTTGGAGATCACCAGGTTGGCCACTTGTGGCAAGCGCTCGGCCACGCGGGCCTTGCCGTAGAGCGAGGCAGCCGCTTCCATCAGCCAGGGAATGCCGATGGACGGGAAATCGGTGGGCAGAATGCTCTTCATCCGCCCCATGGTGGTTTTCATTGCCTGGCTGGCCGTGCGGATATGCGCCAGCCGTTTGCCTGGATCGGCCAGGTGGGTGCCCAGGCTGATCAGGCTCATGGAGGCCTGGTTGTCCGGGCGCGTATCGCCGGCCGGGCGCAGCGAGATCGGTACCGCCGCCACCAGGCTTTTGCGCGGCAGCTGCTGGTGCTGCAACAGGTAGCTGCGCAGCGCACCCGCGCACAGCATGAGAACCAGATCATTGAGCGTGGCACCATGGGCATGACCCAGGGCCTTGAGTTCCGACAGCGGCACGCTGGCCGAGGCAAAGGCCCGCGCAGGAGTCACTGACCGGTTCATCGGCGTCGCGGGCGCCAGAGTGACATTCCCGGAACCCTTGCCCAGCAGTTGTTTGGGGCTGAGCACGCCCTTGGCCGTTCCGGCTACCGTGCCGAGGGTGGCCGGCAGTTCGCGCACCAGGCGCACCACCTGGCTGGCCTCGTTGCCCAGGGCGCCGCGCAACATTTCGACCATGCCGATGCGAAAGGTTTTGCTGCGTCTGGACGGGCGTATCTCAAGCTCGCGCGGTTCTGGCGTGGTGTCGAACAACACATTGCCCAGCGCCACGGCCGCCTGGCCATCGACCGCCGCGTGGTGCACCTGCGAAAGTACGCCCACCTGTTTGCAACCACTCGCACTGCGGGGCAGGCCTTCGATGACGTGCATGCGCCACAGGGGCTTGCTGCGGTCGAGCAATTGCGGGTGCAGCTGGGAGACGGCTTCTTCCAGCAAGGCACGGGCATCCCGGACCGGGCTGCCCTTTTTGGGGCTGGGCAATGGGTGCTCGACGATGTGGTAATTCAGATCGGGTTCCGCATCGACCCAGGCCGGGTTGGCCAGATTGAGCGGCATCCACCACAGCCGCCGGCGCAGCGCCGGCGTGGCCGGCATGCGCGCTGCGTAAAGACGGCGCAGCGCGTTCACATAGCGGCCGCGAAAGCCCTTGGGCAGTTCGAGCAGGTGCATGGCGCCCACATGCATGGGCATTTCAGGTGTTTCCAGAAAAAGAAAGCTCGCATCCAGCCCGGAAAGCTGCTTGAACGGCATGGAATTTCTCCTGGTGGCTGGGTCGTTGGCTCTGTGGCGATTATTGGCCGCGAAGGCTCTCGCCACCCCGCGCTGCAGCCACTGCCTGCCCCAGCGCGATAACGGCCATGGCGTAGTAGCTGGACCAGTTGTAGCGGGTGACGGCATAAAAGTTGTCGGTACCCGCAACAAAGCTGGGCGCATCGCCACCGTTTTCCAGTTCGATCAGGGCCAGTTTGCCGCCATAGGCTGCGCCTGCGCCTTCCACCAGCGCCCCCCTGGCCGCCATGGACGCGACGCTGAAGCTGGGCAGGATGTCCGGTGCGAGCAGGGCGTCGAGGTCCAGCCGCGTGGCGTCAAAGCGCACTGGAAAATGCGTGGGCAAGCCTGGTTGCCAGCCGTGTCCGATGAAGTAGCTGGCCACGGAGCCAATGGCGTCTTCTGCGCTGCCAAACAGGTCGATATGGCCGCTTCCGTCAAAGTCCACTGCCCAGCGCGCCCAGCTCGATGGCATGAATTGCGGCAGACCCATGGCTCCGGCGTAGCTGCCGCGCGGCTCGAAGGGGTCGCTGCTGCTGCGGTGTGCCAGGCTCAGAAACTGTTCCAGCTCGCCGCGAAAGTAGGCTTGGCGCTCGGCGGCGCGCGGGTGGGCTTCGGGGAAGTCAAAGGCCAGCGTGGCCAGCGCGTCCAGCACGCGGATGTTGCCCATGTGCTGGCCGTAGAGCGTCTCCACGCCCAGGATGCCAACGATGATGTCCTGCGGTACGCCGTATTCCTGCTCGGCCCGCGCCAGCGCGGCGGCGTTGTCGTTCCAGAAACGCACACCGGCCCGGATACGCACCGGCTCGACAAAGCGCGCCCGGTAGGCGCGCCAGTTCTTGGCCGTGCCACGTGGCGCCGGCAGCATGAGGCGGGGCACCTGGGGCAGAAAGCGCGCGCGTCCGATCACGGCGCGCACCCAGGCTGGATCGAGATCGCGCCGCTGTGCCAGATCGTCGGCAAACTGCATGGCATCGGGCCGGCTGGCGTACAGGCGGCTCTCGGCCGGGGCGCTGGCTTCGGCTTCGGCTGCGGCAGGGACAGGTCTTTTTGATGGTTTTTTGGCTGTAGCGCTTATTGGTACTGCGCAGCAAGCTATAAAAATAAGAGCAAATCTCAAAAAATGCGGCATGCAATTCAGGCGGAGTGCGTTGGCAGCGCCAGGGTAGCAAATTGGCGGCGCAACTGTTTCAGGCGCGGCGCAGGGTTGCTGCCGTGCGCTGCGTAGCGCAGGGCTTCAAGCTCCAGCAGCCATTGCGCCAGCGGCTCGCCGGCCGCGCCAAAATGCGCGCGCACGGCCTCGGCCATGGCGCGCGGCGGCAGGTGCGCAGGCAGCGCCAGCCCCGCCTGTGCCAGGCGCTTGCGGGCCAGCGTGAGCAGGCGCAGCCAGGGGTCGTGCTGCAGCCGTTCCCACGCCGACCAGGCCGCACCCCCCAGCGCCGCAGCAGCCACCAGGCCCGCGAGCAGATTGACCAGGTCCTGCCAATCGGGTGCGTCAAATCCCAGGGCCTTGAGCATGTCGAGCTGGCGTGTCTGCGTGTAGTTCAGTACCCACTGGTTCCAGCGGTTGTTGGCCGCCTCCCACACCGCGCGCAGTTGCTGCGCCAGGCCGGGGCTGATGACGCGGTCCACCGCGTTGCCAAAGGCTCCACGCGGCGCGCGCAATCGGGTGAACTGGCCAATTCGCCCTGGGGAAACGGCGCCTGTGGGGTCCACACGCAGCCAGCCGCGGCCTTCGATCCACACCTCCGTCCAGGCGTGGGCGTCGCTCTGGCGCACGGTCCAGTAGCCGTCCACCGGATTGCGCTCGCCGCCCTGGTAGCCAGTGACGACGCGCGCGGGCACACCGGCGGCCCGCATCAGAATGACGAAGGACGAGGCAATGTGCTCGCAAAAACCCGCCTTGCGGTCAAACCAGAATTCGTCGGCCGTGTGCTCGCCGTACACGCCGGGCTCCAGCGTGTATTCGTAGCCGCCGGTGCGCAGGCGCTTGAGTGCAGCGTCCACCAGGGCCTGCGTGCCGCCTGCGCTGACTGCCGGGTCGGCGCGCATTTGCGCTGCCAGCGCCTGGGTGCGCGGGTTGGAGTCCGCCGGCAATGCACTGGAAAAGCGCAGCGTGCGCGTTTCGGTCAGCGGCCCATGGCGAAACTGCGGGTAGCTCGTGGCGCGGTAGCGCAGCACCTCGCTCACCGGCCGGATCGACAGCCATTCCAGATCGCGCGCCATAAAGGCTTGCAAGCCGCTCGCCTTGGGGCCTTCGGGCGAGGCGTCGAGCAGCAGCAGCCAGGGCTTTTGGTTCGGCTCAAGCGTCGTTTCGTAGCCAATGCCCGGGCCTTGCACTTCAAGCAAAGCGGGGGTGTTGGGGGTGTCGCGAATCGGCAGCGCCTGCCACTCGCGGCCGTCAAAGTCCGACAGCACCGGGCCACGAAAGTACATGGCCGATTGCGGCGGCAGCGCGCTGTCCGTGCCATCGAAACGCACGCGAAACGCCACCGTGTCGTCCAGCGCCATCTGCGCTATGTTGCCCACCTGCATGCTGCCAGAGAGGCCGCTGCGCCCGGAGAGCTGGTCTCCAGGCAAGCCCCACAGCGGCGCCATGCGCGGGAAGAAAACGAAGAGCGCCACCATCACCGGCGTACCAAAGAGCGCCATGCGCGCGGCCGTGCGCAGCGCCACGGCCAGCGGTGGTCGGCCCACCGGCATGTGGGCGTTGACCAGGGCCGTCAGCAGGCCCAGCAGCGCCACCAGCATGGCCGCTGCAGTAAACATGGACTGCGAGAAAAAGAAGTTGCTGAGCATCGTGAAGAAGCCCAGGAAGAAGATCACCATGGCGTCGCGCCGCGCCCGGGCCTCCAAGGTCTTGAGGGCCAGCAGCAGGGCGATCAGCGTGACACCGGCTTCACGCCCGAGGATGGTGCGAAACTGACCCAGCGTGGCCGCCACCGCCAGGACCAGCAAGGCAAACAGCAGCCAGCGCGACGGCAGCGGCCGCGAAAGCAGTGCCAGCCCTGTACGCCACAGCAGCAGCAAACCTGCGAAGAGCCCTGCCCAGAGCGGCAGGTGGGGGAACAAGGGCAGCAGCACGCAAGCGATGACGCCGAGCAAAAACAAGGTGTCGCGTGCTTCGCGGGGCAGGTGGCTCAGGGTGGCGCGCAGATTCATGCGGGCATCCAGATGCTATCAAACAAATAGCTGCTAACGTTTGTAAAATAAGCGCTAAAGGCCATTTTTACTAAAAATTTCGGCTTGAAATTCAACACAGCGCCAGTGCCTCCAGGCAGCGCAGGCGCTGCGCCGCGCCGCTGCCTTGTGGCACCACGCTGTCCGCAAGGCGCAGGCCATAGCGCAGACCCAGCCGGTCGGCTTGCAGCACCCAGGCGGTCAAACGCGCAATGCGTGCTTCCGGGTCGACCAAGCCGGTGCGGCCGGGTTCCAGCCACAGCTCGCTGCGCTGGCTTTGCTGGGTGTCGCGGCTGACGAGCGCGTCGGTGCCCGTGGCCAGGGCCTGCGCGGCTTTCTTCCAGACCACCAGTTTTTGCGGATCGCCCCGGCGGTAGGCGCGCACGCCGTCGAACTCGCCGCTGCCCGCGCTCTGCGTGGTGGGCGCGTCGCCTCCCAGGCTTTCGCCCGGCGGCAGCGCGGGTGCATGCGGTTCGGGAGCGGGGTAGACCAGCACCTGCGCCGCCGGCCGCCACAGCGCCCAGACGCGGAAAGTCCCCAGAGGAAAGCGCGTCTCGGCGGTGAGCACGGGCACATCGTGCAGTCCACGCCGCGCCGGCGCGAACGCGACTTGCACTACGGCGGCACCCTGGGCGGGCACATCGGTCCAAGACCACTGGCCGCTGCCTTGCACGGCCAGCGCAATCGCCATGCGCGGGCTGCGCCGCTCGCTGGTCAGCTGCACCTCCAGCGCCGCGCTGTCGCCGGCAAAGTGGGGGGTGGGCGTCTTGAGATGCAAGGACAAACCGCGCAGCGTGGCGTGGCAGACATGCATGCCCGCCACGGCGCTGCCGGCCAGCAAAAAGGTGAGCAGATAGCCCAGGTTCAGCTGGAAGTTGATCGACGCCACCAGCAGCACCAGCAGCGTCAGCGCAAGCATCCAGCCCGCTCCGGTGGGCAGGATGTAGACGTTGCGCTGGGTGAGCAGCGTCGTATCGGTGCGCGGCAGCCGCGCCATCCACCAGGCGCGAAAGCGCCGCTGCACCATGCCGGCCGGGTTCAGCGCTGAAGCCACACTGCGCCTTCGGAAAACGGTTTCTGTCATGCGAGGGCCACCGTGGAACTGGCTTCGCCAGGCCACCGGTGGCGTCCCCCGGAGGGGGAAGGCGCGAAGCGACTCAGGGAGTGCTTCATATCGGAATCGCCTCGACCATCGCCCGCACCTGCTCGATGGCGCCCCGGCCCGCATCCCCCACCGGCACCAGGCGGTGCGCAATGGTTTGCGGCAGGATGGCCTGCACGTCGTCAGGTGCCACGTAATCGCGCCCGCTGATCAAGGCCTGCGCTTTAGCGGCGCGCACCAGGGCAATGCCGGCGCGCGGCGACAGTCCCTGCAAGAACCAGCGGCCCGAGCGGGTCGCGGCAATCAGGTCCTGCACATAGGCCAGCAGCGGTTCGGACACATGCACCGCCTGCACCTGGCGCTGCAGCGCGGCCAGGTCTTCGCCCGACAGCAGCGGCAGCATGCTGCTCGCCATCTCGCGCCGGTCTTCTCCCGTCAGCAGCAGTCGCTCTGCCGCGCGGTCGGGGTAGCCCAGCGAGATGCGCATCAAAAAGCGGTCGAGCTGCGACTCCGGCAACAGATAGGTGCCAATCTGGTCGTGCGGGTTTTGCGTGGCGATGACAAAGAAGGGCTGGGGCAGGGCGCGGGTCTCGCCTTCCACGCTGACCTGTTTTTCTTCCATGGCTTCGAGCAGGGCGCTCTGGGTGCGCGGGCTGGCGCGGTTGATCTCGTCGGCCAGCAGCACCTGGGTGAATACCGGTCCTGGGTGAAACACGAAACCTTCGCGGCCGCGCTCGTAGACCGAGACGCCGACCAGGTCGCTGGGCATCAGGTCGGCGGTGAACTGCACGCGCGAAAACTGCAGGCCGAAAGTGTGCGCCAAGGCGTGTGCCAGCGTGGTCTTGCCGACGCCAGGCACGTCTTCAATGAGCAAATGGCCACCTGCGAGCAGGCAGGCCACGCAGTCCTGCACGCGGGCCTTTTTGCCCACAATCACCGTGTTAAGCTGATCAAGAATCGATTGAATTTTGGGCTGCGCTTGCATCCCGCGACGTTATCCGAAAATCCGCAGAACGAGCCAAGCGGGGAGACAAGACTATGGGCAAGACGGGTTATTTCACCCACCGTGATTGCAAAATGCACGAGATGGGCCCCGGCCATCCCGAATGCCCTGAGCGGCTCGATGCCATTGAAGACCGGCTATTGATCACCGGGGTGTCTGATGCGCTGGAGCACTTCGAAGCGCCGGAAGCGGCCCTGGCCGACATTGAACTGGCGCACACCCGGCTGCACATCGCCTCGCTGCGCGGCCTGACCGACTGGTTGCGCGAGGAAATGGACGCAGGTGGGCCGTCCTACACCCAGATGGACCCCGACACATCCATCAACGCCCACACATGGAAGGCTGCACTGCGCTCGGCCGGCGCGGCCATGGCCGCCACCGACGCGGTGATTGCGGGAGAGCTTGAGAACGCGTTTTGCGCCGTGCGCCCGCCGGGCCACCATGCCTGCCGCGACAAGGCCATGGGATTTTGCTTTTTCAACAACGTGGCGGTGGCCGCCAAATACGCGCTGGAGCGCCACCAGCTCAAGCGCGTGGCCGTGGTCGATTTCGACGTGCACCACGGCAACGGCACCGAGAACATCCTGGCCGGCGACGAGCGTGCCTTGATGGTGAGCTTCTTTCAGCACCCGTTCTATCCCTACAGCGGAGACCAGTCGCCGGCGCCCAACATGGTCAACGTGCCGGTGCCGGCCTATACCAAGGGCATGGAGGTGCGCGAACTCATCGAGATCATGTGGATTCCGCGCCTGGAAGCTTTCAAGCCCGAGATGATTTTCATCAGCGCCGGCTTTGACGCCCACCGCGACGACGACATGGGACAGATGGGCCTGACGGAGCAGGACTACGCCTGGATCACGCAGCGCATCAAGGATGTGGCAAACAAATATGCGAAGGGGCGCATCGTTTCCTGCCTGGAGGGTGGCTACGTGATGCGTGCGCTGGCCTTGAGCGTGGAAGCCCATCTGCGCGTGCTCGCTGATCTGTAGATTGGGCGTGTAAAAAGGAATAGCTCGCTATGTTTGCAATTCTGGGCTTGGTGCTCATTGCCGTAGGAGCGTGGGGTTTGCTGACGGGCAAAGTCATGGCCGGCTCGCGTGGGTTCAAGGCAAACACGTACACCCGGGAAGACAATCCCGTTCTTTTTTATCTCTTTGTTGCAATGTATGTTTTGGCCGGCGTCTTTGTCGTGATGAGCAAGCCTTGGTCGTGGGCTGGTTCTTGAGCGAGCGGGGATGCAGCCGGCAATCACTTGGAGAGTTTGATGAGTTCCACATCGCCAGAAGCCACGAGTGCCTTGCTGCATCAGCAACGCGACGCGCGTGGCGTCGCCACCCTGACCTTGAACGATCCGGCCCGCTTCAATGCGCTCGGCTCTGAAATGCTTGCCGCTCTGCAAGAGGCGCTGAATATGCTGGCGGGCGATGAAACCGTGCGCGTGGTGGTGTTGGCCGGTTCGGGCAAGGCCTTTTGCGCCGGCCACAATTTGAAGGACATGGCGGCGCACCCAGATCTCGCCTGGTACCAACAGCTGTTTGCACAGTGCAGCCGCATGATGCTCTCGCTGCAGAAGCTGGAGGTTCCGGTGATTGCCCGGGTGCACGGCATGGCCACGGCGGCGGGCTGCCAGCTGGTGGCCCAGTGCGATCTGGCCGTGGCGGCCGAAGGCGCCACCTTTGCCACCAGCGGCATTCACTACGGCCTCTTCTGTGCCACGCCCAGCGTGCCTCTGGTGCGCAATGTGCCGGCCAAGCGCGCCATGGAAATGCTGCTTACGGGCGACTTTATTGACGCGCGGACGGCGCTCGCCGAAGGTCTGGTCAACCGCGTGGTGTCCCTAGACGCGCTGGATGCCGAAGTCGAGCGCCTGGTGCAGGCTATCGTCGAAAAACCCAGGGCGGCGGTCGCCATGGGCAAGGCGCTGGTGTACCGCCAGCGCGAACTAGGCCTTGAAGCTGCCTACCAGATTGCCGGCCAGACCATGGCGGTCAACATGATGGACGAGGCCGCGCAGGAAGGTGCGCGCGCCTTTGCAGAAAAGCGCAAACCCAACTGGAAAACCTGATGCCCGCCAACGGCCCGCTGCTCGATGAACTGGGCCGCAAGCTGGTTGCGCTGGCTCAGCCGACGGTACTGATCGAACTCGCTGCTGCGCTGACGGCGCTGGTTCTGGCCTGGTTTTTTGTTGCGGCGCTGCGCCGTTTGAGCGGGCAGCGCGATCCTGATTCCATCCTGTTTGGCCGGCGCCTTGTTGATGGGGCACTGTTTCCCCTGGTGCTGCTGGTCTTTGGCTATGTGGCCCGCAATTTCGTGGATGACCACATTCCCCTGGCCGCGTTTCGGCTGGTGATTCCGGCGCTCATGTCGCTGGCGGTGATTCGCACAGGCGCCAAGGTGCTTCAAGCGGCATTTCCGCAGGCCCAGTGGCTGGGCGACATTGAGCGCACGATTTCCTGGCTGGCCTGGGGAGCCATGGTGCTCTGGGTCACGGGGGTGCTGCCGCGCGTGCTCGATGCGCTGGGCCAGGTTCGCTGGAAGATGGGCGGCTCAGAGATGTCGGTGCGTACCGTGCTTGAAGGGGCCATCACTGCGGGCGTTGTGCTTTTGGCGGCGTTGTGGATCTCTTCTGTGCTGGAAGCCCGGTTGCTGCGCTCGGCCACGGGCAGCGGACTGTCGGTGCGCAAGGCACTGAGCAACGCTATTCGAGCCCTGTTGCTCTTTGTCGGGCTGATGTTTGCGCTCTCAGCGGCGGGCATTGACCTGACGGCGCTCTCGGTGTTGGGCGGCGCGGTGGGCGTAGGCATTGGTTTGGGCCTGCAGAAGCTCGCGGCCAACTATGTCAGCGGCTTTGTCATCCTGGCCGAACGCAGCGTGCGCATCGGCGACAGCGTCCGCGTCGATGGCTTCGAAGGGCGCATCACCAACATCACCGGGCGCTATACGGTGATCCGCTCGCCAGGCGGGCGTGAATCCATCGTGCCCAACGAGATGCTGATTTCGCAGCGTGTGGAGAACCTGTCGCTCGCCGATCCGCGGGTCTGGCAGTCCACCGTGGTGAGTGTCGGCTATGGCAGCGATGTGGACTTGGTGATGCGCTTGCTGCGGGAATCGGCTTTTGCCAGCCCACGCGTGCTCAAAGACCCCGCTCCATCGGCTGCGCTGTCGGCCTTTGGTGCCGATGGACTGGAGTTCACGTTGGGTTTCTGGATCGTGGACCCCGAGAACGGCACGCTGTCGCTGCGCTCAGACATCAACCTGGCCATCCTGCGGGCGCTGCGCGCGCATGGCATTGAGATTCCCTTCCCGCAGCGCGTGGTGCAATTTCAGGGTGTGGGCCCCACCGCACAGGCGGCGGGCGGGGCGATTGTGCCGAATGTGCCACCGGACTCGGCACAGGCGGCTACAAGTGCCCTATAATTTGAAAAAGCACGATCGTTCGTTTTTGTGTGCCGCTGGTTCCGTTCAACGGCGGGAATGCGCGTCATAGAATGATCTGGTTTACGTAAACGTCAATTCAACCAACTCTAAGGAGCCGCAGCAATGAAGGTCTTGGTCCCTGTCAAGCGCGTGGTGGACTACAACGTCAAGGTCCGTGTGAAATCGGACAACAGCGGTGTAGACATTGCCAACGTCAAGATGAGCATGAACCCGTTCGATGAAATCGCCGTCGAAGAAGCCGTGCGCCTGAAGGAAAAAGGCCTGGTCACGGAAATCATCGCCGTCTCCTGCGGCGTCGCCCAGTGCCAGGAAACCCTGCGCACCGCCATGGCCATTGGCGCCGATCGCGCCATCCTGGTCGAAACCAGCGAAGAGTTGCAGCCCCTGGCCGTCGCCAAGCTGCTCAAGGCGCTGGTCGACAAAGAGCAGCCCCAGCTTGTCATTCTGGGCAAGCAAGCCATCGACGACGATGCCAATCAGGTGGGCCAGATGCTCGCCGCCCTGTGCGACTGGCCGCAGGCGACATTCGCCAGCAAGGTGGAACTCACAGCAGACAAAGTCAGCGTTACGCGTGAAATCGACGGCGGCGCCGAGACGCTCGCGCTCAGGCTGCCTGCGGTCATCACCACCGACCTGCGCCTGAACGAGCCGCGCTACGTCACGCTGCCCAACATCATGAAGGCCAAGAAGAAGACGCTTGAGAACCTCAAGCCCGAAGAACTCGGTGTCGACGTGACGCCGCGCCTCAAGACGCTCAAGGTCAGCGAGCCGCCCAAGCGTGGCGCCGGCATCAAGGTGCCTGACGTGGCCACCCTGGTCGACAAGCTCAAGAACGAAGCCAAAGTGCTCTAAGGAGAACAAGAATGACCACACTCGTCATCGCCGAACACGACAACGCCAGCCTCAAGGGCGCCACCTTCAACACCGTGACCGCTGCCAGCCAGTGCGGCGGTGAGGTTCACGTTCTGGTCGCCGGCCACAACGCCGGCCCCGCTGCCGAAGCCGCCGCCAAGATTGCCGGCGTCACCAAAGTGCTGCACGCCGACGCCGCCGCGCTCGAGCACGGTCTGGCCGAGAACGTCGCTGCCCAGGTGCTGGCTGTTGCCAGCAACTACAGCCACATCCTGTTTGCCGCCACCGCCGGCGGCAAGAACGTGGCGCCACGCGTCGCTGCCAAGCTGGACGTCGCGCAGATCAGCGACATCAGCAAGGTCGACAGCCCCGACACCTTCGAGCGTCCCATCTACGCCGGCAACGCCATTGCTACGGTGCAAAGCCAGGATGCGACCAAAGTCATCACCGTGCGTGGTACCGGCTTTGACGCAGCGGCCGCCACCGGTGGCAGCGCCAGCGTCGAGAAGATCGATGCCGTTGCAGACGCAGGCAAGAGCAGCTTTGTGGGTAGCGAAATTGCCAAGAACGACCGCCCCGATCTGACTGCCGCCAAGATCATCGTCTCGGGTGGCCGGGCATTGGGCAGCAAGGAAAAGTTCGACGAAGTCATGACCCCGCTGGCCGACAAGCTGGGCGCTGCCATTGGCGCCAGCCGCGCTGCGGTGGACGCGGGCTACGCGCCGAACGACCTGCAGGTCGGCCAGACCGGCAAGATCGTCGCGCCGCAACTCTATATTGCCGCCGGCATCTCAGGGGCGATCCAGCACCTGGCCGGCATGAAGGATTCCAAAGTGATCGTCGCGATCAACAAGGATGCCGAAGCGCCAATTTTCAGCGTGGCCGACTACGGTCTGGAAGCCGATTTGTTCGTCGCCATTCCCGAGCTGATCAAGGCGCTGTAACAGCGCTTTCTGTGTCTACTGTGCATCGGGTGCCTGCAGGATCCCGATGCACCTGCACTCCGAGCAGTTGTTTCCTCTAGGAGGCGGCACATGGTTTCTGGCATTCAACATCATTCCACTTTGGTCACGCAGCTGGTGGGCGACCACCGGCAGCTGCTGGAGTCATTTGGTGTGCTGAAAAAAACGGCTGAAGCGAACGATGCGACAGGGTTCAAGCGGGAACTCCAGGGCTTCAAAGCTCTGTTGATTCCGCATCTGCTTGAGGAAGCCGTCCGGCTGTACACCTTTTTGCGCCAGGAATTCAAGACCCGAGGCGACGCCGGTAGCTATCAGTTGGTGAATGACTACAAAAGTGAAATGAAGGGCATTGGCGATGCCGCAGTGCATTTTGTCGACACCTATAGCGCCACTGCCGAAGACGCCATCGATTTTCAAGAGGCGCGCGCCAGCCTGCATGAGATCGGCCGTCTGCTGGGCGACCGGATTCGCCGCGAGGAAACCGAGCTGTACCCCCTGTACCAATCACTTCATTGACCCTTCCTACAGACTCCGCTTATGTCCTACCAAGCCCCCATCAAAGACATGCTGTTTGCCATCGAGCATTTGGCACAAATCGACCAGGTAGCACAGCTGCCCGGTTTCGAAGACGCGGGCCTGGATACCGCCCAGGCCGTGCTTGAGGAGTGCGCCAAACTGGCCGAGGGCGTGCTGGCGCCGCTGAACTGGGAGGGTGATCAGAATCCTTCCGCGCTCAAGGACGGCGCGGTGAAGACCACGCCCGGTTTCAAAGATGCGTACCGTCAGTACACCGAAGGCGGCTGGCAGGGTCTGCAGCACCCGCAGGATTTTGGCGGCCAAGGCCTGCCCAAGACCATTGGCGCGGCCTGCATTGAAATGATCAACAGCGCCAACATGAGTTTTGCGCTGTGCCCGTTGCTGACCGATGGCGCCATCGAGGCCTTGCTGACAGCAGGCAGCGACGCGTTGAAGGCGACCTACCTGGAAAAACTGGTGACCGGCGAGTGGACCGGCACCATGAACCTCACCGAGCCACAGGCGGGCTCTGACCTGGCGCTGGTGCGCACCCGCGCCGAGCCTCAGGGCGACGGAACCTACAAGGTGTTCGGCACCAAGATTTTCATCACCTACGGTGAGCACGACATGGCCGAGAACATCGTCCATCTGGTGCTGGCCCGTGTGCAGGGCGCGCCGGAAGGCGTGAAAGGCATCAGCCTGTTTGTGGTGCCCAAGTTCATGGTGAACGCCGATGGCAGTCTGGGCGCGCGCAACGACGCGCATTGCGTCAGCATCGAGCACAAGCTGGGCATCAAGGCCAGCCCGACCGCGGTACTGCAGTTTGGCGACAACGCAGGCGCTGTGGGCTACCTCGTCGGTGAGGAGAACCGCGGCCTCGAGTACATGTTCATCATGATGAACGCCGCGCGCTACGCCGTCGGCATGCAGGGCATTGCCATTGCCGAGCGCGCCTACCAGAAGGCCGTGGCCTACGCACGCGAGCGCGTGCAGAGCCGGCCCGTGGATGGCAGCATGAAGGAGAGCGCCACCATCATTCACCACCCCGACGTGCGCCGCATGCTCATGACCATGCGCGCCCACACCGAGGGCTGCCGCGCCATGGCCACCGTGGCGGCGGCCGCGTACGACGCTGCCCACCACCATGCCGATGCGCAGGTGCGCAAGGACAGCGCGGCCTTCTACGAATTCATGGTGCCGCTGGTCAAGGGCTACAGCACCGACATGAGCATCGACGTGACCAGCATGGGCGTGCAGGTGCACGGTGGCATGGGCTTCATCGAGGAAACCGGCGCCGCGCAGTATTACCGCGACGCGCGCATTCTCACCATCTACGAGGGCACCACCGCCATCCAGGCCAACGACCTGGTGGGCCGCAAGACGGCGCGCGACGGCGGGGCTGTGGCCCGCGCCATTGCCGCGCAGATCGAGCAGACCGAGGCGGCCTTGCATGCCAACAGCAGCGGCGCTGCGCAAACGGTGGCGGCGCGGCTTGAGACGGCGCGCCTGGCCTACCTTGACGTGGTGGAGTTCGTCGTCAAGCACGGCAAGTCGTCCCCCAACGCCGTCTTTGCCGGCAGCGTCCCGTACTTGCTGCTGGCGGGCCGCTTGGTGGCCGGCTGGCAATTGGCGCGCTCGCTGCTGGTGGCCGATGCGCTGTTGCAGAAGGGACAGGACACGGCCTTCATGCAGGCCAAGATAGTGACCGCACAGTTCTACGCCGACCATGTGCTGAGCAGCATTCCCGGAATGCGCGACGCCATCGTGGCCGGCGCAGGCAGCGTGACCGAGCTGGCCCTGGATGCTTTCTGAACCGGGTCTTGCTATTTAATTAATAGCAATTAGCGCTTGTTGGATAAGCGCTAGAGCCTGTTTTTTATCAAATTTTTGAGTGCCATGTCCAAGCTTCCACCTGTTTTGCAAAATCGCTCGCTTCCAGTCATTGGCGCGCCGCTGTTCATTGTCAGCAATCCCAAGCTCGTCATTGCGCAATGCCAGGCCGGCATTGTGGGTTCGATGCCGGCGCTCAATGCGCGCCCGGCCGAGCAGCTGGACGAGTGGCTGGCCGAGATCACCGAGACCCTGGCCGCCTGGAACAAGGCGCACCCGGAGCAGCCTGCGGCGCCATTTGCCATCAACCAGATCGTGCACAAGAGCAACGACCGTCTGGAGCACGACATGCAGGTCTGCGCCAAGTACAAGGTGCCGATAGTGATTACCAGCCTGGGCGCGCGCGAGGACGTCAACCAGGCCGTGCACAGCTGGGGCGGTGTGGTGCTGCACGACATCATCAACAACAGGTTTGCCCACAAGGCGATCGAGAAGGGCGCTGACGGCCTGATTGCAGTTGCGGCGGGGGCCGGTGGCCACGCGGGGGTCAAAAGTCCATTCGCACTGATTCAGGAAATCCGCCAGTGGTTTGACGGCCCCGTCGCCCTCAGCGGCGCCATTGCCACGGGCGATGCTGTGCTGGCCGCCCAGGCCATGGGCGCCGATTTCGCCTATATCGGCTCAGCCTTCATCGCCACCGAGGAGGCGCGCGCCAGCGACGCTTACAAGCAGGCGATCGTGGATGGCAACTCCGACGACATCGTCTACAGCAACTTGTTCACTGGCGTGCATGGCAATTACCTGGCCGCCTCGATCCGCGCTGCCGGTATGGACCCTGAGCATTTGCCCGAGTCCGATCCGAGCAAGATGAATTTTGGTGGCGACGCCAAGAAGGCCTGGAAGGATATCTGGGGCTGCGGCCAAGGCATCGGTGCCGTCACGGAGATCACCGGCACCGCTGTTCTGGTGGAACGCTTGCGCGCACAATACCAGGCAGCTCGCGCACGGCTCGCCCTGTAGAGGCAAGCGCGGGCCAACCGGGCCCGTCAGTGCGTTGTAAGTGCCAGCGTCGACATTGGCGGGAGCCATCCCATGACTTTCAGGAGACTTCCCCCATGAGCGCGCCTTCGTCTGCCATTGAATCCACTCTCGTCGAAAACCGTGTCTTTCCCCCAAGCGAAGCGGCGGTAAAAGCCGCGCGCATTTCGGGCATGGCTGCTTATGAGGCCTTGTGCGCCGAAGCGGCGGCAGACTACGAAGGTTTCTGGGCGCGGCTCGGCCGCGAGCACCTGCAGTGGACCAAGCCTTTCACGCAGACCCTGGACGAATCCGAGGCGCCGTTCTATCACTGGTACGCCGATGGCGAACTCAACGCGTCTGCGAACTGCCTGGATCGCCACATTGGAACGGCTGTCGAAAACAAGACCGCCATCATTTTTGAGGCCGACGACGGCTCCGTCACGCGCGTCACCTACAAGGAACTGCTGGGCCGCGTCAGCCGCTTCGCCAATGCGCTGAAGGCGCTCGGTGTGGTCAAGGGCGACCGTGTGCTGATTTACATGCCGATGACCATCGAAGGTGTGGTGGCGATGCAGGCCTGCGCACGCCTTGGCGCCATCCACAGCGTGGTTTTTGGCGGTTTCTCGGCAAAGGCGGTGCACGAACGCGTGATTGACGTGGGCGCGAGTGTCATCATCACCGCCAATGCGCAGCTGCGCGGCGGCAAAGAGCTGCCTCTCAAAAATATCATTGACGAGGCGCTGGCCATGGGCAATTGCGACAGCGTGCGCAATGTGCTGGTGTACGAGCGCACCAAGACCGCCTGCAATATGGTCGCCGGACGCGACTTGACGTTCAGTCAGGCGATGGAGGCTCAGTCGGATCGCTGCGAGCCCGTCGCGGTGGGCGCCGAACATCCGCTGTTCATCCTCTATACCTCAGGCTCCACCGGAAAGCCCAAGGGGGTGCAGCACAGCACCGCCGGCTACCTGATGTGGGCCAAAGTGACCATGGAGTGGACCTTCGACATTCAGCCCAGCGACGTCTTCTGGTGCACGGCCGATATTGGCTGGATCACCGGCCACACCTATGTGACCTATGGGCCATTGGCAGCCGGCGCCACGCAGATCATTTTTGAAGGCATTCCCACCTACCCGAACGCCGGCCGCTTCTGGCAGATGATCGAGCGCCACAAGTGCACGGTGTTCTACACGGCCCCCACCGCCATCCGCTCCCTGATCAAAGCGGCCGAGGCCGATCCGGCGGTGCACCCTGCGCGTTCGGATCTGTCGAGTCTGCGCATTCTGGGCAGCGTGGGCGAGCCCATCAACCCGGAAGCCTGGATGTGGTACTACAAGAACGTCGGCGGCGAGCGCTGCCCCGTGATCGACACGTTCTGGCAAACAGAAAACGGCGGCCATGTCATCACCCCGCTGCCCGGCGCCACGCCGCTGGTTCCCGGTAGCTGCACGCTGCCGCTGCCAGGCATCATGGCCGCCATCGTAGACGAAACCGGAAACGATATCCCCAACGGCTCTGGCGGCATGCTGGTCATCAAGCGGCCCTGGCCGAGCATGATCCGTACCATCTGGGGCGACCCGGAGCGTTTCAAAAAAAGCTATTTCCCCGATGAGATGGGCGGCAAGACCTACCTCGCCGGCGATGGCGCCGTCCGTTCTGCGGATCGCGGCTACTTCCGTATCACCGGCCGCATCGACGACGTCCTCAACGTTTCCGGCCACCGCATGGGCACGATGGAAATCGAATCGGCTCTGGTTGCCAAGACCGACCTGGTCGCCGAAGCCGCCGTGGTAGGGCGCCCCGACGATGTCACCGGCGAGGCGATTTGCGCCTTCGTGGTCTTGAAGCGCAGCCGTCCTACGGGCGAGGAGGCCAAGCAGATTGCGAAGGAACTGCGCGACTGGGTAGCCAAGGAGATCGGCCCCATCGCCAAGCCCAAGGACATCCGCTTCGGCGACAACCTGCCGAAGACCCGCAGTGGCAAGATCATGCGCCGCCTGCTGCGCTCCATCGCCAAGGGCGAAGCCATCACCCAGGACACCAGCACGCTGGAAAACCCCGCAATTCTGGATCAATTGGCTGAAACCAATTGATCCAGAAGGCGCCATCGGGCGCCAGCGCGAAGCGCTTGCGGGGTTTGGGGACACTCATGTCGCGCAGCGACGTGATGTGGCCACAAAATCTGGCTCAGCTGGATCAATTGGCTGAAACCAATTGATCCAGAAGGCGCCGTCAGGCGCCAGCGCAAAGCGCTTGCGGGGTTTGGGGACACTCATGTCGCTCAGCGACGTGATGTGGCCACACAATCTGGCCCGTTTGGAACCATTGGTTGAAACCAATGAATCAAAAAACCCCGTCTGTAAGAAATCCATCCGGTCGCACGCTAAAGCGTATTGTTTGGTGCGCGAATCGGGTACAACCTCGTAGACACGCAATTCCTGCGTGTGGCACTCCTGTAGACGACTGCGAGGACCCCATGAATCTTCGATCTCTCTTGCTCACCCTGACGGTGGTGGCGATTGCTGCGCTTGCCGTGTTGAACTGGAATGCCCTGGCCATGTCCGTACCCATGTCGTTGGGGCTGGCTACGGTGGATGCGCCTCTGGGCGTTGTGATGCTGGCATTGACCGCCTTGCTGGCAGCGTTTGCGTTGGCCTATGTGCTGTGGCTGCAAGGCTCGGTGCTGATGGAAACACGGCGCCACGGCAAAGAGATGCAGGTGCAGCGCGAGCTGGCCGACAAGGCCGAGGCGTCGCGCTTCACGGAAATGAAGGCCTTTCTGCAAACCCAGAGCCAGCAAACCCATGCCGCCCTGATGGAGCGCATTGAAACCCTGGAATCGCGCCTGCTGGCGCGTGCCAACGAGTCGGACAACTCCACTGCAGCCTATTGGGGACAGCTGGAAAATCAACTCCATCTGCCACGACGCGTTCTGGAGTAAGAAAAGCGAACAAACAAAAAATACGGCCACCCTGCGTCAGCAGGGCGGCCGTGCCGCAATCCAAAGCGCCCTGAGGCGCGGCGGACGCTTATTTCAGTGACATCACCCAGGTGGCGAGTTCTTTGGCTTCGGCTGCGCTGACCTGCGTGTTGGCCGGCATGGGCACGGGGCCCCAGACACCTTTGCTGCCCTTGATGATGGCGTTCGCCAGCATGTCCACGGCGTCCTTCTGGCCCGCGAACTTCTTGGCCACATCCTTGTAGGCTGGACCGACGACTTTCTTGTCGATCGAATGGCAAGCCATGCAGTTCTTGGATTTGGCAAGTGCCTCGTTCGCCATGGCCGGGCCGGCAACGGTCAAGGTGAGCGCTAATGCGAGCAGAGTGCGTTTCATCATGGTGGTAGTTCCTTCGTTGGGTTACATTGCTGCAACGTGGATTGTAATGACTCGATGGCCTTTAATGGGGAATATGATCTGCACTATTGAGGAACATCATGTACACGCTTGGCCTTGGTATCCTGCTCTGCCTCTTGAAATATCTTGAGATCGGCCCCGTCGCCGCATGGTCCTGGTGGTGGGTACTGTCCCCCTTTGCTGTAACGCTTCTATGGTGGGCCTGGGCTGACAGCACGGGCTATACGAAACGTAAAGCCATGGAAAAGATGGACCAGCGCAAGCAGGAGCGGATTGATCGCAACAAGGAAGCCATGGGCATGCGGCCGCGCCGGCCGCGCTGACTGGCGGCATTGCTTTGAGCAAAAAGCGCCTGAGAAAACCCAGGCGCTTTTTTTCGACTGTAGCTGCCCGGAAAAGCGCTCCAGGCCGTCGTACTTTCAGTAGTTGTCGAGCACAGCGCCCTTGCTGGCGCTGGCGGCGTTGAAGGCAAATTTGGCTTGCACCCCACGCCGGTAGCGGGGCGCCGGTGCCGTCCAGAGTGCGCGGCGTTGGGCGATTTCAGCGTCGGAGACGTTGAGCTCCAAAATCAGTTGGTGCGCATCGATGGTGATGGAGTCGCCTTCGTGCACAAAGGCAATGGTGCCGCCAGCGGCTGCTTCCGGCGCCACGTGGCCGACAACCATGCCCCAGGTGCCACCGGAAAAGCGCCCATCGGTGATCAGTCCTACGCTCTCGCCCAGGCCCTCGCCGATCAACGCGCCGGTAGGCGCCAACATTTCCGGCATGCCGGGACCGCCCTTGGGGCCGAGGTAGCGCAGCACCATGACGTCGCCGGCGACAATCTTGCCTTCGAGAATGGCCTGTAGTGCGGATTGTTCGTCGTCAAACACACGCGCTGGACCTGTGATGACCGGGTTCTTGAGCCCGGTGATCTTGGCCACCGCGCCTTCGGGACTGAGGTTGCCTTTCAAGATCGCCAGGTGTCCTTGCGCATACATGGGCTGGTCGATGGGGCGAATCACGTTTTGGTCGGCGCGTGGCGCGTCGGGTACGTCCTTGAGCACTTCGGCAATGGTCTGGCCGCTGATCGTCAGACAGTCGCCGTGCAGCAGGCCGGCATTGAGCAGCATTTTCATGACCTGTGGGATGCCCCCTGCCTGATGCAGGTCCACTGCCAGGTATTGCCCGCTGGGCTTGAGGTCGCAGAGTACCGGCGTCTTTTGACGGATCCGCTCGAAGTCGTCAATGGTCCATTCGACATCTGCCGTGTGTGCGATGGCAAGGAAGTGCAGCACCGCGTTGGTCGAACCGCCAATGGCCATGATGACGGCGACCGCGTTCTCGATGCTCTTGCGTGTGACGATGTCGCGCGGCTTGATGTTCTTTCGGATCGCCTCGACAAGCACCTTGGCGGATTCCTTGGCCGAATTGCGCTTTTCGTCGTGCGGGTTGGCCATGGTGCTGGAATAGGGCAGGCTGATGCCCAGCGCTTCAAACGCGCTGGACATGGTGTTGGCCGTGTACATGCCGCCGCAGCTGCCCGTGCCTGGGATGGCGCGCAGCTCGATTTCGTGCAGATCGTGGTCGCTCAGCTTGCCTGCTGCGTTCTCACCCACGGCCTCGAACACGCTGACGATGTTCAGGTCTTTGCCTTGGTAGCGCCCCGGCAGGATGGTGCCGCCGTAGACGAAGATGGACGGAACGTTGGCGCGCAGCATGCCCATCAGGCCGCCGGGCATGTTCTTGTCGCAGCCGCCGATGACGACCACACCGTCCATCCATTGGCCCTGGACGCAGGTTTCGATGCAGTCGCTGATGACTTCGCGGCTCACCAGGCTGTACTTCATGCCCTCGGTGCCCATGGCCATCCCGTCGGAGATGGTGGGTGTGCCGAACACCTGGGCGTTGCCGCCCGCTTCCTCAATGCCTTCGATGGCGGCATCGGCCAGCTTTTGCAGGCCCGAGTTGCAGGGTGTGATGGTGCTGTGGCCGTTGGCAACCCCCACCATGGGTTTGGAGAAATCGGACTCCTGGTAGCCCATGGCGTAGTACATGGAGCGATTCGGTGCGCGCGACTTGCCCTGCGTGATGTGCGCGCTGCGTTCGTTCATGGGCCGGGGGGGCGTGGTTTTGTCGTCGCTCATGGATTGCCTTTGTCGTGGAAGTGGGAGCTTAGCCCGATGCAAGCTGCGTCCAACGCAGCAGCGGAGCTTGCCCGACGCAGCAAAAGCGCGTGAAGGGCTGGGGGATAATTAAACGCGACCTTTTAGTAACCATTTGCCCGACTCAACGATGCCCGCTTATCGCTCCAAGACCTCCACCGCTGGCCGCAACATGGCTGGCGCCCGTGCCCTGTGGCGCGCCACTGGCATGAAAGACGATGATTTCAGCAAGCCTATCGTCGCCGTGGTCAACTCCTTCACGCAGTTTGTGCCCGGCCATGTGCACCTGAAAGACCTGGGCCAAATGGTGGCACGCGAGATTGAGGCGGCGGGTGGGGTCGCCAAGGAGTTCAACACCATTGCCGTGGACGATGGCATCGCCATGGGCCACGACGGCATGCTGTATTCGCTGCCCAGCCGCGACATCATTGCCGATTCGGTGGAATACATGGTGAACGCGCACTGCGCCGACGCCATGGTGTGCATCTCCAACTGCGACAAGATCACCCCCGGCATGCTGATGGCCGCCATGCGGCTCAACATCCCCGTGGTGTTTGTCTCCGGCGGCCCGATGGAAGCGGGCAAGGTGCAGTCGGCCACGCCCGCGACCCGTTCGATCACGGTCAGAAAGCTCGACCTGATCGACGCCATGGTGATGGCGGCGGACGACAAGGTGTCCGCTGCCGACCTGGCCGAAGTCGAGCGCTCGGCGTGCCCCACCTGCGGTTCGTGCTCGGGCATGTTTACCGCCAATTCCATGAACTGCCTGACGGAGGCGCTGGGGCTCTCGCTCCCAGGCAACGGCACCTTGGTGGCCACGCACGCCGACCGCGAGGAGTTGTTCAAGCGCGCCGGCCGTTTGGTCGTCGACCTGTGCAAACGCTATTACCAGGATGATGACGCCAGCGTGCTGCCGCGCTCCATGGGGTTCAAGGCGTTTGAGAATGCCATGGCACTGGACATCGCCATGGGCGGCTCGACCAACACCATCCTGCACATCCTCGCCATCGCCCAGGAGGCGGAAATCGATTTCACGATGGCGGACATCGACCGACTCTCGCGCGCCGTGCCACAACTGTGCAAAGTGGCGCCCAACACCGACAAGTACCACGTCGAAGATGTGCACCGCGCTGGCGGCATCATGGCCATCCTGGGCGAGCTGGATCGCGCCGGCAAGCTGCATACCGACACATCGACGGTGCATGCAAAGACCATGAAAGACGCGCTGGACGAATGGGACATTGCCCGCAACCCGTCGGATGCGGTCAAAACCTTCTACCTGGCCGGTCCAGGCGGTATTCCTACCCAAGTGGCCTTCAGCCAGAACGCCCGCTGGCCCAGCCTGGATCTGGACCGCGCCCAGGGTTGCATTCGCTCGGGCGAGCACGCCTTCTCGCAAGAAGGAGGGCTGGCCGTGCTGACCGGCAACATCGCCCTGAACGGCTGCGTGGTCAAGACGGCGGGCGTGGACGATGCGCTGCTGGTGTTCGAGGGCCCGGCGCATGTGGTCGAGTCGCAGGACGAAGCCGTGGCCCACATCCTGGACGACAAGGTCAAGGCCGGAGACGTGGTCGTGGTCCGCTACGAAGGGCCCAAGGGCGGCCCCGGCATGCAGGAGATGCTCTATCCCACGAGCTACATCAAGTCCAAGGGCCTGGGCAAGGCCTGCGCGTTGCTGACCGATGGGCGGTTCTCCGGCGGCACCTCCGGCCTGTCCATTGGCCACTGCTCGCCGGAAGCGGCGGCCGGTGGCGCCATTGGCCTGGTGCGCACGGGCGACCGCATTCGTATTGACATTCCGAACCGCAGCATCAATGTGCTGGTGTCTGACGAAGAACTGGCCAGGCGCCGTGCCGAGCAGGACGCCAAGGGCTGGAAGCCGGCCCAGCCGCGCCCGCGCAAGGTATCCAGCGCGCTCAAGGCCTATGCCAAGCTGGTGATGTCGGCCGACAAGGGCGCCGTGCGCGACCTGTCGTTGCTGGAAGATTGAGCACCCAAAACACTAGATTGCTCCCAAATAAATAGCTGCTAGCGCTTATCTCATAAGCGCTAGCAGCCAATTTAACTACATTTTTCGCGGTATGCTCCGCTCACTATGCTGACCTACCCACACATTGACCCCGTTGCGCTGCAACTCGGTCCGATCGCCATTCATTGGTACGGCCTGACCTACCTTGCCGCGTTCGGCTTGTTTATGTGGCTAGGTACGCTGCGGCTGCGCCATGAGCCCTTTGCTTCGATGACCGGCACGCGCGCCTGGACGCGCAAGGACGTGGAAGACATCCTGTTTCTGGGCGTCGTCGGTGTCGTGCTGGGCGGGCGCCTGGGTTACTGCCTGTTTTACAAGCCAGGCTACTACGCCAGCCACCCGCTGGAGATTTTTGCCATCTGGCAGGGCGGCATGAGCTTTCATGGCGGCTTGCTGGGCGTGATTGCCTCGATGGTCTGGTTCGCCCATTCGCGCAAGCGCCCTTGGCTGGAAGTGGCCGACTTCGTTGCACCCTGCGTGCCCACTGGCTTGGCGGCGGGGCGGATTGGCAACTTCATCAATGGCGAACTCTGGGGGCGCTTTTCCAGCCCCGATTTGCCCTGGGGCATGGTGTTCCCGCAAAGCGGCTCCATGCTGCCACGCCACCCCTCGCAGATCTACCAGGTCCTGCTCGAAGGCCTGCTGCTGTTCGTGCTGCTGTGGCTGTTTGCGCGGCACGAGCGGCCGCGCGGCCGGGTGGCGGCGGCCTTCCTCATCGGCTACGGCGTGCTGCGCTTTGCGGCCGAATATTTCCGCGAACCCGACAGCTACCTCGGCCTGCTGTCGCTGGGCATGAGCATGGGCCAGTGGCTGTGCGTGCCCATGGTCCTGGCTGGCATCGGGCTGTGGATATACAGCGGCCGGCAAGGTGTGGCCAAGGTTTAGCCCACCGCCTCGTCGCGGTACAGCGCGTCGATTTCTGCTGCGTACTGCCGCTGCACCACGTTGCGGCGGATTTTCTGCGTGGGGGTGAGGCAGCCGTTGTCGATGGAAAGCGCATCCGCAATCACGCTGAACTTGCGCACCTGCGCAACGCGCGCCTGCCGGGTGTTCACGGTATCCAAGCCGCGTTGCAGTTCCGCACGCACTTCGGCGCTGCGGCACCAGGCTTCCAGCCCGCCGGCCAGACCGCGCTGCTGTGCAAAATCGCGCAGCACGTCGGGTGTGAGCGTGAGCAACGCGGCCAGGTAGTGGCGCGAATCGCCCACCACGATGGCGTGCTCCACCAGGGGCAGATTCATCAGGTCGGCCTCGATGTTGCCTGGCGAAATGTTCTTGCCGCCCGAGGTGATGAGCAGGTCTTTCTTGCGGCCAGTGACGTAGATAAAACCGTCTTTGTCGATGCGGCCCAGATCGCCGCTGTGCAGCCAGCCGTCCTGCAGGGTCTCGGCCGTGGCTTCCGGCCGGCCTTTGTAGCCCACAAACACATTCGGTCCTTTGACGAGGATTTCGCCGTCGTCGGCAATGCGCACCTGCACGCCGGGCAGGGGCTTGCCTGCGGCCCCAATGCGGATGAAGCCCGGCAGGCTGATGGCGGTGGGGCCGCTGTCTTCGGATTGGCCGTAGACCTCACCGATGAGCAAATCCAGGCTGGTGAAAAACTGCAGGTTCTCCACGGAGATCGGTGCGGCGCCCGAGAGCAGGATGCGCGCCTGGTCGAATCCCAGCGCCTGTTGCACTTTTTTGTGCACCAGCTTGCCCGCCAGCCGCTTTTTCATGTCCAGCCAGGCGCCGGGCTCCTGTCCTTGCAATGCCTTGGCATGCCAGTCGCGCCCGGCACGCAGCGCCCAGCCTGCCAGGGCGGCCTTGGTGCCGGTGGCAGCGTTCAGCTTGCTGGTAATGGCCGCCTGCATCTTTTCCCAGACACGGGGTACGCCGAAGAAGATGGTGGGATGCACCTCCTGCAAGTGTTCGCCCAGGGTTTCCAGCGAGCTGGCGAAATAGACCTGGTAGCCCGCCAGCACGTGGTTGCAGATGGCCCCCATCTGCTCGGCTACGTGGGCCAACGGCAGGTAGGAAATCAAACGGTCTTGTGGCGTCACCGCGAACGCCGCCGAGAGTCCGGCGGAGGTCCAGCTCAGGTTGGCGTGGCTCAGCTCTACGGCTTTGGGGTGGCCCGTGGTGCCCGAGGTGTAGATCAGCGTGCCGATATCGCTCTGCTGGATGGCGTCCAGGCGCCGCTGCACCTCGGCATCGTGCTCCAAACTGGCGCCCAGCGCCATGAAGGCCTCCCAGGTCATTGGCGGGCTGACGCCTGCGGGCGCCTGCGCCGGGGCTTCGGTCGGGGCCCTGCGCATCATCACTGTGGCGCGCAGGCTGGCCAGTGCCTGCGGTTCGCACGCTGCCTTCTGCCACTGCTGTGCGTTTTCCACCAGCAGTACCGTGCAGCCGCTGTGTTCGACGATGTAGGCGATTTCGTTGGCCGCGCTGCTCCAGTAGATGCCGGCAGCCGCGCCGCCCACCATCATGGCGGCCAGGTCCATGGTGGTCCATTCCGGCCGGTTGAAGCCCAGGATGCACACGGCATCGCCCGGCTGCACGCCCAGCGCGACCAGGGCGCGGGCCGCCTGGCGTACTTGCGCGGCATAGGCTTCCCACGACGTCGGCTGCCAGCCAGCGGCATCGCGCACGTGGTACGCAGCTTGGGTGGGTTGGCGTGCCGCCGTCCGCATCAGGCGCTCAGGGATGCTGACAAACCGGCTGTCGCTGGGTGCCAGGGGGGCGTTTCGGGCGTAGGTGATGGACATGCGTTTGTCTCCGCGTTCTTGTGGGAATCCGCTGCGGCAGTGCCGCGCAGGGCCAGGCCCTTCTGTGGGGCCTTGGCCTGGACGGCGCTGTCAGGCCTTCAGCCCAAGCATCTGCCGTGCCTCGGCGGGCGAGGCGATATCGCGGCCCGCATTGCGCGCGCATTGCGCCAAGGCTTCGATCAGCGGGCCGTTGCCGCTGGCGCGGCCGCCGTCCGGCAGGTAGAACGTGTCTTCAAGGCCCGTGCGCAGCATGCCGCCCAGGTCGGCGGTTTTCTGGTGCACGGGCCAGATCTCCTGGCGGCCGATCAGCGTGGCCTGCCATACGGCGCCGGGGGCCATCCACTCGGGCAACAGCTCCAGTAGCCGCGCATCGCAGGGCATGCCCGACGCCACGCCCATCACCAGGTTGTATTCCGGCCGCCCCATCTCGGGTTTGAGCATGCCGTTCTTGATGTACATGGTGGTCGAGCGCACGATGCCCACGTCGAAGCACTCGAACTCGGGGTGCGTGCCGCATTCCTGCATCACGTCGAGGAACTGCTGCACCTTGGCCACCGGGTTGTCGAACACCATGGGCGGCCAGGCCCAGCTGCCGTCTTCCTTGAGCTTGAGGTAGTTCAGGCTGCCGGCGTTGCAGGCGGCAATCTCGGGGCGCACGCGGCGGATGCAGTCGAGCGGCCCGCTGATGTCCTTGCCGATGACGCCCGTGGTCAGGTTGATGATGACGCCGGGACAGGCTTGGCGGATGGCGTCCACCACTTCCTGCGCCACATCCGGGTCCCAGCTGGGCATGTGGCCCATGCCTTCCTGCTGGGAGCGGATGTGCACATGCATGATGGACGCACCGGCATCGAACGCCTGGCGCGCCTGCGCGGCCATCTGCTCGGGCGTGACGGGAACAGGGTGCTGCTGGGGATTGGTCAGCACGCCGGTGAGGGCGCAGGTCAGGATGGCTTTGTTGTTGCTCATGGCGTGGTCTCTTCGTTGGTGAGTTCAAGTTCTGCCAGCACGCTGCCTGCAGCCACGCTGCCTTTGAGCGCGGTGTGCAGGGCGGTGACGGTGCCGTCCGCCCGGGCGCTGAGCCACATTTCCATCTTCATGGCCTCTACGCAGAGCAGGGGCTGGCCTGCCTTGACCTGGTCGCCCACGGCCACGGAGATGGCGCAGATCGTGCCTGCCACGGGCGAGCGCAGTTTGCGCGGGTCAAGGGCCTGGTCGGTTTGCGGGAAAGCTGATTGCTCTTCGAACACAAACACCGCAGCGCCCAGAGCCAGCGTCACTTGGCCGTTTTGCAGCGAGCACAGGGCCTGTCGCTGCATGCCGCCTTGGCGGTAGTGCAGGCGCTGGCCTTGCAAGGCGATGTGCTCAAAGTCGAAGGCTTCGCCGCTGGCCAGTTCCACCGTCACCTGGGTACCGTGAGGACGGATGCGCACGGCCTGGCTCTCGGTCGTGCCTTGCAGGCTCAACGTGGTGCTCCAGGCGGCCACGCTGCCGGGCCGGAAGGCGTCCGAGGTTTGCGCTACCAGTGCTGCGGCGGCCAGGGCCCAGGTATGGGCATCCGCTTGTGGCGCTTGCAGCAGTGGCTCGCCGTCCTGCATCCACTGGTCGATGGTGGCGGTGTGCATGCGCGCTGCGCGAAAGTCGGGGTGGTCCAGCAGGTCTCGCAGGAAGCGTGCGTTGTTGCGCACGCCCAGCAGCGGGCTGTCCTCCAGAGCTGCCATCAGGCGGCGGATGGCGTCGTTGCGGTCGCGGCCGTGTGCAATCAGCTTGGCCACCATGGGGTCGTACCAAGGGGTGATCTCGCCACCCTCCTGGATGCCCGCGTCGATGCGCACTTCGCCATAGGCGCATTGCCCCCGCGCGCGGCCTGCCAGTGCGAGCTCTGGGCGCCAGAACTGCACCGGGCCGGTCTGGGGAGCAAAGCCGTTGTAGGGGTCCTCGGCGTAGAGTCGTACCTCAATCGCGTGGCCGCTCAGTTGAACGTCCTGCTGCTGCAGCGGCAGGGGCTCGCCCGCCGCCACGCGCAGCTGCCACTCCACCAGATCCAGGCCGGTGATGCATTCGGTCACCGGGTGCTCCACCTGCAGGCGGGTGTTCATTTCCAGGAAGTAGTAGCGGTTCTCGCTGTCCACGATGAACTCCACCGTGCCCGCACCCCGGTAGCCCACGGCCAGGGCGGCGGCCACGGCGTCTGCGCCCATCTGCGCACGCATCTGCGGCGAGACGATGGGGGAGGGCGCTTCTTCGATCACTTTCTGGCGGCGGCGCTGCGCCGTGCAGTCACGCTCGCCCAGGTGCACGGCGTTGCCGTGCGCGTCGGCAAAGACCTGGATTTCGATGTGGCGGCCGCCTTCGATCAGGCGTTCGAGCATCAGCGTGCCGTCGCCAAAAGCGCTGGTGGCTTCGCGCCGCGCGCCTTCAATGCCGGCTTGCAGTTCGCCGTCCTGGCGTACCAGGCGCATACCGCGCCCACCGCCGCCTGCCACCGCCTTGACCAGCAAGGGGTAGCCCAGCTTCCGGGCCTCTGCGACCAGCGTGGCATCGCTCTGGTCCTGGCCCAGGTAGCCTGGCGCGCAGGGCACACCGGCCTCGATCATGCGTTGCTTGGCCAGGGCCTTGTCGCCCATGGCTTCAATCGCCGAGGGGGGCGGGCCGATGAACAGCACCCCGGCGTCAGAACACGCCTGCGCAAAGGCGGCGTTTTCGCTCAGAAAGCCATAACCGGGGTGCAGCGCATCGGCTTTGGTAGCCCGGCAGGCGCCGAGGATGGCGTCGAATTTCAGGTAGGACTCGGCCGCTGGCGCCGGGCCGATGCGCACGGCCTCATCGGCCAGCGCTACGTGGGGCGCCTGGGCATCGGCGTCGGAATACACGGCGACGGTGCGGTAGCCGAGTGCGCGGGCTGTGCGGATGACCCGGCAGGCGATTTCTCCGCGATTCGCAATGAGGATCTTCTTAAACATGTCGTGCCCCTATCGCGGAGAAACCGCCTGTGTGCGCTGCGCGCACCAGGCAATTTGGCTTCGCCGCTGCGCCGCTGCGCGGCTGGTCACCCCGGTTTGCAATCAGTATTTTTGAAAAACTCATGCCGGAACCCAGTTTGGTTTGCGTTTTTGCAGAAATGCGCTCGTGCCTTCCTGGCCCTCGGGGCCCTGCACGGCGCGCGAGAAGATGGCGGCGGCTTCGTCCACCAAATCGGCGGGAGCGCTCCAGCGGGCCTTGGCCATCAGCGCCTTGGTGGCCGCCAACGCACCGGGCGCGCAGGCCAGGATGTTGGCCAACACGGCTTGCACTGCGGCATCCACTTCGCCTGTCGCCACCTGCTGGTGCACCAGGCCCATGGCCAATGCCTGGGCTGCATCGAGCCGCCCGCCGGTCACGGCCAGGCGCTTGGCCTGCGAGTAGCCCAGCCGTTCGACGAGAAAAGGTGCAATCTGCGCGGGCACCACGCCGAGCGACGTTTCGGGCAGTCGGAAGCGGGCGGTCTCAGTGGCAATCGCCACATCGGCCACGCAGGCCAGACCAAAGCCACCGCCCATCACCGTGCCCTCCAGCACCACCACTAGCGCCAGCGGGGTGTTGGCAAACGCCGCGCAGAGGTGGCCAAATTCGGCGTTCACGTGGGCAATGGGATCGGCAGCGTCGCCCGCGTTCTGCAAGGTGCGCATGCGGGCCGCTGCCATGTCCTTGAGGTCGCCCCCGGCGCAGAAATGCCCACCCGCACCGCGCAGCACCACCACGCGGATGGCCTGTGCCGTGCCTACCGTGGATTCGGCCTGCGCAAGCGCTTGGCGCAACTCACCCACCATGGCCAAAGACATGGCGTTGCGCACCTCGGGGCGATTCAAGGTAATTTCGAGCACAGCGCCCGTATTTAAAGCGGTAATAGCTTCCGTTTTCATAGCAAATGGTGACCTTTGATATCTGTAATTCACTCTGCGGTGCACTACCCGCGGCCTATGAAATGGGCGCGGCCCAAGCCAGCGGCTCCCGCGCAAGGGCCGCCAGTACCCTCCAATACGGGCGCTGGGGGCGTCCCCCTTGCGCATCGCGCAGCGATGCAAGAGAAGGGGGAAGGCGCGCAGCGCCGCAGGGGGTTGCTCACTTCCTTTCGGGCAGCGTGCCTTCGAGCTTGCAGATGATCCCCAGCATGATTTCGTCAGCACCGCCGCCGATGGAGATGAGTCGGCTGTCGCGGTAGGCCTGCGAGATGGGGTTGTCGGCAGTGAAGCCCATGCCGCCCCAGTACTGCAGGCAGCTGTCGGCCACTTCGCGCGAGAGGCGCCCGGCTTTGAGCTTGGCCATGGAAGCGAGTTTGGTGACGTCCTTGCCGGAGACATAGGACTCCACGGCGCGGTAGGTGAGGGCACGCAACGCTTCGACCTCGGTGCGCAGCTCAGCCAGGCGAAAGTGCACCACCTGGTTGTTCAGAATGGGCTGGCCGAAGGTCTGGCGCTGGCGGGTGTATTCGATGGTCCGGTCGATCAGCTTGTCGAGCGAGCGCAGGCAGCCGGCCGCGCCGTACAGGCGCTCTTCCTGGAACTGCAGCATCTGGAACATGAAGCCCGCGCCTTCCTGGCCAATCAGGTTGCGCTGGGGTACGCGCACGTTGTCAAAGAACAGCTGCGCCGTGTCGCTCGAATGCATGCCGATCTTCTCGATCTTCTGGCGCGTGATGCCGGGCGCATCCATGGGCACCAGGATGAGCGACTTGTTCTTGTGCACCGGGCCGTCCGAGGTGTTGGCCAGCAGGCAGCACCAGTCGGCCTGCATGCCGTTGGTGATCCACATCTTGGAGCCATTGATGACATAGTCGCCACCGTCCTTGCGCGCCGTGGTCTTGAGGGCGGCGACGTCGGAGCCGCCGGTGACCTCGCTCACGCCGATGCAGCCCACCATGTCACCGGCAATGGCGGGGGCCAGAAACTCCTTGCGCAGCTCGTCCGAGCCAAAGCGCGCCAGCGCCGGGGTGCACATGTCCGTCTGCACGCCAATGGCCATGGGTACGCCGCCCACGTTGCAATCGCCCAGGGCCTCGGCCATCACCATGGAGTAGCTGAAGTCCAGCCCCATTCCGCCAAATTCGGTGGGGTACTTGATGCCCAGCAGGCCCAGGTCGCCCATCTTCTTGAAGAGCGCGCGTGCGGGGAAGATGCCGGCCTTTTCCCATTCGGCCGTGAAGGGGTTGATCTCGTTGGCGACAAACTTGCGCACGGTGTCGGCAATCTGCTCGTGCTCGGGGGTGAATTGCATGGGGTTCTCTCCAGAAAAAATTGTGGGAGCGCGATGGGCTTAGAAGCGCGCCACGCCAAAGGTGTTGGGGCGCAGCGCGCGCGCGCGGGCGTCGTGCGCCATGGCCAGGCATTGCGCCAGCACGCTGCGGGTGTCGCGCGGGTCGATGATTCCGTCGTCCCACAGGCGGGCGGTGCCGAACAGCACGTCCGACTCGGCATCCAGGCGCCGCCTGAGCTGGTCGCTCATGGCCTGGATACCGGCCTCGGCCTGCTCGTTCATCGGCACGCCAGCGCGCTCCAACTTGCCGCGGCTGATCATTTCCATGACCATGGCCGCCTGCGCGCCGCCCATGACGGCAGTGCGCGCGGTAGGCCAGGTGAAGATGAAGTCCGGATCAAACCCGCGCCCGCACATGCCGTAGTTGCCGGCACCAAACGAGCCGCCGACCACGATGGTGAACTTGGGCACCCGCGCATTCGCCACGGCCTGGATCATCTTGCTGCCGTGCTTGATGGCACCCGCCCGCTCGGCCGCCGTGCCCACCATGTAGCCCGTGGTGTTCTGCAAAAACACCAGTGGTGTGCCGCTCTGGTCGCACAGCTGGATGAACTGCGCGGCCTTCACTGAACCCGTGGGCTGGATCGGGCCGTTGTTGGCGATGATGCCCACGCGGTGGCCGTCGATGCGGGCATGGCCGCACAGGGTGTCGCGGTCGAAGCTGGCCTTGAATTCCAGAAAGTGCGAGCCATCGACGATGCGGGCAATGATCTCGCGGGCGTCGTACGGTTCACGTTCGTCGGCAGGCACAATGCCCATCAGTTCGGCAGCGTCGTACAGCGGCGCGCGCGCAGTGGTATTCGGGCCGCCTGCATCGTCCCAGGGCAGGTGGTCCATCAGATCGCGTGCCAGGGCGATGGCGTGGGCATCGTTCTCGGCCAGGTATTCGCCCAGGCCGGTCACGCTGGCGTGCAGGTCGCTGCCGCCCAGTTCGTCGTCGGTGGTGTCTTCGCCAATGGCGGCTTTCACCAGGGGCGGGCCCGCCAGGTAGATGCTGGAGCGGTCTTTCACCAGCACCACATAGTCGGACAGGCCGGGCAGGTAGGCGCCGCCGGCCGTCGATGACCCGTGCACCACGGCAATTTGCGGAATACCGGCGGCTGACAGGCGTGCCTGGTTGGCAAAGCTGCGCCCGCCATCGACAAAAATGTCGGCCTGGTACATCAGGTTGGCGCCGCCCGATTCGACCAGCGCAATCAGCGGCAGCTTGTTCTGCAGTGCAATCGCCTGGGCGCGCAGGCCTTTCTTGAGGCCCATGGGCGCCACGGTACCGCCCTTGACGGCGCTGTCGCTGGCGGAAATCAGCACGCGCTTGCCCGCCACCTGGCCGATGCCGACGATGGAGCCACCACCCAGCACGGCCTTCTTGCCGTCGTCGTCGTGCATGCCCAGCCCCGCCAGGGCCGAGAGTTCCAGGAAGCTGCTGCCCCGGTCGAGCAGGCGGGCCACACGCTCACGCGGAAGCAGCTGGCCCTTTTTTTCGAATTTTTCGCGTTTCGAGGCCGACTCGGCCACCACCTTGCCCTGCAGGCCTTGCACCAGGGCCAGGCGCTCGGCCATGCGTTCGGCATTGCGGCGAAAGGCGTCGCTGCGCGTGTCGATGAGGGAGCGCAGAGCTGTCATGGATTCAGCACCTCCGGCGTCTGGGCGCGATGAAAGCCTTCAAAGGGCTGCGACCGCTGGTGTTCCATGATGGGGAAAAGCGGTGCACCCAGTGAGGCGGCGCCGTCGATCTGCAGCGTGATGCCGGTGATGAAGGCGGCGCCGGGGCTGAGCAGGAAGACGATGGCGGCGCTGATTTCTGCCTCGGTTGCCAGGCGGCGCAGCGGTACGTGTTCGCGCAGCTTCGGGATCAGGGCTTTCACAGCGCCCCCGTAGCTGTCCATGCCGGAGGAGGCCACCCAGCCCGGGGCCACCGCGTTGACACGCACGCCGCTGCTGGCCCACTCAAAAGCCGCGCTCATGGTCAGGTTGCTCATGCCTGAGCGCGCAGCGCCCGAGTGGGCCATGCCCGGCATGCCGTTGCGAAAGTCGGCCGTCATGTTGACGATTGCGCCGCCATGCTCCTGCATGCTTTGCAGAAACACTTCGCGCATCATCAAAAAGCCGCCTGTAAGGTTGTTGCTGACCACCGCTTCGAAGCCGCGCTTGCTGATGGCCTGCAGCGGCGCCGGGAACTGGCCGCCTGCGTTGTTGACCAGACCGTCGATGCGGCCGACGCGCGCCACCACCTCGGCCACGGCGGCCTTCACGGCATCTTCGTCGCGGATGTCGAAGGCAATGGTCTCGCACAGGCCGCCGTCCTCGCGGATTTCCTGGGCCACGCGGTCCAGTTTTTCAGCGGTGCGCCCGCTGATGACAACGCGCGCGCCCAGCGAGGCCAGCTCGTGTGCGGTGCAGCGGCCAATGCCGCTGCCGCCTCCTGTCACCCAAAAGGTGCGGCCTGTGAAAAGCCCGTCACGGAACACGCTGTGGTAGCGCTTCCCGGTGGCGTCAGTGGTCTGGAGTGGGGGAGTAGATGGGTTCATGTCGGATACAGCTGCATGGATAACGCATTAGATTTCAACATGACGTTAACGTCAAGTAACTTGCCATTAGGCATTTTCCCTATGCTGTGGGGAATGCAATGGTCTTATGATGCTGACCTTGTTTATTCAACTTTCACAAGGAACACCATGAACCTCCAGGAATGCACCGACGCCATCCGCGCCAAAGTGGGCGACAGCAGCGGCCTAGACGCCGTACTCAAATTCGACTGCGGAGCCGACGGCCAAATCCTTATTGACGGCGTTTCCAGCCCCAACACCGTCAGCAACGAAGACGGCGAGGCCGATTGCACGGTGGAGATCACCCTGGACAACCTGAACAACTTGCTCACTGGCAAACTCGATCCGGTCACGGGTTTCATGGGCGGCAAGTTCAAGGTCAGCGGCGACATGAGCATTGCCATGAAGCTGCAGCGGGTGATCTGACGATGTCCGATGGCCACACGCAGAGCGCGGGCGAGCGCCAGGCTGCGGCCACCGAGGCGGCGCGCCAGGTGCTGGCCGATCACTTCTCGGACGACGTGCACTCCGAGATTTTCGGTGTCACCGAGCTGTGCAGGGCCTTTGATGTAACGCCGCGCACCCTGCGGTTTTACGAAGACAAGGGCTTGCTGAGCCCCAGGCGCATCAATGGAACGCGTGTCTACAGCCGGCGCGACCGTGCGCGCCTGGTGCTGATCCTGCGAGCCAAGGCGCTCGGCTCATCGCTGGCAGAAATCAAGCAGTACCTGGACATGTACGGCCAGGCGGGAGAAGGGCGTGAGCAGCAGCTGCGTTATGTGCTGGAGCGCACGGACGGCGCGATTGCCGAGCTGGAACAAAAGCGCGCCCACATCGAAAGCAGCCTGGCAGAGCTGCGCATCATCAACAGCGGCGTGCGAGAAAATTTGGGCTTGCCACCGCTGGAAGCGGGCTGATACGCCATTGGGAGGCAGGCGCGGCGCCTTTTGACGGGGCAGTCTGGCAATTGCCGGAATAATATGCACTTGCGGCACGACGCTCGCCCTGGCAACGCGCCGCCTGCACACCACTTGCCTGATGGAGCCCATGAACAACGTTCCCGAATGGATTTCGCGCAGCGTGTCGCTGCTGACCAGCGCCCGCTCGGCTGCCGACGCCAATGCCCCTGTGGTCGAAAAGCCGAAAACCGAACGCAGCACCCACGTGCGCTTGCAGGCCTCGATGCGTCGGGGAGAGGAATGCCTCTCACCGCGCGCGCTGCGCCGACTGCTGACGCAGTTGCAGGACGTGATTGCGCCGCGCGTGAGCGAAGTGGAGGGCGGACGCCGCGCACAGGCTCTGGCTGCATGGTACGAAGACGCTGAGCCCGGCGAGCGGCGCGACTTCTGGCTCCTTTTGTGCGAGCAGTTTTCACCCGATGCCTCGCGCTTCAAGACTGCGCGCGAGCGCTACGAGGCCGCCGTCGGCACGCCCAATGAGGCGCAGGCTGAAATAGCGCTGCGCAGGGCCATGACTTCGCCGCGCACGCGCTTGCTGCAACGCTTTGCCGCGTTCCCGGACGGGATGCGCTTTCTCATCGAGCTGCGCGCCGAGCTGCTCAAGGCGCTCAAGACCGACAAGCGCCTGCTGGCGCTGGACGCCGAGCTGGAGCAGCTGTTTTCCACCTGGTTCGACGTTGCCTTTCTGCAGCTCAAGCGCCTGTCGTGGGACTCGCCCGCGTCCTTGATCGAAAAGCTCATCAAGTACGAGGCCGTGCACGACATCCGCAGTTGGGCCGACCTGAAAAACCGGCTGGCGGGCGACCGGCGCTGCTATGGCTTTTTTCACCCGAGCCTGCCGACCGAGCCCTTGATCTTTGTCGAGGTAGCGCTGGTCGAGCACCTCTCGGACAGCATTGCGCCGCTGCTTGACGAGACCGTGGCCCAGGTGCCGCTGGATCGTGCGACCACTGCCATCTTCTATTCCATCAGCAGTACGCAAACGGGGCTGCGCGGAGTGAGCTTTGGTGATTCGCTCATCAAGACCGTGGCCGAAACGCTGAGCGCCGAGTTCCCGCGACTGCGCCAGTTCGCCACGCTCTCGCCCATTCCGGGGTTTCGCGCGTGGTTGGGCAAGAACGCCGCTCAGGCGTCGGAGCGCCTGGACGACAAGCGCCGCGCCGAGCTGGCCGGAGCGCTGGCACTGGATGGACCAGAAGCGCTTACCAGCGCCGCGCTGCTGGCCGCCGCAGAGCAGGCCAGCACGCTGGAAGCCCGTGCGCCCGTGGCCCTGTGGCTGCAGCAATGCGCTGCGCGCTATCTGGCACTGGAAATGGTCGATGGCCGGCCCGTGGACCCGGTAGCGCGCTTTCACCTGGGCAATGGCGCGCGTATCGAGCGCGTCAACTGGGCGGGCGACCGCTCGGCCAAGGGCCACAAACAGGCCTACGGCCTGATGGTCAATTACCTGTACGACTTGAAGCGCATCGACAAGCACCGCAGCCAGTTGGCCGAAGGCAAGATTGCCGCGTCGCGCGAGGTTGAAAAGATGGCCGCTGGCGGCTGACAAAGAAGGACTCACATGGAAACGGGGCATATCCGCATCGAGCCGCTGGAGGGCGTCGCAAGCGGCTGGCGCGTGGTGCTCAGCAACCCCGGCCGCCTCAACGCCATGTCGCGCGCCATGTGGGGCGAATTGAAATCCGCGTTTGAGCAGATCAACGCCGATGCGGGCGTTCGCTGCGTGCTGGTGGAAGGTGAGGGCGGCGCATTTTGTGCCGGTGGCGACATTTCGGAGTACCCGGCGTTTCGCTTTGACGAAGCAGCGCTGCGTGAATTTCACGAAACCGAGGTGTGGGGCGCACTCGCTGCCATGCTGGCTTGCGACGCACCCATCGTCGCCAGCATTGCCGGCGCCTGCATGGGCGCTGGCGTCGAAATTGCCAGCTGCTGCGATATCCGTATTGCCGGCGCGTCGGCCCGTTTTGGCGCACCCATTGCGCGGCTGGGTTTCCCCATGGCACCCCGCGAGGCGCAACTGGTAGCCGGCGCTTTGGGCGAGGCGGTAGCGCGGCAAATGCTGCTGGAAGCGGCCACGTTTTCTGCGGCGGAGATGCAGGCCTGTGGTTTTCTCTCGCGCGTCGTGGACAACGACGCCGTGGCCGCCGAGGCCCTCGCCAGCGCCGGCCGCATCGCTGCCCTCGCGCCGCAGGCGGCGCGCCTGAACAAGCAGACACTTCGGGCCTTAAAATCGCCTTCCACGCTTGCTGGGTATGCGCAAGCTGCTATGGAAGACATAGTAAATAGCGCCTACATGTATGCCGACAGCGCGGAGCACCGCGAGGGCATCGACGCCTTTCTCGCCAAGCGTCCAGCCAACTTCTGATTCGCCATGCCCGCCAATGAGAACCTGTTTGCCGCGCTGCGCGCGGCTTTTCCGGAAGACCTGAGCGCCACCGCCATTGAAGCGATTGCGCCCGATGGCAGCACGCTTTACTACACCTGGGCCGACCTGGACCATGCCAGCGCACGCATTGCCAATCTGATGGACAGCCTGAATCTGCCCCAGGGCGCGCGCGTCGCCGTGCAGGTGGAAAAGTCGGTGGAAACTCTGACTCTGTACCTGGCCACACTGCGCGCCGGGCTGGTGTTTCTGCCGCTCAATACCGCCTACCGCAGTGCCGAGATCGAATACTTCGTGCGCGATGCCGAGCCGGCCGTGGTGGTCTGCACGCCCGCCGCTTTTGGCTGGGTGTCCAAGATCGCATTTCAAGCCGGCACGCAGGCCGTGTACACGTTGGGCGACGACCGCAGCGGCAGCCTGCTGGAGCGCGCAGCCCACCATGCCGAAACGCACACGCCGGCTGTCTGCGCTGCCGACACCCTGGCAGCCATCGTCTACACCAGCGGCACCACCGGCCGCAGCAAGGGCGCCATGCTGACACACGGCAATCTGCTGGCCAACGCCGTCATGCTGAAAGAGTACTGGGGTTGGCGCAAGGACGACGTGCTGATCCACGCGCTACCCATCTTCCACGTGCATGGCCTGTTTGTCGCCATCCACGCTGCGCTGTTGGGCGCCAGCAAAATGCTCTGGTTCGCCAAGTTTGATCCCGCCGCCGTGGTGGCCGCGCTGCCCCGCGCCACGGTCTTCATGGGCGTGCCCACGCTGTACGTGCGCATGCTGGGAGAGACAGCTTTGAACCGCAACGCGGTGTCCAACATGCGGCTGTTCATCTCCGGCTCGGCGCCGCTGCTGATCGAGACCTTCCGCGAATGGCAGGAGCGCACGGGCCACACGATTCTGGAGCGCTACGGCATGAGCGAAACCACCATGCTCACCAGCAACCCCTACGGCCCGGACGCCCGCTACGACAACCAGAGCGAGCGGCGCGGCGGCACCGTGGGCTTCCCTTTGCCTGGGGTGGACCTGCGGGTGGCGGACGCGCAAGACCGGGCGCTCCCCGCCGGCGAGATCGGTGGCATTCAGGTGCGCGGCGCCAGCGTGTTTGGCGGCTACTGGCGCATGCCCGAGAAGACTGCGCAGGAGTTCACGCGGGACGGGTGGTTCCGTACCGGTGACGTGGGCCAGGTCGATGCGCGTGGCTACGTGCACATCGTCGGGCGCAGCAAGGACCTCATCATCAGCGGCGGCTACAACGTCTATCCGGCCGAGATCGAGGGCGTGCTGAACGAACTGCCCGGCGTGCAGGAGAGCGCCGTGGTCGGCGTGCCGCACCCCGATTTCGGCGAGGTCGGCGTGGCGGTGGTGGTGGCGCGGCCAGGCAGTCAGCCGGCGCCCGAAGCCCTGCTGGGCACGCTCAAGACCCAGCTTGCGAACTACAAGATTCCCAAGCACTGCGTGCTGGTTCCCGACTTGCCGCGCAACACCATGGGCAAGGTGCAAAAAAACCTGCTGCGCGAAGCGTATGGCGGCCTGTTTGCGGCAGCCAAATAGCATCTGAAACTATCGAAAAGAGAGCTGCCAGTGCTTACCCAGTAAGCGCTGGAGGCCATTTTCTCTATAAATTTGGCGCTACGCTGCCCATCGCACGCAACAAGCGCACTGCCTCGGCTTCGGGGTCTTGCGCCGCCACCAGCGCGCGCACCACGGCAACCGAGCCCACGCCTGTGTCCAGAATTTCGCGGAACTGCTCCGCGCCAATACCGCCAATCGCCACCGTCGGGTAGTCGCGCAGCAGCGCGGCGTAGCCCTGCAGGCGCGCGACGCCCTGCGGGGCGGTGGCCATGCGTTTCAGCGTGGTGGGGAACACAGCGCCCAGGGCGATGTAGCTGGGCTGGACCGCGTCGGCGCGCAGCATCTCGGCGTAGCCGTGGGTGCTGACGCCCAGGCGCAGGTCGCTGGCCCGCAGTTCCTGCACTTCAGCGGCGCTCAGCGCATCCAGATCTTCCTGACCCAGGTGCGCACCGTAGGCCCCGGCGGTGATGGCTTCGCGCCAGTGGTCGTTGATGAATAGCAGGGCTGGCGTGCCGGCCACGGCATCGACGGCGGCGCGTACCTCGTGGGCAATGGCGGTGGCGTCATCCGATTTGAAGCGCAGTTGCACCGTGGGCACGCCCGCGCGCGCCATGCGGCCTACCCAGGCCGCGTCGGGCAGCACGGCGTACAGGCCAAGCTGCTGCGGGCAGGCGGCAAAGGGTGCGACATGGGGGCGCGGCTGCAGACCAAAATCCTGCGCAACGCTCGGCCAGAGGTCGGGCGCACTGCTGCCGGTGCGCTCCCAGCGCGCCTGCCAGGCATGGGCCAGCACCTGCGCATCCTGGGCAATGAAGCCCAGCGTGCTGCAGGCGGCCAGCGCGGCGCGGTACACCGGCGCGTCGCTCTCAGGCGCGGGGGCAGGCAGCGGCGCGAAAGCGCTGAATTTGGCAGCGTGGGCGCGCTCGATGTCGCGCGCCAGGGCAGTGGACTCTGTCATGCGGGTGCATGGTGCCAGAACGGCGTGCCCAGCACCGGCGTGCTCGGCTGGGCGCTGGCCTGGGGCTGCATGGCGCCGGCGCGGCGCGCGGCGCGGCCGGCGCGCACGGCGTCGGCAAAGGCTACGGCCATGGCAACCGGGTCTTGCGCCAGCGCCACGGCGGTGTTGAGCAGCACGCCATCAAAACCCCACTCCATGACCTGGCAGGCGTGCGAGGGCAGGCCCAGGCCCGCATCGACCAGCATGGGTACGTTGAGCCGGTCGCGCAGCACCTGCAATCCGTACGGGTTGACGGGGCCGCGCCCGGTGCCAATCGGCGCTGCCCAGGGCATGACTGCCTGGCAGCCCACATCAACCAGGCGCTGGCACAGGATCAGGTCTTCGGTGCAGTAGGGCAGCACCTTGAACCCGCTCTTCACCAGCGTCTCGGCAGCGGCGACGAGGTTGAGCGTGTCGGGTTGCAGGGTGTAGTCGTCACCGATCACCTCAAGCTTGATCCACGGCGTGTTGAACACCTCGCGCGCCATCTGCGCGGTGGTGATCGCTTCTTGCGCGCTGTGGCAGCCGGCGGTGTTGGGCAGGACCGGTACGCCGAGTTCGCGCAGCAGCTCGAAAAAGCTCTGGCCGCCTTCTGCGCTGCCGCTGGTCTGGCGCCGCAGCGAGGCGGTCACCATGCCCGGCCTGGCCTGCTGCACGGCGGCCTTGAGTGTGCTGGGCGAGGGATATCGCGCCGTGCCCAGCAGCAAGCGGCTCTGGAAGGTTTCGCCGTAAAGGGTGAGGGTATCGGGAGCGCTTGGGGTGGGGCTGGCGGTGTTCATAAAAATAGGGGCGGCTCAGCCGCCAGTGACGGGGGAGATGACTTCAACGTGATCGCCTGGCTGCAGCAGGTGTTGTGCGTGGCGCGTTGCTGGAACAAAACTGGTGTTCACAGCCACGGCAAACGGCGGCTTGGCGTCCATCGCTGCCAACAGATCGGCCACGCTGGCGCCTGCCTGAAGCGTGCGGGGTAGGCCGTTGACGGTGAGGTTCATGCGGCAAGTTCCTCGGTTGACTCTGCGGTGTCCACCGTCAGGTCAAAGCTGCGTGCCAGCGGCGAATCGCCCGTGGTCAGCAGTTCCAGCACCACGTCGAGCAAGGCCGGCGCAATCATGTAGCCGTGGCGGTACAGGCCGTTGACCTCCAGCACGCGCGGCGTGCGCAGGCGCACGGCGGGCAGGTTGTCGGGCAGCGTGGGTCGGCACTGCGTGGCAATTTCAAGAATGCGCGCCTCGGCAAAACCGGGGTGCACGGCGTAGGCGGCGCTGAGCAGTTCGAGCGCCGAGCGCACGCTCGCGGGCGACAAATCATCCGTTTCGATTTCGGTGGCGCCGATGACGAACACATGGTTTTCCTTGGGCGCGATGTAGATGGGGTAGCGCGGGTGCACCAATCGCGTCGGGCGCGCCAGCGTGACCTCGGGCGCATGCACGCGCGCCACCTCGCCGCGCACGCCGCGCAAGGCGTGCCAGGTGCTGCGTGCGCCCAGGCCCCGGCAGTCGAGCACCCAGCCGGGCTGGCCGCTGGTGCCTGGCGCGAAATCTGCCGGGTCGGCGGCCTGGTTCCAGTGCGTTTTCACGCCCAGCGTCTGCATTTCCAGTGCCAGTGCAGCCAGCAGTTGGCGGTTGTCGAGCTGGCCTTCGCCGGGCAATAGCATGCCGCTGGCAAAGCGCGTCGCCAGTGCCGGCTCGACTTCGGCCAGTCGTGCGGCATCAAGCGGCTCCATGGCGGGGAGTTCCGGCACCTGCTCGCGTGTGGCGGCGAGCTGCTGGCGCAGGCGTGCGGCGTCGGCCGCATCCTGGCGGTGCCAGACGATCAGTGTGCCTTCCTGCTGAAAGAACACCGGGCTGGCCAGCGTGCCCAGGAGTTCCCGCCAGCGCGCCAGCGCATAGCGCCCCATGCGCACCACACCATGCTCGGTGACGGCCGATTCGGCCAGCGGCGCCAGCATGCCGCCAGCGACGCGGGCGGCCGAATGCTCGCCCTCGGGCCCGCCCAGGTCGTAGATGTCGACCTGGTGGCCGGCGCGCGCCAGAGACACCGCAAGCAAGCGGCCCATGAGCCCGGCGCCAATAATGGCAAAGGAGGTTGGTTTTGTCGTCATCGCGTTCCGTCCATATTCACGGACAAAACGGGCACACCGGGATGGTGCCAGTACTGGAAACTCCCCACGCCAGCATGACCTGGATCGGGTAACGGGGCGGTGCACCAACCGGTGGAAGGTGCAACGCGCCCCAGGGTGTTTCTCAGTCCGCGCCAAAACGTTTGAGTTTTTGGCAGGACACCCCTGTTTCGTCCAGCGAGAATTAGAGCACAGCGCCAAAACCACGGCCTTGACATGGCGCAGTGCACACTTGCGTTGAAAGACCACCCAGCATGACCTCAGAACCGCAGACCGAATCCACTTTCTCCCGCTACGTGCGCGTGCTCTCCATTGCCGGCTCCGACAGCGGCGGCGGCGCGGGCATCCAGGCGGACCTCAAGACTTTTGCCGCGCTCGGCTGCTACGGCATGACGGCCATCACCGCCATCACCGCGCAAAACACCCAGGGCGTGCGCGCCATCCACGGCGTGCCACCCGACATGCTGCGCGCGCAGATCGACGCCGTGGTGGAAGACATCGGCGTCGATGCCGTCAAGATCGGCATGCTGCATTCGCCCGAAGTGGTGGCCGTGGTGGCAGACGCCGTGCGCCGCCACCGCCTGCCGCATGTGGTGCTTGATCCGGTCATGGTGGCCACCAGCGGTGACCGGCTGATGGCCGCCGAAACCGTTCAGGTGCTGGTGCGGGATTTGTTCCCGCTGGCCGAGGTGGTGACCCCCAACCTGGACGAGGCCGCGCTTCTGCTCGGCCACGCCATCGCCGGCCCCGAGACGCTTGACGCTGCTGCGCGTGAACTGCTCGCGCTGGGCGCCCCGGCCGTGCTGCTCAAAGGCGGGCATCTCGCGGGCGACGCAGTGATCGACGTGCTGATCGAAACCGGCGGCCGGCTGACCCGGCTGGAAGCCGCGCGCATCGCCACCCGCAACGGCCATGGCACCGGCTGCACGCTGTCGTCGGCGATTGCCGCGCAGCTGGCGCTCGGCCTGCCGCTGGCGCAGGCGGTGCAAGCAGCGCGTGCCTACATCCTGGGCGCGATTGCCGCTGGCGCGCAGGTGCGCACCGGGCAGGGCGCCGGGCCGCTGAACCATGGCTTTGCGCCGGTGGCGCAGTGGGTGCAGCCGTAAATTTTTGGTCTTTTAAGGCTCTAGCGCTTATCCACAAAGCGTTGGAAGCTATAAAAAAGTGAGTAATCAGGCGCTGTGCGTGCGCGTGATCCGAGCGAGCGCAAAGCTCAGCGCCAAGGTCGGCAAAGCCGAGCCCAATGCCGAGCTGAACTGCGGCAGCAGGTGGTAGAAGGCGATTCCGCCGATCCAGATGGCAATTGGCGCCGCATGCGCAGGGCGCGCTCCTTCTACCTGGGCCGCCACGTCGCTGCGCCCTGCGAGGCGCCCGAGAATCGCGCCAAACAGCGGTACGAACACCGAGCTGAGCAGCAGCAAAAACGGCTCCAGGCTGTGCATGGGCAGCACCAGCGCCATGCCGGTGCACAGCAGCGCGATCAGCAGGCCCCACTGGCGCACGCTCCAGCGCGGCAGCAGGCTGTGCGTCGAAACAGCACCCGAATACGCATCGCCATAGGCGTTGTCCACCTCGTCAATCAGGATGAGCGAGAGCGCAATCAGCCCGCCCTGCGCCAGCAGCAGCGCCGTCACCAGGTCGGCGCTGGGCAGCACCAGCGCCACCAGCACACCCAGCGCGTAGCACCAGATGTTGGCCAGCGCATAGCCCGCCCAGGTGCCACGCAGCGCCGCGCTGCCGCTCTTGCCGTGGCGGGCGTAGTCGGCCACCAGGGGCAGCCAGGAGATCGGCATGGCAATCACCAGGTCCAGCGCCGGCAGCACGCCCATGCCGCCTTCGCCGCGCCGCTGCCAAAGGGCTTCGAGCCCTTGCGCCTGCGCCATGCCCAGAAACTTCCAGGTCAGCCAGAGCAAGGAGAGCACCACCAGCGGGAGTGCCACGCGGGAAATGATTTGGCGCACCAGCTGCACCATGGAGCCGCTGATCAGCAGCGTGATCACGCCGCCCCACAGCAGGGTGGCCAGCACCGGCCAGTAGCCCGCCAGCATGGCGCCCGACTGGCGGCCAATCGCCACGGTGGCGTCGCGCATGATCACCAGTTCAAACGTGCCCCAGCCCAGCAGTTGCACGATGTTCAGGATGATGGGCAGCCGCGCAAAGCTGCGTCCATAGACCGCGTGCATCAGTCCGGCGCTGGCCAGGCCGCTGTCGCAGCCGATCTTGGCCACCCAGCCGAGCATGCCGGCGCCAATCAGCGAGCCGCCGACAATGGCGAGCATGGCTTCCTTGGTGCCTAGCGCCGGCATCAGGTAGGCGCCCACCTGCATCACCAGCAGCCCGACGCCCAGGCTGAACCACAGCGCAGCGTGGTCGCGCAGGCCGAAGACGCGCCGGTCGGGCGCGATAGGCGCCAGCGCTTCGTTGGCGGGGAGGGTAGGTGTCGTCATGGCAGCTCCGTAAAGACCTGCGCGGGAGCTGCTGGCGTGCCATGCCGCTGACAATGCGACCTGGCGTGGCGTTCCGGCTTCCCTGCGCGAGGATGACCTCAATCAGGTTCAAAGGGACTCTCTCAGCCCACGCAGCTTGCGCTGCGGGGCACCCCTAGCGAATGCACCGGGTACGTGGTGCGAAGCGGATTCTAGCGGTGGGGCACAAAACCAGCCGGGGTAGTGTGCCGTGGCCCTAACCGTTGACGGAATCTACTTCTTCGGTAGTGAAACCTGCGGGCAGCACAATTTCCAGCATCTCAATGTCCGGGCTGTGGCCCAGTTCGCGGTGGCGGATGCCGGGCGGCTGGTACACGCAGGAGCCCGCCTCCAGGCGTACGGTGCCCTGGCCCTCGTACTCGAATTCAATCCAGCCCTTGAGGATGTAGACGAGCTGGAAGTGCGTGTGGTGCAAATGTGGTTGGCTCGAAAATTCCTGCCCGGCCGCAGCGCGGATGACGTGGGCATCGACGCGGCCTTGGGTGGCGTCTTGGATGCCCAGGTCGCGGTACTCGAAGAACGAACGCAGGCCGCGCTCGAACCTGGCGTCCTTGGCGTGGGTGGCGGTGAAGCCTTGTATGGTCATGGGAATTCCTATCGTAGAAGGGCCTATCAAACGATGACTTTGTCGGCTTTCCGCGCGCCTGTACTGTCTGCGCTTCGTCTTCGCGTACTCGATTGATTGAGAAACCGAATCGGCTGGCGAGTGTCACAGCGTTTGCCAGATGCCGTCGTGCATGCTGCCGGCGATGAAGCAGTCGGCTGCTCCGTTGACCAGCTCCCAGTACTTGGGGTCGGAGGTCATTTTGGCGCTGAGCGCTTCCATCGCCGCCATGTCGGCATAGCGCGTGGACCAGGCGATGCGCTGCGGGTTGCCGCCCACGGGCCGCAGGACCTCGACGTCCAAATGGTGGCTGCTCTTGAGGAATCCCGCAATCTCCTTGGCAAAGGCCATGGCCGCCACCTGCTTGCCGGGTTTGACGCTGGCCACGCGAACGAATGCAATCATTGAAAGCTCCTGGTGCCGCCGATCAAGGGCTTGGACAGAAAGCCTGGCGGCAAGGCTTTCCGCACGGGTGCGGCCATCGGCCGTGCCGCCTGCAGTGTCTGCGCCGCCACCGCTGCTGTCCTTTATCTCGCCTAAACCTTGCTAAGGCGGTCGCGCAGGGGGTAGATTGCGAGACTCTCCACGAAAGCCCCATGCCCGATTCGGTGCTGTTTGGCCGCTTTGCTTTGCTGCTGGACCAGCGCCGGCTTCTGGAAAACCACGCACCGATCAGCCTGGGAGCGCGAGCTTTTGACCTGCTCGCCGCGCTGGTGCAGCACCGTGAACGCGTGGTGTCCAAGGACGAACTGCTCCGCCTGGTGTGGCGCGACGCAGTGGTGGAAGAGAACAACCTCAGCGTACAAATCTCTACCTTGCGCAAGGTGCTCGGTGCCGACGCGCTGCAAACCGTGGCGGGCCAGGGTTACCGCTTCACGCTGCCGGTCAACGCTGAGTCGGCAGCACCTGGTGGCGGCGATCTGGTCCTCGGACTGCCCGACAAGCCATCGATCGCGGTGCTGCCCTTTGACTGCGTCGGCAATGGCTGGGCCGGCATGGACTTTGTCGACGCAATGGGAGACGACCTCATCGACGCGCTTTCGCGCCTGCATTCCCTCTTTGTCATCTCGCGCCACGCCGTACAAAGCTACCGCAGGCGCGCCGTGCACCCACGCGAGGTGGCGCGCGAACTCGGCGTGCGCTACGTGCTCGAAGGCAGCGTGCGCTGCACGGAGGGTGAGCTGCGGATTGATGCCGCGCTGATTGATGCGCTGACAGGCCAGCAAATCTGGAGCGATCGCTATACATCGGGGTTGGGCGATGGCGCAGCATCCCAGTACGAAATCGTCCGCGCCATCGTGATTGCCATGGTGCCGCACATCGAGCACTCCGAGATTGAGCGTGCGCGCCTGCTGCGGCCGCAGGGCAGCAGCGCCTACGCGCTGGCCCAGCGCGCATGGGCGCAGTCGCGCGAGGGCCTCTCGCGCTCCAACCGGGGGGCGCGGGACGCCGCCATCGCGCTGGCGCAAGAGGCGCTGGCCATCGATCCGCGCTGCAGCGCTGCGCAGAACGCCATCGTCGATGCGCTCTCGTGGCACATGTATTTCGACACCGCGCCGCCCGCTGCTCTGGCCGACGCGCTCGACGCCACCGCGCACGCCCTGGCCATCGACAGCAACGATGCGCTGGCCTGGCGTGGCCGGGGCTGGCTGATGCTGGTGGGCGGCAGCCTGCAGGACGCGGTGGCGGATTTCCGGCGTTCGCTGGAACTGAACCCGAACGACGCCGTCACCTTGGCCCGGCTGGGCATCTCCGAGGCCGTCTCCGGCGACCCAGCGGGCGGCGTGGCCCGCTGCATGCATGCGATTCGCCTGAGCCCGCGCGACCCGGCACGTTTCCATCTGCTGGACAACCTGGTGTGGGCACAGTTTGCCGCGCAGGCCTACGACGACGCCATCCACACCGCGCAGCAATCGCTGCGCGAGGCCGATTTTGCGGGCACGCGGCTGTGTCTGGTGCTGTGCCTGGTGGGCGCAGGGCAGTTGGCGCGTGCGGCTGCGCAGTTGAGCGCGTTGAAGGCGCTTGCGCCGGACATGGTCGCCGCCCGGCTGCAGGGGGTGTGGCTGGCGACGGACCCCGAGGTCCGTAGGCGCGAGGAGGCGTCCCTCGCGGCAGCGTTGCAGCGGATGGATGAAGGCTGAGCGATTTGGCTGGTGGGCCGCGCAGGGCACGGGGACTGCACTGAATTCAAGGCAAAAGTGGGCATTAGCGCAGATGCAGCAAGCGCTTTCAGCTATCAAAGCATGAGAACTTTGGGTCGGCTCTCTGCCCCTGTCCTCGCCGGCTTCCGCACTGGAGGCGCTTGGGTCATCCACTGGGCTGCGTGAAACCGCAGGCAAGTTGGAGCTACTTCTTCGCTCCCAGATCCGAGAGCAGTTCGAGCTGCAGCTCCTGTATGCGCACCAGGCGCTCCCACTGGTGCGACAGCAGGTGGTCCATCTTTTCATGCAGATGCCGAATTTCCAGCTCGGCCTTCAGGTTGATCTGGTAGTCGTGCTCGGAACGAATGCGGTCTTTCGCCTCTTGCCGGTTCTGGCTCATCATGATGACGGGGGCCTGGATGGCAGCAAGGCAGGAAAGAATGAGATTGAGAAAGATAAAAGGGTAGGGGTCCAGCGGCTTCCACAGCAGCACCAGTGAATTCATGCCCACCCAGACCGCGAGAAAGACGCCAAAGGCAATCAGAAACGCCCAGCTGCCCCCAAAGGCAGCGATTCTGTCGGCCAGTCGCTCGCCGAAAGTCCATGTCTTTTCAAAGCTGGCGTCGATGTTGGTCGACAGTATTTCGTGCTCCTGCAGGCTGCGAATCACTTCTTGCTCCAATGACGACAGCTCGCCGCGCTCGGACTCAAGAATCGAGTGCACGTAGGCGCCTCGAATCTTGGCAAGATCCGCGCGGCAGATATACGATTCAGCGGACCAAGAGGGAGCGGTCTTGCAAATTTCTTGCGCCATCTCCTTGCCAATGATTTCCCCCGAGATGAGGTCGGACCTCTGGAAGGGTTGGTTGCAGAGGGCGCAACAGCGCTTTGCGTTGGTTTTGTGGGTCATAGCTCAGCCTCTATCGCAGTTGGGTTTGCCGCGGAATCGTCGTTGGCTGCGAGCGGGCCATGGGGCGGCTGGTTCGCATGCTCCATTGTGTGTGCTCGGTGCGCTTGCGCGTTGGTGTCGTGCGTTGGAAATCCGTCTCAGAAAAGTGCCGAGAATCGCCGCCATGCCGCGTTGTAGATCCTCGCGATGGCACCGGCTATCGCTGTGGCTAGCGCCTTGCCTGACGACGATTTCGCCCCATTTCATCTTTCAACGCACTTTCAACTCACGACACCAGGAGGGCGCCGCTCCGTGGCGCCGCTGCAGCTGTGCGCTGCTGGGTGGATTCAAGCCGTATTTTTGGGCCACCTGCGACGATTCAGGCGGGAACCCCTGCAGTGCAGACACAGAATCTGCGTCCCTGGCCTCGGCCACCACATTGAGCGTCAGCGTAAAGGCTGCTCATAAGGCCAGGCCAACCCCGATAGCTGCGGCCATGTCGTGGTGCTGCAAAGGCAATCCTTCCATCACCGACGATCAGCGGCACCATTTCGATCGTCTTGTAGATCGAAAAGTCTTTCACGACATTCTGCATTCGGGAAGTTCCTTCCGCCATTGACGCTGCAGGATTGGAGTTTCGTTGAGCGTTCAAGGTCGACAACTGCGTGTCGGCGCGGGGGTAGACGCAAGCCACCACCACCATCCGCATCAGCGCAATGGTCATAAGTGGGTACGCCATGGATTTCAGTCGATGACCGCTCATCCAGAGCCAAGTGCTGATGCCAGTGGCCAAGAGGCCAACGGCAATAAAAACCCTGCTCTACTGCGGCAGCAGCTGCTCATGTGTTTGAACATGGCGCGGGCCTCATGCAAGTGGTCTGGTCAATGCTTTGACGAGCTTTGTTGCCAGGTTGCGAGGCGTGATGCGTATGCTTTGCGCCATGGCCCAATTCACGAAGCCAGGGATGTAGACCCGCTGCCCGCGTTGCATGGCGCGGTAGCCCAATGCGGCAACTTCTTCTGAGGTCGGCAGTTTCTTTCCCTTGACCAGTGCAGAGCTACCCAGATCGGCCTTGTCTTGAAAACCCGAGGCCGTGGGGCCTGGACAAAGCGCCGTCACCGTTACACCGGTGTCTTCCAGCTCGGACGCAATGGCCTCCGAGAAACTCAGCACAAATGACTTGGTGGCGTAGTACACCGCCATGTAGGGGCCTGGCTGAAATGCCGCTGTGGATGCCGTGTTCAAAATCTTGCCGCGCGTCGCCAACAAATCGGGCAAAAAAAGCTTGGTCAGCACGACGACCGTGTTCATGTTGAGTTGCATCATGGCCAGATCTGACGCCAGCGCCGAGTCTTTGAACTCGCCAAACGTCCCAAAGCCGGCGTTGTTGACCAAGGCGCTCAGGGTGATGCCGCGCGCTTTGATGTTGGCGTGCAGTTGTGCTGCCCCGTCATTGGTTTCCAGGTCTGCACCAATGACAGTGACGACAACCTTGAATTGTTTTTCCAACTCATCGGCCAAGGCCTGCATCTTTGCCTCGCCTCGGGCCGCCAGCACGAGCTGGTAGCCGTCTTGCGCAAAGTGGTAGGCCAGTGCCTTGCCGATGCCTGACGATGCACCGGTGACAAGTGCTGTTTTCTGAGAGATAGGGGTTGTGGTCAAGGTGAAGCTCTCGTGTGATGGTGTCGAAGGAGGCATTCAAAACCCGGCACCAAGGTGCCATGTCAAGCCCTTGGGGTGCATTTTGTGCGCATGTTCGAAACCACTTGACTCGGCACCCTGGTGCCAGGTTTAACATGTGGCGCCGCCCCGCAAAAAGAAATGAAATCCGTCGTCACCGTCGATTCCTTCAAGACCTTGCAGACCACCAGCAGCTTGTGCAAAGCTGCCAAGGTGACCCGCGGTCAATTGCGCCTGTATGAGGACGAGGGTTTGATTTCGCCACAGAGCCGGACGGAAGCCGGCTACCGCCAATATGGCCCCGATACGCAGGACCGGCTCAAAGCCATCATGCATTTGAAGGAACTCGGCTTCACGTTGGCCGAAATTGCCTTGCTGCTATCCGATCGCGACAACGGCGACATCGACGGGCAAGCCATGGTTCGGCTGGCGGGAGAGGTGCTGTCAAAAATTGATGAACGCATTGCAGGCCTGCAAGTGATACGCGGCTATGTGGCACCGGTTGCGGTGGGTGATATGAGCGTGCTGCAGGATGAAGACTGCAACTTCGTTTTTGACTTCATGACAGCTTTAGCTACTGAGAAAACCAAGGTGCGCGCATGAGCGCAAGCTGAGATCGCCAGAGGTCCAGTGGCCTGCTGCGGCCCAATAGCCCTGCAACCCTCGCGCTGCTGGTCGTGCGCTCCAGCGGCGGCTTGTGTCCCGGAGCGCGTCAAGGTAGTTGTCGCCTGAGTCACGCAGCTTGGCGCTGAATGGGAAAGCTCCCTGTGTTTTCAGGGAAGCGAAAAACAGAATGGAAGCCAAAGACGTTGTTTTGCGCCTGCATTTTTGAGCCGCAGTTGAGACATGGAATTGCCTCAAATTCCCAAAAAATTGGCCAGATACAACCAAATCAAAATGAACGATTTTCGATATAAGTCGTTGTTTTTAAACGGTATTTAATGGCCTGCCCGGAGGGACTTGAACCCCCGACCTACAGCTTAGAAGGCTGTTGCTCTATCCAGTTGAGCTACGGGCAGATGAATGTGGCAGGTGCCTGCGCAGAGCGGGCGATCATACCTGCGCGGGTGCTTGTAGCTTGCGTTGGCGCGCGGGTGCCTGCAAGCCAAAAATAAGGTAAAAATCAGGCTCTAGCGCTTATGCAGCATACGCTATAAGCTATCAAAAATATAGCTATTGTCCATGTGTGACCGTACCTGTCCGACAGGTGCGCTCGTACGCGATTGCCAAACGCTTCGATGCATGCCGTGCAGTTACTTCAGGTCGGTTCTTCAAACACCAAAGAAGGGGTCGAGATGATGCGCGCCACCTCGCTCACGTCGTCGATGACGCCCTTTGCAACATAGCCTGCGGCGCTGTCGGGTTCAAGGGCGGCAACGGCCAGTTGTGCCAGCGGCTGATTGAGCGGCACGTAGTAGCTGCCCGCAGGGGCGTCAATGGTGTTGCGGCGCAGTGCTGCGCCGGGTCCGGCACGCTCGTAGCTGTCTGCCAGCAAGGGGCCCCCTTCCGCCACACGCAGAACCTGGACGCCCAGGAGCTTGAGTCGGTCCACCACGTTGTCGGCCCGAGCCGCCAGCCAGTAGCCGCAAGGGCGCGGGCGCGAGGTGACTGCGCGCAGCTTGAGCGGCGAATCCCAGCTTACATGCTCGATGCGTTCGGCGCCAGTGTGTGCGTCGAGCAGTGCAATGTCGCGCTGCGCTGGGGTGGGCACGGCTTCGATCACTGCTTGCGAGCGGCAGGCCAGGGCGCTGGTGTCGCGCGCGACAAAGCTGCGCACCTGCTCCAGGCTGGAAGAGCGTTCTGCCGTGCTGCGCAGGGCGCTGGCCATGGCCGTTACCTGGGTGTGCACGCGGCGCTGGATATGGGTGCGCCCCAGGCCGACACCCCGGCTCGCTACCGTGAAGCCCACGGCATTTTTCAGGCCGCTGACGTTGCGCAGCGTGTCGGGCAGGACGCTGCCGCCGGCCACGCGCCCAATGCCTGCGCCCTGCGCAGGTCCAAAGAACCAGTCACTGCGCAGGCGCTCGGACTTGAGCGACGCCGCCATGGGTTCGTAATACCACTCGCGTGCGGCTTTGGTAATGAAATCCGGCACGTTGGCTGCAGTGCCGTACTGCAGCAGCGCGTCGTAGCTGGGTTCGGCGCCAAATGCATCGCGCAAAGCGCCTGCAGCCGGGAATTCGCGTGCGTCCAGCACCAGGATGGGCCGGTACTCGCGCACCAACTCGGCAAGCGCCCGCGCTTCGGGCGTGGAGAGCACGAGATGGTCGCTGACCATGTCGACACCGGCCGCCGTCTCTGGCGTGCCGGCGTCGGCGCCATCGGGGTTGGCGCGCGGCACCAACACTACGTTGATGCGGTCCAGCAGCGGCTCCAACAGCCCGCCCGCCAGTTCCTGGGCCAATGCCAGCAAGGCTTCGGCACCTGCGGGTTCGTCGCCGCGCTGCTGGCCGACCATCAGCACGGTGGGGCGGCGCGAGGCCTCCATGGCGTCTGGCGTGGTGCCAGCAGCGCGCGTGAGTATCAGCGCAAGAATGGGTTCGCCGTGCTGTGACGGCCCAAGGCGCAGCAGTTGCGTTCGGGTTCCGGCCCCCTGCTGTGCCGTAGCAATGGCGCCGAGCCAGTCGGACAACTCGGCATTGGTGGTGAAGGCGCGGCGTCCGTCGCTGAGACCGGGCGTGCGGTAGCGCACCATCGGATCCGGAAAATGCGCGGCGACAGCGGGATTCAAAGCTGGGTCGGCAGGTGCCGGCGCGGCCCCTGTGGGCCAGGAGGGCAGGCTCGCCGCGCCCGGCACGGGCGTGGCTTGTGCAGGCTGTCCAGGCGCGGGGTAGACCGGTGCCACCACGCGGCCGCGCTCCGCAGGGGGCAGTGGCGCCTTGGCGGGCCAGGGCGGCAAAGGCGTGCTGGCGCAGCCTGCCAACAAAGCCGGCAACAGGGCGAGCGCGACAACGTAGGGGGAGCAGCGGTGTGCTGCAGCGCGAACATTTCGGGAGAGAAGCTGCAAAAGCATGGTGCGATCGGCCGTTCGAAAGTAGGGGGAGGGAGGGCGGAGCCGGAGCCAGGCGCGAATGGTAAACGGCGGCGGTGCACTGGCGGTGTCAGCGTGCACGCCGTTTCTTGCGCACAAACGCAAGTGCCCGCCATGGTGCGTACAGCCGAAACACCTTGGTGTCTTCTGAAAGCTACTAAAAAAATAGCTGCCAGTGCTTGTGTATCAAGCGCTGGCAGCCAATTCCATTGGTAGTTTTCTGCCTTGTCTCAGGCAGACGCGCTCAAGAAGCTTCAGTAGCCGCCGCGCCGGCCACCGCCGCCGCCGCTGCGCGAGCCGCCACCGCCGCCGCTTCGTCCGCCACCGTAGCCGCCACCACCACCACCGCCGCCACCGCTGCGATAGCCACCGCCACCGCGTCGGCCTCCGGCCATGCTGTCCACGCTGGTGCGCATGGGGTCGGGCTGGCCTGTTGCACCGTGGCCTGCGCCACGGGGTGGGGCCATGCTGGTGCCGGCCTGGGTGCCAAGGTGTGCATTTTCACGTGCTGGCTGCCAGTCGTCGGTGTGGCGTGCTGCCGAAGGAGCGGAGCGGGGCGCGCCACGTGGACCGCCCGGTGCGGGACCGTTGCGGGGCGCATTGCGCCCGGCGCCACTGCGGTGGCCGCCCCCTCCATTGCCACCGCCATTGTTGCCGCCACCGCCACCGCCACCGCTGGCGGCCCGGCCACCCCGGTTGCCTTGGCCGGTTGCCTTGCCAGCGCGCATGCGTTCCATCATTTCGCCGCGTGCGGCCTTGGCTGCGGCCTGCATCACGTCGCGGCTGGGTGGACGGCCAGCGCCGCCCCAGATGGTCTGCCGGCCCATGGCAATGGGTTCGGCCTTTTCGCCGTCGTCGGGCCCGAAGCCTTCAATCAGCTTCACAGGAATCGTTTGCTTGGTGAAGCGCTCGATCTCCATCATGAAACCTTCCTCGTCCATGCAGACCAGGCTCACGGCTTCGCCGCTGGCGCCCGCGCGGCCAGTGCGGCCGATGCGGTGCACGTAGTCTTCGGGAACGTTGGGGATTTCGTAGTTCACCACGTGCGGCAAATCGTCGATATCGATGCCGCGTGCGGCGATGTCGGTGGCGACCAGCGCGCGGATGTCGCCGCTCTTGAAACCGGCGAGGGCCTGGGTGCGGGCGCTCTGGCTCTTGTTGCCGTGCAGCGCCATGGCGTTGATGCCGTGCTTGGTGAGAAACTCGGCGACGTTGTTGGCGCCAAATTTGGTGCGGGTGAACACCAGCACCTGGCTCCAGTTGTGCTCGTTGATGATGTGCACCAGCACCTGTTTCTTCTTGCCGCGGCCCACCGGGTGAATCACCTGCGAGATGCGCTGCACCGTGGTGTTGCTGGGCGTCACCTGGATGCTTTGCGGATTTTTCAGCAGCGTGGCCGCCAGATCGCGGATCTCGTCGCTGAACGTGGCCGAGAACAGCAGGCTTTGCTTGTCCTTGGGCACCAAGGCCAGAATTTTTTTGACGTCGTGGATGAAACCCATGTCCAGCATGCGGTCGGCTTCATCAAGAATCAGCACCTGCACCGTGGAGAGGTCGAGAAAGCCTTGCTGCTGCAGGTCCAGCAGGCGGCCTGGCGTGGCCACCAGCACATCCACGCCGCGTTTGATGCGGTCGATTTGCGGATTCATGCCGACACCGCCGAAGACCACGGTGGAGTTCAGGTCAAGGTGCTTGCCGTACTGGCGTACGGATTCTTCCACTTGCGCTGCGAGTTCGCGGGTGGGGGTCAGCACCAGTGCGCGCAGGCCCTTGCCACCGAACTTGTTTTTCGGTGCTTCTTCGCGGGACAGCCGGTCCAGCAGCGGCAGCACAAAAGCCGCCGTCTTGCCGGTGCCGGTTTGCGCGCCAGCGAGCAGATCGTGCCCCGCCAGTACCGCCGGGATGGCCTGTGCCTGGATAGGCGTAGGGATTTCATAGCCTTGCTCGCGCACGGCTTTCATGATGGCCGGAGCCAGATTCAGATCGTCAAAAGTCATTGAGTAGATGCACCCATCCGGGCGCCGGGTATCGGCCTGTCGAGGCGCCTTGCGATGGGCGCCGAGCCAGTGTTAGGCTGATAAGGTTCAACAGTGGGCGCCAGCAAGCAGTGTTGCTTCGTCCCCAGCAGTTTGCTGATATCGCGCACAGCTGGAGTGCACGACAGGCGCTATTGTCGCATGGGTCGATAATTGATCTTGTACGCCGGGCAGATTGCCCGCTCTTTTTTTTCGCACAGCAGGACCCAACTCCTTCCGATGGCCCAATACGTTTATTCCATGAACCGCGTCAGCAAGACGGTGCCTCCCAAGCGCCAGCTCTTGAAAGACATTTCGCTTTCGTTTTTCCCTGGTGCCAAAATTGGCGTGCTGGGCCTCAATGGTTCGGGCAAGTCCACCTTGCTCAAAATCATGGCCGGCGTCGACAAGGAGTTCGAAGGCGAAGCGCTACCCATGCCAGGGCTCTCCATCGGCTACCTCGAGCAAGAACCCAAGCTCAACGACGAGCACACGGTGCGCGAGTCGGTTGAAGAATCGATGGGCGCGGTATTTGCCGCCAAGGCGCGCCTCGAAGAGGTCTATATCGCTTACGGCGCCGAAGACGCCGACTTTGACGCACTGGCCGCCGAGCAGGCCCAGCTCGAAGCCATCATTGCCACCGCCGGTACCGACTCAGAGCACCAGCTCGAAATTGCTGCCGACGCGCTGCGCCTGCCGCCTTGGGACGCCAAGATCGGCCTGCTCTCCGGTGGCGAGAAACGCCGCGTGGCCCTGTGCCGCCTGCTGCTGTCCAAGCCCGACATGCTGCTGCTCGATGAACCTACCAACCACCTGGATGCGGAGTCCGTCGAGTGGCTGGAAGTGTTCCTCAAGCGCTTTACCGGCACCGTGGTGGCGATCACCCACGACCGCTACTTCCTCGATAACGCCGCCGAATGGATTCTGGAAATGGACCGGGGTCGCGGCATTCCATGGAAGGGCAACTACAGCACCTGGCTGGAGCAAAAGGGCGAGCGCCTGGCGCAAGAGCAAAAGGGCGAGGAAGCCCATGCCAAGGCCCTGAAGAAAGAGCTGGAATGGTCGCGCCAGAACCCCAAGGCGCGCCAGGCCAAGAGCAAGTCGCGCCTGGCCCGCTTTGAAGAGCTGAGCGACATGGAATACCAGAAGCGCAACGAGACCATGGAGATCTTCATCCCGGTGGCCGAGCGGCTGGGGCACCAGGTGTTTGAGTTCCACAACGTCAGCAAGTCGTTTGGCGATCGCATGTTGATCGACAACCTGAGTTTCACCATTCCGGCTGGCGCCATCGTTGGCATCATCGGCCCCAATGGCGCCGGCAAATCCACGCTGTTCAAGCTGCTGGCCGGCAAGGAGCAGCCCGACAGCGGTACCGTGGTGGTCGGCTCGACCGTCAATATGGCCTTTGTTGACCAGCACCGCGACGTGCTGGAAAACGACAAAACCGTCTGGGAAGATGTCTCTGGCGGGCTCGACATGTTGAACGTTGGCAAGTTCCAGATGGCCAGCCGTGCCTATTGTGGGCGCTTCAACTTCAATGGTGCCGACCAGCAAAAACGTGTGGGCAGCCTTTCGGGCGGTGAGCGCGGGCGTTTGCACCTGGCCAAGACGCTGATCGCCGGGGGCAACGTGCTGCTGCTGGACGAGCCATCGAACGACCTGGACGTGGAAACCCTGCGTGCCCTGGAAGACGCGCTGCTGGAGTTTGCCGGCACGGTGTTGGTTATCAGCCACGACCGCTGGTTCCTGGATCGCATCGCCACGCACATCCTGGCGGCCGAGGGCGACAGCCAATGGACCTTCTTTGACGGCAACTACCAAGAGTACGAAGCCGACAAGAAGAAGCGCCTGGGCGAAGAAGGTGCGCGTCCGCACCGCATGCGCTTCAAGGCTCTGAAGTAGGATTGGAAAAGCACGATCTATTGTTTTCTCCTTCCATGCCATGACCTTGTCTGCAGTTCGTTCAAGAGCGGTGTTTCGGGCCTGCGTGGTAAGCGCAGTGCGCGAGGGCGAGTTGCTTATGGAGCAGCTCGTCATGTACACCCTGGATGCGCTCAGCAAGCTGGAATCCGAAACCCGCGTCATTGCCAAACGCGATATGGCCAGCGAGGCCTTGCGCTTGTTGCGCCAGCACCAGGCGGGGCTGGTCAAGGCCTACCCGATGGCCTTGCTGGAGATGTTTGCCGATGGCCCCGCAGCACCGGCGGCCAAGCCAGCGCAGGCAACCTCGCTGGACTTCGGCGAGCTGAGCCTGGTGGACGACGACGAGGTGCAGGCTCAGGTTGAGCTTTCTCGCGCGCAGCAGATGGCGCTGCACACGACGGAAGAAGTTCTCTCCGAGCTCAATGGTTTGGTCAGTTCGGCGCAGGGCTTGTCGCGCGTGCAGCCCGAACGCAACCCACTGCGGCCCGAGAACTACATCCGCGCCTTGCAGCGCGTCGTGGCGGACACCCAGGTCATCGCTCCTGTGCGCGAAGCATGGATGCAGCACATGCGCGAGTTGCTGGGTCAGCAGTTGCTGGATGTCTACAAACGCGCCGCCAAGGGACTGCGCGAGCATGGAATCGAGCAGGTCGGTTGGGGTGCGCGCGCAGGCGTGCCGGCGGACTACCAGCCAAGTGGTCAGGGCGGATGGTCGGGCTCGGTCCACGGGCAGGTTGGCGCCGGGGGCCACTCGGGCTGGTCGCCCGGTTCGCCGTCGGGCTACTCCCATTCTTTGCATTCGGGCATGGCACCGCAGGTGGAAGAAGCCTTGCTGACAGTGGGCATCCTTCGCCAGATGCTGGCGGGAGGGGGCGATCCCTATCAGGAAATGCAGCCGATGCCCGGCGTGGCCTATGCGGCCCAACCCAGCGGTCAGGTGCCCATGCGGCCGAATCCCGGCGGTGTGGGTTACGCCGCCGTTGGGGTGTCCGATGCCATGGAGGACATTGCCCAGCTTGAGCGTCTCGTTGGGCGCCTTGCCAACAGCCAGCCGGCCTATTTGCACAGCGGACAGAGCGCTGTTCGCAGCAACCCAGGCTCGCTGTATGCGGCCAGCGAATCGGCGCCCATGGGGGCCGAAGTGGTGGCGCGCATGGTGGAGAACATCTCGCAAGATTCGCGTTTGCTGCCACCGGTACAAAAGGCCGTGCAGGATTTGGAGCCCGCGATTCGCAAGCTCATTCGCCACGACCCGCGTTTCTTCAGTGACGCCAACCACCCGGCGCGCCGCCTGCTCGATGAGTTGACCCAACGCAGTCTGGCCTATACGCATGTGGATGCACCGGGCTTCAGCCGCTTCATGCGGCTGGTGGACCAGGCCGTCTCGCACCTGGCGCGGGTCGAGATCACCAGCGCCGCGCCTTTTGAAACCGTGCGCCGTGCGCTTCAGGCGGCCTGGGAGGCGCAGCAGAAGAAAATGGAAGCCCGCCAGGAGCGCGAAAAATACGCCCTGATGCTGGCCGAAGAGCGCGAAATGCGCGCCGAACGTATCGCTGAAGAAATTGGCGCGCTGCCTGAGCTGGCCGGTGCCCCGCAGGATATCGCGGACTTCGTCACCGGCCCGTGGGTCGACCTGGTGGCGGGCATGCCGGCCGATACCCAAGGCACGCTGAGTCGCGAGGCCCGCGATGCGATCGCGCTGGCCGGCCTGCTGCTCTGGAGCGTGCAGCCGGAGCTGGCCGGGCGCGACCCCGACCGCCTGGACGAAGCGGCGGTGCTGCTGCCGGTGCGTTTGCGCACCGGGCTTGAAGCAGCGGACCGTCCGGCAGAGGAAGTCGATCGCCTTCTGGAGCGCCTGGCCGAGCTGCACCAGGCAGCCATGCTGGCTCGCCCGCCCGATATTGAGCTGCCGGACGATTCGGCTGAAGAAATTGCCGAGCCAATCAGCGACAGCGAATCGGTCTTGTACGATCCCGAAGCGGCGGACGAGCCACAAGCCCAGCCCGAGCCAACGCCAGATCCTGCTCCTGCGCCACCCGAAAGCGACGGCTTCGTCATTGGTGCCTGGGTTGATCTCTTGTCTTCCGGCAGGCGTCTGCGCACCCAGCTGACCTGGTGCAGCCCGCACAGCACGCTGTTCTTGTTTACCGCCCCGGACAGCAGCACCCAGTCGATGACGCGGCGCATGCGCGACAAACTCGTCGCCGAAGGCGCGTTGAAGGTGGTTTCCGCCCATTCGGTGGTGGGGCAGGCCATCGACAGCCTGGCGCAGTCTGCGCGCGCCAGCACCCCCGGTAAACGCTGATCAGGCCTGCGGCAGCTTCTGGCGCACCAGGTGAATGTGGTTGCGCAGCGCGTACAGCTCATCGGCATACGACAGCGGAACGCTCACTTTTTCCACCTGGATTTCGAGCTGGTCAAGGGCCTGAGCCAATTCCGAGCGCGGCAATTGGCCCAACTCCATGTCGCTTTCAATCTCGCGCAGTCGCCCGTACCAGCGAAACACCCGTGAGCGCACACGGAACTGGTAGAGCGGTGGAACGATGCGCGAGAGCGGCAGCAAAGCGGCCAGCAAGATGCCCAGCACCAGCCACATGCGTTCGATCAGGTTGGCCAGCCAGAAAGGCAGGTAGCGCTGCAGGAGCGGCACCGGTTCGTTGATGGCACGGTCGGCCTCGGCCGCGATCGGTAGTTCGCTGTGCCGTGTATTGGGAAACTCGCGTGCCCGGTTGAACCAGCCCGCGCCACCGTGCAGTACCTGCCCGGCCTGGGCAAACAATTGCAGCAGCGCCGGATGCGTTGGCTCGCGCGCCAGCAAAGCGGTGGTGGATGCCACCAGTCGCACGTCCTCGGGCGGCACGTTGCCTGCCAGGTCGACGACGCCGCGCGGCAAGCTCACCGGGCTCAGAAAGGGAAACCGCCGACCGTAGGCTTCGTTCTGCGCAAAGTCCATCAGCTGCACGCCAGGCGTTTGCAGCAGCATTTGCACCATCATGGATTCGGGTGCCGAAGCAAATACCAGAACGTCAAGCTTGCCCGCCAAGAACTGGACCGTGGCATCGGTCTGACCGAGCCGCGAGAGCTTCACGTCGGTCGGCTTCATGCTGTTGGCGTCCAGCAGCTTTTCCATCAGCGTCGGTACGCCGCTGCCGGGTGTGCCTACATTGACGCGCAGCCCACGCAGTTGCGGCAAGCTGTCCAGTCGGCCCGACTGCTTGCGCTTGGGCGCGTCCGGCGTTCGATAAAACAGCCACAGCGGCTCGACAAACAGGCTGCCCAGGGACTGCAGGTCTTCTTGGTCGCTCGGCTGCAGTTCGGCGGTACCGCCTTGTACAAAAGCCAGGTCAGCCATACCGTCCCGCAGCAACTGCAGATTGGCCGACGAGCCGTCGCTCGGCACCAGCACCACTTCGATACCCTCTGCCGCCAGCGCCTTCTGGTAGCGCTTGCCAAAGGCTTCGTAAGCGCTTTGCGCTGGCCCCGTGGCCAGTGTGACCTGGCGTGGGGGTGTCGGGTTGAGCCACCAGTACGCCAGTACCAGCAGACCGACGGCAAGAAAAGCCAGCGGCCCGGCGGAGAGCAGCAGGTCGCGCAGCGACAGCAGGGTGGAGCGAAAAGCCTGGGGCATGGATGGGCGGCGAAAGAGGGGCTTCAAGCCAGATCCGCCATGGATGGCAGATGCAGGCCTTCGGAAGTCGTGACAGACCGCGCCGCCTGCACAGCGCGCAAGGTGGCGCGCGCGGTCACTTCAGCGGCCAGGGCAGCGAGCAGCAACATGCTGGCCTGCTTGCCCGAGGCTCCGGTGCCCAAGGCAAACAAGGTGTCTCCGTCGAGCTGGGTATGGGCCGGGAAAATGCTGCGGGCCAGGCCGTCGTGGGCGGCCAGCGCCAGTCGCTGCGCCTGGGCCTTGGTGAGCAGGGCATCGGTGGCGACGACACCAATCGTGGTGTTGGTGCCCGGCAGCAGGGCTTGGGGCAGCTCGCCGTGCAGCAGGGCGCGCCGGCTGTCCAGCAGGCGCAGGCCGTCGGCCGTGCGCGCACCGGCCACCACCTGGGCGGTGTCCGAATCGACCACGTCGCCCACCGCGTTGCAGGCAATCAAGGCGCCTACCGTGACGCCGCCCACGGTCACCGACGCGGTGCCGATGCCGCCTTTCATGGCGCGCTGCATGCCAAACAGCTTGCCCACAGCGGCCCCTGCGCCGGCGCCGACGTTGCCTTCCTCCGGGTCGTTCGCTGAGGCGCCAGCGCAGGCCGCATACCCGGCTGCAGCGTCGGGGCGGATGGCGGGGTCGCCCACCATCAGGTCAAACAGCACTGCGGCGGGGACGATGGGGACGCGCGCGACGCCGACATCGAGGCCAATGGAATGCTCTTCAAGCCAGCGCATGGCGCCGCTGGCTGCGTCCAGGCCAAACGCGCTGCCACCCGAGAGCACGATCGCGTGGATCTGCTCCACCAGGTTGTCGGGAGCCAGCAGATCGGTCTCGCGGGTGCCGGGCGCCGCGCCGCGCACGTCCACACCCGCCACCGCGCCTGCGCGGGCCAGGATGGCGGTGCAGCCCGTGGGGCGACGCGGGTCGGTGAAATGGCCGACTTCGATGCCGGCCACACGGGTGATGCTGCCGGGGTCGGCGTACGGGGGGGTCATGCGCGCCGATTATGGGCGCGGCGGCCCGTGCGGCCCGGATCAGGCGAAGGTATCGAGCTGCGTACCCAGCGGGCCGAGGTTGACGGACGGCGGCTGCGGTATGGCTTGCAGCAGCGTGGCGGCCGCGCTGGCTTGAAGGTTCAATGCCTTTTTCAAAACCGTGACTTCCACGGCCTGCGCGGTTTCGGCCTGGCTGTTGGCACTGGCGATGCGCAGCAGCGAGTTGGTGAGGGCGATGTCCATAGGGTTCTCTTCGGCAACTGGGCCAAAAAATGAAGCGCTATTCCAGTGCCGGCGCTCCCAGCGGTGCGCAATGCGCCAGATCAGACGCCGGGCGGCCCGGCAGCTTGCGCGACACATCGCGCAGCGCAGTGCGCAGGCCTTCTTCCAGCACCGGGTGGTAGATGGGCATGGCGAGCAGGTCGTGCACGCTCAGACCGCGTGAGTGGGCCAGGCCGAGCAGATGCGCCAAGTGCTCGCCGGCCGGCGCGCACAGTTCGGCGCCCAGGAGCGTGCCGTCGGCGCGATCGGCGTACAGGACGATGCGGCCCGCGTTGCGCTGGCCGGCGCGCGCGCGTCCCTGGTTGGCAAAGCTGACGCTTCCCACCTCGACGTCCTGGCCCGCCAGTTCCCTGGCACTCGCGCCCACCATGGCCACCTGCGGTTCGGTGAAGACGATGGCCAGGCTGCTGCGGCGCTCGAAGCAGCGCACTTCGTCGGCCAGCGCGTTCATGCCCGCAATGTGGCCTTCGTCTGCGGCCTCGTGCAGCAGCGGCCTGTCGCGGTTGACGTCGCCGGCAATGAAGACGCGCAGATCGCCTACCTGGCTGCTGCCGGGGTGGAAGGCGGGCATGCCGTGCTCATCCAGCGGTACGCCCAGCGTTTCCAGGCCCAGGCCCGCCACATTCGGGCGCCGCCCGACCGCTGCCAGCACCTGGTCGACGACGGTGCGGGTGTTTCCGCTGACGATGGCGATGCCGTCCGGGTCTGCCTCCAGCACCACGTCGTGGCCCAAATGCAGCTGCATCTCGGATTCCAGAGCGCTGTGCAGCACGGCAAGGGTGTCGGGGTCGGCGAGGCCGGCAATGGATGCACTCTTGGCAAAGGCACTGACCTGGACGTCCAGGCGAGCCAGGGCCTGCGCCAGCTCTGCGCCCACCGGTCCCAGCCCGACGACGCCCAGGCGTGGGCCGATCTGGCGCTGCTCGAACAGCGTGTCGGTGGTCAGAATGCGCTCGCCAAACGCCTTCCAGGCCGGCGGCACGAAGGGGTGCGAGCCGGTGGCCAGGATGATGGCGCGGGCACTCAGGCGCTCCCCATTTACCTCAACGGTATCGGGCCCGAGCAGGCGGGCGTGGCCGGCGATGCTGCGCTCGCCCAAGGTGTCGGTCAGCTTGACGGTGCCGGCGACGAAGTTGTCGCGCAGCGCGCGCAGGCGCTCCATCACGGCGGGAAAATCGACCGACAGCGCCTCGCTGCCGCGAATGCCGAAAGCGTCGAAAGTGAGGCGGCGGTGGTAGGCGTTGGCCGCTTCGATCAGCAGTTTCGAGGGCATGCAGCCCACGCGCGCGCAGGTGGTGCCGTAGGGGCCGGCGTTGACGACGAGAAAGTTGTCGGTGCGTTTGCGCACTTCGCTCAGCGCGGCCAGGCCGGCGGTGCCAGCGCCAAGGATGATGACGTCGAAATGCTTTTGCATGCGCAGGTTCCTCCAGATGCAGACGGCCCACTGTGCCATGCCACCGCGCCGATGCCTGTAGGCCAAAGCGGAAAAAGCACTAAAAATAGCCTCTAGCGCTTATTGGGTAAGCGCTGACAGCTATCAAAACAATAGTTTCAGCTCGATAAGGGATCGGTACGATCCCACACCACGCTGCCGTGCGAGGCATCGGCCAGGCGCTCCACCAGCGCCTGCGCGCCGGCCTCCGGCAGAGCGAACACCAGGCGCACCAGGCTGGCGTGCTCGGTATCCATCAGATGCGCGCCCGCAGCCTGTAGCTCGCGCCGAATGGCCCCTTCAAAGGCGTAAGGAAAGCGGCAGGCGAGCTGCACGCTGCGCTGCAGCGGGATTTTTTCCGCGTCTTTCAGTGCCTGCGCCACACAGTCGGTGTAGGCGCGCAGCAGGCCACCCGCGCCGAGCTTCACACCGCCGAAATAGCGCACCACGGTGGCCAGTACGCCTTCGAGATCCTGGTGGCGAAGCACTTCGAGCATGGGGCGCCCGGCCGTGCCGCCGGGTTCGCCGTCGTCCACCGCCGCCGAGTGGCCCCCCGCCAACAGGGCCCAGCAGATGTGCGTAGCGCCAGGGTGCTGCTTCCAGAGCGCGTCCACCGCCGCCTGGGCGCTGGCGCGGTCCTGCATGGGTTGCACGCAACCAATGAAGCGGCTCTTTTTGATCGTCAGATCGCTTTGGACTGCGCCGGCCAGGGTCTGGGCCATCTCGCCACCGATTGCGCCGCTGTTTTGCCGCTATTTCGCTGGTCTGCCGTCCAGCATGGTGCGCACCAGCGCGCGGCTGTGAACACCAAAGTGCCCGAGCAGGTCGGCGATGGTGGTATCGAGATGGGCGCGCTGGGCCGGATCGATGGCAGCAAGCTCCTGGATCAGATCAATCTTTGCCGACTGCACGCCAAAATCGAAGCTCGGGTCAGAGACGTAGCGTGCTGGCAGCGTCTTCACCAGCGAGTGGTCGGTGGCTGTGCCGGCGTCGTAGGCCTCCTTGCTGACCACGTCGCGCACGTAGCGGTCGGTCCAGGCAGGGTAGTTCGGGTCCAGGCTGGTGTCGTGCAGCGTGGCGCCCAGAACGCTGGGCGTGCGCGTTTTGGCGGCTGAGCGAATCAGGGCGCTTTCGTAATTCTCCAGAGCCAGGTGGCGGTTGGACAGCAGCACGATCATGTCGTTCTTCCACTTGGGCAGACCCACCATGGCCAGCGCATTGATGCCGATCAGCCGCACTGCGCTGTTGCCGGGCGAGACGCTGGCGTGGTAGGGCTGCGTCAGGTCTTGCACGTAGTGCATCGCCAGGCCGGTGAAACGCCAGCCCCAGTACGGGTGGCCGGTGTCGAACGCCAGGCGCGCCAGGCTGGTGTACTGGTGCACGCGCAGCAGCGGATAGGTGCGCTTGAGGAACGGCGCCGCCTTGTAGAGGATGGCGGGCTCATGAAAAAACCCCATGTGGAACGGCGCCTGTGTGGCAAAACTCAGCGTGGGGTTGCCAAAGGGAATCGGGCCAAAGCCGTAGGTCTTGCCTGCTTCGGAGTTGCTGTCGCTCCAGAGATTCAGATCCATTCCGTAGTCCGGCTCATCGCTGGCCGACGCCACCACGGCCAGCGCCGACACCATCTCGCCAGGGTCAATGCGCAGGAAAACGTGACTCGCCTCTTCGGATTTGTCGAGCGCATTGACCTTCGTCGGCGCCAGTAGCCGCGCCGGGTCGGGTGCGGGGCCCCAGGGATCGGGTTGCACGTAGAGTGCCAGCCGGCTCTCGGGCGAGACGCGCAGTGCGGCCAGAAAATCCTTGCGGCGCTGGGCATCGCTCTTGGCTGCGTCGGCACGGTAGACGAGCGCTGCGGGCAGTGGCGGATAGGTATCCACCGCTTTGCTCGCCCAGTCTTCATCGTCCTTGAGGAGCGCCTCAATGGCTTTGTCCTCGTTCTTCAGAAACGCTTCCAGCGGCTCGACAGTGACCTGCACGCTCAGCTCCGGCATGCGTTCCAGTGCGCGGTAGCTGACCATGGCATGGTTGCTCCAGGCGAGGGCGGAGCTGGCACCGCCGGTCAAGGCAGCAAAAATCAGGGCATAGGAAGCAGTGCGCATGGGGTTTGCCAGGGAAGTGGTGGTGTGGTCAATCGTGTGAAGGGTAGCCGGTAATCGCGCGGATATCTTTGTACAGCGGCTGCAAACGCTTGTACATGCGGCAATAGACGCGCCGGTACAACTGCTGGTAGGTGGCTGCGTGCTGTGGTTCCGGCTCAAAGCGCTGGCCCATGCGCGACATGGCCGCTACGGCCGCCGCGTAGTCGGCATGCAGGCCCAGGCCCACTGCGGCAATCATGGCCGCGCCCAGGCCGCTGGTCTCGTACAAATGCGGTCGCTCGCACGGCAGGTTGAAGATGTTGGCCGTGATCTGCATGGCGGCGTCGCTCTGCGAGCCGCCGCCCGAGACGCGCACCAGGGTGATGGGCGCACCGCCACGGCGTTCGATGCGCTCCTTGGCCTCGCGCAGCGCGTAGGCCAGGCCTTCGAGGATGGCGCGGTACAGGTGGGCGCGGGTGTGCACGTCGCCAAAGCCGATGACCGCGCCCTTGGCCTCGGGGCCGGGCACCTTGATGCCGGGGTTCCAGAACGGCTGCAGCATGAGGCCCTGGGCGCCGGGCGGCACGCGGCCCACCAGCGCGTCGAACAGGCTCTCGGGCGTCACGCCCTCCTGCAAGGCTTGCTGCTGCTCGTGCAGGCCAAACTGCTCCTTGAACCAGTTGACCATCCAGAAGCCTCGCGTAATCTGCACCTCGGTGTTGTAGTGGCCGGGCACCGCCGCCTGGTAGGGCGGAATGAAAGGCGTGGCCTCCAGGTAGCGCGGCGTGGTGGTGTTGATGGTGGCGGCGGTGCCGTACGAAAGACACGCGATGTCGGGCGTGAGACAGCCCGCGCCCAGCACCTCGCAAGCCTTGTCGGCGGCGCCTGCGAGCACCCGCAATCCGGCGGGAATGCCGGTGTCCTGCGCGGCCTGCGCGCTCACCTCGCCAACGACCGTGCCCGCCGCCACCAGCTCGGGCAGCATGGCGGGCGTGATGGGCAGGGCCTGCCACTTCCAGTCGTGTGGTGGTGCCCAGTGGCCTTTTTTGTAGTCAAACGGCACGTAGCCCACCTGCGACGCAATCGAATCGACAAAGCGGCCGGTGAAACGGTAGTTGAGGTAGCCCGAGAGCAGCAAGTAGGTGCGGGTGCGCGCCCACAGCTCAGGCTGGTGCTGGGCGATCCAGTTGGCCTCGGCTTCTTTTTGAAAGTGGCGCACGGTGTCCCGCATGCCAATGGCGCGAAAGGCCGCTTCCCACCACCAGGCCAGACGTGGCGCATGCTCGGCGCGGCGCTGGTCGAGCCAGATCATGGCCGGGCGCAAGGGCTGGCCGTGCTCGTCCAGCGCCAGGGTGGTGCCGCGTTGCGTGGTGATGACCAGGCCTGCAATGTCACTCTTGTTCACGCTGGTGGTTTGCCACAGTTGTTGGCAGGCCTGGCACAGGGCTTGCCAGAACACATCGGCGTCCGCTTCCATCCAGCCGGGTTCAGGGGATTGGTAGGTGATCGCCACCTGCGATTTGTCCACCAGATTGCCCTGCAGGTCGAACAGCAGGGCGCGCACGCTTTGCGTGCCGTTGTCGATGGCGAGCAGGTAGGGGGCGGGCATGGTGTCTCCGGTGTGCTTTAATTTTGATAGCTGTCAGCGCTTTATGGATAAGCGCTGGAGGCTGTTTTATCTATTTCTTTAATTGTCTTGGAAGCGGTAACTTGAGCTGGCGGAGACTGCGCTCACGGTTCCGGGATTGGGGTCGGAGCACGAGTTTCGCTGGGAGAAATCGTGATCCGACAGTAGCACTGCGCCTCCAATGCCTGCGCCGCGCCCATGCCCGTGCTGAGGCCGAGCGCAGCGACGGCCCGTAGGGCTGTTCGGCTCCCATTCCCCTCTGAACGTGCCGAGGAGCGCAGCTTCAGGCGGATCAGGGCCGCGCGCTGTTTGAGCGAAGCGAGTTTGCGCGGACCCCGACTGAAGCGAGCACCGCAGGTTGCCCCGCAGCGCAGCGAAGGGGACACGGACAGCGGGGTCGCCCTTTCTTTGGTTACTTTCTTTCGGCGAAGCGAACGAAAGTGACTGCGCCGCCGGGCGCACATCCCGGCACCCGCCCTCGACAAAGGCATGCGGTCAAAAACAAAAAATCCGCTCCAGTCAGCGTGTTGCATGCTGTGCAGCCGTTCCGGAATTGGGATCTGTTCCGGGATCGGGGTCAGAGCACGAGTTTCGCTGTGCGAAATCGTGATCTGACCCCAATGCCTGCGCCGCGCCCAATGCCTGCGCCGCGCCCAATGCCTGCGCCGCGCCCAATGCCTGCGCCGCGCCCAATGCCTGCGCCGCGCCCAATGCCTGCGCCGCGCCCAATGCCTGCGCCGCGCCCAATGCCTGCGCCGCGCCCAATGCCTGCGCCGCGCCCAATGCCTGCGCCGCGCCCAATGCCTGCGCCGCGCCCAATGCCTGCGCCGCGCCCAATGCCTGCGCCGCGCCCAATGCCTGCGCCGCGCCCAATGCCTGCGCCGCGCCCGGCGGCTGGTAATGCGCGGCGATGAGATCGCGATAGCGGTCCACCTCGTGCTCCCAGCGCACCTCGTCCCACGTTAGATGCGGGGCGCAGAGTTCGCGGATGCGCGGCAGATGGTCCAGGCCACCGCGCGGCAAAAGAATGCCCAGCCGCGTGCGGCGCAGCAGCAGGTCGCCCAGGTGCTGCACGGCCTCAAACCGGGCCGCGATGGCCAGTTCCAGCCACAGGGTTTCGGTGCCGGGGATGCGATGCAGGTCGCCGTCGTGGACACCTTCACTCCACTCGGCCGCGTACGCGCCGTAGCGTGCAGTGAGGCGCTGGCGTACGGCGGGGCTCCAGCGGGGGTTGAGACTTGGGGCAGGGGTGAACAGGGGCGCATCGTCTTTCTCAAACGCCTTGCCCGCGTGCGGCGCCGCTAGCGCCAGCGCATCCTGCGCCATCAGCCGAAACGTGGTGAGCTTGCCGCCCGCCAGCGTGATCAGGCCCGATTCGTCGCGCACCACATGGTCGCGCGTGGCCTTGGATGCATCCTGCTGGCCGTCGTCAATGACAGGGCGCACGCCGGCGTAGCAGGCGCTGATGTCGGCGGCGGTGACCTGCGCGGCGGGGAACTGGTCGTTCACGGCGTCGAGCAAATAGGCCACCTCCGCAGGGGTGATGCTCGCCTCCACATCCAGGTCCAGCCGGTGGTCCAGGTCGGTGGTGCCCACCAGCGTCGCGCCTTCCCAGGGGTAGAAGAACACCGGGCGGCCGTCTTTGGGGTGCATGAAGCTTATGCTTTGCGCCACCGGCAGGCGCCAGAACGGCAGCACCAAATGGCTGCCGCGCAGCGGGCGGAGCAGCGGCGCAGCGCCCACGCCTGCGCGCAGGCGGTCGGCCCAGGCGCCGGTGGCGTTGACCACGGCGCGGGCCTGCACAGTGTGGCTTTGGCCGGTGAGGCTGTCTTTGGTCACCACGCCGGTGACTTTGCCGTTGGCCGTGTGCAGGCTTTCAACGGCCATGTAGTTGAGCAGTGTGGCGCCGTCGCGCTGGGCTTCGAGCAGTACGCGCCAGACCAGGCGGGCGTCGTCGGTCTTGGCGTCCTGAAACACCAGCGCGCCGCGCAGGCCGGGTGGCGCCAGGCCCGGTGCCAGGGCCTGCGTGGTGGCCAGGTCGGCGTAGAAGTGGCTGTCCCGCACCCCATGGTTTCCGGCCATCAGGTCGTACACCACCAGGCCGGTCTGCATCAGCCAGCGGCCGGGCTTGCGGCCGGGGCAGTCGGCGAACAGAAAGCTTTGCGGCTCCACCAGACCCGGGGCTTCGCGCAGCAGGCGCTGGCGTTCGCGCACCGAGTGCAGGGTGGTTTGGATGTCGCCTTCCTTGAGGTAGCGCAGCCCGCCGTGCACCAGTTTGGAGGAGCGGCTGGACGTGCCCCAGGCAAAGTCGCGTTGTTCGAGCAGCAGCACGCTCCAGCCGCGCCGCGCGGCCTGCTGCGCCACGCCCGCGCCGCTGATGCCGCCGCCGATGACGACGAGGTCCCAGGTCTGCGCGGGCAACTGCGCGAGCGCGGCGGCGCGCGTTGGGGAGGGATTCACACGGTTTTGCATTCGGTCGGTTAACTAGGCGGAAGCCGAAGACAGTGCTGTTGCACGACGAGGCGCACCAACGACGTTAGCCGATTGAAGGCAAAGCCGCGGTCGCCCATGGCCCACCGTCTTGCAGCAACTTGCCCGGATTCATGATGCCGTGCGGGTCAAAGTGCCGGCACAGCTCGGCCAGCGTCGCCATCCCCAGCGGGCCTTTTTCATCCACCAGATGCGCCGCATGGTCGCGCCCCACGCCGTGCTGGTGGCTCACGGTGCCGCCGTGCGCGGCAATGGCGTCCGCGACTGCCGCCTTGAGTGCTTGCCAGCGCTCGAAGTTGGGCGCAAAGCCGCCCGGCGCAATCGGCCACACGTACTGCGAATAAATGCTGCTGCCCTGCGGGTACAGGTGCGAGAGGTGGGTGAAGGCGTGCACGGGCTGGCCAAAGCCCTCAAACACATCGCGCGCGGCCTGCTCCATCGCCAGCATCAGCGGCTTGACCTGGGGCCAGTCCACCGCCGTCTCGATGGTGTCGGCCGCATAGCCCAGCTCCCACAGGGTGTTGCGCAGGTACGGCCCTTTGAAGCGGTTGGCTGCCCACTTGCTGCCCATGGCGGGGCCGATGTACACAGCGCCGTATTGCGCCAGCAGGCGCCGGGCTTCACGCAGGGCGTGGCGGGCGGTGCGCTTGTCCGCGCTCACACCCAGCATCAGCATGCACTTGCCTGTGCTGCAGCCGCGCCAGGCCAGGTACTTCTCCATGGCGCCCACCAGCCGCTCGTGCCCGGCCAGCGTGAGGTTGGTTTCGGTCTCGATGCCGTTCGACAGCCGCAGCATGGACAGCGGCAACTTGCGCTGTACCAGCGCACGCACGGCGGCTTCGGCGCGGTCCCAGTCGGGCAGGAAGAGGGCGTGAAAGCTCTCGTGCTCGGGCAGCGGCGTCACGCGCACCGTGGCTTCGGTGAGGATGCCAAAGCGCCCCTCGGAGCCGAGCACCAGCTCGCGCAGGTCTGGCCCGGCGCTGGCGGCGGGCAGGGTGGGCAGGGTCAGCGGCCCCACGGGCGTTTCCATGCGGCCGCCGGCAAACAAAGCTTCAATGCGCCCGTAGCGCAGCGACTGCTGGCCGCTGGAGCGCGTGACCACCCAGCCGCCCACGGTCGAATATTCAAACGACTGCGGAAAATGCCCCAGCGTGTAGCCGTGTGCGCGCAGCTGCGCCTCCACCAGCGGCCCTGGCGTGCCGGCGCCAAAGGTGGCGAGCTGGCTGGTGGGGTCCAAGTGCAGCAGCCGGTTCATGCGCGTGAGGTTGATGGACAGGATGGGCTGCTCGCTCACCGGGCAATCGAGGTGCCCGGCGACGCTGGTGCCGCCGGCAAACGGGATGACCATCCAGCGCTTGGCCTGCGCCAGGTCCAGCAGTTCGCGCACTTGCTCGCCCGACTCGGGGTAGGCCACGCCATCGGGTACCGCGGGCAGCGCGCCGAAACGTTTGCGAATCCAGTCGGCAAAGCTCTCGCCCAGCGCCATCGCGAAACGCTCGGACGGCTCGCGCGAAATCAAAGGGTGTTCCGGCAAACGCGAGGGCGGAATGCGGGCCAGAAGGTCTTCGCGCAGCGCATCCTGCCCCGGCAGACCAGGGCCCAGTCGCTCGGCCAGCATGGCGCGGGCGCCTGTTGTCAGGTTCATCGAGGTGGCGTCGTCGCCCCAGCCGTTCCAGCGTCGCATGACATACTCCCTTGCACATTTTGTCGGGCTCGGGCTGCGCGCCGCGCCTCTGTGTCTTTGACTGTAGACCCGCGCACGCCCTTTGCCATTCCGCAATGCCGCCAGCTACTTGTTCTATCGCGCCAAATCGCTTTCCCGGCCGCGTCGTCGCGCCCTACGCGCACACGCTGATCGAGCAGGCGCGCGCCGAGGGCGTTCCGCTAGAAGCGGCTGCAGCCGCCGAGGCGGATATGCCGGTGCAGCAGTACCTCGATGTGCTGGCCCGCGCCTGCGACCATGCCGGCTCCGCCTTCGGCTGGCGCCTGGGGCAAAGCGCCAAGCCCACCACCTACGGCGTCAACGGCATCCTGCTGCTGGCCTGCGCGACGCTGGGCGAGGCGCTGGCACAGGTGCTGCGCTTTGAATCGCTGGTGCACGATTTGGGCCGCTCTGAATTCGCCCTGGAGGGCGAGCACGCGGTGTACGCCTGGCGCAACGACTGCACCGGCCACCCGGCTGCATCGGCGCTGAGCGAATCGGTGTTTTCCGGCATCCTGACCTGCGCGCAGTGGCTGCTGGGCCGGCCGCTGGAACGCTTTGCGCTCGAATTCACACATGCGGCCCATGCGCAAAGCGCTGCCTACATCGCAAAGACATGCCCGGCAGAGGTGCGCTGGGGCGCTGCCGCCAACCGCGCCATCTTTCCCGCAGCACTGCTGGACTGGCCCTTGCCGCAAGCCCAGCAAGGCGTGCTGCCGCTGCTGCAGCGCCATGCGGACGAGCTGCTGCAGGCGCGCCACCCGCGCGATGCCGGCATTGCGGCGCAGGTGCGCCAAAGCATTTCGGGCCGGCTGGGCCGGGGCTCCGTGAAGCTGGCGGACGTGGCGCAGGACCTGCACCTCTCCACCCGCACCCTGCAGCGCCGCCTGGCGGACGAAGGCCTTGCCTACCAGACGCTGCTAGACGCCACGCGCCACGAGCTGGCCTGCCACTACCTGAGCGGCTCGGCGCTGCCGATTGCCGAGGTGGGCTACCTGCTCGGGTTTCAGGATGCGCCCGCCTTTACCCACGCCTTCAAGCACTGGCAAGGGCAGGGGCCGGGGCAGTACCGGGCAGGGGCATCGGGCGCAAAGCCTGCGTCCTTGAGCAAAGCCTCGTAAAATCAAAGGCTTACCCTAGGAGTCTGTCGGACTTGGAAATCGTCAGCTGCAAATCGACCGCAGCGGTCCATTTCTCACCGTCTTTTTGCCCCGTAGCGGGGCTATGAGGCTGCAAATCCGGCAAAAACTGTCCTCGCTGGGGCCGATTTTCGCTTTCGACGCTCCAAGTCCGACAGCCTCCAGGATTGCCTGTATGAACGCCCCGGTTGACGTTTCCTTTTTCGCGCGCGCCGCCAAGCCGCTGACCAGCTACCGCCCGTATTGGGCGAAGCGCTTTGGCACTGCGCCTTTTCTGCCCATGAGCCGGGCCGAGATGGAGCAGCTCGGCTGGGACAGCTGCGACATCGTGCTCGTCACCGGCGACGCTTACATCGACCACCCGAGCTTTGGCATGGCTGTCATCGGCCGCACGCTTGAAGCGCAGGGCTTTCGCGTTGGCATCATCGCCCAGCCCGACTGGCAGAGCGCCGAGCCCTTCAAGGCGCTGGGCAAGCCCAATCTGTTCTGGGGCGTGACCGCGGGGAACATGGATTCCATGATCAACCGCTACACGGCCGACCGCAAAATTCGCAGCGACGATGCCTACACCGCCGGCGCCGAAGGCAACCGCCGCCCCGACCGCGCGGCCATCGTCTACAGCCAGCGCTGCCGCGAGGCGTACAAGGATGTGCCGATCGTGCTCGGCGGCATTGAAGGGAGCCTGCGCCGCATTGCCCACTACGACTACTGGAGCGACAAAGTGCGCCGCAGTGTGGTGGTGGACGCCAAGTGCGACCTGCTGCTCTACGGCAACGCCGAACGCGCCCTGGTCGAAGTGGCGCACCGCCTGGCGGCCCGCGAACCCGTGGCGCAGATTACCGATGTGCGCGGCACCGCCTTTGTGCGCCGCACCTCGCCCGAGGGCTGGTTTGAGATTGACTCCACCGAAGTGGACCAGCCGGGCCGCGTCGAAGACCACACCAACCCCTACCAGACCACCAGTGAGCAGGCGGCCGAGCAGGGCGGTACCTGCAGCTCGCGAGATACTACGGTTTCGATAGCTGCCAGCGCACAGCAGATAAGCGCTAGAGGCCAAAAAGAGCAAGAAAATGGCGGCGCAACCACGCACGCCATCAACTTCGTGCCCAATCCCGCCGTCAAGCTCAAGGCCCCGCCCAAAGACCGCACCGTCATTCGCATCCCCAGCTACGAGCAGGTCAAGAGCGACCCGGTGCTCTACGCCCACGCCAACCGCGTGATGCACCTGGAAACCAACCCCGGCAACGCCCGCGCGCTGGTGCAGGCGCACGGCGAGGGCACCACCGCGCGCGACGTGTGGCTCAACCCGCCGCCGATCCCGCTGACCACGGCCGAGATGGACCACATCTTCGACCTGCCCTATGCCCGCAGCCCGCACCCGAGCTACGCCGATGCGCAAGGCCGGCACGACGGCGAGACCAAAATCCCCGCGTGGGAAGTGATTCGCTTCTCCATCAACATCATGCGCGGCTGCTTTGGCGGCTGCACCTTTTGCTCGATTACCGAGCACGAGGGCCGCATCATTCAAAGCCGCTCCGAAGATTCCATCCTGCGCGAGATTGAAGACGTGCGCGACAAGGTGCAGGGCTTCACCGGCACCATCTCCGACTTGGGCGGCCCCACGGCCAACATGTATCGATTGGGCTGCCGCACGCCAGAGATCGAAGCCGCCTGCCGCAAGCCCAGCTGCGTCTACCCCGGCATTTGCTCGAACCTGACCACCGACCACAACCCGCTCATTTCCATCTACAAGAAGGGCCGGGAAATCAAGGGCATCAAGAAAATCCTCATCAGCTCAGGCCTGCGCTACGACCTGGCGAACCAGTCGCCCGAGTACGTGAAGGAACTGGTGCAGCACCACGTCGGCGGGTATCTCAAGATTGCGCCGGAGCACACCGAAGCCGGCCCGCTCACCAAGATGATGAAGCCGATGATCGGCAACTACGACAAATTCAAGCAGCTGTTTGAAAAATACTCGGCCGAGGCGGGCAAGAAGCAGTTCTTGATTCCGTACTTCATCGCCGCCCACCCCGGCACCAGCGACGAAGACATGATGAACTTGGCCATCTGGCTCAAGAAGAACAGCTTCCGCGCCGACCAGGTGCAAACCTTCTACCCCAGCACCATGGCCAGCGCCACGGCCATGTACCACACCGGCATCAACACGCTCAAAGGCGTGCACCGCGATATGGGCGAGGGTGGACGCGGCGAAAAGGTTGACGTGGTGCGCGGCGAAAAACGCCGGCGTTTGCACAAGGCCTTCTTGCGCTACCACGATCCGAAAAACTGGCCGCTGCTGCGCGACGCGCTCAAAGCCATGGGCCGCGCCGACCTGATTGGCAACGGCAAGCACCATTTGATCCCGACCTACCAGCCGATGGCCGGTAGCTGCGGCAGCCAGAAGAACGAGAAGTTCCTGACGATTCCGTCGATGGTGATGGAGAAGAACCAGCCCAAGCTGGGCCAGATCCTCACCCAGCACACCGGCCTGCCGCCGCGCGCAGGCACCAAAGGCAAAAAGCCGAGCTATCGCCCGTCTGGAAAGCGCTGACAGCTATTCTTTTAGAAGCTTGGACCCGCGTCCAGAAGCCTCGGCTTCACCGGTCGTCCGGCTGCGGCGCCGCGGCGTGCGTGCCCACCGTCACCGATTGCTTGCTGTCGGTCAGCGGCTGCTCAATCAAATCTTCAATGACCAAGGTGCGGTAATAAAACGCCGCCACCGCGCCTTCGCGCTGCAGCGTGGCCCCGAGCGCCTCGGCATCGTCGTCCTTGCCCACCTGCACCAGCAAGCCATGGTGACCCGTGCTGGCCAGGTCGGCAATGCGGCGCACGAAGTCGCCGTCCGCGCCGACAGAGGGCATCACCGCGTCTGAGCCGCCAATCGTGCGGACAATGTCTTTCTGGATCACTTCAGGCGAGGCATACGCCGATTCGGCCCTGTCGCCCCCAGCATCGAGCGCATCCGCTGCCTGGCGCGCCAAGTCCGCCGTGGGGAAAAGGGCGAAGACATGCCCGGTGGGGTAGAACACGCCCGACATGCTGGTGTGGGAGGAATCAAGTGCAAGGGGTTTCACGGTTGGCTCCGGCAATGAATCAGATGCCTTTTATTGAACCGTGAATGGGGCTTGGGGCTTGTAGGCGAGGGGCGCTTGGGGGCGTCGTGGAAGGGTGGGAGGTGGGGGTTGGTCCAGGGGTACTGACGCTGAGCGGCTGGTACCGACCCGTTGCGGTCATTTCAGAGCCAGCAAATATCCGCTGCTGCATGGAGTGCAAATTGCCTACACCATGACTTGAATCAATTGGATAGGTCTTTTCAAACAAATTGGCTCGGCCTATGTTCGCTAGCGAACCGACACAAACCAACGCAGCGAAGAAGCTTGTGCGTCCTGTCCACGCCTGATTTTTCGGTGCCGATCCGCCGGCTCGAACGGATACCGAGCACTATGAATCTAGAACCAGTTAGAAAATAACGGGAAAGACCCGCTATGCCTGACTGAAAATCGCCAATCCTAAATTTCATATGCCAAATGGCTTTGTCAATTACTCTTCAAATTCGCAACCAAATTTCTTAACTTGGGAGAATTTTATGACAGGCAGTTCTCTTACATAAAAGTAACGATTTATGAAGCAATATGGTAACAATAAATTATCAACCAAATTTTTTGGTAGCAATTTATGAGGTGCTCGCTGTCCAGTTCCCTGACCGAAGTGGTCTGACTCAAAAGCAAAATTTCACAAGAGGTCTCCCTTGCTCAAAAATCATCTTCTGCCGTTTGCACTCTTGGCCCTAAGCCCAGCCGTGTTTGCCCAGCAGCCGCCCAGTGCTGGCAGCCAGATGCAACAAATTCCGCCCGCCCTTACGCCGCAAAAAGCAGCGCCTGTGGTCCGGATCGAGCCCAGCGCAGCCCCGGCCACGCCGGCATCTGACGCGGTAAAAATCACCGTTAACCGCCTGCACGTGACGGGCGCGCGCGTCTACCCTGAAGCAGAACTGCTGGCGCTGACCGGCTTCCAGCCCGGCAGCGAACTGTCGCTGGGCGATCTGCGCGGGATGGCCTTGGCCATCACTCAGCGCTATCGCAACGCAGGCTACTTCGTGGCCCAGGCGTACCTACCCGCGCAAGAAATCACTGACGGCGAGGTCACGATTGCCGTGATCGAGGGTGAGTACGGCAAGGTCATCGTGCGCAACCAGAGCAATCTGGCGGACGATCTGGTTCATAGCCAGCTCCAAGGCATCCATTCCGGTGACCCGGTGGCGATTGAGCCGCTGGAAAATCGCTTGCTGCTGCTATCCGACATTCCCGGAGTCAACATCACCTCGACGCTGGCGCCCGGTGCTTCGCCTGGCACGTCAGACCTGATCGTTGATGTCGCACCCGGGCGGCGCGTGACAGGCAGCGTCGATGCCGACAACGCAGGCAACCGTTACACCGGCGAATACCGCTTGGGCGCCACGGTGAACCTGAACAATCCGGCCGGCCGCGGCGACGTGGCGTCGCTGCGCGTGCTGACGTCCGGCAAGGGTCTGAACTACGCCCGTGCGTCCTACCAAATGCAGTTTGGAAAGGCGACGGCCGGCGTGGCGTACAGCTGGCTCGACTATGAGCTGGGCAAGGAATTCAGCTACCTGCACGCCACCGGCAATGCCAGGATCGCCAGCCTGTATGGCAGCTATCCCTTGATTCGCTCACGCAACACCAACTTGTATGCCGGCCTGGCCTTTGACCACAAGGCGTTCCAGGACAAGAACCCGACCGACCTGACCATGCAGGTGGCCGACAAGAAGTCGCAGGTGCTGACGGCAAGCCTGCGCGGCGACCACCGTGACAGCTTGGGCGGCGGCGGCCTGAGCAGCTATTCGCTGGCTTGGTCTGTCGGCAACGTCGACCTGCAAGCGCCCGGACTGCAGGACCGCTACGCGCTGACGCAAGCGGGTGGCCACTTCAATAAGCTGAGCTTTAGCGCTATGCGACTGCAAAGCGTGACCGACACCGTTTCGCTCTACGCCGGCATCAACGGCCAGCTGGCTTCGAAAAATCTCGATGCCTCAGAAAAGATGGAACTGGGCGGCATGTATGGCGTACGGGCCTATCCGGAAGGCGAGGCCTACGCGGACCAGGGCTACGTGCTGACGCTGGAAGCCCGCATGGCACTGCCTACTCCCCAGCAGCTTCCCGGACAGATGCAGCTCGTTGGCTTTGTCGACGTAGGGAGCGTGACTACGCACAAGCAACCCTGGGATTCAAGCGACAACCGCCGAACCCTGAGCGGTGCCGGCGTCGGCCTGAACTGGTCGGACACCAACAACTTTCTGGTGAGGACGTTTTACGCCTTCAAGCTGGGCAATGAAGCGGCAACCTCGGCCCCCGACAAGTCGGGCCGGTTCTGGATTCAGGCCGTCAAATATTTTTGACCCAGCTAACGCAGGCTTCGCCTGCCATGCCTGCGGACCAAAGCCGCATTTCTAAAGAACACACGAAAGATTGCCATGAACCTCATTCACCGCTCCATCTGGAACGACCAGACCGGCACCTTTGTAGCCGTTTCCGAAAACACCCGGAGCGCCGGCAAGAAAATGTCGAGTGGTCGGGCGGGCGCCGGCGCTGGCGCCCGCTTCAGGCTGAAAATTCTGGCCGTGTCCTTGATGATGGCCTGCGGGGCCAGTGCCTACGCTCAGCCTACGGGCGGCGTGGTTACAGCCGGCAGCGCCACCATTGGCGGCACGCCGGGCAACATGACGATCACCCAGACCACGCCCAATGTGGCGATCAACTGGCAAGCCTTTGGCGTCCAGCCCGGCGAGTCGGTCCAGTTTGTACAGCCCGGCAGCAGCTCGGTTGCGCTGAATCGCGTCGTCGGCTCTGACCCGTCTCGCATCCTGGGCAATCTGTCATCCAACGGCAAGGTGTTTCTGGTCAATCCGAATGGCATTTTGTTTGGCCAAGGCGCATCGGTGAATGTGGGCGGGCTGGTCGCGTCGACGCTGGCCATCACCGACGCCAACTTCATGACAAACAACTACCGATTCCTCGGTGCAGGCGTCGGCTCGGTGGAAAACCAGGGCACGATCAACGCGGCCGATGGCGGCTACGTCGCCCTGCTCGGCGGCAACGTGAACAACCAGGGCGTGGTGGCTGCCCAACTCGGCTCGGTTGCGCTGGCCTCAGGCAAAGCCGTCACCCTGGACATCGCTGGCGACAGACTGCTCAACGTGACAGTGGAGCAAGGCGCAGTCAACGCACTGGTGAACAACGGCGGCATGGTCCGCGCCGACGGAGGCTTGGTACTGATGACCACGCAGGCAGCGGGCAGCTTGCTGGCCAACGCGGTCAACAACACCGGTGTGGTTCAGGCGCAAACCCTGGTCACAGGCGAAAACGGCACGATCAAACTGCTCGGCGGCAGGGAAAACGGCACGGTCAACGTGGCCGGCAGGTTGGATGCTTCGGCACCCGCAGGCGGCAATGGCGGTTTCATCGAAACATCGGCGGCCAACGTGAAGATCGCCAACGGTGTGCAAATTACCACCGAGGCAGCACAGGGCAAAACGGGCACTTGGCTGATTGACCCACAGGACTTCACCATCGGAAGCCTGGTCACGGACAACATCGCAGGCACAACACTTTCCGCCCTGCTGGTCACCAATAGCGTGACCATCAGAACGGCAACCGGAACCGATGTCACGGTCGCCGGAACTCCACCTGTCGACAGTCTGTACACGGGAACCACTGGCAACGGTGACATCCACGTCAACGATGCCATTGCCTGGACAGCGAGTTCAAGTCCGACGACGCTGACCTTGTTGGCCGAAAGAGACGTCAACATCAACAAGTCCATCACTGCCACGAATGGCAACTTTGAAGTGTGCTGCGGACGCGATGTGAATGTGGCATTGGGGGCAGACATCACGACAACCAACGGCAGCGTCTTGCTTGCCGGGGGAAGAAATATCAATTTGAAGGGTGCTTTGACGTCGACCGACGGCAATGCCACCCTGTGCGCTGCAAACGATGTCAGCATCAATGGAAAAATCACGCTGACCAATGGCGCCAGCGTGCCCGGTCAAAGTCTGGGCCTTCCACTGGGCCTGGTGCTGAGCGCTGGCTATGGTGCCAACGCTCCGGGCGCTGGCGGCGGCACGGTTATTTTCAATCCTCTGGCACCGCCTGCGACGGTCACCAGTGCGCCCACGACCATTATTTACAACCCGTTCGCCTACACAACGCCTACCGATTATTCTGTCCATATCATCGGTGCGGCCCCCACGCAACGGATGTTGGTTTTTGCTCAAGGTCAGGACAAAGTCGCTGACGGAACCACCACAGCAACGGTCACCGCATTGAAGGGCAGTCCGGTTGGTGATGTGAAGCTGGTTGTGGGGACAGCCAATTTCGATACCCCGGCCGTCGGTGCAAACAAAATCATCACCTTGACGGGTTATAGCCTTGGTGGCGTAGACGCCAGCAAATACGCCTTGGCAGCTTCTTGCTGCGGTCCTGTTGTTTCAACAACGAGGGGGAATATCACAGCGGCGAGTCCACCAGTCGTGATTCCGCCCATCTATATTCCCCAGTCGTTATTCCTCCAGTCGTTATTCCTCCAGAGACGCCTTTTCCCGTCATTCCACCTGTCGTCAATCCGCCGGTCGTTGTTCCACCAGTCGTTAATCCGCCTGTGGTGGCTCCACCCGTGGTTCCGCCAGTCGTTGTTCTACCTGTCGCTCCGTTTCTGGATGGAACGGCCTTGCCTCCCGTGTTCGCACCGCTGGCACCGCCCGCGGCCGTTCCTCCCGGATACGTTCTCACGGTACTTCCGCCGAGGCTGCCTTCCGTCTTGGTGGCCGTGGCACCGCCACCCCCGACGTGATACCTGTCGTGGTGCGAGTCGCGGTGCCTATCGTGCAGCCTGTCATGGCGCCGCCCGAGTACGAGGCGCCAGTACGCAAGCGCAAGCCAGAACGCAATTAATCAACTTGCATGGGAAAACCCAGACAACTATCGGCGCTCAGGATCCAAGGAGTTTTCCTTGGTTTCCTCGCCGCAGGATTGATATCCACCCAGGCGCGTGCGTCGCATGATGCTGCGCACTTGCCAGGCTCCAGGTTGGCATTGTCCGTGCAGGGTGCTGACGGCGACGGCAGTCCAACCGTCACCCAAACACCACCCACAGTAGCAGAGAAAAGCGTAAAACGCGCCAACTTCGAACAGGCCCACCCCTCTAAAGCAGCCCGGCATGTAGCGAATTGGGTTGTTGATTCAGGCGACAACCTCAACAAGCCCTTTGTTATCGTGGACAAGCAGGAAGCCAAGGTCTTCGTGTTCGATGCTCGGGGGCTGCTGCACGGGGAGTCTTCCGCGCTGCTAGGACTCGCCATAGGCGATGACTCAGTGCCTGACATCGGCACCAGGAAGCTGTCAGCCATTCGTCCGGAGGAACGCACCACGCCGGCAGGCCGTTTCGTGGCGAACCTGGACAAAAACCTGAAGGGCGTTGAAATTCTCTGGGTGGACTATGACACGGCCATTTCCATGCACCGTGTCGTTACCAGCAATGCCAAGGAACGTCGCACCGAAAGGTTGGCCAGTTCATCCCCATCCGAGCGCCGAATTTCTTATGGCTGCATCAATATTCCCGTCAAATTTTACGAAAACGTGGTAAGTCCTGCTTTTACTGGAACAGACGGCATTGTTTATGTACTGCCCGAAACCCGTTCGGCCCGCGAAGTCTTCGGGTCGTACGATGTCGGAGAAGCGGCAAACCCGCAGACCGGAAGCCAAGTAGCTGTTGGTGCAGCCAACTTAAAACCTGTACCTGTGTGAAGTAGAGAATTGAAATCAAGGTGACTTCACGAAGAGTACCGACTCTCTTCCTTTGAAATCTCGCAAGCCTAGGGTGGGCCTTCGCTCAATTCGGCATGGAGATGGCGGTCGGCGGCGTAACAGCTACAGGCCTGAGCCTGCAGCGCTGGACGATCCCGAACGGTGAGTTCGCCCCGGCGGTATTCAATGAACCCACTCTTCTGAAACGCATTGGCGGCCACCGTAACGCCAACCCGACGTACGCCGAGCATGAGGGCCATGAATTCCTGGGTGACATGAAAGGTGTCTGCTTGTGCCCGGTCCTGGCTCATGAGCAGCCAGCGAGCCAGGCGCGGACCAATCTCGTGAAAGCGCTCGCAAGCCGAAGCCAGTGTTTGCTGGTGCAGACGTACTAGCAGACTGGTTTGAATCACCTGCCGCAGCACTGGGCTCGCAGTGCATTCTTGCCTCAAAACCTCAGCTTCGATACGCCAGCTGTGGCCAGCTCCTTGAACCAGCGCACGCCACGGCGTCTTGGCCAAGCCCAGTACCAGCTCGGACCCCAGCATGGATTCGCGCCCGACCATGCCTACCTCCAGCTCGGGATAGGTGTCTACATCGATCACCAGTGAAATAAAACCGGACTCGGGGAAGTAGGCGTGGCTGAGCGGCTGCCCGCGCACGCTGAGTTCGGCCGAAAGCACCAATTCAAACGGCTCGCATTGGTCCAGCAGGCGCGAGCGAATGGCTTCAGGCAATTGCTGGATCAGCAAATTTTGGGCTTGAGACATGCGGATGTTTTTCATTGTTCGTTCAGAAACACCCTGACGGGGGTGGCGTCGGGAAGTGCACACGCCCAAGCGCATTGGTCAACCAGAGCCCAGTGTGGAGGGCCGCGCAGGTTCTGACTGTGTGGTAGCGCACACAAGCGGTGCCGCGCATCGCTACGGCCTAGTTAACGCGCGTCGTGCGCGCTAGGCGACGTGTCAAACCGCGCCGACAACGCCCTGTCGAGTCACCGGGTGCTCATCGCTGCGATTGCGCCTGCGGTGGTGGCCGCAGAGATAGGCGTTAGGGCCGCGGGCGCAGTGGGGTGGGTTGCCTGGGCGCCAGGCTCCGATTTCTGGTCAGCCGAAGGCGCATCGCTGCTGGGCATGACGCTTTTCTGCTGCTCCAGCGTGAATGGAAGTGAAGTCACGCGTGTGATCATGTTTCGCCCTTGGCTGATGGTTACGCATCGTGCGCGCCCTGTGAGCCTTTGTAGCGGTTCACACTGGGGCACGTCTGTGCGCGACCGCACGCATGCAACGCCCTACCGAGTCAATTGGTGCGGCAGCAGACGATCGTATTCATCTTTCACCACTGCGTAACACTCGCAGGTGCGCTCTTCGAGCCCAACGCGGTCGAGCACAGTGATGCGGCCACGTGCGTACTTGATCAGGCCAAGCCTTTGCAGCTTGAGCGCCGCCTCGGTCACGCCCTCGCGACGCACGCCCAGCATGTTGGCAATCAACTCTTGCGTCATCGCCAGTTCATTGCCAGTCAGCCGATCCAAGCTCAGCAGCAGCCAGCGACAGAGCTGTTGGTCAAGTGAATGGTGGCGGTTGCAGACAGCGGTTTGCGCCATCTGCGTCATGAGGGCCAGCGTATAGCGCAGCAAGAGGTGCAACACCGCTCCGGAGTTGTTGAATTCCTCTTTGATGTCGGACGCGCGCAGTCGATAGCCTTTCCCAGCGCTCTGCACCACAGCCCGGCGCGGCGTGGTTTCGCCGCCCATGAAAAGCGCGATGCCGACCACACCCTCATTGCCAACCACTGCGATCTCGGCCGATCCGCCATCTTTCAGCACATACAGCAAGGAAACGATGGCGTCGATGGGAAAATACACGTGGCTCAACTTGCCGCCCGATTCGTGCAACACCATACCGAGCGGCAAATCCACCTCCTCCAGCAGCGGTGCGATGCGCAGCCATTCGGCTGGAGGAAGCGCGGCCAGCAAACTGTTGGCCGATTGGTTTGGCGTGATACCCATGTGCAGTGTTCAGACGGCAGTCCATCGTAGACGATGTGCTAATCCATCAGCATACGAAGCTAAGTGTGCCTCATCTGTGCGGTACCGCACACACCGCCGGCCGTGTTCGACTGCGTAACTTGCTCACCATGGATGGCATAGCCACCCGGAGCTGGGTTACCACAAGTCGAATCAATTTGATGGGGCTTTCCAAAAATACTGGCTGGTCTGATGTTCGCTAGCGCACGGACAAAAAGCCGTGCAGCAGGGATGCTTGCAACTGTCTGGTCAGACTTCCTTTTGTCGGTGTGAACTCGCTGCGCATATGGGCAAAACGGACCATGGCCGAGAGCAGATTAGTCAATAACGGGGAAAATCGATATGCCTCACTCAACACCCATTCGAAAAAGCGCCTCCCTCGCGGCACTCAAAGAGGCGCTCCTGGCGGAGCAGCATGTTCTTGCACTGGACATTCATATCGTCAGCGCTCGCGTAATGGCACTGCTTGGCGACCTGCCCTGCGAAACCGTGTCAGCCAGCGTTCCGGGCACCATCATTTCTGGAAACCATGAATTAATCGACTTCGTACGTCGCCCGGACATTTCACAAACGCTCGGCAAAGGGAGCTTTTCTGACCAGCGAGTCGAAAAAGCACTCGCTTGCAGCCGCAGAATGGTTACTTATAAAGTGCAGGTTTAGCCATGTCGGTGCGCTGAGGCATCGACAACTTCACATCACAAATGGAGGCAAATGGCTGTACCAGCCTAATAGCCGCATCCACATCCATCGTCGGCGTGGCTGCTTGCGAAAATTGGCGCGGATCGGTCGGGGCGGCTGACCTGACTTATTGCAGGGACTTGCGCCCAACCTCTCGGTAGTTCATGGGTAAAGCGGTCGCACGGCTGCGCGAACGGCAGGTGCTGGCGGCAGCGGTCGTCCAACCACTGAAATTGACTGATGCCAGCCCACTGGGAGCAGTTGGGCGTCCCGCTGCGTCGGAAGTCAGCTGATGGCCGACAACAGCCGCTCATTGTCTGGAACTTGAATGCGCCGTCTCAGACACGAGTGGCAAAGAACCCGCGCTGCGCCCACCGTTCCGGGATTGGAGTCGGAGCACGAGTTTCGATGCGCGAAATCGTGATCCGACAGTTGCACTGCGCCCCCAATGCCTTCGCCGCCTGCGGTTCGGAGGCCCAGGCCGAACGTAGCGATCGCCCGAAGGGCTTCCCGGCTCCCATCCCCGCTGACCGAGTCGAGGGGCACAGCTTCAGGCGGATCAGGGCCGCGCGCTGTTTGAGCCGCCAGGCGAGCGTGCGCGCACCCCGCTTGAAGCGAGCAGCGAAGGGGACACGGACAGCGGGGTCGCCTTCTCTTTGGTGACTGGTCCTTGGCGAAGGCGTGCGATCAGTCCAGCGCACGGACTTCTGCAACCGCTGAATGGTCAGTTTCAAAACTGCTATCCGGGATTCACTGGCCGGCAGCATTCATAAATCGATTCGAGCCCGTGCTCAATCCAAAAATGAGGAGTCGTGCGGCTGCAATCACGGCTTCGGGTTTTGGAAAAACCCCAGCGTGCATTGAAATCTCGACGCGCGCATACTGACCGCCGCTTTTCAGTCCCCACACACCAAATCGGAGTTCTCCCATGACTTCCACGGTTTTGATCACAGGCTGTTCTTCGGGCATTGGCGCAGCCACAGTGAAACACTTTGCCTCGCAGGGTTGGAACGTCGCTGCCACGCTGCGCAACCCGGCGGCGGCACCATTTGATGACAGCGCGGGCAAGGTGGCGAGCTTTGCGCTCGACGTGACGGACCCGCACTCGGTGGCAGCCGCAGTGGCCCAGGCGGTGGAGCGCTTTGGGCAAATCGACGTGCTGATCAACAACGCCGGCTACGGCCTGTTTGGCCCGTTCGAGAGTGCGACGCAGGAGGTGATCGAGCGCCAGTTCCAGACCAATGTGTTTGGCGTGTTTGCCGTGACGCGCGCGGTCTTGCCGCACATGCGCGAGCGCGCCAGCGGCGTGATCATCAACGTGGCGTCGCTCACGGGCCTGGTGGCGATGCCGCTGTACTCGCTGTATGCGGCGTCCAAGTTCGCCGTGGTGGGTTTTTCAGAGTCGCTCAGCCACGAACTGGGGCCCTTGGGCATACGGGTGAAGGTGTTTGCCCCCGGCGCGGTGGCGACCGACTTTTCGGGCCGCTCGCTGGTGCGCACGTTTGAGGGCGACGGCGGCCCTTATGCACAATCCATTGGCAAGGTCATGGGCGTGTTTGCGGCCAATCGAGGCACCAGCAATGCCTCTACCCCTGAGCAACTGGCCCAGGCGCTGTACGACGCGGCGACCGATGGCAGCGCGCAGCTGCGCTATGTGATTGGCGAGGACGCCAAGGCGCTGATGCAAACCCGCAAGGATATCGGTGAAGAAGCCCTGATGGGTGCCATGCGCCAACGCTTTGGGTTGGCTGGTTGAAGCCTACGCCGGTTCGGTCAGAACGGCAAAGGTATGCGCCATTTGATTCCCACCTACCAGCCCATGGCCGGCAGTTGCGGCAGCCAGAAGAACGAGAAGTTATTGACCATTCCTTCGATGGTGATGGCGAAGAACCAGCCCAAGCCAGGGCAAATTCTGAGCCAGCACACCGGCCTGCTGCCCCGGGTCACCGGAAGCGCACGACCCGGGCCAAAGAAGAAGCCGCGCTGAACGGGCACGGCATGCTGGCAGCGCCGTAGGCATGGTGGAGACCTTGCCGAACGGCTGGTTCGCTGGACATTCTCTTGATGAATGACGCCATCCCTCACAGAATGAACTCTGTTGGGAGGCTGTAGGTGTGAGCCAACGGCGGTGTCTGGTGCTTGCAGATATGGGCCGCGTACGCTGTGCCCCAAGATCGGTACGAAACAGGGGAAAGGTCAAGTCGCGCAATGGTTCATCTGTCACACATCCTGCTGCTGCTGGGCGTTGCGGTCGCCGTGGTGCTCATTTTTCAGCACCTGCACATTCCCACCAGCCTGGGCTACTTGCTGGTCGGGGTCATTCTCGGTCCGCACACGGTCGGACCGATTGTCGATGTACCGGAGTTCAAGACCATGGCGGAGTTTGGCGTGGTCTTTCTGCTGTTCACGATCGGGCTGAATTTCTCTTTGCCGCAGTTGCACGCCCTTCGCGATCAGGTGCTTGGGCTTGGCACGGGGCAGGTGGTCTTCACGACCACCTTGGTCGGTGTCACCGCTTGGTTGGCGGGACTGCCTGCCGCTGTGGCATTCGTCATCGGAGCGGTGTTTGCCCAGTCCTCCTCCACCATCATCGGCAGCCAGTTGGCAGAACAAAAGGAAGAGAACTCACCCCACGGCCGACTCGGGCTGGCAATGTCGGTGTTTCAGGACGTCACTGCGGTGCCTTTTCTGGTCGTCATTCCTGTGCTGGGCATGGCGGTGGGGGCCGATATCCTGGCTCTCGAGCTGGGTTGGGCAATGGTCAAAGCCCTGCTGGCGTTTTCCCTCGTGTTTTATGTTGGTCGCTGGTTGCTGCGCCCGCTGTTTCGCTTCGTCACGCGGCGCCGCTCAGCAGAGGTGTTTACGCTGGCCGTATTGCTAGTGGCATTGCTCGCCGCCTGGACGACCTTCAGCCTCGGCATGTCGCTGGCGTTCGGTGCGTTTCTGGCCGGCATGATGCTGGGCGAGACAGAGTTTCGTCACCAGGTTGAATCGAGCATCCGCCCTTTCCGAGACGTGCTGCTCGGCCTCTTTTTTATCGGTATCGGCATGTTGTTCGACCCGGCGGCGATCCCTCGCATATGGCATTGGGCTTTGCTTGGCACCTTGCTGCTGTTGGTGAGCAAGATCCTGCTGGTCGCGGCGATGGTGAAGAAGAGCGGCATTGACACTCTGATGGCGTGGCGCACGGCGTTGTTGCTGGCTGTGGGCGGAGAATTCGGTTTCGCCCTGCTGGCCATTGCCCTCGATGCCAAGGTGATCGACATCGATGTGGGGCAGATCGCGCTGACCGCCGTGCTGTTCTCGATGATTGCGGGGGCCTTTCTCATCCGCTTCAACCATGCCATCGCCTCTCGGCTGGTGGGCGTCCGCCGCGATGCAGACCAGGGCCTTGCGCACCCCTTGTCGGATGCTCCTGAACCGCAAGTGGTGATAGGTGGCTATGGTCGTGTCGGTCACACCATTGCCGTGTTGTTGCATGCCAGCAATGTGCCGTTTGTGGCCTTCGACACCGACCCGAAGCGGGTGATGCAAGGGCGGGCCGATGGTTACCCGGTGCTGTATGGCGATATCACCGATGCAGAGCTGCTGGCAGCGGTTCATGTGGAGCGGGCCGCCCTGGTTGTCATCACGCTGGATGATCACGCCAACGCGTTGCGCACCGTGGGGGTTTTGCGCAGCAGCTGCCCCCATGTTGCCGTCATCGCGCGGGCGCAAGACCTCGAATCGAGCTCACGACTCATTGACGCCGGAGCCACCCACGCCTATCCGGAGGCGATTGAAGCCAGCTTGCGCCTGGGAGCGACCGCGTTGCGGATGCTGTCGATTCCGACCGACGATATCGATAGCATGCTGCAGGATGTGCGCGATTGGGACTACAAACCCGTGCTCGAAAATGAAACCGCCCCGGAGAAAAATCCATGACATCGCTCAAACGTATTCTCGCCGCCACTGATTTGTCGGCCCACGCTCGCCACGCGACTGAACGCGCCGCCCTCGTGAGCAAGGATACGGCTGCGCTGCTCGATCTGCTGCATGTGGCCAATCTGGCGCCTCTGGAGCGGCTGCGGCAGTTGATGGACACATCGCCAGAGGAGATGGAGCGGCGGGTGCTCGATGCTGCGCGGCAACGGCTCCACGATCTGGCAGCTTCACTCCAGCAACGCTACGGTGTGGTTGCGGGCACGCATGCGGTGGTCGGCCCTGTGTTGGCGGAACTGGCCAGGCAGGTCGATAGCCAGGATGCCGGTCTGCTGGTTTGCGGAGCCAAAGGGGAAAGCATCATTCGGCACCATTTGCTGGGAACGACGGCGCTACGGATGTTGAGCACGACGAAATGTCCTGTTCTGGTGGTCAAGCAGCCCCCGCACGAATCCTATCGTCGGCTCCTTGTGCCCGTCGATTTTTCGCCTTCATCGCTGCGCGCGATCCGGCATGCACGCAGCATTGCCCCACAGGCTGGCATCGTTCTGCTGCATACCTTTGAGGCTCCTTTCGAGGGGAAGTTGCGCTACGCCAGCGTGGATGAGGACACCATCAACGACTATCGGGTCGTTGCCAGACAGGAAGCCATCCAGAAACTCCACGCACTGTGCGAGAAAGCCGGGCTGTTGCCCTACGAAACTCACCAGATCGTCCTACATGGCAATCCGACCTTGCACATCATCGAGCAAGAACAGGAGCAGGATTGCGATCTGATCGTGGTGGGCAAGCACGGTGAGAGCGTGCTGGAGGATCTGCTGCTGGGCAGCGTAACTAGGTACGTTCTGGCCGAATCGCAAAGCGACGTCCTGGTGTCGGTGTGACCATGATCGAAGCCGGGTTGGACCCTGCCTGCCTCCGGGGGCAAACGAACATGATGTCGGCTATTGCTGCGCTTTCAGCGCAATTCGTGCAGAACATCCCTAGAGCAAGTCACGATAGAGCCAGAACACCAGCGAGCCGCAATGCAGCACGATGGTGAGCCAGTACACCGCACGAAATTCCGCCTTGCTGGTTTTGTGCCGCATGTTTTGCTGGGCCAGCCAGGCAGCGGGCCAGCCGCCGAGCAGAGACAACAGGTGCAAATTTGACTCAGGAATGCGCCAACGGCCTGCACGTGCAGCGTTCTTGTCGGCCGCGTACATCCACAGCGTGACGACGTTCAGCGCCGCCAGGGCTGCGAGCGTCCACAGCGGCAGCCGCTGCGTCCACACGCCCCAGGCCAGCAAAGCGGCCCATACCAGCATCAGGCCATAGGCCAAGGATGCGCCGGTGGCGGGTGAGTGCGCTTTGCCCTGGCGTTGGTTTGCGCGGGGGGTAGGTGCCGAGCGCTTTGCGGGTGCCGGGCGTTGGGTGCGCTTGCTGTCGCTGCTGCGTGCGTCTTCGGCGCCCTGCGGGCTGGCCGCCGTGCGCACCGCCATGGCGCGCGGGCCTTTGCCGCCGACGTGGATTTCTTCAAACACCACGGCAAGGCCTTCGCGCGGGGGTGTGGCGCCGCGGTAGTCGCGTACGTGAAAGAACACATCGCCAGCGGAGTCGGCGCTGCGGATAAAGCCGAAGGCGCGGGTGGCGTCCCAGCGGACGATGGAGCCGTATTTGGTCATGGGTTGGGGCTTGTTTCGGGTGTCGGCCATTGTGCGACGAGTATCGTAAGTTTACTATCGAAATAATAGCTGGAAGCGCTTGTCAATCAAGCGCTAGAGGCTGATTCGGCATAAATATTGTTTCTCTCTCAGACATGCGCACGGGCTGAGTTGAAGGCTTGGCAGTTTCTTAGTTTGTGCTTCGTGGCATAGGGCGGGTGCCGGGGTGTGCGCCCGGCGGCGCAGTAACTTTCTGTCGCGACAGAAAGTCACCAAAGAACGCCGTCCCTGCTGTCTGCGACCCCTTCGCTGCGCTGCGGGGCAACCTGCGTCGGGGCGTTTGCGGGGTGCGCCGCCGAACTTACTGCGCGCTGCGCGCTCCGTTCGGACAACCGCGGCGAGTCAGTTAACGAAGCATGAGCGCAAGCGTTCATGCCACCCCGCAAACACCCCGACGCAGGCGCAACCACAAGGGCGTCGACATCCACACGGGCCATCGCTGCGCTCGGCCCCGAACCAAGTCCAACCGCGCACTGTTCGGCGGGCTTGTCTTCCCCCGGGCCGAGCGCAGCGATGGCCCGTGTGGCTGTTTGGTTTTCGGTTGTCCAAATCCCTTGTGGCCGTGCCGAGAAGCGCAGTGGCGGGCGGATCAGGGCTCGCGTCTGTTTGAGCGCGCAGCGCGAGTTCAGCGAGACCCCGTCCGGCGCGAGCATCGCAGGTTGCCCGAAGCGAAGCGCAGGGTCACGGACAGCAGGGTCGCCTTCTCTTTGGTGACTTTCTCTTGGCGACGCAAGAGAAAGTTACTGCGCCGCCGGGCGCACACCCCGGCACCCGTCCTTTGTCACAAGGCGCGAACGAATCAAAAAACCACGCCCTCAACTCAGCCAGCAACCATGTCTGAGGCACCTGCACAGTTAGCAATCACAACAAAAGCCGCCCGTAGGCGGCTGGCAAATCCCAAGGGTGCGGCGCACGCCGCTAACACATCACATCACCTTGGCAATCGACGCACAAACATAGTCAATATTCTGGCTATTCAGCGCAGCCACACACATCCGCCCCGTGTCCGTGCCATACACGCCAAACTCATCGCGCAGCCGCACCATCTGGGCCTTGGACAGACCCGAATAGCTGAACATGCCGATCTGCGTGGTGATGAAGCTCATGTCCTGCTTCACACCCGCCGCCTTCAACCCATCCACCAACTTCTGCCGCATCGCCTTGATGCGCACGCGCATTTCGCCCAGCTCTTTTTCCCACAGGGCGCGCAGCTCGGGGTCGTTCAGCACCGCAGCCACCACGGCGCCGCCGTGCGTGGGCGGGTTGCTGTAGTTGGTGCGGATGACAATTTTGAGCTGGCTGAGCACGCGGCCAGCTTCTTCCTTGTCCTGGCACAGCACCGAGAGGCCGCCGACGCGTTCGCCGTACAGGCTGAAGCTCTTGGAGAACGAGGTGGAGACAAAGAAGTTCATGCCCGACGCGACGAACTTGCCGATCACCGCGCCGTCCTCGGCAATGCCGTGGCCAAAGCCCTGGTAGGCCATGTCGAGGAAAGGCGTGAGCTTGCCGGCCTTGAGCACGTCGATCACCTGGTTCCACTGGGCGGCGGTGATGTCGTAGCCCGTGGGGTTGTGGCAGCAGGCGTGCAACACCACGATGGTGCCGGGGGCGGCGGCCTTCAGGCTGGCCAGCATGCCGTCAAAGTTCACGCCGCGCTTTTCTGCGTCGTAGTACGCGTACGTGCCGACCTCGAAGCCCGCGTTGGTGAACAGGGCACGGTGGTTTTCCCAGCTTGGGTCGGAGATAAGCACTTTGGCGTTGGGGCTGAGCTTCTTCAGAAAGTCGGCGCCAATCTTCAGGCCGCCGGTGCCGCCGATGGCCTGCACCGTGGCGACGCGGCCGCTTTTGACCGGCTCGCTGTCGGCACCAAACACCAGCGCTTTCACCGCGTTGTCGTACGCAACGATGCCATCGATAGGCAGGTAGCCACGTGCCGTGGGTTTCTGCATCATCTTCTGCTCGGCTGCCTGCACGCACTGCAGCAGCGGGAGTTTGCCGTTGTCGTCGAAGTACACGCCGACGCCCAAGTTCACCTTTTTGGGGTTGGTATCGGCGTTGAATTGCTCGTTGAGGCCCAGAATCGGATCGCGGGGCGCCATTTCGACAGCGGAAAACAGAGACATGGATGGTCCTTGATGGGTGGATATTTGGCTGCCCGACCTCAGATGTGCGTCTCCGCTACGCTTTGTGGCCTCGGGCAAACCCGAATTTTAGAACCTGTTGGCCGCCATCCGGCCTGCGCCACACCGTTACCCTATGCACGAAGTTACCTCTGCGCCCGCTACGGGCGAATTCTTGCGCTTTGCGGGCTCGCCGTTCGAGCTGTACCAGCCGTACCCGCCAGCCGGCGACCAGCCCGAGGCCATCGACAAGCTGGTCGAAGGCGTGCGCGACGGCGAGGTGTTCCAGACGCTGCTGGGCGTGACCGGCTCGGGCAAAACCTTCACCATGGCCAATGTGATCGCGCGCCTGGGGCGGCCGGCGATCGTGTTTGCGCCCAACAAGACGCTGGCGGCGCAGTTGTATTCGGAGTTTCGCGAGTTCTTCCCGCACAACGCGGTCGAGTACTTCGTCAGCTACTACGACTACTACCAGCCCGAGGCCTACGTGCCGCAGCGCGACCTGTTCATCGAGAAAGACAGCGCCATCAACGAGCACATCGAGCAGATGCGGCTGTCGTGCACCAAAAGCATCCTGGAGCGGCGCGACGTGGTCATCGTCGCCACCGTCTCGGCCATCTACGGCATCGGCAACCCCGAGAGCTACCACCGCATGGTGATGACGCTCCGCACCGGCGACAAGCTGGGCCAGCGCGACGCCATTGGCCAATTGGTGCGCATGCAGTACCAGCGCAACGACACCGATTTTGCACGCGGCACGTTTCGCGTGCGCGGCGACACCATCGACGTGTTCCCGGCGGAACACTCGGAGTTGGCGATTCGCATCGAGCTGTTTGACGACGAGGTAGAGAGCCTGCAACTGTTCGACCCGCTCACCGGGCGTGTGCGCCAGAGCATTCCGCGCTTTACCGTCTATCCGAGCAGCCACTACGTCACGCCGCGCGACCAGGTGCTGTTGGCGGTGGAGGCAATCAAGCATGAGCTATCTGATCGCTTGAAGCAGCTGGTGGGCGATGGGAAATTGGTGGAAGCCCAGCGGCTGGAGCAGCGCACGCGCTTTGATCTGGAGATGCTGAGCGAGGTCGGACACTGCAAAGGCATTGAAAACTATTCGCGCCACCTCTCAGGCTCGGCCCCGGGCGACCCGCCGAGCACGCTGACCGACTACATGCCGCCCGACGCGCTGATGTTCCTGGACGAGAGCCACCAGATGATCGGCCAGCTCAACGCCATGTACAACGGCGACCGCTCGCGCAAGACCACGCTGGTCGAATACGGCTTTCGCCTGCCAAGCGCACTGGACAACCGCCCGCTCAAGTTTGAAGAGTTCGAGCGCCGCATGCGCCAAGCCATCTTCGTCTCGGCCACGCCGGCCGACTACGAAAAACAGCATGCCGGCCAGGTGGTGGAGCAGCTGGTGCGGCCGACTGGCCTGGTAGACCCTGAAGTGCAGGTGCGCCCCGCCACCAACCAGGTGGACGACGTGCTGCAGGAAATCCACATCCGCGTGCAGAAGAACGAGCGCGTCCTGATCACCACGCTGACCAAGCGCATGGCCGAGCAGCTGACCGACTATTTAAGCGACAACGGCGTCAAGGTGCGCTATTTGCACTCGGATGTCGACACGGTGGAGCGGGTGGAAATCATCCGTGACCTGCGCCTGGGCGCGTTTGACGTGCTGGTCGGCATCAACCTGCTGCGCGAAGGCCTGGACATTCCCGAGGTGTCGCTGGTCGCCATTCTGGACGCGGACAAGGAGGGTTTTCTGCGCTCGGAGCGCAGCCTGATCCAGACCATTGGCCGCGCAGCGCGCAACTTGGCCGGCACGGCCATTTTGTATGCCGACCGGGTGACGGATTCCATGGCGGCGGCCATGGGCGAAACCCAGCGCCGACGCGAAAAACAGGTGGCGCACAACCTGGAGCGCGGCATTACACCGCGCAGCATTGTCAAGCAGGTACGTGACCTGATTGACGGCGTCTACAGCGAAAAAGCAGGCAAGGAAGCCGAGCGGCTGGCGCAGGGCGCAGTCGCGCGTGCGCGCATTGAGGACATGAGCGAGAAAGAGATTGCACGCGAGATCAAACACCTGGAAAAACAGATGCTGGAGCACGCCCGCAACCTGGAGTTCGAACAGGCGGCGCGGGTGCGCGACCAGTTGGCAAGGCTCAAGGACGCTGCCTTTGGCGCGCACGGGGGCGACAACCTTGTTCCTTTCCCTGCAACTTGAGGGGATATTCATACGCAGGCGGATGCCTTGTGACCGTGCATTCGAATATCCGACAAATTTGATCAGACTTTATGCTATACTCACACAACTTAGTCGGGTTTTCTCCGTTCCCGAATAAGTTCGCCATTTATCAGGCAGACAAGACGGAGAACGGGTGACTGGTTTGCACTGTATGCGGCCGGCACAGAACCAAAAGCACAAGGAGCTTGCGATGCGTCTTACCACCAAGGGCCGTTTTGCGGTCACCGCGATGATTGATCTGGCTCTGCGCCAAGGCAATGGTCCCGTCACCCTGGCCGCCATCAGCCAGCGCCAGCGCATTTCGCTCTCCTATCTGGAGCAGCTGTTTGGCAAGCTGCGCCGCCACGAGCTGGTCGAATCTACGCGCGGCCCCGGCGGCGGCTACACCCTGGCGCGCAATGCAGCCGACATCACCGTTGCCGACATCATTGTTTCCGTGGACGAACCCATGGACGCCACGCAGTGCGGCGGCAAGGAAAACTGCCTGGGCGAAGCCGGCCGCTGCATGACGCACGATCTGTGGGCCACGCTGAACCAGCGCATGGTCGATTTTCTGGCGTCGGTGAATCTGCAAAAATTGGTGGACGAGCAACTCGCCAAGGGGCTTCAGATTGAAGACAAACCCGTGCTGCGCCGCGCCATTTCCACCCAGCCGGTGATCAAGCCGATCCGCGTGAACGCGCCCAATTCAGTGTTTGCTTTGGGCAACGTGTTCGCGAAATCCTGAAGACCCTGTTGCAGTATGGGTGGCCGCGCTTTTGCTGGGCGCGCGCCCGCTTTTTGCTGCAAGCTCGCTACGTTAAAACACCCGCCAGCCCGCCCCCTACAACGAGCCAGCCATGGAAATGACCCCGCACTTCCCTATATATCTAGATTACGGCGCCACCACGCCAGTGGACCCGCGCGTGGTCGATGCCATGATCCCCTGGCTGCGCGAGCATTTTGGCAACGCAGCGTCCCGCAGCCACGCCTGGGGCTGGGAAGCCGAAGCAGCGATTGAGCGTGCGCGCGAGCAAGTGGCCGAGCTGATAGGTGCGGATCCGCGCGAAATCGTCTGGACCAGCGGCGCCACCGAGTCCACGAATCTGGCGCTCAAGGGCGCGGCCCAGTTCTACAAAGGCAAGGGCAAGCACCTCATTACCTGGAAGACCGAGCACAAGGCCACGCTGGACACCATGCGCGAGCTGGAACGCCAGGGCTTTGAAGTCAGCTACCTCGACGTGCAGGAAGACGGTCTCATCAACCTCGACGCCTTCAAGGCCGCGTTGCGGCCGGACACCGTGCTGGTGAGCGTGCTGTTCGTGAACAACGAAATTGGCGTGATTCAGGACGTGGCCGCGATTGGCGCCATTTGCCGCGAAAACGGATCGCTGCTGCATGTCGATGCCGCGCAGGCCACGGGCCGGGTGGAAATCGACATCAAAACACTCCCTGTTGACCTGATGAGCATGACGGCGCACAAAACCTACGGCCCCAAGGGTGTGGGTGCGTTGTACGTGCGGCGCAAGCCACGCGTGCGCCTGGAGGCGCAGATTCACGGCGGTGGACACGAGCGCGGCATGCGCTCGGGCACCTTGCCCACGCACCAGATCGTCGGCATGGGCGAAGCGTTCCGCCTCATCAAGCTGGAGATGGACGAGGTGAATGCCAGCGCGCGGGCGCTGCAAAAGCGCCTGCTCGACGGTCTGAAAGACATTGAACAAGTCTTCATCAACGGCAGCCTCGACCACCGCGTCCCGCAGAACCTCAACATCAGCTTCAACTACGTTGAAGGCGAGTCGCTCATCATGGGCATCAAGGGCCTGGCCGTGTCGTCCGGCTCGGCCTGCACCTCGGCCAGCCTGGAACCCAGCTATGTGCTGCGCGCCTTGGGCCGCAGCGACGAATTGGCACACAGCAGCCTGCGCATGACGATCGGGCGCTTCACCACCGAAGAAGAGATCGACTACGCGATTTCCACCATTCGCGAAAACGTGGCCCGCCTGCGCGAACTCAGCCCGCTCTGGGAGATGTACCAGGACGGCATCGACATCAGCACCATCCAGTGGGCTGCCCACTGAAACCGGACTTTGCAAGGAGCACACCATGGCTTATTCAGAAAAAGTAATCGACCACTACGAAAACCCGCGCAATGTCGGTTCCTTCGACAAGGGCGACGAATCGGTGGGTACCGGCATGGTCGGGGCCCCCGCCTGTGGCGACGTGATGAAGCTGCAGATCAAGGTCAACGCCGATACCGGCGTGATTGAAGATGCACGCTTCAAGACCTACGGCTGCGGCTCCGCCATTGCCTCGTCGTCGCTGGTGACCGAGTGGGTCAAGGGCAAGACGCTGGACGAAGCGGCGGCGCTCAAGAACAGCGAGATCGCGCAGGAGCTGGCATTGCCGCCGGTGAAAATCCATTGCTCCATCCTGGCCGAAGACGCCATCAAGGCTGCCGTCAGCGACTACAAGGCCAAGCACGGCGCGGCCGTTCCCGCAAATGCCTGAGAACGCCATGGCCATTACCCTGACCGAAGCAGCGGCCCGCCACGTGAGCCGCTATATGGAGCGGCGCGGCAAAGGGCTGGGCGTGCGCCTGGGCGTAAAGACCAGCGGTTGCTCGGGCCTGGCCTACCAACTTGAATACGTGGACGAAGCCGCGCCCGAAGACGTGGTGTTCGAGAACCACGGCGTCAAGCTGCTGATCGACCCCAAGAGCCTGGCCTACCTGGACGGAACGCAGCTCGACTTCGTCCGCGAAGGGCTGAACGAAGGCTTCAAGTTCAGCAACCCCAACGAGCGCGACCGCTGCGGGTGTGGCGAGAGCTTTAGGGTTTAGCAGGAGCATCCCCCTGAGGCGCTTTGCGCCTTCCCCCTTCTCTCGCTCCGCTGCGCGGTGCGGGAAGGGGGACGCCACCCGTGCGGCGGGGCGGTCCTTGCACGGTGGCTGCTGGTTTTAGGCAGTGTCGATCCATTGGTCAGCGACCATACGAACGCAACAATACGCGGGCATGAACCTCCAATCCGACGATTTCGAACTCTTTGGCGTGGAGCGCCGCTTCGCCCAGGACCGGGCGCAGCTTGACGCGCGCTGGAAGGAACTGCAGCGCCAGGCGCATCCGGACCGTTTTGCGTCTGAGGGCGCTGCCGCGCAGCGGGTCGCCATGCAGTGGTCGGTGCGCATCAACGAGGCCTACCAGCGGCTCAAAGAGCCGCTCACCCGCGCCGCCTATTTGTGCGAACTCGGTGGGGCGCCGGTGGGGGCCGAGGACAACACAGCGATGCCCACGCAATTCCTGATGCAACAGATGGAGTGGCGCGAGGCATTGGACGACGCCCGCAGTGCGCAGCAGATCGATGCCCTGGGCTTGGTGGTCAAGAACGCCGAGCGCAATGCGCTGGAGCAATGCGCTGCCTTGCTCGACGAATCGCACGACTACCCGGCGGCCGCGCAGCAGGTCAGAGCCCTCATGTTCCTTGCGCGTTTTGCGCGCAGCGTGGAGCAACGCGCCGATCAACTGGGACAATAGGCGGTTGCCCGGCCAGCCGCTTCGCACGAGGCGGCCCCGGCGTTTTCGATCACGACAGGATTCCATGGCGCTGCTGCAGATTTCCGAACCCGGCCAATCCCCCAAGCCCCACCAGCGGCGTCTGGCGGTAGGCATTGACCTGGGCACCACGCATTCTTTGGTCGCCGCAGTACGCAGTGGTGTGGCCGAATGCCTTCCCGACGCGCAGGGCAGGGTGCTGCTCCCGTCCATCGTGCGCTATCCCGAAACCGGCGGGCGCCAGATTGGCCATGACGCCATTCCCTTTCTGCAGCAGGACGCCGCCAACACCATTGCTTCGGTCAAGCGTTTCATGGGTCGCGGTCGGGGCGATATTGCGGCGGCAGACAAGCTGCCCTATGCGCTGGAGCATGAGGAGGACCTTGAAGCGCAAGGCAACGTCGCCGGCATGCTGCGCATTGCTACCGCACAGGGTGCCAAGTCACCGGTGGAAGTGAGCGCGGAAATCCTTGCCACGCTGCGCCAGCGCGCCGAAGACAGCTTTGACGACGAGCTGTACGGCGCCGTCATCACGGTGCCCGCATATTTCGACGACGCGCAGCGCCAGGCCACAAAGGACGCCGCGCGCCTGGCCGGCATCGACGTGCTGCGCCTCATCAACGAACCCACGGCGGCGGCCATTGCCTATGGCCTGGACAACGCCAGCGAGGGTGTGTACGCGGTGTACGACCTGGGCGGCGGTACCTTTGACATTTCAATTCTTCGCCTAGCCCAGGGCGTGTTTGAGGTGATCGCCACCGGCGGCGATTCGGCTCTGGGCGGCGACGACTACGACGCTGCCCTGGCCGATTGGGTGTTGGCGCAGACGGGCTCTGTACTGGCCAATCCTTCCGACAAAGGCGCCGCGCGTGTGGCGGCCAGACGGTGCAAGGAAGCCCTGACTGCTACCGAAAGTGTAGCGTTCCACGTAGAGCTATCAAGCGCCAGCGTGCATTTCGACGTTAAATGTTCGGATTTTGATACGGCGACTGCACCGCTCACCGCCCGCAGCCTGGCCGTGGTCCGGCGCGTGTTGCGCGATGCGCGACTCACACCCGCCGACGTCAAGGGCGTCGTCATGGTCGGCGGCGCGACGCGCATGCCGCAAGTGCAGCGTGCCGTGGCCGATTTCTTTGGCCAACCGCCACTGACCAACCTGAACCCGGACGAAGTGGTGGCGCTCGGCGCCGCCGTCCAGGCCAATCAGTTGGCCGGCAATGCGGGCGCTGAAGACCTGCTGCTGCTCGACGTGATTCCGCTTTCGCTGGGCCTGGAGACCATGGGAGGCCTGGTCGAGCGCATCATTTCGCGCAACGAAACCATTCCCACCGCCAAGGCGCAGGACTTCACCACCTTCAAGGACGGGCAGACCGCGCTGGCGATCCATGTCGTGCAGGGCGAACGCGACCTGGTTCAGGATTGCCGCAGCCTGGCGCGTTTCGAGCTGCGCGGGATTCCGCCGATGACGGCCGGCGCGGCGCGCATCCGCGTCACCTTCACTGTGGACGCCGATGGCCTGCTGAGCGTGAACGCGCGCGAGCAGACCAGCGGGATTGAAGCGCGCATCGACGTCAAGCCCTCGTACGGGCTGAGCGACGACGAGATCACCCGCATGCTGCAGGAGGGTTTTGCCACGGCGTCTGACGACATTCGCGCGCGTGCCGTCGCCGAGGCCCGTGTGGACGCCGAGCGCCTGCTGGCGGCCACGGCCACCGCACTTGCAGCGGACGGCGACCTGCTGGAGGCGAGCGAGCGCGCCCGCATCGACTCGCTGATGCGCCAGCTCGAAACCGCGCGCACTGGCAGTGGTGATGCCGCAGCCATCGAGGCCGCCACCCAGGCCCTGGCCGCAAGCACCGAAGCCTTCGCCGCCGAGCGCATGAACCGCAGCATCCGCGATGCGCTCGCCGGCAAGCGCATTGACACCCTTTGAACACCGAGACCCCGATTCATGCCCGTCATCAAAGTCCTGCCGCACCCCGAATACTGCCCAGAAGGTGCCGAAATCACGGCGCCCGCCGGCACCAGCATTTGTGAGGCCTTGCTGGAAAACAAGATCAACATCGAGCACGCCTGCGATATGAGCTGCGCCTGCACGACTTGCCATGTGGTCGTGCGCGAAGGCCTGGAGTCGCTCAATGAGGCCGAGGAGGAGGAAGAAGACCTGCTCGACCGTGCCTGGGGCCTGGAGCCGCAGTCGCGGCTCTCGTGCCAGGCCATTCTGGCGGGCAAGGATGTGACGGTGGAGATCCCCAAATACTCCATCAACCACGCCAAGGAAAACCACTGATGGCCCGTCAGGGCAGGGCGCAGCCATGAGCCGGCAAATCATTCTTGACACCGAAACCACGGGCCTGTCGGCCGACGCGGGCGACCGCGTCATCGAGATCGGCTGCGTCGAGCTGCTCAACCGCAAGCTCACCGGGCGCCATTTCCACTACTACCTGAACCCTGGGCGCGACAGCCACGAAGACGCGCTCAAGGTGCACGGCATCAGCAACGAATTCCTGCGCGACAAGCCCCGCTTCGAGGCCGTGGCGGCGGAGTTCATCGACTACCTGCGCGACGCCGAAGTCATCATCCACAACGCAGCCTTCGACGTCAGCTTTTTGAACAAGGAGCTGGAACTCGCCGGCCTGCCGCCTTTTGCCGCGCACGTCGAGCGCGTCACCGACACCCTGGCCATGGCCAAGGAGCTGTACCCCGGCAAGCGCAATTCGCTCGACGCCCTGTGCGACCGCCTGGGCGTGGACAACTCCAGCCGCACCCTGCACGGCGCGCTGCTCGACGCCGAGCTGCTGGCCGACGTGTACATCAACCTCACGCGCGGGCAGGACGCCTTGCTGATCGCCGAGGAAACGGGCCCCGGCGGCGCCGAGGGAAGCGTACCGAGCCTGGATCTGCGCACGCTCAGCCTGCGCGTGCTGCCTGCGAGCGAAGCCGAGCTGCAAGCACATGCTCTCCTGCTGCGCGACATTGACAAGGCCAGCGGAGGCAAAACCGTCTGGCCGATTGCCAAAAACGCCTGAAAAGCTGTGCAATAATAGCGGGCTGTTGCAAACGCAATAGGGCGATTAGCTCAGGGGTAGAGCACTGCATTCACACTGCAGGGGTCGCAAGTTCGAAGCTTGCATCGCCCACCAGAACATGAAATGAATGAAGCACTTGGCGGAAACGCCGGGTGCTTTTTTTGTTGGTGAAGCCGAGACCGCATTCGCCCCACACGCGGTCTTCTTCACATTGACAGCGCATGCAAGGCGTATATACTTTATGTATATATTTCAGGGAGAAAATGCACATGACCTACGCCCGCGTTTTCCAGTCCGGCAACAGCCAGGCCGTGCGTCTGCCCAAGGAATTTCGCTTCGATACCGAGCAAGTCGAGATTTTCCGGCAGGGCAATGACATTGTCCTGCGCGAACGCCCCACCAATGCCGCTGCCATCTTTGATGCCTTGACCCGCCTGCCTGCCGACTTCATGGAAGAAGGCCGCACCGACACGCCGCCCCAAGAGCGCGAGGCCTTTTGAATGGCTATCCGCTACTTGCTCGATACCAACATCTGCATCTACATCGCCAAACACAACCCGCCTGCCGTGCGGGCGCGTTTTGAGCAGCTCAGCGCAGATGCCCTCGCCATGTCCGTCGTCACCCTGGGCGAGCTGCAGCACGGCGCAGAAAAAAGCCAGGCCCGGGCCAAAGCCCTTGCCGCGCTGCAGCAACTGCAAAGCACCATCCAGGTGATGCCATTGACCCACGCGGCAGGCCAGCACTATGGCCAGATCCGCAGCGGGCTGGAGCGTGCAGGTCAGCCAATACCGAATATGAGCAACAACGACCTCTGGATAGCCGCACACGCGCGGGCCGAGGGCTGGGTGCTGGTGACCAACAACGAGCGCGAGTTCTGCCGCGTCGATGGCCTGGCGGTCGAGAACTGGGTCGTCACCAAGTAGATGGCCCGAATGACGGATGCAGTACCAGGCGGGAGTGACAATGCGAAAATTTCCCGATCGGGATGATTTGTCAATGCCCTTGCCAACAAACAGTCAAAATTCCCTATCGGGAAATTTATATTGCCAACCCGCTGAATAGGCTACATAATTTCCTGATCAGGAAATTTACATGGCCATCACCCCCACCAACTCCCCCGAAGCACTGGGCGCCGCCGTTTTGGCTGCTCGCCACAGGCTGGGCCTCACCCAACCCCAATTGGCACTGGCGGCGGGCGTTGGCGTGCGCTTTATTGTGGAGCTGGAGGCCGGCAAGCCCACCATTCGCCTGCAGACCCTGCTAAAAGTGCTGAACACACTGGGCGGCAGCCTCGCCGTCGAGGGTTTGGCCTGACATGGCGGGGCATCTTGAAGTCTGGTTGCTGGGCGCGCACGTTGGCACCCTGTCACAAGTAGAGGGGCGGCTGGGCTTTGCTTATGCACCCGACGCCACCACGCCTTTGTCGCAATCCCTCCCCATTCGCTCAGAACCCTTTGACGACAGGGCAAGCCGTCCGTTCTTCGCCGGCTTGTTGCCCGAGGGTGGCAAGCGCAAGCAGATCGCCAAAACCTTGCAAATCTCCAAGCAGAACGACTACGCCCTGCTGGACAGCCTGGGCGGTGAGTGTGCCGGTGCCGTCACCTTGCTCGACGCCGGCCAGTTGCCTCAACCTCCCGATGCCCCCCGTGAAGTGCGCTGGCTGGACCACGCGCAACTGCTCCAGGTGCTCGATGAAATGCCTCTGCGCCCCATGCGTGCGGGCGAAGACGGCCTGCGTCTCTCGCTGGCCGGTGCGCAAGACAAATTGCCGGTGGTGCTGGACGCGGACGGCCTTCGCATCGGCCTGCCGCTCAACGGCTCACCCAGCACCCACATCCTCAAACCGCCCATTGCCGGGGTGGGCGGCAGCGTCTTCAACGAAGCCTTTTGCATGGCACTGGCCGGCGCCTTGAAGCTGGATGTTGCCCGCACCCAGATTCGGGCCATTGCAGATGGTGCGCAGCAGCGCCACTACCTGCTGGTAGAACGTTATGACCGGCAAGCCGACGTAACGGAACGAACGAGCCTGCCGACCCAACGCCTGCACCAGGAAGACTTCTGCCAGGCGCTGGGCATCGTCTCTGAGCACAAATACCAAAACGAAGGCGGCCCGGGCTTGGCCCAGGCATTTGCGCTGGTGCGCAGCGCCACCCGCCCCAGCGCGCTGCACACGCTCAAGTTGCTGGACTACGTGGTGTTCAACGCCCTGGTCGGTAACCACGATGCCCACGGCAAGAACTTCTCGCTGCTCTACACCCCTGCGGGCGCCGTGCTCACGCCCCTGTACGACGCACTGTGCACCGCCGTCTACCCCACGCTCACCGAAAAAATGGCCATGAAAATCGGCAGCAAATACAAGTTTGCAGAAGTGATGGCACGGCACTGGGAGCAATTTGCCATCGAGGCCGCCTTGTCGCCCGCACAGGTCAAAAAGCGCATTCTGGACATTGCCAAGCGCCTGCCCGACTTGGCGCGTGCCACCCAGACCGCGTTTCAGAGCCAGGGCACGGGCCACCCCGTCATCGACCAGATCGTTGCCCTGATCGACCAGCGCTGCGCCCTCACCATTCGCCGCCTCACGGCCCACCCGGCAGAGGATGCGCCACTGGGCACCGCTTGATAATTCCTATTTTGATAGCTGCTTACGCTTGCTGTTAAAGCGCTAGAGCCACTTTCGACCATAAAAATACGCACAAGCCCGACCTCAATTCCTGCGCCCCCCAGGCCCGCAAATACGGCTTCGTCCAGACGATGGCAGCCGCCAATAAAAAAGCCCTCTGATCCCCCATGCTCGACGACATCAAAAAAACCCTCTGGGCCACCGCCGACAAACTGCGCGCCAACATGGACGCGGCCGAATACAAGCACCTGGTGCTCGGCCTCATCTTCGTCAAATACATCAGCGACACGTTTGCTGCCCGCCGCGCCGAAGTGGCCGCGCGCCTGGCCGACCCCAACGACGAGTACTACTACGGCGAAGCCGCAGCCGAAGACCTGGCTGCCGAGCTGGACGACCGCGACTACTACACCTCGGGCAACGTGTTCTGGGTGCCCGAAGGCGCCCGCTGGGAGCAACTGCGCGCCCAGGCCAAGCAGCCGGGCATTGGCAAACACATCGACGACGCGCTGGCCCTCATCGAAGGCGACAACCCCAAGCTCAAAGGCATTTTGGACAAGCGCTTTGCCCGCGCCCAGTTGCCCGACGGCAAGCTGGGCGAGCTGGTCGACTTGGTGTCCACCATCGGTTTTGGCGCCACACCCGACGTAGCGCGCGACACCCTGGGCCAGGTGTACGAATACTTTCTGGGCATGTTCGCCAGCGCCGAAGGCAAGCGCGGCGGGCAGTTCTACACGCCCGCCAGCATCGTCAAAACCCTGGTCGCCGTGCTCAATCCGCACAGCGGCAAGGTGTACGACCCGTGCTGCGGCTCGGGCGGCATGTTTGTGCAGAGCGAGAAGTTCATCGAAGCGCATGGCGGCAAGATCAACGACGTGTCCATCTACGGGCAGGAAAGCAACCCCACCACCTGGCGCCTGGCCGCCATGAACCTGGCCATTCGCGGCATCGACTTCAACCTGGGGCGCGAACCCGCCGACACCTTTGTGCGCAACCAGCACCCCGACCTGCGCGCCGACTTCATCCTGGCCAACCCGCCGTTCAACGTGAGCGACTGGTGGCACGGCAGCCTCGAAGGCGACCCGCGCTGGGTGTATGGCGACCCACCCCAGGGCAACGCTAACTACGCCTGGCTGCAGCACATGCTGCACCACCTCAAACCCAGCGGGCGCGCCGGCATCGTGCTGGCCAATGGCTCCATGAGCAGCAGCCAGAACAGCGAAGGCCAGATCCGCGCCGCCATGGTCGAAGCCGACGTGGTCGAAGTGATGATTGCCTTGCCCGGCCAGCTGTTCTTCAACACGCAAATCCCCGCCTGCCTGTGGTTTTTGGCCAAGCAGAAACAGCGCAAGGGCGAGGTGCTGTTCATCGACGCCCGCAAGCTCGCCACCATGATCAGCCGCGTGCAGGGCGAGCTGACGGACGAAGTCATCGACCGCATCGCCGCCACCGTGGCCGCCTGGCGCGGCGAGGCGCCCGCAGGCGCCAGCGTTGCCACGTATGAAGACGTCCCCGGTTTCTGCCGCAGCGTGCCCCTGCAGGAGATCGCTCAGCACGGCCATGTGCTCACCCCCGGCCGCTACGTGGGCGCTGAGGCGGTGGAAGACGACGACGAAGCCTTTGCCGACAAGATGCAGAAGCTGACCGAGAAGCTGGGCGAGCAGATGGCCAAAGGCGCGGAGCTGGATGCGGTGATTCGGGCGAAGCTGGGGGGCTGGGGTATGAGTTCTGAGCTGCGCCTCACACGACTGGAAGAAGTCTTGAGTTTTGCAAACGGTCGTACCAGCCCAGAGCGAGAAGACGTTGCCCCCGTTCCGGTATTTGGGTCAAACGGATTGATTGGCAAAGCCAGGGACTTCAATTCGCCCCCGAACACTATCGTCATCGGGCGCGTCGGTTCCTACTGTGGCTCTGTCCATTTTTCTAGTGAGGCTTGCTGGGTGACGGATAACGCGATCCGTGCAACTGCGAAGGGTGAGAACGATCCGAGCTTTCTGTACTACCTACTCAAGCAGCTGAATCTCAATAACTGGCGCAGCGGCTCCGGTCAGCCGTTGATCAACCAGACAACGTTAAACGCGATAGAAGCACAGATTCCTTGCCCGGGAGATCAGCGAGCTATCTCAGCGCTTGTGGGCGCCCTCGACGACCGCATCACCCTCCTGCGCGAAACCAACGCCACGCTCGAAGCCATCGCCCAGGCGCTGTTCAAATCGTGGTTTGTTGATTTCGACCCCGTGCGCGCCAAGATGGAAGGCCGCGCCCCCGAAGGCATGGATGAGGCCACCGCCGCGCTGTTTCCCGATGCGCTTGAGGAGTCGGAGTTGGGGCCGGTGCCGAATGGGTGGCGAAACGTCAGCTTGAAGGAAGCAGTTTCAATACATGACTCAAAACGCGTTCCTCTCTCCGGGCAAGAACGTGAAAAGCGGAAAGGACCGTATCCGTACTACGGTGCGGCTGCATTAATGGATACCGTGGACAACTACCTTTTTGATGGCGTCTATTTGCTAACGGGCGAAGATGGCTCAGTCGCAGATACGAATGGATATCCGATCATGCAGTACGTGTGGGGCAAATTCTGGGTCAACAACCACGCACACATTCTCCAAGGCAAAGACGGTGTAGCTACCGAGCACGTCATGCTCGCCATGCAGCGCACAAATATCACGCCTTACATTACCGGCGCGGTGCAGGCCAAGCTCAGCCAGACGAACATGTGGCGGATCAATTTCCTGAAACCCACCCGCGAAGTTTCAGAACACTTTGCAGCGCTGATAGACCCGCTGTTTGTTCGCTTTCGGCACAACGCTGAACAAGCCCAAACCCTCGCCACCCTCCGCGACACCCTGCTCCCCCGCCTGATCTCCGGCCAGTTGCGCTTGCCCGAAGCCCAGACCGCCACCGAAGCCGCCCTGAGCGACGCTTTCCAGGCATGATTGCTCTGTTTTTTATAGCTGCTTGCGCTTGTCCATAAAGCGCTAGCGTTCAATTTGGCTTAAAACTCTGCTCCAGGACCCGTGTGATGTTCTCACCCACCTCCCTCGAAGACCTGTCCCTGCTGCGCGAAACGGTGGAGCTCGAATGCAAGCTCGCCCAAGGGCAGCACGGCCAGGGCGAGGTGCCCAAGGATTTCTGGCCCACCTATTCGGCCATGGCCAACACCCATGGGGGCGTGGTGCTGCTGGGAGTGCGCGAGAAGGAGGGGGTGTTTTCCATTGCAGGCATTCCCAACCCGGCCAAGGTGCGGGCAGACCTGTTCAACAACCTGAACAATCCGGGCAAGGTCAGCACCAATCTGCTGACCGATGCCGATGTGCAGGAGTTGGTGGTTGGCGTCAAGACTGTCTTGCGAGTCGATATTCCCCAGGCCACGCGGCAGCAAAAACCCGTATTTTTGAACGGCCAGCCTTTGGGGCACACCTACCGCCGCCTGAACGAGGGCGACCGCTTGTGCGATGGCGACACCGTCAAACGCATGCTCGCCGAGCAACTGGAGGACAGCCACGACGTGCGGATTCTGGAGGGGCTGGGATTGGATGACCTGGATCGCGACAGCCTGCGCGCCTACCGCAACGCCTTTGCCGTGCACCGGCCGGGGCACCCGTGGGTGGGGCTGGATGACTTGGCATTTTTGCGCATGCTGGGCGGCTGGCGCGAAGACAAAACACTGGGGCGGGCCGGGTTGACGGCTGCAGGCTTGCTGATGTTTGGCCGCTGGCCCGCGTTGCCCGATGCGTTTCCGCTGTATTTTGTGGACTACCAGGAGCAATCCGGCAAGCCCGATTCGCCCACCCGTTGGCTGGACCGGGTGGTGCCCGATGGTTCCTGGTCGGGCAACTTGTACGATTTCTTCCGGCGCGTGATTCAGCGACTGACGGCCGACCTGAAGGTGCCGTTTGTGCTTCGAGATGGCGCGCGCATCGACGACACGCCAGTCCACCAGGCCGTGCGCGAGGCCTTGGTGAACTGCCTGATCCATGCCGATTACACCGACCGGGCCTCGGTGCTGGTGGTCAAGTCGCCTGCGGGCTTTAGTTTTCGCAACCCCGGAATGATGCGCCTGCCGGTGGCACAGGCACTCCACGGCGGCGCCAGCGATTTCCGCAACCGCACGCTCCACCAGATGTTCTTGCTCATCAACTTGGGAGAGCGTGCCGGATCAGGCTTGCCCAAGATTCGCAGCGGCTGGGAGCAGCAAGGCCATGGGCTGCGGGTTGTACGACAGTGCCGAGCCTTTTGACCATACGGTTCTGGAGATGCTGTGGGCACCTGGTGCCGACACGGTGGACAAAACTTCGGAAGAAGCTTCGGAAGAAACTTCGGAAGAAACTTCATCCCGGGTGTTGGCTCTGCTGCGGCAATCGCCCACTTTGAGCGCCAGGCAGTTGGCCGCGCTGCTGGGACTGAGCCAGCGTGCCGTCGAACTGCAATTGGCCAAGCTCAAATCCGCACACCGCTTGAAGCGGCATGGGCCCAACAAGGGTGGCCGCTGGGAGGTATTGCCGTGACCAACAAATACTATGCTTTTAATAGCTACTAGCGCTTTTTCTATAAGCGTTAGGAGCCAATTTGCCTGATTATTTGCCTGCCTCAGATGCCTTTCCCCTGCATCCGTTCGGGCTGAGCTTGTCAAAGCCAGGGCATTCCTTGGGGACAGCCCTTCGACGAGCTCAGGGCGAACGGGTTTTTCTGAGGTATGTCGCCAATCAGGCAATTTGCCAATATTTTGCGTGCCTTCATCCAACACCCACCAGAATGCGCACATGCTTAAAAAGAGGCGTTTTCTATACACATAGCGACCGACATGTTTAGAAACGGCCATTTTTTAAACATGTTGAACTGCTTCCTGGGCAGTACGCCATGGCATCTTTGCCCTGCAGCAGCAAGCGCGGCACAACTCAATTGGTCAGTAGCCGGCTGGCCAGTTCCAGCCAAAAGTAGCGCAACGCTTCAGACTGCCACAGCAGAGCGCGCCTTGCTGTTTGCAAGCACGCTTGCATAGCGGCTCTTTTTATTAAAGAATACTTTAATACCGCAGGCTCTTATTCAAGAACTCTTTCATACGATGCGCAGCACGGGCACCACCATCACCTCCACCACGCTGGGCGAGTCGGTCAAGGTGTTCGTGCCGCACGCCTTGCCGCCCAGCGAGCCGCCGCTGGATGCCGACGCGTTTGCAGCCGCCAACCACGCCGCCGAAATGGCGCTGGCCCGTTTGTCCGGCGTGGCGGGGTTGGTGCCGTCGGTGGATTGGTTGTTGTACAGCGCCATTCGCAAAGAGGCGCTGCTCACATCGCAAATCGAGGGCACGCAGGCCACGCTGACCGACTTGTTTGACGACGAGGCGGGCCTGGCGGTGGGCAACAGCGACGATGTGGAAGAGGTGACCAATTACCTGCGCGCTTTTCGGCTGGTGCAGAGCAACCTGCGGGACCCTGCGGGCCTGCCGCTCAGCGTGCGGCTGCTGTGCGATGCGCACCGCCTGCTGCAGGGTGGCGTGCGCGGCACGGGCAAGCAGCCGGGCGAACTGCGGCGCTCGCAAAACTGGATTGGCGGCACCCGGCCCGGCAATGCGGTGTTTGTGCCGCCACCGCCTGAACAGGTCGCCGCGCTGCTGGGCGAACTGGAGCAGTTCATCCACGCACCGCAGCCTGGTTTACCACCGCTGGTGAAGACGGCGCTCGTGCATGCGCAGTTTGAAACCATTCACCCTTTTCTGGATGGCAATGGCCGCATTGGCCGCTTGCTGATTGCGGCGCTGCTGGAGCACTGGGGCTTGTTGCCCGAGCCGCTGATGTACCTGAGCGGCTATCTGAAGCAACACCAAACGGACTACTACCGCCACCTCTCAAGCATTCGCACGCATGGCGATTGGGAAGGGTGGGTGGCGTTTTTTCTGCAGGGCGTGGAAGCTGCTGCCCTTGACGCCGAGCGCGGCATTGTGAGCATTGCCAGCTTGGTGGCCGCCGACCGCAGGCGCTTGTTGGCAGCGCCCAAAGCCGGGCCTGCCAGCTACCGCTTGTTTGAGTTGCTGCCCATGATGCCGCGCTTCACCGTGGAGCGGGTGCGCCAGAAGTTGGCCACCAGTTTCCCCACCGCCAACGCGGCGGTGCAAGTGCTGGCCGAGCTGGGCATCGTGACCGAGTTGACTGGGCAAAAGAAAAACCGCAGTTACAGCTACCAGTCGTACATCGAGCTGATGAAGCTCTAAGAGGGCCGCGAGACGTTATGACCGAAGACCAACTCGAACAAGAAACCCTGGCCTGGCTGCAGGACCTGGGCTACGCGGTGCAGAGCAGCTTCGACATCGCCCCCGATGGCCCGAACCCCGAGCGCGCCAATTACCGCGAGGTGCTGCTGCTGGGCCGTTTGCGCGAAGCGATTGCCCGGCTCAACCCCGGCATTCCTGCCGCTGCGCGCGAAGACGCCGTGCAGCAGGTGCAAAACCTGGGGCTGCCCGCGCAACTCGCGGCCAACCGGGTGTTTCACAAGCTGCTGGTGGGGGAGTGCCGGTGCAGTACCAGCAGGGCGGTGAAACGCGGGGCGACTTTGTGCGGCTGGTGGATTGGGCCAACCCATCATTGAACGAGTTCTGGGCGGTGAACCAGTTCACCCTCAAAGGCCCGCACCACACGCGCCGGCCCGACATTGTGTTGTTCGTCAACGGCCTGCCGCTGGTGCTGCTGGAGTTGAAGAACCCGGCCGACCAGGAGGCCAGCATCTGGAAGGCCTACGACCAGATTCAGACCTACAAAGAGCAAATCCCCGACCTGTTCCAGTTCAACGAGGTGCTGGTGATAGCCGACGGCAGCGAGGCGCGGCTGGGGTCGCTGTCAAGCAACGCCGAGCGCTTCATGCAGTGGCGCACGATTGACGGCGTGCAGCTCGACCCGCTGGGCCAGTTCAACGAGCTGGAAACGCTGGTGCGCGGTGTGCTGGCGCCGCGCTATCTGCTCGACTATCTGCGCTTTTTTGTGCTGTTTGAGGACGACGGCCAGCTCATCAAGAAGATTGCCGGTTACCACCAGTTCCACGCGGTGCGCGCCGCTATAGAGCATGTGGTGGCGGCGTCGCGCGAGGGGCTGGCGAGCAACCAACGAGGCAAGGGCGGCGTGGTGTGGCACACGCAGGGCAGCGGCAAGAGCATCACCATGACCTGCTTTGCCGCGCGCGTGATGCAGGAGCCTGCGATGGAGAACCCGACCATCGTCGTCATCACCGACAGGAGCGACCTCGACGGCCAGTTGTTTGGCGTGTTCAGCCTGGGCGCCGACCTGCTGCGCGAGCAGCCGGTGCAGGCCAACACGCGCCCCGCATTGCGCCAGTTGCTGGCCCACCGGCCGTCGGGCGGCATTGTGTTTGCCACCATCCAGAAGTTCATGCCGGGCGAGGACGAGGATGTGTTCCCGGTGCTGTCCAGCCGCCACAACATCGTGGTGATTGCCGACGAGGCGCACCGCACGCAGTACGGGTTTGAAGCCAAGCTCAAGACGCGCAAGCAAAATTTCAAGCCAAATGTGCCTCTGGCGCTTGATGGGCAAGCGCAAGCAGCTACTAAAAGCATAGTAACCAGCGATGCGGGCAGCAGCGCCGTGCACGCCGAGTTTGCGTCGCCCGAGTACACCACCCACTACCAAGCGGGCTACGCCCAGCACCTGCGCGATGCGCTGCCCAACGCCACCTTCGTCGCCTTCACCGGCACGCCGGTCAGCAGCCAGGACCGCGACACGCGCGCCGTGTTTGGCGACTACATCCATGTGTATGACATGCAGCAGGCCAAGGAAGACGGCGCCACGGTGGCCATCTACTACGAGAGCCGCCTGGCCAAGCTGCGGCTCAAAGACGACGACCTGGCCTTGCTCGACGAAGAAGTGGACGAGCTGGCCGAGGACGAAGAGGAAAGCACCCAGGCCCAGCTCAAAAGCCGCTGGGCCGCGCTGGAGAAAGTGGTGGGTGCCACGCCGCGCATTGCCAGCGTGGCGGCCGACCTGGTGGCGCACTTTGAAGAGCGCAATAAAGCCCAGGACGGCAAGGCCATGGTGGTGGCCATGAGCCGCGACATCTGCGTGCACCTGTATCAGGAGATCGTGCGCCTGCGCCCCGACTGGCACAGTGCAGACCCAGAGCACGGCGCCATCAAGGTGGTGATGACCGGCAGTGCCAGCGACAAGGCTTTGTTGCGGCCGCACATCTACAGCGGCCAGGTCAAGAAACGGCTGGAAAAGCGCTTCAAGGACCCGGCTGACCTGCTGCGCATCGTCATCGTGCGCGACATGTGGTTGACCGGGTTTGACGCGCCCTGCGTGCACACCATGTACGTGGACAAACCCATGAAGGGCCACAACCTGATGCAGGCCATTGCGCGCGTGAACCGCGTGTTCAAGGACAAGCAGGGCGGCCTGGTGGTGGACTACATCGGCATCGGCAACGAGCTCAAGGCCGCGATGAAGGAATACACCGCCAGCCAGGGCCGCGGCAAACCCACGGTGGATGCGCACGAGGCGCTGTCCTTGCTGCTCGAAAAAATGGATGTGCTGCGCAGCCTGCTGCACGGCTACGACTGGTCGGGCTTTTTGACGGGCGGGCACAAGGCCCTGGCCGGGGCGGCCAACCATGTGCTGGGCATCCGGTCCGCGAACAAAGACAGCCCACAGGACGGCAAACGCCGCTTTGCCGATGCGGCGGTGGCCATGGGCCAGGCGTTCAGCCTGTGCTGCACGCTCCATGAGGCCAAGGCGCTGCGTGAAGAGGTGGCGTTCTTCCAGGCGGTGAAAGTGATTTTGACCAAGCGCGACGTGACGGCGCAGAAACGGACCGATGCGCAGCGCGATGCCGCCATTCGCCAGATCATCAGCCAGGCGGTGGTGAGCGAGCGCGTGGTGGACATCTTCGACGCCGTGGGGCTGGACAAACCCAACATCGGCCTGCTCGACGACGAGTTTCTGGCCCAGGTGAAAAACCTGCCCGAGCGCAATCTGGCCGTGGAGCTGCTGGAGCGCCTGCTGGAAGGCGAGATCAAGGCCAAATTTGCCACCAACGTGGTGCAACAGCGCAAATTCTCAGACCTGCTGACCGGCGTGATTGCCCGCTACCAGAACCGCAGCATCGAGACGGCGCAGGTGATGGAAGAACTGGTGGACATGGCGAAAAAGTTTCGCCAGGCCGCCAGCCGGGGCGAGGCGCTGGGCCTGAGCGAGGACGAGGTGCGCTTTTACGACGCGCTGGCCAACAACGAGTCGGCCGTGAAACAGCTGACCGACGAAACGCTGAAAAAAATCGCGCACGAACTGACCGACAACCTGCGCAAGAGCATGACGGTGGACTGGAGCGAGCGCGAGAGCGTGCGCGCCAGCCTGCGGCTGATGGTCAAGCGCATCCTGCGCAAGTACAAGTACCCGCCCGATATGCAGGACGCCGCTGTGGAGCTGGTGCTGCAGCAGGCCGAAGCGCTGGGGGAAAGCTGGGCCTGAAGTCGTGCTCGCGCGCTCTACGACGCAGACTGTTTCTCGACGAAGAACTTGGTGTCGAAGCTGCCTTCGATGGGGCGGCAGTTCTTGGTGTCGGGCTCGGCTGTTGGGGTTTTGACGTAGCACACCAGAGCTTCAAATTTGCCAATGGCGCGGCCTTCGTTGCCCTTGGCTTCGAAGGTGGTGAAGGTGATCTTGGCGGGCTTTGGCGCGCCGTCAGAAGTCCAGAAGGCCGTGCTGCCGCCAGGTGCATACGTAACCGTCTGCTCTATCTGCGCGGTTTTCGGGCCAGGCTGCAGCGACATATAGGACACATCGATGCCCAGCCGCTTGTTGTCGGCGCTGTAACCCGACAGGCTGAGGTTTGAGAAGCCAACCTTTTGCACAAAAAGAAACGCGGTGTTGGATTTCTCTTTGCCGCTTTGGATATGCACCGTGGGCTGAGTGATCGCTTCGCCCCCGAAATTCGCCGTCAATTTGCCGATGGCTTCGGTCTCAAAGGCCTGTGCCGGCGTCACCACCAGCAGCAACGTGGCAACGAGTGCCGCCAGCTTGGGCGCGCAGGCATGGCTTGAAAAAATGGTCATCGAAAATCCTCCAAGAAAGGCTGGGGCAAAAAAAAAGGATGTGCAGACCCACTGCGTCGCTCCGACCATACCTACGAAAAACGCCGTGTCAACGCAGCGCTTGCTGTAGCAGCAGACCAAGGGCCGGGGAGAGAACTGGGCCAGAGGGCTCGGATGGCTTGAATAAAGTCCAGGCGCCGCGAGACCTTCGGCCCAGCCGCTGGGTGCGCTGCGAGTTCGCTTATCTATTTGCTGGAGCCATGGAAAGCTCTGCCCTTGCCTTGGCTATGCCGCCCGCGCACCAAAGCGCCTGCCAATGAGATGGGCGACGATCACGAGCAGCGTTGAGATGGCGATCATGATGATCCCGAGCGCCGAAAGCTGGCCCCAGAGCCCATCGTCGGCAAACGACAGCACCTGCACCGCCAGCACTTCGCTGCCGGGGCGCGAGAGCACGACCGAGAGCGTCAGCTCACGCAGGAACATCGTGGCCATCAAAATCCAGGCCGACACAATCCCCGGCACCAACAGGGGCACGATGATGCGGCGCATCGTTGTCATGCGGCTGGCACCGCACACCAGCGACGATTCTTCCAGGTGGTCGTGCACTTGCACAAATGCGCTTGCCAGTGGCCGCACGCCATAGGGCAGATAGGTGGCGATGTAGCCGATGAGCAGGGCGGTGACCGTGGCGTACAGCGGTGTCTGCACGAAGAACCACATGAAGCCGATGCCGATCACGATGCCCGGAAACGCGAACGACAGATAAGTCAGTGTCTCGAGCAGCGCCGCGCCGCGCGTGCGCAGCTTGACGATGACGTAGCCGACGAACAGCGAGAGCAGCACACCCAGCGTGGCGCCGACGACGGCCAGGAACAGGCTGTTTTTCAGCGCCAGCAGCGAGGTGGCGTCGTTCAGCACCTCCGCCCAGTGCTTGAAACTCATGGCTGCAAAGGCCGCGCGGCTGGGCACCATTGAATAAGGTACGAAGGAGGTGTAGAGCAGCACCACCACCGGCAGCACGATGACAATGAACGAGAGCAGTGCCACCAGTGCAAACAGCGGCATGCGCCAGCGCCCGAGTGGCACCACGGCGGGGCGCCAGCCACGGCTGGAGATGGTGACGAAGCGGCTGCCCTCGCCGGTCAGGCGCCGATACAGCCAGATTAGGACCACGGCCACCAGCAGCACGCTCATGCCCAGGGCAGCTGCCTTGCCGTAGTCGGGCGCAAAGCCCACAGAGATCATTTCGTAAAGGTAGGTGGCCAGCACCTCCTCGTTGCCCGGCGTGCCGAGCACGCGTGGCACGGCATACGAGGCCAGGCTGCGCACAATACCCAGCACAAAAGCCGCGAGGATGGCCGGGCGCAGTACGGGCAAGGTGATGCGCAGCAAGGTGCGCCAGGCGCCTGCGCCAAACACGCGCGAAGACTCTTCCAGCGACACATCAAACGACGCCATGGCCGGCGCAATGATCAGGTAGGCGATGGGCATGTTGAGCAGCCCCTCGACCAGAACCATGCCGGACATTGAATAGATGTTCAGTGGCCCCTTGTCCAGGCCAAAAGTCTCCATCAGGGCCAGATTCATCAGCCCGTTGGAGGGGTTTGCCAGCAGCGCCCAGCTCACCGAAAACAGCACGTGCGGAATCATCATCGGCACGATGGCAAGCACGTTGAACAGAAACTTGAACGGAATGTCGGTGCGCGTGTTCAAGTAGGCGAGAAACAGCGCCAGCAGCGTGGCCAGCAGCGTTGAGCCAACGACAAAAACAGCGGTGTTGAAAAGCACCTTCCACAGGCCAGGGTCAGAGTAGGCGCTGGCATATTTGGCGAGCGTGAATTGGCCGAAGGCGTCCAGCCCCTGCGAGAAACTGCCAAGGAGCAGCATGGCCACCGGCGCGACGGTGAGCAGGCCGACGATGAGGATGAGGGTGAGCGTCAGGCCCCGGCGCTGCGGGTCCATGGTCAGGCGGCCACCAGCAAGCAGTGCTCTGGCGCCAGGGCGATGCTGACCTGGCTGCCGACCACCAGCTCCGTATCGGCTGCGGTGCGCGCCAGCAGCAGGGTTTCGCCCACGCGGATTTCGGCTTCGTTCACCTCGCCGACGAAGTCAATCGATTCGATTTGCCCGTTCAGCACATTGGTGCCTGGTAGCGTGCCGCCTAGCACCTGCAAAAACTCGGGGCGCAGGCACAGCGTGACCTGGCTTGCCTGCGCATGCTCGCTGGGCGCACAGCGGATGGAACCCAGCGCGCAATCGATCTGGGTTGCCCCATCGGCGTGGCTGCGCACGGTGGCGTCGATCAGGTTGGCGCGGCCGATGAAGTCGGCGACGAAGCGGTGCTCGGCAGCGAAGTAAATCTTGCGCGGCGCGCCGATTTCAACAATATGGCCGGCGCGCATGACGGCTATCGAATCAGAGAGCGCCAGCGCCTCGACCCGGTCGTGCGTGACATAGATGGCGGTGATGTCGAGCTGGCTGAGAAAGCGGCGCAGCTCCTTGCGCGTTTCTTCGCGCAGCTTGGCGTCCAGGTTGGAGAGCGGCTCATCAAACAGGATGACGCGTGGTTCGGCCACCAAGGCTCGGGCCAGCGCCACGCGCTGCTGCTGTCCGCCTGAGAGGCGCGTGGCAGGGCGGTGGCCCAGGCCATCGAGCTGCACGAAGCGCAGCACCTCGGCCACTTTCGCGTTGATCTGCGCGCGCGACAGTCCGCGTACGGTGAGCGGGTAGGCCACGTTGTCAAACACGTTCATGTGCGGCCAGATCGCGTAGGTCTGGAACACCATGCCCAAACCGCGCTGTTCCGTGGGGACAGCAATGCCTTTCTGGCGCGACCAGACGATGTCATCGCCAATGCGAATCTCACCGTCGTCGGGCGTCTCCAGCCCGACAATGCAGCGCAGCAGCGTCGTCTTGCCGCAGCCGCTCGGCCCCAGCAAGGTGAAGATGTGGTTGGCGGGGATCGTCAGATCGACGCCATCAAGCGCCTTGACGGTGCGACCTTCAGAGACGTAGTGCTTGGTCAGGCCCGTAATGCGGATTTCCATGGCAGATGGTGCGCGTCAGCCTTTGAAAATCCGCTTGAACTCGGCGCCCCATTTTTGAATTTCGGTATCGTCCAGATCGCGAATGGCCAGCACCTTGACCTGGTCGATGCCGTCGATTGGCGGATAGACGCCAGGCGCGGCCACGTATTCGCCGACATCCTTGGCCAGCATGCCTGCGGCCTTTTTTGACAGCCAATAATCCATGAAAGCGCGCCCCGCCGCCGGGTGCGGCGCTTTGGCGGTGAGCGCCATCGCGCGTGGCGTGCCGAGCAGTGGTTGGCCGCCGCCGCGTGGACCCCAAGCCAGCGGCGCCGGCGCCTTGGTCACGATGTACTTGGGCATGGAGATCGCAATCGCCTTCTCGCCACTTTCAATCGGCGCGGGCGTGGGTCCGAACGAGGCGACAAACATCGGCTGGTTGGCCGCGAGCGCCTTGACGAAGTTCATCCATTCGGCTTCAGAGGCAAAGACCTTTTCCTTCAATCCCACCAGCCACGAAATGGTGGAGGCGTGGGTCGCCGGATCGGCCATCACGATGCGGCCTTTCCACTGGGCGCCGGCCAGGTCTTCGTATTTCTTGGGCGCGTCGGCCGCCTGCACTTGCTTGGTGTTGTACAGGTAGGAGACGTATTCGATGCCAAAGAGCTGGATGGTGTCGTCTGGCCGTGTCCAATCCGGGTAATCGGCGGCGGCAGGCGAGCGGTAGGGCGCGAGCATGCCGTTGTTCTTGAGCAGTTCCAGCACAGGAAGCGGCCCTTGCACCACGTCGGCAAGCAATTTGCCTGCGCGCGCTTCGGTTGCTACCGTGGAGACGAACTTGGAGCTGGAGATGCGGGTGTATTCGCCCGCAATGCCCGTGTCCTTGCCAAAAGCCTCGACGATGGGCTTGACGGCAGTGATATTGGCGTAGAAAACGGCCTTACCCTCAGCACGCGCCGCCGCCAGGTCATCGGCCGCTTGTGATTGCGGCAGTGCGGCCGCCAACCCGGCGGCTCCGGCAAGTTGCAAAACCGTTCGTCTTTGAATGTGGGACATGCTTCGGTCTCCGTTATTGCACATCATTGGGTCTGCTGCAGCGATCGCTGTCCACGCTGCGCGGCGTCGAGAATCATCATAGCAAGTACCCACCAAATTGGGCCGATGCGGCGATGGCGCGGGTTTTGCCAGTCAATCGGCCGACATGGCGCGCCACAAGATGTGGAACAGTTCGTTGAACTGGTCGGTCAACGGCCTCTTTTCTCCGCGCACGATGTGCATCAGCACCACACGCCCCACCATGCCCATGAAAACGTCCAGCAAGACCTTGGACGAAACCTGGCTGTTGAGCACGCCACGCGCCTGACCGTCTTTGAGGACACCCAGGAACGCACCCATCAGTTCGGGACTTTCGTAGATGTCGATGTTCTTGTGGCGTGACACGGGCACGGCAGTGAACATCAGCAGCATCACGGCGGGGTGCTTGTCCATGTAGTCCAGCGTGACCCAGCAGGTTTTGCGCAGGCGTTCGCGGACATCGTCAATGCCCTGCAGATGGTCGATCATGCGTTCGGCCAGGCGCCCCAGCATGGTGTCCAGCATGCTGTAGACCAGTGCCTCTTTGCTACCAAAGTATTTGTAGATCGTCTGCAGCGAGACATTGGCACTGCGCGCCACGTCCTGCAGGCTCACTTCATGGAAGTCGCGGCTGGAGAAAAGATCTAGCACGGCCTTTTCCAGTCGGACCAAAGTGTCCCCGCGCATGTCGGTGAGGGATGAAAGCGGGCGCTTTTCCAGGGCCTTGGTTGCTGTTGCGGCAGCGGTTCGGGGGAGGGTGCTTTTCGACATGGAAATAAATATTACCAAATAGTGAATTGGCAGCACAAAGCGATCACGGCATCTTGTTTTTAGGTGCCGTAAGCGTCACCATGTGAACCAGTTCGACACCTGTATTTCATGGCTTCGTCGGCGCATTCACGGACCAAAGCCCCATGCTTTTCATTTTTTATCAAGAATTCCAAACGGTAATTTTTGTTTCCATAATTTGATCTTACAGATCTCGGACATCTTTGCTAACCCATCCTTACAGGAGCCCACACCGTGGCGATTAAAAACTTCACACCCGCCTGGATGACCGAAGAGCACCAGATGCTTCATGATTCGGCCAGCCGTTTCTTCAAGGAACAATGGGTGCCGAGAGATCCCGCTTGGAGAGAAGCCGGCATGATGGACCGACAGGCATGGAAGGAAGCCGGGGCCAATGGCTTCTTGTGTGCCTCAATGCCCGAAGAATACGGCGGCGCAGGTGGCGATTTCGGCCACGAGGCCGTGCTGATTCTGGCCCAGGGAACTGCGGGGCTCTCGGGTTTCGGCGGCTCGTTGCACTCTGGCATCGTCGCTCCTTACATCCTGCACCACGGGACCGAAGAGCAAAAAAAGCGCTGGCTCCCGCGCCTGGCAACGGGTGAGCTGATCGGTGCCATTGCCATGACCGAGCCGGGCACGGGCTCCGATTTGCAGGCGGTGCGCACCACCGCAATCAAAGAGGGCGAGCACTACCGCATCAACGGCAGCAAGACCTTCATCACCAATGGGCAGCTCGGCAACCTGGTCATCGTGGTCTGCAAGACCGACAAGGACCAGGGAGCGCAAGGCATGTCGCTGATGGTGGTCGAGACCGATCAGGTGCAGGGCTTCCGCCGCGGCCGCAACCTCGACAAGCTGGGCATGGATGCGCAGGACACCTCGGAGTTGTTCTTTGATGATGTGCTTGTTCCCGCCACCAACCTGCTGGGGGGGCACGAAGGCCAGGGCTTTGTGCAGCTCATGCAGGAGCTGCCGCAGGAGCGCCTGATCGTGGCGTTTGCCGGGATTGCCGCCATGGAGCTGGCCATGCAGGAAACGCTGGCCTACACCAAGGAGCGCAAGGCCTTTGGCAAGCCGATCTTTTCGTTTCAGAACACCCGTTTCAAGCTGGCCGAATGCCAGGCACTGCTGATGGCCTCGCGCGCGCTGGTCGATGCAGCCATGGTGGCGCACCTCAAGGGCGAGCTGGGGGTGGACCGCGCCGCACTCATCAAATACTGGATTAGCGACAACCAGTGCAAGCTGATCGACGAATGCCTGCAGCTCTTTGGTGGCTATGGCTACATGAAGGAATACCCGATTGCCCGCCTGTATGCCGATGCCCGTGTGCAGCGCATCTATGGCGGCACCAACGAAATCATGAAAGAGCTGGCTTCACGCTTCCTCTGATGCCAGACCACACATCCATTCACCACTCAAGGAGCTTCCATGACCGAAGCCTATATTTTCGACGCCCTACGTACCCCACGCGGCAAGGGTAAAAAAGACGGTGGTTTGCACCAGGCCACGCCGGTGTGGCTGTTGCGCACGCTGCTGCAGGCCTTGCAGCAGCGCAACAGCCTCGACACCTCGTTGGTGGACGACGTGGTGCTTGGCTGTGTCACGCCCGTGGGCGAGCAGGGCTCTGACATTGCCCGCACCGCCGTGATGGATGCGGGCTGGGCTGAGAGCGTGGCGGGCGTGACCTTGTCGCGTTTTTGCGCCTCGGGCCTGGAGGCTGTGAACCTGGCTGCGGCCAAGATCATGTCGGGCATGGAGGACATGGTCGTCGCCGGGGGCGTTGACTCCATGAGCCGTTGGACCATGGGTAGTGACGGCGGCGCGTGGTACATGGATCCGCGCGTCAACACCGCGACGGGCTTCGTGCCCCAGGGCATCAGCGCCGACCTCGTCGCCACACTGGAGGGTTTTAGCCGCCAGGATCTCGATGCCTTTGCCGCCGAATCGCACCGCCGTGCGGCGCAGGCGCAGACTGAGGGGCGGTTTGCCCGCTCGGTGGTGGCGGTGAAAGATCTCAATGGCATGACCTGGCTGGACCACGATGAAACCATTCGCCCTGGCACTTCAGTGGAGTCGCTTGCCAAGCTCAATCCCTCGTTCGAGATGATGGGCGGCATGGGATTTGACGCCACGGCGCTGGACAAATACACCACGGTCGAAAAAATCCTGCACCAGCACCATGCGGGCAATTCCTCGGGCATCGTCGATGGTGCCGCGCTGATGCTGCTAGGCAGCAAGGCGGCTGGTGAGAAGGCAGGCCTCAAGCCCCGTGCCCGGGTGCGCATGTGCGCCGTCATCGGCTCCGAGCCCACCATCATGCTGACCGGCCCTACGCCGGCGTGCCGCAAGGCGCTGGCCAAGGCGGGCATGGTGGCATCCGACATCGACCTGTGGGAAATCAACGAGGCCTTCGCCACCGTGCCGATGAAGACGGCGCGTGACCTGGGCGTATCGCTCGACCGGGTGAACGTCAACGGCGGCGCTATCGCCATGGGCCACCCCCTGGGCGCTACGGGCGCCATCATCTTGGGAACCGCGCTCGACGAGCTGGAGCGCACCGGCAAATCCACAGCCCTGGCCACCCTGTGCGTCGGTGGCGGCATGGGTATCGCCACCATCATCGAACGTGTTTGAGCAGAGGTTTTCCATGACACAAAATAAGTTCCTCACTTTCGAGGTAGATGCTGCTGGCATTGGCCTGGCCACCCTCGACCAGCCCGGCCGCGCGATGAATGTGCTGACGCCTGTCTTGATGGAGGCGGTTGCCGCCCTCGTAGAGCGGCTGGAGAAGGAAGACAGCCTCAAGGGGCTGGTACTCACCTCGGGCAAACCCAGTTTCATCGTCGGCGCCGACATTGATCAGCTCAACCAGATCACGACGATCGATCAGGCCTTTCGGCTGGGCGAGGAACTCAAGGCTTTGATGCGCCGCATGGAAAAATGCGGCAAACCCGTGGTGGCAGCTCTGAACGGAACCACGCTGGGCGGCGGTCTGGAGCTGGCGATGGCCTGCCATGCGCGCTTTGCCATGGATGACCCCAAAGCCAAGATCGGCCTGCCTGAGGTCAAGCTGGGCCTGCTGCCGGGTGGCGGCGGCACACAGCGCTTGCCGCGCCTGATTGGTATCCAGAAGAGCTTGGAACTGATGACCCAGGGCACTGAACTGAGCCCCGCCAAGGCGCTTGGTCTGGGCCTCCTCACCGGGCTGGCGACCACGCGCGAAGAACTGCTGCAAAAGGCCCGCGACTGGTGCCTGGCCAACCCCAAGCCGGTGCAGCCCTGGGACACCAAGGGTTTTCGCATTCCTGGTGGCGACAGCAAGAGCCCCGCCGTGGTGCAGGTGCTGAGCATCGCGCCGTCCATGGCCAACGCCAAGGCCCACGGCAACTACCCGGCCATCACACACATCATGTCCTGCCTGTTTGAGGGCTGCCTGCTGGACATCGACAATGCGCTGCAAGTCGAGTCGCGCTACTTTGCGGCCTGCATCGTCTCGCAGGTGTCCAAGAACATGATCGGCACGCTGTGGTACCAGCTCAATGCCATCAAAAAGGGGCAGTCGCGTCCCAAGGATGTGCCCGCAGGCAAGGTAAAGAAGCTTGGAATTTTGGGCGCCGGCATGATGGGTGCTGGCATTGCCTACGTCTCGGCCAAGGTCGGCATCGATGTGGTGCTGCTCGATGCCACGCAGGAGAACGCCGAGAAGGGCAAGGCCTATTCGCAGGGCTTGCTGGACAAGGCGCTGTCGCGCAGCAAGACCACGCAGGAAAAGCGTGACGCGCTGCTGGCCCGCATTCTGGCCACCACGCGCTACGAAGACCTGCAAGGCTGCGACCTGGTGATTGAAGCGGTGTTTGAGGACCGGGCCATCAAAGCCGAGTGCACGCGCAAGGCGGAGGCGGTCATTGCGGCCGATGCCGTGTTTGCCTCCAACACCTCCACCCTGCCCATCACCGGTCTGGCGCAGGTCAGCAGCCGTCCGGCCAACTTTCTTGGCCTGCACTTTTTCTCGCCTGTGGACAAGATGCCCCTGGTGGAGATCATCGTGGGTGAAAAGACCTCTGAAGAAACGCTGGCGCGCGGCTTCGACTACGTGCTGCAGATCGGCAAGACGCCCATCGTGGTCAACGACAGCCGGGGCTTCTACACCTCGCGCGTGTTTGCCACCTACGTGATGGAAGGTCTGGCCATGCTGGCCGAAGGTGTGCACCCGCGTTCCATCGAAGTGGCCGGTATCAAGGCCGGCATGCCCATGCCTCCGTTGGCCTTGCAGGACGAGGTTTCGCTCGGCCTGTCGCTGCATGTCAGCGACCAGACGCGGCGTGACCTGGAAACCGAGGGCAAGACCTATCCCGCGCATCCGGGCGAGGCGGTCTTGCGCAAGGTGGGTGGTGAACTGGGTCGCCTGGGCAAGAAGGCGGGCAAGGGCTTCTACGACTACGAGGGCAAGGAAAAGAGCCTGTGGCCCGAGCTGACCACGCTGTACCCCCCTCGGGCGGAGCAACCCACGCAGGAAGAGCTGGTGGACCGCCTGATGTTCATCCAGGCCAACGAGGCCGCGCGCTGCTTCGAAGAGCGCGTGGTGCGCTCAGTGGCCGACACCAACATTGGCTCGATTTTTGGCTGGGGTTTTGCGCCGCACCAGGGTGGCGCGCTGCAGTTCATCAACGCCATGGGGGCACAACGCTTCGTTGACCGCTCCCGCGAACTGGCAAAGCTTCACGGCGCGCGCTTTGAGCCCGCCGCCGTGGTCGTGAAGATGGCCCAGGAAGGTGCGAGGTTTGAAGATGCGTGATCCAGCCCTCTCGGGTGTGTACGTTTCGTATTTCAACGAAACGCATGGCATGGTGCGCGACACCATGCGCCGCTTCGTCAATGAGGCGGTCAAACCGCACATCGACGCATGGGAAGAGGCAGGCGCTTTCCCGCGCGAGGTGTACCAGCAGGCCGGCAGCCTGGGCCTGCTGGGCATCGGCCACCCCACCGAGTTCGGCGGCGCGGGCGAGCAGGACGTCTTCTTGAAAGTGGCAGCGAGTGAGGAGCTGATGCGCAGCGGCTCGGGCGGTTTTGTCGCCAGCCTGGGCTCGCTCGACATTGGCCTGCCGCCGGTCTGGCGCGTGGGCTCGGAGGCGCTCAAGGCACGCGTGGTGCCCCAGGTGATTGCGGGCGAAAAGATCATCGCCCTGGCCATCACTGAGCCAAGCGGCGGATCGGACGTGGCCAACCTCAAGACCCGCGCGGTGCGCGACGGCGACCACTATGTGGTCAACGGCTCCAAGACCTTCATCACCTCGGGTGCGCGCGCCGACTACTACACAGTGGCCGTGCGCACGGGTGAGGCAGGTTTTGGCGGTGTGTCGCTGTTGCTCATCGAGAAGGACACGCCGGGCTTCACCGTGGGGCGCAACCTGAAGAAGATGGGCTGGTGGGCGTCCGATACGGCCGAGCTGTTCTTCCAGGACTGCTGCGTACCGGCAGACAACCTGCTGGGACCGGAGAACTCGGGTTTCTTCACCATCATGGCCAACTTCCAGGCCGAGCGCCTGAGCCTGGCCGTCATGGCCTACATGACGGCACAGCTTGCGCTGGAGCAATGCCTGGCCTACGTGAAGGAGCGCGTCACCTTCGGCAAGCCGCTGTCCAAGCACCAGGTCATCCGCCACAAGCTGGCCGAGATGGCCACGCAGGTGGATGTGGCGCGTGAGTACGCTTACCGCTGCGCTGCGCGCATGCAGGCGGGCGACAGCGCCATCGCCGAGGTGTCCATGGCCAAGAACTTCGCTACCTCGGTCTCCAGCATGGTGACCGACGAGGCGGTGCAGATTTTTGGCGGCATGGGCTTCATGCGTGAATCGCTGGTGGAGCGCCTGTACCGTGACAACCGCATCCTGTCGATTGGCGGCGGCACGCATGAGATCATGAACGAGATCATTGGCAAGCAGCTGGGACTCTGACAGCTCAGCGAAATGTGTCGAGTGCAAAGGCGAGTGCGCCGCCTTTTACACTGTGCCGCATGCTTACCTTTCACAACCCCATGCACCACCTGCATGCGCCCGTGCACGAGTTCTTTCGCGGCGAGAAGGTGGCGTGCTTTGAAACCCCGGCGCGCGCCGAGTTTGTGCTCGCTGCCCTTCAGGCCGGCGGCCACGAACTGCGGGAGCCCGACCAGGACGCAGCCAGCGCGCTGGCGCAAATCCACTCGGAGCGTTACCTCGACTTTCTGCGCACGGCCTGGCCGCAGTGGATAGCACTTGATCCGCAGAACGAGCAGCGCCAGCCTTTTCCCTCGGTGTGGCCGGTGCGCAGCCTGCGAAGCGACATCGAGCCCGAAAACTTCGTTGCTCGCCTGGGCCTGTATTCGATGGACAACGGTTCGCCGCTGGCAAGCGGTACCTGGGCCGCAGCGCGCGCGGGCGCAGACGCGGCGGCCAGTGCAGCGCACAGCGTGATGGCGGGTGCGCGCGCTGCCTTTTGCCTCAGCCGCCCGCCCGGCCACCATGCCGGGCACGACTTCATGGGTGGTTACTGCTTCATCAACAACGCCGCGATTGCCGCACAAACGATGCGCAATCTGGAGGCTGATCGCGTCGCGGTGCTCGATGTGGACTACCACCACGGCAATGGCACGCAGAGTATTTTCTATGAACGCGACGACGTTTTTTTTGCCAGCATCCATGGCGATCCGCTGACCGAATACCCGTTTTACCTGGGCTATGCCGACGAGACGGGGGTCGGTGATGGCGCGGGCTACAACCTGAATCTGCCTCTGCCGGCCGGCAGCGATGCGGCGGCTTGGTTTGCCGCTCTGGAGCGTGCGTGCAAAGCCATCGGCTATGTGCACGCCGATGCACTGGTGGTGTCGCTCGGGTTGGACACGTTTGAAGGGGATCCGATCTCCCAGTTTTCCCTGACCGCAGGCGATTTTGATCGGCTTGGTGCCCGCCTGGCGGCGCTCGGCCTGCCCACGGTTTTCGTCCTCGAAGGGGGCTACGCAGCCGCTGAGTTGGGAGACAACGCCCAGCAAGTCCTCCATGGGTTTGAGCGGCGCCACGTGGCATGAGTGAGCGCGTCGATTGCGTCGTAGCGGGCGCGGGGGTGGTCGGGTTGGCTGTCGCCCGTGCGCTGGCGATGCAAGGGCGCGAGGTGCTCGTGCTCGAACCAGAGGCCGACATCGGCACCGGCACCAGTTCGCGCAGCAGCGAGGTGATTCATGCCGGCATCTACTACCCCACGGGTTCGTTCAAGGCCCGGTGGTGTGTGCGTGGACGGGAATTGCTGATCTCCTTTTGCGAAAGCCACGGTGTTGCGCACCAGCGCACAGGCAAGCTCATCGTCGCTACTTCGTCCGCACAACTGGGCACGCTGGAAGCCGCCAGGGCGCAAGCCGAGGCCAACGGGGTGCACGCTCTGCGCTGGCTGAGTGGTGCGCAGGCGAAGGAGCTGGAGCCTGCGCTGGTCTGCGAGGCCGCGCTGCACTCGCCCGGCACCGGCATCGTGGACAGCCACGCCCTGATGCTGGCCCTGCTCGGAGACATCGAGCGCCACGGCGGTTTTTTAGTGAGAAAAACGGCTCTAGCGCATATGTGGCAAGAGAATGGCGCTATGTTTATAGAAGCATCCGACGGGACACGCTTGCTGGCAAAGCTGCTTGTCAACGCCGCAGGTCTGGCTGCGCCCCAACTGGCAAAGAAGTTTCGTGGGCTTGATGCCCGGTTGATCCCCGAAGCGCGCTATGCCAAGGGCAGCTACTTTGCGCTCTCTGGGCGGGCTCCGTTTTCGCGTTTGATCTACCCAGTGCCCGAGCCAGGTGGCCTGGGGGTGCATCTCACCCTGGATTTGGCCATGCAGGCGCGCTTCGGCCCGGATGTGCAGTGGGTGGACGATCCACAGGACCTCACGGTCGATCCACGCCGGGGCGATGCGTTCTACGCGCAAGTGCGCAAGTACTGGCCCGGTCTGCCCGAGGGCAGCCTGGTGCCCGCTTACGCCGGCATGCGGCCCAAGATTGGATTTGGCGGCGCTTTGTCCTCTGATTTTGTGGTTCAAGGACCGCAAGTGCATGGTCTGAAGGGCCTTGTGAACCTGTTTGGCATCGAATCACCTGGGCTCACCAGCGCGCTGGCCATTGGCGAACATGTCGCAGCTTTGGGTCAGGTCGCTTAGGTCATTCGTGTCAGACAGTGGCTCAATCGCCTTGCTGTTGTGTGATTGCCCGCTAAGATGGAATCACGTACCGGTGAGGGGCCACAAGGCAGGCCGGCAGCGCTTTTTTCCAAGAAAGGGGTACACCATGGCTCATTCCGCATCCGAGACACTCTCGAGCACCCAGCACGAGCTGGAGAAGCTCGTCACCGATCTGCGTGGCCTGATCTCCAGCCGGGATCTGGACAGCGTTCCCGAAATTCGTGCGCTGCGTCAACGCCTGGACGACGGCATGCAAGCGGTGCGCGAGTCCACCGTGCGCGCCGCGCAGGAGGCTGCGCGCCAGGCCAAGGATGCCGCTCAGGCCGCAGACCGCTATGCGCATGACGAACCGTGGCGCGTCGCCGGTGCGGCCCTGGCTGTGGGCGCGGTGGTGGGCTTCCTCCTCTCACGCCGCTGAGTCGCGCGGCGCATCTGGATCGATTCCATGGATTGGCTTTCGCTTTTGGGCCTGGGTGCCTTTGTTGACCGTTGGCGCTCCTATGCCATCGAGGCGGCCATAGCGGCGGAAGACCGTACCACGCTCTTTCGCCTCGAACTTCGTGAATACAAGCGAAGCCTCGCAGCCCTCATCGGGTTGTCGCTTGGTTTGGCCGCTCTGACGGTGGTGATGTTGACAGTGCTGTCCTGTGCCATCCTGGTGCAGTTTTGGGATACACCTGAGCGCGTGACCGTGGCGTGGGCGATCGCCGGCACATGGATCGCGATCTGGGTGGTGGCAGCCATCCTGGTCACGTCTTTGGCGCGCAAGGCGGGCAATGGCTTTGCCATGACGCGCAAGGAGCTGGCCAACGATTGGACCGAAATCAAGGAGCAGCTATGAGCGCGCCAGACTCTTCGCCGCCCTTGGCGCTGCCTGCGCAGAAGCAACAGGTGCTTGACCGCATTGCTGCGCAGCGCTTGCGCCTGCGGGAGCGGCGGGCGCGGCGTGCCCAAGTGCTCGTCGCTTCGCATGAAGCCCATCGCGTTGCCGGGTTGGGGCCGGATGCTCCGCTGGCCTCCCGGTTGATGGTGTTTGCTCGGCTGCATCCCATCGCCGTGGCTGTGGCTGCAGCTGCAGCCGTGGCGGTTGGGCCGCGCCGTGTCGTACGTTGGGCCGGCGTGGTGATGCCGCTGCTGATGCGCTTAAGGCGTTGAGGTTTTAAGCGCGCGTCGCCTGGATGGCACGCGCCGCCTGGTTCACCAAAGCCGGACCTTGGTAGATCAAGCCGGTGTAGATCTGCACCACATCCGCCCCAGCGCGAATTTTCTCTACGGCGTGTTCGGCACTCAGAATACCGCCCACGCCGATGATGGGAAAACCCTTGCCCAGCTCGGCGCGCAGCAGGCCCACCACGCGGTTGCTGGCTTCGCGCACGGGCGCGCCACTCAGACCGCCCGTTTCCTGCGCATGCGGCAGGCCTTGTACCTTGTCGCGCGCAATCGTGGTGTTGGTGGCGATCACGCCATCCATGCCATGGTTTTTGAGCGCAGCAGCAATCAGGCGCACCTGGGTTTCGTCCAGATCAGGCGCAATCTTCACGAACAATGGGACACGCCGCGCCCCTGCTTGCGCAGCCAGCCGCTCGCGGCGCTCGGCCAGTGCCTCCAGCAGACCGTCCAAGGCAGCATCCGACTGCAAAGCGCGCAGGTTCTGGGTGTTGGGAGAACTGATGTTCACCGCCACGTAGTCAGCGTGGGGATACACACCCTCCAGCCCCAATAAGTAGTCGGCCGTGGCGTTTTCGATGGGCGTACTGGCGTTTTTGCCGATATTGAGGCCCAGCAGCACGGCGCTGCGCTGCCCCGGCTGGCGGCAACGCGCACGCTGCACATTGCCGACAAAGGCGTCCAGGCCGTCGTTGTTGAAGCCCAGGCGATTGATGAGCGCCTGCGCCTTGGGCAGGCGAAACATGCGCGGCTTGGGGTTGCCCGGCTGGGGTTTGGGTGTGACGGTGCCCACTTCGATAAAGCCAAAACCCATGGCAGCCAGGGCGTCAATGCAGCGCGCGTTCTTGTCCAAGCCGGCGGCCAGCCCGACGCGGTTGGGAAATTCCAGGCCGGCCAGCCGCAGTGGGTCGTGCACCGGGGTGCTGCTCCAGCCGCACTGCAGCGGCGTTCCCTGGCCGCGCGCCAGCATCTGCAGCGTGAGATCGTGGGCGGCTTCGGGGTCCAGGCCAAACAAAAACGGGCGGGCAAGCGAATAGGGGATCAAAGGCATGGGGATAATTCAGGCTTCTATCCCCTGATTCTCCGCCATGACACCCATTGCTTCCCCGACACAAGACGAACTCAAGGCCCTGGTAGCCCAGGCTGCGCTGGCTTACCTGGTTCCCGGCCAGATCATCGGTGTGGGCACGGGCTCCACTGTCAACCAATTTATCGAGGCGCTGGCGCGTGTCAAGGATCAGGTGCCTGCGGCCGTGTCAAGCTCGGAGGCCAGCACCGAGCGCCTGCGGGCCATTGGTATTGCGGTTCTCGACGCCAACGAAGTAGAGCGCCTGTCGGTCTATATCGACGGCGCCGACGAAATTGATGGCCAGGGCTGCATGATCAAGGGTGGAGGCGCTGCACTGACGCGCGAGAAGATCGTGGCCGCTTTGGCGGAGCGGTTCATTTGCATTGCCGACGAGTCGAAGCTGGTGGAAAAACTCGGCGCCTTTCCCCTCCCGGTGGAGGTGGTTCCCATGGCTTGCGAGCATGTGGTGCGCCGGTTTCAAGCCCTGGGCGGTACGGCCAGCCTGCGCATGCGGGGCAGCGATCCTTTGGTGACGGACAACGGCCAGCACATTCTCGATGTGCGCGGTCTGAGCATCGAAGACCCTCTGGCACTCGAATCCGCCATCAATCAGTGGCCTGGCGTAGTCACCGTGGGCATTTTTGCCCACCAGCGCGCTCAGGTCTGCCTGCTGGGAACACCCAAGGGTGTCAGAACCCTGAGCTATTGAGCCCAAAGCGCTCAGAACTTGATACCGGCAGGGTTCGATGGTGTCGGGCCGCTTGGTGCTGCGGCGGGTGCAACCCGGCGGCGTGCCTCCGGTTTGCTTGCAGGTGCTTCGGTCGGCTGTGCGGCTTTCACCGCCACCAGGGGTGTCGCTGCGCTGCGCTGGTAGTTGCGCGGCAACTGGGATTGTTTGGGGTAGCCGGCTGCATCAAGATACTGGGCCCATTCGGTTTCCGAGTACCCCACCAATTGTTGGCCGCCGATGGTGCCAAACGGCAGATTGGTGCCGCCGCTGAGTTTCTTCAGCGCATCGAGATCTTCGTTCGATGCCACGGTGCGCTCAGTGAATGGAATCCCGCGCGTCACCAGCATGCTGCGGGCGCTGTCGCAGGGCGCGCACTGGGCGCCGGCATAGAGCGTTACTGGGAATCGTTGCGTTACCTGGCGCAGCTCAAAAGGCAGGGCAGAGTTGTTGGTGCCACCGCCGGGCACCGAAACCGCGCTGCTGCGCTCGCCCGGCGCCGCTTTTTCTGGCGCACGGTCGGAAAAAGTCACTTTGCCGTCCGGGCCGACGATGCGGTAGACGGTCTGGGCCTGGGCCACGGTCAATGCCGTGATACCCGCCAGACCAAGAACCAGTGCCAAAGCGTGCCGAACCGTGCGCGAAGTCGTCATGGAGTGTTCTCCTGAATGCGAAACCGAAAGAGCCATTTTTGCATTGAACCCGCCGTCTACGCCATGCCTTGGTGGCGCAGCAGAGCATCCAGGCTGGGCTCGCGGCCCCGGAAGGCCTTGAAGGATTCCATGGCCGGGCGGCTGCCACCTGCCTCCAGGATCGCCTGTCGGTAGCGCCGGCCGGTCTCCGGGTTGGGCAGTCCGTCGCTGCCGGCGCTTTCCTCAAAGGCCGCATAGGCGTCGGCGCTCAGCACCTCGGCCCACTTGTAGCTGTAGTAGCCGGCCGCGTAACCCCCCGCAAAAATGTGGCTGAAGGTGTGGGCGGTGCGGCTGAACGCGGGTGGCTGCAGCACCGCCACTTCGGCGCGGACCAAGTCGAGCAGCGGCATGAAGTCCTGTGCCGGGTCATGCTCGGTATGCAAGAGCATGTCAAACAGCGAAAATTCGATCTGGCGCAGCGTTTGCATGCCGCTCTGGAAGTTCTTGGCCGCAATCATCTTGTCGAACAAGTCGCGCGGCAAGGGTGCGCCGGTGTCGGCATGGGCCGTCATGTGGCGCAGCACGTCCCACTCCCAGCAGAAGTTTTCCATGAACTGGCTCGGCAGTTCCACGGCGTCCCACTCGACGCCGCCGATGCCAGAGACGTCGCGTTCGTTGACCTGCGTGAGCATGTGGTGCAGGCCGTGGCCGAACTCGTGGAACAGGGTGATGACGTCATCGTGCGTCAGCAAGGCAGGCTTGCCCTGCGCGCCGGTAGAAAAATTGCATACCAGGTGCGCGATGGGCGTCTGTAGCGCGCCCGTATCGGGCCGCAGCCAGCGGGTGCGCACGTCGTCCATCCACGCGCCACCGCGCTTGCCGTTGCGCGCGGGCATGTCGAGGTAGAACTGGCCCACGAGCGCGCCGGCGCGCTCGATGCGGTAGAACTGCACGGCCGGGTTCCACACCGGCGCCTGGTCGGGAAGAATGGCGACTTCAAACAGCGTTTCGACAATCTTGAACAGCCCCGCCAGCACCGTGGGGGCCGGGAAGTATTGGCGCAGCTCCTGCTCACTGAAGGCGTATCGCGCTTCCTTGAGTTGCTCTGAGATGTAGGGCCAGTCCCAGGGCTGCGGATCGGCCAGCGCCAGCCGCTCGGCGGCAAAGTGACGCAAATCGGACACGTCTTTTTCAGCATAAGGGCGCGCCCGCTGCCCCAGGTCGCGCAGGAAATCGATCACCTCAGTGGTCGACTTCGCCATTTTCGGCGCCACGGACACTTCGCCAAAGTTGGCGTAGCCCAGTAGCCGCGCTTCCTCCTGGCGCAGCGCCAGGATCTCGCGGATCAGCGCGCCGTTGTCAAAGCGCTTTGCGTCTCCTTCGGCCTGGTCGGAAGCGCGCGTGACATAAGCGCGGTACATCCGTTCGCGCAGCGCGCTGCTGCGGGCAAACTGCATCACCGGCAGGTAGACGGGCATTTTCAAACTGAGTTTGTGGCCCTCTTTGCCTTCTGCGGCGGCCGCTTCGCGGGCCGCTTGCTGCACGTCGGCAGGTACACCATCGAGCTCCTCGGCACTTGCGTAATAGGCAAAGGCATCGGTGGCGTCGAGTGCGTTTTCGCTGAATTTTTGCTGCAGCTCGGCTGTGCGCTCCTGGATCTGGGCGAAGCGCTCCTTGGCCGCACCGCTCAGCTCCGCGCCCGAGAGCACGAAGTTGCGCACGGCGTTCTTCCAGGCCTGCTTCTGTTCGGGGTTCAGGCTGTCCGGGTCAATCGCCTTGTACTTGGCGTAGAGACGCTCATCCGCGCCCAGGCGGGTCCAGAAATCGGTGACGCGGGGCAGGGCGGCGTTGTAGGCGGCGCGCAACTCGGGCGTGTCGGCCACGCTGCTCAGGTGGCTCACGGCGCCCCAGGCGCGGCCGAGTTCTTCGGTGGCGACGTCGAGCACGCGGGCAATCGCGTCCCAGCGGGCCGGGAATTCGGGAGCCGTCACGGTGTCCAGCGCGGCATCGGCGCGGGCCAGAAGCACATCAACGGCGGGAGCCACATGCTCAGGAGCCATGCGCTCAAAGGCCGGCAAGCCGGAAAAATCGAGAAGGGGATTGCTCATATGGCCTTAGATGGCGCCCCAAGGCGCGGGTTCAAGTCAGGCAGCGGCGCGTTCGGCGGCTTCGACGGTGTTGACCAGCAGCATGGTCACTGTCATGGGCCCCACGCCACCCGGCACTGGAGTGATCCAGCCTGCGACCTCTTTGACAGTGGCGAAATCGACGTCACCGCAAAGTTTGCCGGCCTCATTGCGGTTCATGCCGATGTCGATGACCACGGCGCCGGGCTTGACCATGTCGGCCGTCACCGTGTTGCGCCGCCCCACGGCCGCGACGATGACGTCCGCCTGCAGGGTGTGCGCCTTCAAGTCGGCGGTGGCGCTGTGGCAGATGGTGACCGTGGCGTTCTTTTGCAGCAGCATCAGCGCCATGGGCTTGCCGACGTTGTTGCTGCGGCCGATGACAACGGCATGTTTGCCGCGCAGGTCGATGCCGGTGCTCTCGAGCAACTTCATGCAACCGTAGGGGGTGCAGGACCAGAATCCCGGTGTGCCCGTGAGCAGCGCACCAGCGCTGGCGACGTGAAAGCCATCGACGTCTTTTTCCGGCGCAATGGCGGCAATGACCTTTTGCGCGTCGATGTGCTTGGGCAGCGGCAACTGCACCAGGATGCCGTGGATGCGTGGGTCGGCGTTCAGCGCGGCGACACGTTCCAGCAGCGCTTCTTCGCTCAGGTCGGCGCCGTAGCGCTCCAGCACCGAATACAGGCCGGCGTCCTGGCAGGCCTGCACCTTTTTGCCGACGTAGACCTGGCTGGCTGGGTCTTCTCCCACCAGGACCACGGCCAGGCCGGGGGGCGTGCCGCGTGCGCTCAATTGCGCCGAGCGGCGCGCCACATCGGCGCGCAGTTGTGCCGCCAGTGCGTTGCCATCCATGATCTTCGCTGTCATTGTAAATTACCCATAAAAAATGCCGCCAGCGCTTATCTGGCAAGCCCTGGCAGCTATTAAAAGAGAAGCGCTCAGGTGCGTGGAGCCGCTTGGCCGAGTGCGATCTTGAGCAGGTCGGCCACGGTGTTGGCGCCCAGCTTTTCCATGATGTTGGCGCGGTGCGCCTCCACCGTTTTGATGCTGATGCCCAGGTCGTCGGCGATCTGCTTATTTAAACGCCCGGCGACGATGCGCTCGAGCACCTGTGCTTCGCGCGTAGTGAGTTTGGAGAGCAAGGCCTCGCGGCTGGCTGCCTGCTGGTACTCGGCAAAGGCCTCGCGGGCGCGCTCAAGCATGCGATCGACCAGGGTGAGCAGGGCGTCTTCATCAAAGGGCTTTTGAATGAAGTCGAGCGCGCCCTTTTTCATGGTGTCCACTGCCATCGGCACGTCGCCGTGGCCGGTGATGAACACGATGGGCAGGGGAGATTTTCGTTCGATAAGCCGCTCTTGCAGTTCCAGACCGGTCATGCCGCCCATGCGGATATCGACGATCAAACAAGCCACTTCGCGCGGGTCGTAGCGCGCAAGAAAAGATTCGGCCGAATCAAAACATCGAACCCGGTAATCTTTTCCCTCGAGAAGCCATTGGAGCGAATCGCGCACCGCCTCGTCGTCATCGACTACGTAGACGGTGCCTCTTTTGGGAATCAAGCTCATGCAGTTGTCCTTGGGGATTCGGTGTTTGCTACAACATTTGTAGTGTCGGTGGCAGGCGCAGCGAGCGGCAGCCAGAAGGTGAACCGGCAGCCCGTGACCTCAGTGCCATTGTAAATGTTCTCTGCCTGCATGCGCCCCTGGTGCGCTTCGACGATGCTGCGGCACAAATTCAGGCCCATGCCCATGCCTTGCTCCTTGGTTGAGAAGAAGGCTTCAAACAGGCGCTCAAGCACTTCGGGTGCCAGGCCCTTGCCGGTGTCCTGTACCGAAAATTCGACGCTGTCCACGCCATCGATCTGCCGCGGAACCACGCGCAGCTCGACGCTGCGCTGTGCGGGTGGCCGGCTCGCGTTGGCGATCGATTCGGCGCCGTTTTTCATCAGATTCACCAGCACCTGCTCGATCAGGATCGAGTCGGCCATCAGGGAGGGCAGTCGCGCCGCTACGTATTGGGTGAGCCGCACGTTGTTGCGGCGCAGTTCAATGCCAGCCAGTTCAACGGCTTCGGCCACCATCTGCTCGGCATCTGCCCGCTGGCGCTTGGGCTCGCTTTTCTTCACGAAGTCGCGGATGCGCTGAATGATCTGACCGGCCCGCTGTGCCTGGTGGGCGGTTTTCTCCAGCGCCGCAAGCAAGCCCGCTTCGGTGATCTGCCCGCTTTTGATGCGCGAGATGATGCCGCTGCAATAGTTGCTGATGGCGGTGAGCGGTTGGTTGAGTTCGTGCGCCACGCTGGACGCCATCTCACCCATGGTGATCAATCCGCTGACCGATTGCGCGCGCTCGGTCTGGCGCGCGGCCTGCGCTTCGGCCAGCCGGCGCTGGGTGATGTCGGTGGCAATCACCATTTGCGCGAGCCGCCCGTCGACCCAGCTCAAATAGCGCGAACGCACTTCCAGCCACTTGCCCAGATCGGGCAGGAAGATTTCTGCGTTTTCCGAATGGGCGCTGGTCAAACTGTCGGTGGGCAGGCCCATCAACGGGTCTTCGTCCGAAGGGTGGCCGCTGTCGCCCGCCGGCAGCACACCGGCCTGCGCCACCAGTTGCAGGTGGCCGTCGGTCTGCGAGCCAAACCATTGGCGGTAGAGCTTGTTGGCAAACAGAAGCTCGGCGCTTCCCAGGGGCGCGACCGATACCGAGGCATCAAGCGCTTCGAGCACGATGGTGAAGCGCTCGTGCGAGGCCGAGAGCTGCTCGCGAATGCGGTTGGGCTCGGTGATGTCGGTCATCGACGTCATCCAGCCGGTCTGGCGACCGCGCGCATCGATCAGTGGCGAGACATACAGCCGCGCGTCGAACACTGTGCCGCTCTTGCGCCGCACCCGCACCTGAAATCCGCCCGGTATGCTTTTGCCCGACAACTCGTCCTGCAGACGCGCGTGCAGGGCTTCGTGGTCTGCCTCAGGCCAGTAGGGAAAGGGTGGCTCCTGGCCCACCAGCTCTTCTTCGCTCCATCCCGTCATCTGACAGAAGGCGGCGTTGACATAGGTGATCGTGCCGTTCAGGTCGAGCGCCCGCATGCCCGTCAGTACCGAGTTTTCCATGGCCCGGCGAAAGTTGGTCTCTTGCACCAGCGCCTGCTGGGCCTGCATGCGCCTGCGGGTGTGGCGCCAAGTGGCAATCAGCATCCAGGCGGTCATGGCGCTGAGCGCGCCCACCAGCCAGAACAAGCCGCTGCCCACCAGGCCGAGCGAGGTGCGGTAGGCCTGTGCGCGCAGCACGAGGTTGTTGCCCACAGGAGAAACCGGTACTTCATAGGCGTTGGTGCGCCGCGACCACGGCATCCACTGGTTGCGCTCGCGCGGCGCCAGAGGCACTCCCGCCAGCACCTCTCCTTTTGAATCGAGTAGCGTCATCGCGTAGCGCGCCAGCAATTCGGTCGGCGTACCGTAGCGCAGCAGGTTTTCGACCGAATACTCGCCCAGCACGACACCAGCGAAGTTGCCCTGGGCGTTGAGCGGCACCTGCAGTTGCAGCAGGGGCGCGGGTTCGCCTTCCTTGAACGCCGGTTGCGAATACACCGGTTGCTGCGTGGAGCGCGAAAGCGCAAAGCCCGCTTGCGTGTCTCCCTTGCGCAGCACCTCACCAGCCACGCGCACCTGGGCACTCGCAATGGTCGGCGTGGCATGGCTTGCCAGCACTTTGCCGGTTTCATCGATCCAGGTGATTGCCTGGAGTTCAGGGTATTGGCCGATGAGGGATTCCGCACGCTGATGGAACTGCGGCAGCTCCATGTCCTTGTTGGTCAGATCGCGCGCGACACGCATCAATTGTTCCTGGCGCTCCAGCAAACGCAGGCGCACGCGCTGCTGCGCGTACTCGACGTCCCGGCGCAGTGCCTCCTGTTCGCGGTCCGCCTCTTCGACGCGCAAATACCAGAAGGCCGCCACGATGGCGGCAAGAAACAAAAGCACGGCGGCCAGAGGCGCAAGCGCAGCAAAGCGGTCTTGTCGGTTGGGCGAGAGGCTGCGCCACCACCTGCGCCACATGCGGGCGGCAGTGCGCGCAGGTGGCGTTGCCACAGCAGGCTGGGGTGCGGATGGCACGGTCATGGCGCAAGTGTAGAGGGGGAGTGAACCTGGGAGATTCGTACCACTTGCGATCAACTTATTCAAATATCACAATGTAAAATCAAATGGCACTATTTGAAATTGTCGGAAAAATGTGCGAAACTAGAGGAACCGTACTAAATTGTGGCAAAACCCTCCAGGAGACAAGCATGGCAGACGCGTCCGAATCTCAGGCAAGCAGTGCAGCGCCGGTAGCGGCAGATACCGATCAACAGGAAACGCGCGAATGGACAGATGCCTTGTCCGCCGTGATCGAGACCGAAGGCTTGGAGCGCGCCCATTTCCTGCTGGAACACTTGCTGGAAACCGCACGCCAGAACAGCCTGGACATGCCTTTTTCCGCCAACACCGGCTATGTGAACACACTGGAGCCTGACCAGGAAGCGCGTTGCCCCGGCAACATTTCGATCGAAAAGCGTTTGCGTGCCTTCATGCGCTGGAATGCCATGGCCATGGTGGTGCGTGCCAACCGCCAGCACCCGGCCGACGGCGGTGACCTGGGTGGCCACATCGGCTCGTTTGCCTCGCTGGCCAGCATGTGGGGGGCTGGCTTCAATCACTTCTGGCACGCCGAGAGCGAAAACCACGGCGGCGATTGCATTTACTTCCAAGGCCACAGTGCGCCAGGCATCTACGCGCGCGCCTACCTGGAAGGGCGCATTACCGAGGACCAGCTGGAGCACTTTCGCCAGGACGTGGACGGCAAGGGTCTGTCGAGCTATCCGCACCCCAAGCTGATGCCAGGTTTCTGGCAGTTCCCCACCGTGAGCATGGGCCTGGGGCCCATGATGGCGATCTACCAGGCGCGTTTTCTCAAGTACCTGCATGCACGCGGCATTGCGGACACGGCGAATCGCAAGGTATGGGTGTTTTTGGGCGACGGCGAAATGGACGAGCCCGAGAGCAAGGGCGCGATCAGCCTGGCGGCGCGCGAGCATCTCGACAACCTGATCTTTGTCATCAACTGCAACCTGCAGCGGCTCGACGGCCCGGTGCGCGGCAACGGCAAAATCATCCAGGAGCTTGAAGGTGACTTCCGTGGCGCCGGTTGGCATGTGATCAAGCTTTTGTGGGGCAAGGGCTGGGACGACCTGCTGGCGCGCGACAAAACCGGCAAACTCCGGCAAGTGATGATGGAAACGGTGGATGGCGACTACCAGACCTACCGTGCCATGGACGGCGCCTACATCCGCAAGCATTTTTTCGGCAAGTACCCTGAGACGCTCAAGCTCGTTGAACACCTGAGCGACGACGACATCTGGGAGCTGCGCCGCGGTGGCCACGACCCTGAAAAGGTCTTTGCCGCTTTCCATGCTGCCAACGCCCACAAGGGCGATCCGACGGTGCTGCTGGTGAAAACCGTCAAGGGCTATGGCATGGGCAAAGTGGGTGAGGGCAAGAACACGGTGCACCAGACCAAGAAGCTTGCCGACGAGGACATCCGCTACATCCGCGACCGCTTCGCGATTCCCATTCCCGACAGCGAACTGGAAAACCTTCCCTACTACAAGCCCGCCGACGACACGCCGGAGATGCGCTATCTGCACGAGCGGCGCAAGGCACTCGGCGGTTACCTCCCCAAACGCCGTCAGAAAGCCGACGAGCATTTCACCGTGCCGTCGCTGGATGCGTTCAAAGCCGTTCTGGAGCCCACGGCCGAAGGGCGCGAAATCAGCACCACCCAGGCCTATGTGCGCTTTTTGACGCAGTTGCTGCGCGACAAGGCGCTGGGCCCGCGCGTCGTGCCCATCCTGGTGGACGAGGCGCGCACTTTCGGCATGGAGGGCATGTTCCGCCAGATCGGCATCTACAACCCCAAGGGCCAGCTCTACACCCCGGTGGACCGTGAGCAGGTCATGTACTACAAGGAACAGGCCGACGGCCAGATCCTGCAGGAAGGCATCAACGAAGCGGGCGGCATGTGCTCGTGGATTGCAGCGGCGACGTCGTATTCGACGAACAACCGCATCATGATTCCGTTCTACGTGTATTACTCGATGTTCGGTTTCCAGCGCTTTGGCGACTTTGCCTGGGCCGCTGGTGACATGCAGGCGCGCGGCTTCATTTTGGGCGGCACCTCGGGGCGCACCACGCTCAATGGCGAGGGTCTGCAGCACCAGGATGGCCACAGCCAGATTCTGGCCAACACCATTCCCAACTGCATGAGCTACGACCCGAGCTTTGCGCACGAGGTGGGCGTGATCATGCACGACGGCATGAAGCGCATGGTCGAGCGCCAGGAGAACGTGTACTACTACATCACGCTGCTGAACGAAAACTACGCCATGCCCGGCCTCACCCCTGGCACCGAAGAGCAGATCATCAAAGGCATGTATCTGTGCAAGCCGGGCGCAGACGGCGACAAGCGCGTGCAGCTGCTGGGCTCGGGCTCCATCCTGCGCGAATCCCTTGAGGCGCAAAAGCTGCTCGCCGCCGATTGGGGCGTGCAGGCCGATGTGTGGAGCTGCACCAGCTTCAACGAGCTGACCCGCGAGGGCCAAGGCGTAGAACGCTGGAACCTGCTGCACCCGCTGGAGACCGCCCGCGTGCCCTTCGTCACGCAGCAACTGGCGAGCCGCAGCGGCCCCGTGGTCGCGTCCACCGACTACATGAAGGCCTTTGCCGCGCAGATTGGCCCGTACATCCCCGCCGGGCGCAGCTACAAGGTGCTGGGCACCGACGGCTTTGGCCGCAGCGATTTCCGCAGCAAGCTGCGCGAGCACTTCGAGATCAATCGCCACTACATCACGGTGGCCGCGCTCACCGCCCTGGCCGAAGAGGGCAAGCTGCCGATCGAGAAGGTGGCCGAGGCTATTCTGAAGTACGGTATCCAGACTGAGAAAGTGAATCCTCTTTACGCATAAGCGCAAATCGAGACTCACTTTTCAGCCAGGGTACTGCTTGCTAGCGCAACGCGGTGCCCCGGTTGCAAGTCGTCTCTGGACAAAGAAAGCGAGACAAACATGGCATTGGTCAACATCCAGGTACCCGACATTGGCGACTTTGACGAAGTCGGCGTCATTGAACTGCTCGTCAAGGTGGGCGACGCGGTGCAGGCGGAGCAGTCGCTCATCACCGTCGAGTCCGACAAGGCGTCGATGGAAATTCCGTCGAGCCACGCGGGCGTGCTCAAAGAGCTGAAGGTGGCGCTGGGCGACAAGGTCAAGCAAGGCTCAGTCATCGCCGTGATTGAAGCGGCCGACGCAGGAAGTGCAGAGTCAAAACCGGCTCCAGCGCAGGCGGCACAAGCGCCTGCAGCTAGCAAATCAGAAGCGCCCGTGGCGGCTCCCGCCGCGCCTGCTGCGGCATCGTCGGGCCCGGTGGAAGTGCGCGTGCCCGACATTGGTGATTTCAAGGACGTGGCAGTCATTGAAATGCTGGTCAAGGTGGGCGACACGGTGAAGCTCGAACAATCGCTGTTCACTGTCGAGTCCGACAAGGCCTCCATGGAAATTCCTTCGCCGGCGGCTGGCGTGGTGAAGGAGCTCAAGGTCAAGGTGGGCGACACCATCAACATTGGCGACTTTGTCGCAGTGCTTGAAGGGGCGACTGGATCGGCAGCTGCCACTGCGGCTCCTGCCCAGGCAGCCGCGCCGGCGCCTGCAGCACAGGCCGCATCCGCGCCGGCTCCTGCGCAAGCCTCAGCACCGGCCCCCGTGGCTGCCGCAGCCCATCAGCCCGGTGCACCTGCGCCTGGTTTGCCACATGCGTCGCCCTCGGTGCGCAAGTTCGCCCGTGAGCTGGGCGTTCCGCTGGCCGAAGTCAAGGGCAGTGGCGTCAAGGGCCGTATTACTCAGGAAGACGTGCAGAACTTCACTCGTGCCGTCATGGCCGGCAGCCAGCGTACGCAGGCACAGGGTGCTGCGCCCGCCGCTGCGTCCGGCGGCGGCAGCGAGCTGGGCCTCATCGCCTGGCCCAAGGTGGATTTCGCCAAGTTCGGTCCGATCGAGCGCAAGGAGATGGGCCGCATTAAGAAGATCAGCGGCGCGAATCTGCTGCGCAACGCCGTGATGATTCCGGCCGTCACCAACCACGACGACGCCGACATCACTGAGCTGGAAGCCTTCCGCGTGCAACTCAACAAAGAGGCCGAAAAAGCCAAGAGCGGTGTCAAGGTCACCATGCTGGCCTTCCTCATCAAGGCCTGCGTCGCGGCGCTCAAGAAGTTCCCCGACTTCAACAGCAGCCTGGATGGCGACGCGCTGATTTACAAGCAGTTCTGGCACATCGGCTTTGCGGCGGACACGCCCAATGGCCTGATGGTGCCGGTGCTCAAAGACGCCGACCAAAAAGGCATCTTCCAGATCAGCCAGGAAATGGGCGAACTCGCCAAGAAGGCGCGCGAGGGCAAATTGAGCCCCGCCGAGATGAGCGGCGCCAGCTTCACCATCTCCAGCCTGGGCGGCATTGGCGGGCGCTACTTCACGCCCATCATCAATGCACCCGAGGTGGCGATCCTGGGCGTGTGCAAGAGCCGGATGGAACCGGTGTGGAACGGCACGGCCTTCCAGCCGCGCCTGATGCTGCCGCTCTCGCTCACCTGGGACCACCGCGTGATCGACGGCGCGTCGGCCGCGCGCTTCAACGTCTATCTGGGTGAAATCCTGGCCGACTTCCGCCGCGTGCTCCTTTAAGGCAAGGGTCCGACATGCCAATCATCGACATCAAAGTACCCGACATCGGCGACTTCGCCGAAGTGTCCATTATCGAGGTGATGGTCCAGCCCGGCGACACCATCAAGGCCGAGCAGAGCCTGATCACCGTGGAGTCCGACAAGGCCTCCATGGAAATTCCCTCCAGCCACGCTGGCGTGGTCAAGGAGCTCAAGGTCCAACTTGGCGACAAGATCCATGAGGGCAGTGTGGTGCTTACGCTGGAGACGCAGGATGCAGGTGCTGCAGCTGCGCCAGCCACTGCGCCCGCATCTGCCCCCGCTCCAGCACGAAATTTAGAGCCAAAACAGGCTCCAGCGCAGGCGCCACAAGCGCAAGCAGCTACAAATCCAGTAGCATCCAGCTTCTCGGGCACAGCCGACCTCGACTGCGACGTATTGGTGCTCGGCGGTGGTCCCGGCGGCTACTCGGCTGCCTTCCGAGCGGCTGATCTGGGTCTCAAGGTCGTCCTGGTCGAGCGCTACGCCACATTGGGCGGCGTCTGCCTCAACGTGGGCTGCATCCCATCCAAGGCCTTGCTGCACGTTGCCGCCGTGATGGACGAAGTGGGCCACCTGGCGGCCGCAGGCATCGAGTTTGGCGCGCCCAAGGTCAGCGTGGACGGGCTGCGCGGCCACAAGGAAAAGGTCGTCGGCAAGCTTACCGGCGGCCTCGCCGCCATGGCCAAGATGCGCAAGGTCACCATCGTGCGCGGCTACGGCAGCTTTGTCGGTGCCAACGCGCTGGAGGTCGAAGAAACCACCGGCAGCGCACAGGACAAAACTGGCGGCAAGAAAATCGTCTCCTTCAAGAAGGCCATCATCGCTGCGGGCTCGCAAGCGGTGCGCCTGCCGTTCATGCCCGAAGACCCGCGCGTGGTGGACAGCACTGGCGCGCTGGCGCTGCAAGGCGTGCCCAAACGCATGCTGATCCTCGGCGGCGGCATCATCGGCCTGGAAATGGGCACCGTGTACAGCACGCTGGGCGCGCGCCTTGACGTGGTGGAAATGCTCGACGGCCTGATGCAGGGCGCCGACCGGGATCTGGTCAAGATCTGGCAGAAGATGAATGCCAAGCGCTTTGACAACATCATGCTCAAGACCAAGACCGTGGGTGCCCAAGCGACGCCCGAAGGCATCAAGGTCATGTTTGCAGCGGCAGAAGAGGGCGGCACCACGCCCGAGCCACAAACCTACGATCTGGTCCTGCAAGCCGTAGGCCGCACGCCCAACGGCAAGAAGATTGCCGCCGACAAAGCCGGCGTGGCCGTAACGGACCGGGGCTTCATCAACGTCGATATCCAGATGCGCACCAACGTGCCGCACATCTTCGCCATCGGCGACATCGTCGGCCAGCCCATGCTGGCGCACAAGGCGGTGCACGAGGCGCATGTGGCGGCTGAAGTCATCGCGGGGGAACTGCAAGGCAACCAGGAGCTGGCAAGCAGCGCCTTCAACGCCCGCGTGATCCCCAGTGTGGCCTACACCGACCCCGAAGTAGCGTGGGTGGGTTTGACTGAAGACCAGGCCAAGGCGCAGGGCATCAAGGTCAAAAAGGGGCTGTTCCCGTGGAGCGCCTCCGGCCGCGCCATTGCCAACGGCCGTGACGAAGGCGTCACCAAACTGCTGTTCGACGATTCGCCCGAAGCCCACGGCCATGGAAAGATCCTGGGTGGTGGTATTGTCGGCACGCATGCTGGCGACATGATCGGCGAGATTGCACTGGCCATCGAGATGGGCGCCGACGCGGTGGACATTGGCAAAACCATTCACCCGCACCCGACGCTGGGCGAGAGCATCGGCATGGCGGCAGAGATTGCGCATGGGAGTTGTACCGACGTGCCTCCGGCACGAAAGTAGAGGGGTTTGCGCGCACGAGAAGCGGACATGGCCACAAAAAAATTCCCCAACGCTCCAAAGCACCCCGAGCGGGTGTGCTGGGGCTGCGATTTGTATTGTCCGACCAAGGACATGCGCTGTGGCAACGGGTCGGACCGCACGCCGCACCCGGCGGAGTTGTTTGGGGAAGACTGGGCTGAATGGGCAGTCGAAGAAGCTGCGGTAGAGACGCGCTTCTCGCCGTAGACGCGGTGGCCTCTCAGGCTGAAAGCTCGCTCCAGTCTCCACGCCGAAGAGCGTCGAGTTTCGGGCCAAGAACTTCCTGTGCCTTGACCATCGTGCTTAGACCGGCCTGTTCTTGAGGGCAACCAAAAAGAATCCCGCCAATCGGCCGCCCTTCACGGACCACCAGCTTTCGGTAACGGCTCGCTTCGAGATCTTCATGCACGATGACTTCATCGTCGGAATGTGCCGGTTCGAATACACCAACCGAGGCCACGTCAACGCCGGCCACCTTCAATACAGTGGATGGCACCGTTCCGAAGTAACGACGATCGCCACCCAAAGCATTCACTGCCGCCACTTCAGCCTGAGCGACGGCGGCAGGCCAAAGCCCGTAGAGCCGACCCTCAAATTCGGCCACGTCGCCTGCGGCGTAGACGCCGGGTACGTTGGTGCACATATGGTCGTCGACCGCAATTCCTTTTCCGGTGGCGATGCCCGCCGCCCGCGCTAGCTCCACGCTCGGGTCGATTCCAGCGCAGCACAAGAAGAGATCGGTACGGATGTCGCGGCCATCCTTGAGGGTGACCCGTTCCACTCGCTCGCTACCGTGGACAGCCCGCACTTCTGCGGTGAGCACGATCTGAATCCCCATTGCATTGAGGTAATTGCTCAGGAACTCGGCTGCGCGACGATCTAGTTGGCGCGCCAACAAACGATCACCCCGTTCCAGTACCGACACTTGAACACCCAATTTGTGCAATGCATAGGCGGCTTCCAGTCCAAGCAGACCACCACCACCGATCAGGGCCGTTCGGCAATGGTGTTTTTGGACAAACGCGCGAATGGCGATAGCGTGTTCCGCCTCGCGCAGAACGGTGCTTCCTGGTAAGCCAAAACCTTCAATGGGCGGCACCATGCTTCGGCTCCCGGAAGTCACAATCAAGCGGTCGTATGGAAGAAGATCGCCAGTGCCCAATCGGACTTCGCGTTTTGCAGTGTCCACTGAGGTCGCTTGGGTGTTTAGCCAGACAGTGATATTTTTCTCTTCGTACCATTTTTCTGGTTGAAGATAAAGCCCTTCCATTGCCGACCGCCCGTAGATAAGGCGGGTGATCGCCATGCGATTGTAGACGTGGTGCGATTCGCGCGAAATAAGGTCAATGGCGCAGTTCGGATGGTTGCGCCGAACATAATCCGCAGCGGTCACACCTGCAATACCATTGCCGATAATCAACACGCGTCGAATATCTGCGTCAACAGGCATTTCCGGTGCCTTGGGTGCGGTGGCTCCGCTGTTCACAGGTACTGCATCGGCTGCGAGGCTGACGCAGACGTCGCTTTGTACTCGTGCGCAACAAGCCATGCGTGTCCCTTCGCCACGTCCGAGTCGGGAGACCGTCGCCCGTTCCTCTTCATTCATAGGCGACAGGCTGTCCATGTGTTCGAGCACGGTAATGGGGTCGGCGCCACACATACCCATTCTGCAGCCCGCTTCAATGGGCAGGTGATTGGCTTCAGCCACTTCTAGAAGGGTTTTGCCCTTTTGCACCAGGATACGCATATCGCTTGGCGAGAAACGGACTTCGACGCCAGCGTCGCCGCCTTCTCGGGCCAGTGCCTTTCTGGCATTTTCCCCCAGTGCGACGGGCTGCGGTGCCGTTGCCGCGCGCCGAAACATGCGCTCGTTGCGAAAGCTACGGCCCAACCACAGCACACTGATGGCAATCAATGTCCCTTGCAAAACGGGGGCCAGCCAATTTGCTGGGGCCAAGCCCAGCGAGCCGTAAGCCAAATTAACCAGCTTGGGCAGCACAAACCAGTAAAACAGATTCAGCGACAGCGCCGCATAAATTGCCGTTAATTTGTTGCGCGAAACCTTTATAAAGGTATCGAGAATGAAGAATATGCCGACACTGACTACCAAGGTGGCGCCGAAACGTCCGTACAGTGCAAGTGCCGACTCTTGGCCTGGAATGGTCGTGAAATAGGCCCAAATCAGCCCCGGAAAAGCACCTGCGAAAAAGCGTCGATATCCGCGATAGTGTGGGTCGTCGTCGTATTGGTCGGCGAGATAGGCTGCCTGTGGATTAAAGTCATAGCAATTTTTGGCACAACCGACACAGGGCTCACAATGGCTGTTTGGAATAAGTAGGATGGGCGTTTGACCGTAGAGTCTTTGCACCGGAAGAAGGGGGCAGAAGGTGCTGCACCAACCGCTTTTCCCCTTAAATAAAAGCCCTCCAAAAAAAGCGGCGGCGAGGGTGCCTATAAGCAGCGTCGCTACGGCCACACCGTTGTGATTGAATAGCAAATGGCGCGTCGGGACGGCTACAAATAAAACCACTATTCCAAATACAAATGCATATTCCTTGAGCCAGCGAGGCAGCGTCAAACCGCGCGTAAAACCAAAAACGCGCGGCACCTGGTTCATGGCGCTCAGCGGACATATATTTCGCCACAATCCCGGGGCTATGAAAAAGATGAGTGGCAAAATGGATACCAATATCCCCCAAAATAGGGTGAGCCCCAGGTCGGGGCGAATCACCAGCAAATAGGCCACTCCCAACGTGAACGCCACCGAAGCCGCCCGCAAGGCGTGCCAGACCGCACGTGGCACCCGTGTCGGAATTTGTTTGTAATTGGGAAAAAGCTGGCTCGTAGTCATGACCGACGCTCCCGATACAAATGGCCGGTGCGACCCGGCTGAAGGGTGGCTTAGCCGATACCGTCCACGGCCATTTCCATCGTGCGACGCAAGCGCATGGAAAGGATGCGCCCCAAATCCATCAGCATCATGCGTGCCAAATCTGGATGGCGGGCGGCCAAAATCTCGAAGGATTCCAGGGAAAGCACATGCATCTCGCCATCTGTGACCGCTTGCACCGTTGCCGATCGCGGCTGTCCGTCAAGAAAGGCTTGCTCGCCAAAAACAGCGCCTTCGGCAAGGCGGGCAATTCGCAAGACCCGGCCCCGCTTTTGTGGCATTGCGACCTCCAGCGCGCCACGGGAGACGATGTAGAGCGCTCGTCCAGAATCCCCGATTTTCAGGACAGCTTCTTTAGCGCGAAAAGCGCGGCACTGTGTAAACGAGAGCACCCTGGACCAATCATCTTCCGACAGGTCGGGAAGAAAGAGGAGCGTGCTGGACTGGTCGAGCGGCGTGTCGTCGGGGTAATCAAAGAATCCTGCGGAATCCATCGTTCGTTCCCCCTGCGCGTGAGCAGAGGAAATGATAGAAGAGTAAGCCGCTGACAGCAACCAAGAGGAAAAATCGAGGTCAACCCCATGCCCTGATTTGGAGCAATGCATGTGCCACGCACCCTCAGAAGCCGTTTGGTCGAAGACGGGTCTGCGTGTGACGGCAAAAGTGCAGCGCTCGAGTCAAATGGGGAGGGGTACGGACGCCCGAGGGCTTCGCCTCAAGGCGAGGCCTTCTGCGACGCTCAAGATGGCCGCACTCAGAACAAGGCAAGCGTCTTGCACATGGCGTGTTTCGCAACTTTGGTTGGGAGGGTCAGAGCGAGGACGATGTACGTGCTCAGCTGGCATCGTTCCACTCGCAATGTGCGCACCGCGCACAGCGCTTGATCGCCTCACTTGCTTGCCGCGCGCACCGCCTTGATCTGCTCAGCCGTGACCAGCTTGCCCTGATTGCCCCAAGAGGTGCGCTCGTGATTCGCGATGTCGGCGACATCGGCATCGTTCAAAGCATCGGCGAACGGCGGCATGGCGCTGGCATAGGTGACGCCGCCGATGGCCTCGCCCTGCAGACCGTGCAGGATTGCGCGGATGTGTTTGGTGGGATCGGCATCGAGCACGGAAGGGTTGCCCTTCAATGGTGGGAATACGCCGGCCAAGCCCATGCCGGTGGCCTGGTGGCAGGCAGCGCACTTGCTGGCGTACAGCGAGGCCGCACGCGCCGCATCGAACTTGTAAGGACCGGTGGCGGCAGCCGGTGGAGCGACGACGGCCAAAGTGTCAACGGGAGCCTTGCTGATGGGTGGAGCGGCAAGCGCCTCGCCAGGTTTGGTCACCATCAAAATGCCCTGGGCACCTAGCACCGCGTGTGCCATGGCGTGATCAACGAACGGGTATTCGCCGGCTTCGTCGAGCGTCACGTCAAACACCGCGCCTTCGCCTGGCCCCACCGTGTAGGTGGAGACGCCCTTGATCGCCTGCTTTGGATCGCCGCCGGGGTAGACGCGGTCGAAGATGGCGCCGATGACGTGGAACGCGCTCCACAGGCTGGGGCCGGCGTTGACCACATACAGGCGGATCAGATCTCCGGGCTTGGCGGTGAGAGGGTGCGCCGCGTACTGGAATGCAGCGCCGTTGAACACCACTTCATCTGGACGCATCGCCTGCATTTTTTCGTAGCTGCCGGCCATCAGAGTGCCCGATACCTGCTGCGTGTACCACTCTCCCTGCACCAGGACATAGCTTTCGGCAGCCGGTGGCAGTGGCTCGGCCGGGTCCACGATGATGGCCCCATACATGCCGTTGCCAATGTGCAGCAGCACTGGCGGGGTGCCGCAGTGATACAGGAACGCGCCGGGTACCTTGGCGACAAACGAGAAGCTGATCGACTCGCCCGGCATGATGTCCGCGTAGTGCAAGTTCGGAGGCGTGATCGCGGAATGGAAATCGATCGAGTGCTGCATCGTGCCGCTGTTGGTGAGCACAACGTTCACCGTCTGCCCCTGGCGCACATGGATGACCGGGCCGGGCACGGTTTTGCCAAACGTCCAAGCCTGGTATTGCACGCCACTGGCAATCTCCACCGTATCGTCGCTGGAGTTGATGCGTATTTCCACGCTATCACCGGGCGTGAGGGGTGGCAAACGGGCATCGCGTGCCTCGGCAATCGGCTTGTTGGAGGCCAAGGAAAGCGGCGACACCGCAGCAGCCGCAGAGTCCGGACTGGCTGACCTTACGTTCAATGCACTGTGCAGACCGGCCAGCAGCAAGGCCACCAGCAGCAATACGCCCGCTAGCGCCGGGCCCTGTACCCGCCAGGACAAGCGGGGGACCTGATCCAGCGGGACATCGGCGTTCCATTCGGAGAACTTCCTCCACCCTGGCCAGCGGCTCTCGATCAGGTAGTCGAGGCTGTAGGGACTGGGGCCGGCGCGCAGGTTGATGACGATCAGCGCCGCGAAAATCAGCACGTAGCTGATGGCCGCACCGATGTTGTTCGCCCCTACCGAATAGGGGCCGCTGAATCCTTCGGCCGTGCTCCAGATCAGCAGGCTGAACAAGATTCCGACGAGGTAGGTGATCTTGCGCGCAAAGCCCAGCAGCAGCGCCAGCGCCAGCGCTGTTTCGGCCAAGCGCGTTCCCCACACGAATAGGCCGGCGTTCGGCGTCACTACCTCGATCCACAACTGGAACCACCATGCCGCCCAAGCAGGTTGCCCCGTGGCCGCGTTGTGCAGATAGCCGACGTAGTGGTTGGCGAAATCGGTCGTCCACGTCAGCGCTGCGCTCACGGCCCAGATGACGCCAAAAGCGATGCGCAAGGCGGTGCCGGCAACGGCTGGCCAGGTGGAAGTGACGGCGTGATCGCCGGAAAGTTTGTTCATGGGGGAGGGCCCTTCAAGCGGACCAGCGCAGATCAATGAGGCTGCAGGGTCTAAAGGTGCATGCGGATAGTCCATTTTAGGGAGTCGCTGGGGCCGATGGTGGCAAGGATGAATGCAACCACACTGGGGCCGGGGTGGCGTGTGTGCGCTGGTCGAGTGCGATGCAAAACGTGTCGCGTGGCACGATCGCTTCGAATCGAAGGGTTTCGTTCACGTGGCTGTCGATGTGCTCTTGGCCTGGGTGGTGACAAACCCGTGCAGTGGCGCTGCGCTGCACCTTTGCGTATTCATTGGGAGCTTCGCCTGTATTGCCCTCGGAGGAAGGGTCCTTCGACATCGGTTGTCGGCGCAATGCTCAGCGTCATCCGCGTCTGATTCCTCCATGCGCTCTTTCTCTTCCACCACGAATCTTGAATGCCTTGATCCGCTGCGCCTAAGCCAGGCTCAGCATCCGCAGGCAGGAGCGCACCTGAGTGTGGCCGGCGATCCGATGCTTAGAATTTGATAGCTGTTAACGCTTTAAATGTAAGCGGTAGAAGCCAATATGGCTCCCATTTTTCTTTTTACACTGACTGCCATGGCGGCAGGTGCCGGGCACAGCACTCAAGCCTTTTTCTTGACCCAACCGTAAACAAAGAGCAGCACGATCGCCCCAACGATTGAAGCGATCCAGCCTGCCGGCGCACCGGGCAAATACCAGCCCATCGCCACGCCCGCATAGCGCGCCAGGAACGAGCCAGCAATGCCCAGCACGGCGGTCATGATCCAGCCCAGCTTGTCGTCGCCGGGCTTCACAGCGCGCGCGATGAAGCCAACGATGAGGCCGACGACGATGGTTCCAAGAATGGCGAGCATTCGATTCATTTCAAAAGCAGCCGCATGGCGGGAAAGCCGGGAACTGTGGCCTGAGCGCGGACAATCTGCCGATGCATGCCTTGATCGATGCCATCCACACAATGGTCCTGCCCACCGACGCCCAACGGATTTTTCATGGCCGGGGCGGGCTCTTCCCCGGTTGCGAGCAGTGGACGCTAGACGCCTATCCGCCAGTTTTTGTACTCACCAGCTTTCTTCTGCCCGATGCGTCCACAGACGGGCAGCTTGCAGCTATTGGCCAGGCGCTCGCCAGGCGCTGGGAGCAGCTGGCGCCCGGTCAGGCGCTCGACTTGGTATTTCAATGCCGCAGCGAGGTCTTGCGCACGCAGGGGCGCACCGACACCCGCGTGATGTCCGGCAGCGTCCCCGACCCGCATGTGGTGAACGAGCAGGGTGCGCGGTTTCGTGTGCATATCGACAAAGGCCAGAACCACGGCCTGTTTCTCGACATGGCCGAGGGCAGGCGCTGGGTGCGCGAATATGCGCAAGCACGCCGAACGGATCGCTACGGCCTGAAGGTACTCAACCTGTTTGCCTACACCTGCGCCTTCTCGGTAGTGGCGCTCCAGGCCGGCGCCAAACATGTGGTCAATGTGGATATGGGCCGAGGCGCCATTGCCACCGGTCAGCAGAACCACCAGCTCAACGGCGTCACGGCCGGCGCAAGCTTTCTTGCGCACGACATCTTCAGCACCTGGGGCAAGATCACGCGCGGCGGACCCTATGGTCTGGTGATTGTGGATCCACCCAGCTACCAGAAGGGCAGCTTCGTTGCCACCAAAGACTACCCACGCCTCATGCGCCGCCTGCCGGATTTGGTGGCGCCCGGCGGGCATGCGCTGATCTGTCTGAACGCGCCCGAACTCGGCATGGCGTTCCTGCAGGACCACATGCAGGAATGTGCACCGGAGCTGGTTTTCGTCGTGCGGCTGGCAAATCCGTCGTCTTTTGCCGACAAGGACGCTGAACGCGCGTTGAAGGTGTTGGTGTATCGCGCACCCGATCTTTGAGCGCCATTTCGGGTAGTGGCACTATGTGCCCCGAAAATGCAAACCAGCCGATTACAGGTCGAGTTCCCGAGCGTGCAGGCGCTTGGCTTCGTACATCGCGGCATCTGCGCAATGCATCAGGCCATCAGCGTCAATACCATCGTCCGGGTAAATGCAGGTGCCGATGCTCAGTGACACGGAGATCGTCCGGTCGTTGACCGTGAACGGGCAGGCGACGGCCGCCGCGATCTTCCGGGAAACCTGCGTGGCGTCCGACGCCTGAGCTACGTCGGTAATCAGAATCACGAATTCGTCTCCGCCGTAGCGGAAAACAAAGTCCACGTCCCGGACCGAGTTGGCGATGCAGTGCGCAGTGTGCTTGAGTACCTCATCCCCAAACCGGTGCCCGAGTGTGTCGTTGATTCCCTTGAATCCGTCGATATCGGCAAACAGCACGGCTACCCGCGTTCCATGGCGTTGCGCGCTGGCGATGGCATAGGCGAAGCGCTCGTGAAACTGCACGCGGTTGGCCAGTTGCGTCAGGATGTCCACGCCATACGATTTGGAGAGTTCTCCAAAGGCGCTTTCGGCTTCTTCGGCCTTTGTCTGGCTCTGCAATGCCGAGAGGATCAACTGCTCATTGACCTCTACCAAGGATGCGCTATCGACAAAATCAACTTGGCTGCGCGCAACCGCAATTTGCCGCTTCAGATCGGCCAGTACCGCCCGTGCCTGTGTGATCTGCTGCTGCACATCGGGCTCTTCGGTGCGAACTCCAAGCAGAGCAGGCAAAGCTCGGTCGGCTGTATTTTTCACTTGCTGCGGTCAGGGTGCTGCATACAAGGACAGTAACGATCTTGCCTCTCCAATGTAGTAGGCACTAGCGCTGTTTGAGCGTCGGCCTGCCACCGAGAAGGCCCTCCCTGTCCGACAAGGTTTCGCCCACATGAATGCCCTCGTCGTCGATGCTGAACAAGCGCATTTCGTCCGAATGCATGCTGGCCCGAACTTTGACGACGGCAGTCATTCTGCGCAGCCGGCTTTCCACTTCGATGTAGCGCTGCACGATGATCGCGTCGGTGAGATAGGCGGTGCCGTAGGGGCTGAATCGCAAATCGGTGTAGCGGTCTTCCAGCTCGGAGGTCATCAGCACCGTTACCCCGGTGCTCACCAGGGCACTCACCATGCGCGACAGCGACTCACGAAAGTCTTCTCTGAAGGTGGGGGCCAGTGCCAGCTCAAAGCCCGAGAGCGAATCGATGACGACGCGGGTCGCCTTGAGGCGCTCGATTTCCTTCAAGATCAACAGCACGATTTCGTCGATGGACAAATCCGGTGCCCGGCTGTCCACCAGGCCCACTGTGCCCGAATCAATCAGCCGCGCGACCACCCGGTTGCGCAACCCACTCGGCGGTTGTTCAAACGCCGCAATCACGCCCGTTTCGCCTTGGCGGGCGCCCTCGGCCAGGAACGCGGCGGCCAGAATGCTCTTGCCCGAGCCTGAAGGGCCGGCAACCAGCAGCGAATAACCGCGTGGAACCCCGCCGCCCAGCATGTCGTCAAGACCCGGCACACCAATGGACAAGCGACCGCGCTGTGGTTCGCCGAGCCCCGACCGAGGCGCCGGTAGGTCGCGTCCAGCCGGGGGGAAAACCTGAAGCCCGCTCTGGTTGATACGGAACGTGTGCAGCCCAGGCAAGGTGGGTTGCCCGCGCATCTTCAGGATCTGCATCTTGCGCACCATGGAGTTGCGCTCAACGCTTTGGCGCAGCCAGATGAGGCCATCGGCCACGGTGAAGACCGGATTCGCATCGATTTCGCTGAAATATTCACCGATCAAAAACGTGGTGGCCTGCCAGGTGGTCATCAGCATGCCGAGCTGCTGCACAAACATTTGCAGGTCGCTGTTCGGTTGACCATGGCCCTGGTTGGCCATGACCACCGAGCGAAACGAGTCGACAAAGACCAGCGCCGGGTTGTGCTCCTGCACCAGCTCAGTGATTCTTGCCAGCACCACCCCCAAGTCGCCTGCTACGGTTTCGTCCGACAAATTGATGAAGCGGATGGACTCATTCACCTTGTTGCTGTCGAAGAAGGAAAACTGCTGCTGATAGCGCAGCATCTTGAGCGGCGGCTCGCCCAGCACGGTGAAATACAAAGCCGGCCGCTCGGGCGTGGCCAGTGCGAACATCATCTGGTGTGCAAGCGTGGTTTTGCCACAGCCCGGCGGACCCGCAATGAGGTTGAAGGAGAATTCAGGCAGCCCCCCCGCAAGGATGACATCCAGACCTGGCACGCCCGTCGCGAGCCGGTTGATTTCTACTTTGTCGGTCATTTCGATCTGTCCTGAACGGGCGAGCCGCTATAAATTGGAGACCACAAGCCGCCGAGCAACCTTTGGGTCAGTGGAATGCCAATCAAGTTGTTGAGGAGTTCGTGAAAGGTCTGGATCGACGCATCCGTGGCTGCCGCGGCCTGGTCGGCGGGCTGCTTGCGCAGTGCTTTTCTGAGCTGATCGAAACGAATGGGCTCGGTGTCTTCGTGCGCCAAGAGCAAGCAAGGGTGCGCCCGCCCGGCAACGTTCAAGGTGCGCCGGTACAGCGCAGCGACGCCGCGTTGCCCGAGTACAGGCGTCAGCGCATCAACCATCGATTCCCAGCGCGCCACGGCGGCGTCGGCAACCATTTGTGCCCGGTCATCGGTGGCTTCGGTCGAATGGGGTGGAATCATGGAGCAGGCCTTTCACGTAAGGACGTAGCCTGTGTAAATGTGTCGGTCAGTTGTTGAAGATCCATTCGACCTTCTCAGACCTCTGGGTAGTCCCGCTTACGGGCCATTGGGCGCGCCCGCGCGAAAAAGTCTTTGCGATAGCGCACCAAATCGGTACCCAGCCACGGCGCCAAAAGCGCGCTGATCCTCAGTCCAGCATATACCTATTTCCGTGCGCACCCAAAAAATAACCCGAGCATTCGCCTGCACTACCGCAGCGCCCAGCGCCGCGACAGCAGCAGCGGGAGCACGGTGACGCGTGCACCGGTCTGCGGCATCGATGAAAACCCCCATGCCCTCTAGGCGCCAGCCTCTAGAGCCGCGCAGGTAGCGCGTGCGATATTTGTCCGATGCAAAGACGATCCCTTTTAAAGCTGAGCCTGGTCTCGGGTGTGGTGCTGGCGCTGGCCGGTGGCGCAGCTGTGCTGCTCCAACCGGGGTTGGAGCAGGGGCGCCTTAGCGCGTCGGCACGCGAACTCTTTACCAGCCTGGGCCGCGCCATTCTCCAGGGAACGCTGCCGGCCGATGCGCAGGCACGCAGCCGGGCACTGGCCGGCATGGTCGATCGCATGGATGCCTTGGTCGCCAACCTGCCGCCGACGGTGCAGGCCGAGCTGTCGCAGCTCGTGGGTTTGCTGTGCACCGCGCCGGGGCGTTTGGGCCTGGCAGGTCTGGTGCCGGCTTGGGCGGATGCCAGCGAGGCACAGGTGCAGGCCGCCCTGGAAAGCATGCGCTTTTCCAGCCTCACCCTGCGCCAGCAGGCCTACCTGGCGCTGCACGAAATGGTCGGCGGCGCCTATTTTTCCGACGAAAGCACCTGGGCGTCTGTGGGCTACCCCGGACCTTTGGTTCTTTGAGAGGCGGACCAATTCATGAGCAATTTTCCCGATCCGATCCGCGCCGGGCTGGAGCGCGGCTGGAAGGTGCTGGGCGGCGCGCACGGCCCGCTGCCTGAAAAAATCAGCTGCGACGTGGCCATTGTGGGTTCGGGCGCCGGCGCGGGGATCACCGCCGAACTGCTGACGCGCGCGGGCCTGGATGTTGTCATCGTCGAAGAAGGGCCGCTCAAAAGCAGCAGCGACTTCCGACAGCGCGAATCCGAAGCCTACCCCACGCTCTACCAGGAAAGCGCCAGCCGCAAGACCGCCGACAAAGGCATTTCCATTCTGCAAGGCCGCTGCGTGGGCGGCTCCACCACGGTGAACTGGACCAGCTCTTTTCGCACGCCCGAGCCCACGCTGCGCTACTGGGAGCAGCATTTTGGTTTGGACGATTTTGGCCGCGAGGCCCTGGCGCCGTACTTCGAGCAGGCCGAGCGGCGCCTGAACATCTCGCCCTGGTTGATGGCGCCCAACGAGAACAATGAGCTGCTGCGGCGCGGGGCCGACAAGCTGGGCATTCCTTCGGCCGCCATCTCCCGCAACGTCAAGGGTTGCTGGAACCTGGGTTCCTGTGGCATGGGCTGCCCGACCAACGCCAAGCAGTCGATGCTGGTGACCACCATTCCGGCGGCGCTGGACCTGGGCGCCACGCTTTTGGTGGAAGCACGCGCCGAGCAACTGGTGCTCGCGGGCGGCAAGGTGCAGTCGCTGCGCTGCATTGCGGTGCAGCCGAACGGCGCGCCTGTGGATGCGGGCCAGCCTGCAACGACCATCGTGGCCAAGCATTTCGTGCTGGCAGGCGGCGCCATCAACTCGCCCGCCGTGCTGATGCGCTCCAAGGCACCGGACCCGCATGGCCGCCTGGGGACGCGTACTTTCCTGCACCCGGTGGTCATGTCGGCCGCCGTGCTGGCGCAAAAGGTGGAGGGCTGGGCGGGCGCGCCGCAGTCGCTCTACACCGACCATTTCATGGACACCCAGCCCATCGACGGCCCCATGGGTTTCAAACTGGAGTCGCCCCCGCTGCATCCGGTCATCCTGGCGACCACGCTGCCGGGCTATGGCCAGGCGCAGGCCGATCTGCTGACCAAATTCCCGCATACCCATGTGCTGCTCGCCCTGCTGCGCGATGGTTTTCATCCCGAGGCGCCCGGAGGCCGCGTTCAGCTGCGCGGCGACGGCTCGGCAGTGCTCGACTACCCGCTGACCGACTTCGTGATGGAAGGCGCGCGCCGCGCGCTGCTGGCCATGGCCGAGATCCAGTTTGCTGCGGGCGCGCAAGAGGTGCTGCCAGTGCATGAAATGGCGCGGCCCTACCGGTCCTGGGCCGAAGCGAAAAGCGCCATTGAAGCCTTGGCCATGAAACCGCTGCTTACCAAGGTGGTCAGCGCCCACGTCATGGGCGGCTGCGGCCTGGCGGGCAGCGAGGCGCTGGGCGTGGTGCGCCCGAACGGGGTGCACTGGCAGATCGAGAACCTGTCGGTGCACGACGGCTCGGTGTTTCCTACCAGCGTGGGCGCCAACCCGCAGCTTTCGATTTACGGCATCACCAACCGGCTGGGGCAGGGCTTGGCCAAACGTCTGACGGGTGCGTCCGAGGCCTTGGCGTAGCAGGGCTACAAGGGCCAGACCATCAGCAGCACCGGCATGCTGATGGCCACCACCAGCACCTCCAGCGGCAGGCCCAGGCGCCAGTAGTCGCCAAACCGAAAGCCCCCAGGGCCCAGGATCAAGGTGTTGTTCTGGTGTCCGATGGGTGTGAGAAAGGCGCAGGAAGCACCAATCGCCACCGCCATCAGGAAAGGGTCTGCACTGGCGCCAAGCGCACTGGCGGTGCCCAGGGCAATGGGACACATCACCGCTGCCGTGGCGGCGTTGTTCATCAGGTCCGACAGGAACATGGTGACCACCAGGATCAGGCCCAGACCGAGCACGGCATGGCCCTGGGCCAAATGGTCGAGCATGAAGCGGGCGATCAAATCGGCTGTGCCCGTGGTTTCCATGGCGCCCGCCACCGGCATCAGGGCCGCCAGCAGAACGACCACAGGCCAGTCCACGGCTTCGTAGACGGCACGCGGCGACACCGTGCGCAAAGCCATCGACGCCAGCACGGCCATGGCGAACGCGATGGCTGCTGGCAGCCAGCCCAGCGCCGCCGCCGCCACGGCCGCCACCATGATGCTGCCCGCCTGCCAGGCCTTGCGCGGGCTGGGAATGTGCAGCTTGCGCTCGGCCAGAGGGACACAGCCGTTGTCGGAGGCAAATTCGGCAATGGTTTCGAATGGCCCCTGCATCAGCAGCAGGTCGCCCGCATGCAAGGGCATGGCGCGCAACCGGGCGCGCGCGCGCTGGCCCTGGCGCGAGACAGCGAGCAGGTTGAGGCCGTAGCGGGTGCGCAGAAGCAAGTCGCTGGCGGAGCGGCCTTCCAGGCCTGAGCCCGGACGGATCACCAGCTCCACCAGCCGGATATCCGACTTGTTGCGCGAGCTTTCTGCTGCCGGGGCGGTTTCCTCGGGATCGGCTGCGTCGGTCGAAGGCGGCGCGCTCGCCTTTGCCGGCTGGCCGGGCTTTGCGGGCGTTTCGGCTGGGGCGGCATCGGGAGATGCGGCATTGTCAGCCGGTGCGTCGCTTGCCTCAGGTTCTGACTCGGCTTCTGGGTCCGACTCCGGCCGCCGAGATTCTTCCAGCCGCAATTCCAGCACGGCAAGCAATTGAGGCAAGGCCTCAGCGTCGGCTTCGATCACCAAAATATCGTCTGCAACCACGTGGCGCCAGGGGCTGGGCGCGAGCACACGCACCTCGTTTCGCACCAGCCCGACCACCTGGGTGCCGGCCTTGTCCAGCGCGATCTCCAGTGCGTTCAGGGTCTGGCCGACCGAGGAGCTTCCCTTGGGCACGCGCACTTCGGTGAGGTAGGCGCCGGTGTCAAAACCCTCCATGCCCGCCTGCTTGCGCACGGGCACCAGTCGCCAGCCGATGAAGGCAATCAACAGCACGCCGGCAAGGGCCACGCTCAGGCCGACCGGCGTGAAGTCGAACATGCCAAAACTCCCCATGCCCTGCTCCTGGCGAAAACCGGCGACGATGAGGTTGGGCGGCGTGCCGATGAGCGTGGTCATGCCCCCCAAAATGGTGCCGAAGGCCAGTGGCATCAGCACTTGCCCCGGAGCGAGCTGCAGCCGCTCGGCCAGGCGCACCGCCACCGGCATGAGCAGTGCCATGGCCCCAACGTTGTTCATGAAGCCCGAAAGCAGGGCGCCCAGGCCGATCAGCGCCACCAGACTGCTGCCCACGCCCGCCTTGGCTGGCAGCACGCGGCGCGCCAGCAAGTCCACCAGCCCAGAGGTCTGCAAGCCCCGACTGAGCACCAGCACACAGGCCACCGTGATCACGGCGGGATGGCCGAACCCGGTAAAGGCGCTACTCGCGGGCAGCAAGCCGGCCAGCACACAGGCCAGCAGGGCGGCCATGGCCACCATGTCGTGCCGCCAGCGCCCCCAGACGAACATGGCGACCGTGGCCGCGAGAATGGCCAGAATGGTCCATTGCGCCGCACTCATGCTGCGCGGCCCACCGTGTGGGCGGGGGCAGGGGGCGTGGGCCTGAGAAAGAAATGGCGCATGGTGGACTGTTGAGAGCAGACGGGAGCCGCACGAGCGCGGGCCTGCGCAGAGTATCCGACACCCGGCGGCCCTCGTGGGGGAGGCCACGCCCCGATCATTGCCTTCGCACGGTCATTCCCGACCCGCTCGCGCTCGCCTACCATCGCCGCATGGAATCGAGCTTGCCCACGCTGTTGCTGCAACTGCTGCATGGCTTTGCGCTGTGGCTGATTTCCTCCGTGCACATAGCACTCGCCATGGCCGTCACGCTGCACGCGCTGATGAAAAAGGACGAAGTGCACACTGCGGTGGGCTGGATCGGCCTGGCCTGGCTAGCGCCGTTCGGTGGTGCGCTGGCGTACTGGCTGCTGGGCATCAACCGCATTGGGCGCACCGGGGTGGCGCTGGGGCTGCGCGAGGCCTGGCAAAGCGAAGGCGACCTGGCCGAAGCCTTTGCGGTCCCCGACGAAGCCGTGGATGCCCCGCTGGGCGGTGTGGCGCGCGTGGCCCGGCAGGTGACGGGCAAGCCCCTGCTGGCGGGCAACAGCGTGCTGCCCCTGTCCGATGGCGACACGGCCTACCCGGCAATGCTTTCGGCCATCAACGCCGCCAGGCAGTCCGTGACTTTGCTGACCTACATCTTCCACAACGACGCGGTGGGCGAAGCCTTTGTGCAGGCGCTTGCGAGCGCCCAGGCGCGGGGCGTGCAGGTGCGCGTGCTGATCGACGCCGTGGGATCGCGCTACCGGCCTACCGGGGTACTTCGGCGTCTGCGCGCGCTGGACATTCCGTGCGCGTCGTTCCTGCCGCCTTCGTTCACACGCGTGCTCTCGCAGGTGAACCTGCGCAACCACCGAAAGATTCTGGTGGTGGACGGCGCGGTGGGGTTCACCGGCGGCATGAACATCAGCGCCAACCACTGGATCCGCATGCAGCCGGCCACTCCAGTGCACTGCCTGCATTTCGAGGTGCGCGGGCCGGTGGTGACCGACATGCAGCGTGCTTTCGCTACCGACTGGGCGTTCACCACGCGCGAGCGCTTGCATGGCGCGCCCTGGTTTGCCGTTCCACAGTCCAGCGGTTCGGTGCTGGCGCGCGGCGTGACCGATGGCCCCGATGCCGACATGGACCACATGCGCCAGGTGATGTTGGGCGCGCTGGCGGCGGCGCGGCAGCGGGTGCGTGTTGTCACGCCGTATTTTTTGCCCGACGAGGTGATTCTCAGCACCCTGCAAACCACCGCGCTGCGCGGCGTGGCGGTGGACATCGTGCTGCCGGTGCGCAGCAACCTGCCGCTGCTGGATTGGGCGATGCGCCCGCAGTTCGACGAACTGCTCGCCGCCGGCTGCCGCATCTACTTGACGCCCGCGCCGTTTGACCACGCCAAGCTGTTGGTGGTGGACGGCGCCTGGGCGCTGATCGGTTCCACCAACTGGGACGCGCGCAGTTTGCGGCTCAATTTTGAATACAACATTGAATGCCACGACGCTGAACTGGTGCGTGCGCTCGATCCGCTGATCGACACCCGCATCGTCCACGCGACGCCGCTTGATGCCGATGAACTGGCTCGCCAGCGCTTGCCTGCGCGGCTGCGCAATCGGGCTGTGTGGCTGCTGTCTCCGTACCTGTGATTGCTATTGAATAGATAGCTAGTTACGCATTCTGAATAAGCGCTGGAGGCCGATTTGACATGAAATATACCGGCCCATCGGACAAGGCATGGAAAGCATGGCGGTAGTTGCTTTTAACCGACACCACGCCCCAAACCCCGGTGATAACTTTGCGCCACTCATTCATTTCGGCCAAAGACCACCATGCCCAAAACCCTCATTGAACCCTTCCGCATCAAGAGCATCGAGCCCATCCGCATGACGACGCGCGAGCAGCGCGAGCAGCTGCTTGCGGCCGCGCACCTGAACGTCTTCAAGCTGCGCGCCGAAGACGTGCTGCTCGACTGGCTGACCGATTCGGGAACCGGCGCCATGTCGAGCAAGCAGTGGGGCGCCATCATGGAAGGCGACGAGAGCTACGCTGGCGCGCGCAGCTTTTACCGGCTGGAAAAAGTCATTCAGGACATCACCGGCATGCAGCACTTCGTGCCCACGCACCAGGGCCGCGCGGCCGAGAAGGTGCTGTTCACGGCGGTGTGCAAAAAAGGCGATCTGGTGCCCAACAACTGCCACTTCGACACCACGCGCGCCAACCTCGAATACCTTGGCATCGAAGCCGTGGACCTGGTCATTCCAGAGGGCCTGCAGCCCGCACTGATCTACCCTTTCAAGGGAAACATCGACCTGGCGCGCGCCGAAGCGGTGCTGCAAAAAGACGGCGCACGTATCCCGTTTGGCATGCTCACCGTGACCAACAACACCGGCGGCGGCCAGCCGGTGTCGATGGAAAACATCCGCGCGTATTCCAAGCTGCTCAAAAAGTACGGCAAGCCCTTCATCATGGACGTGTGCCGTTTCTCGGAAAACGCCATGTTCATCAAGATGCGCGAGCCGGGCTATGAGAACACCCCCATCCGCGAAATCGTGCAAGAAATGTTCTCGTACTGCGACGGCGCCACCATGAGCGCCAAGAAGGACGCCATGGTCAACATTGGCGGCTTCATCGTGCTGCGCAGTGACGAGTGGATGGACGGCGTGCGCAACGGCCTGATCATGATGGAGGGCTTCCCTACCTACGGAGGTCTCGCCGGGCGCGACCTCGAAGCCATGGCCGTCGGCCTGGAAGAGGGCATGGACGAAGACTACCTGCGCTACCGCCTGCGCACCGCCGAATACCTGGGCGAGCGGCTTGACGCAGCGGGCGTGGGCTTCGTCAAGCCCACCGGCGGCCACGCCGTCTATATCGACGCCAAAACCGTGCTGCCCGACATGCCCGTGGCGCATTACCCGGCCTGGGCGCTGTGCAACGCGCTGTACCTGGAGGGCGGCATTCGCGGCGTGGAGATCGGCTCGGTGATGTTCGGCAAGCGTCTGCAGGACGGCACCGAGACTTTTCACAACATGGAGCTGGTGCGCCTGGCGTTCCCGCGCCGCATGTACACCCAGTCGCACTTCGACTACGCGGCCGAGGTGATTGCCGAGGTGAAAGAGAAAGCGGCCAGCATTCGCGGCGTCAAGATCGTCAAGCAGCCGGAGTTTTTGCGCCACTTCACTTGCGAGTGTGCGTGGGCTTGAACCGGGCTGCCATGGGCTAAGAGTCTGGGCCAAACGCCGAGTCTGTACCTGTTTCAGAGTGGGCGACAGACAAGGATGAGAGCGCGGGTCGGACCTCCTTGCCGACCCCTCATCCCAACGCATTCGGGACTATCACAAAGGGCGGCGGCCGGGTGCGCGCCCGGCTCCCGCCCCGCAGGAAGCCCACGCTCTGCGTAACCGAAAAGTTATGTCAAAAATGGCGCTATCGCTTTGTCCATAAGCGTTATAAGCTACAAAATAAATAGCGATCAGAGGGCGGGTGGCGGCAGCCTGAGTTGCGCCGCCTCGGCCACCGCAATGCAGTCGCGGATGTGTTGCTCGCCCAGAAAACGCAGGGTGGCATAGCCCAGGGCGGCCGACACCGCCTGGCCGGCCAGTGGCACGTATTTGCTCAACTGCTTGGTGGTCATGCGCATTCCCGCGGTGCGCACCGCCTTGAGCGCCAGATCGCGGGTGATGAACTTGCCAATCAACACCGAGCCCACCATGGCGACGGCCTTTTGCACCTGCTCGCGCTTGTGCGGGTCGAGCGCATCGAGTTGCTCAGGCGTCAGCCCAAACTCGGCGCTGATCTGCGGCAGCAAGCGGGACAGCAGGGCAGCGTCCACCGCCCAATCCAGGCCGGGCACCGGAACCGTGCTGGCCACCGCCGCCACGATGGCGCGGCGGTTGAGCAGCTTGCGGGCGCGGCGGGCGGCAGCGTCCACGGCGGCGTTCGGTGCGGATTCGGGTGGAGGCGCTGGGGTGGGGCGAAGGGAAGGGAAGATGCGTGGCATGGCGCGATCATCTCAGGCCAGAGCTGCCCAGCGGTTTCTTCACCAAGCGGGCTTCAAATTCGAAAGCCATCTGCGCTCCCGCGCCAATGGTCGGAGAAATTTCGTGAAAGCGGTATTGCGCCGAGGGCAGGGCGGCGATGGCGGCAGGTGTCAGAAGGATTTGCCCTGGGCCGGCAATGTCTTCGCCCAGCTTGCAGGCCAGGTTCATTTCCGCGCCGAACAAATCGCTTTCGGCAATCACCAACGTGGGGCCAAAACCAATGCCCATGCTGACCTGCAATGCACTGTCTGGCGGCTGCACCGCGTTCATGGCGTCGAGCGCGCGGCCAATGTCAAGCGCGGCCTCCAGGGCGTGCACCGGGTCCGTAAACACGGCAAAGAGGTTGTCGGCCTCTTGTTTGATCACGACGCCGCCATTGCCCAGAATCGCCGGCCTGGCCGCTTGCTCCATCTGGTGGACCATGGCCAGGAAGTGGATGACCCCCAGCCGGCTCGTGGTGCTGCTGAAGCCGCACATGTCCAGCACCAGCATGGACACCGTTCGCACAAAGGCGGCTTCGATGGCCGCGTCGATTTCTGCCTGCAGACTGCTGTCCTGGTTGCGCCGCGCCAGCAGGCTGTGCAGGTAGGCCTTGTCGTGCGGCTTGGCAGGTGCCTTGGCGGTTGGGAGGGTGTCCATGTCAGCAAGAAGCCTTGTGTGGGCGCGGTCCGACATGGTAGCGCGACGCTTGCGTACAGCAGCCAGGGCGCGCTTGGACCTAAGCTGAACCGACTGACCCAAGCACCGTGCACCTCTGCACGGGTTGCACGGATCCATGAGGAAATCGCTATGCAGACATCTCTACGGACTCGAAATACCTGGCTCGCACCGCTCATTTTTACGGCCCTGCTGGCCGTCCCTGGCTTTGCCGTCGCCCAGAATTACGAAGCCTCGCTGGAGCGGGGCTCACACCCCGACACCACGCCGGAGCAGCGCTACCAGACCGCCATTCGGGAAGCCGGTGGCGGTCTCAAGCTGGCCTTGGCGGCGTGCCGTGAGCAGGCGGCAGATCGCAAAAACTGCGAGCGCGAGGCGCGTGCCAACTACAAGGACGATATGGCTTATGCGCGAGAGCTGCGCCGCAACCCGGATGCCCGGCCCACCAGCATACGCAGTGGCATAGAAAGTACCGAAGTCACTACCATTCGCGTGATTCCGGCGAAGTAAGCGCTGCGCCGTACGGCGCCGTGCCTGCGGGGGCTATTCGCGCAAATTTTGCGCAACGCTCAGGCGTTTTATGGCGTCACCGTCCAGCGCCACGCGGCGCGCGCCATTGAAGCGCCGCTGCCAGTAGCTGGCGTGCATGTCTTCCACGCGCACCTGTTGCCCGGTGCGGGGCGAATGAATGAATTTGCCATCGCCGAGGTACACGCCCACATGGCTGAACGCACGGCGCATGGTGTTGAAGAACACCAGATCGCCCGGCTTGAGATCGCGCTTGTCGATCACTTCGGTGCTGGCGGCCTGGTCCTTGGCACGCCGAGGGAGCACCAGGCCCGCCGTTTTTTCGTAGACGGCGCGCACGAAGCCGCTGCAGTCGAATCCTGTCTCTGCGCTGTTGCCGCCCCGGCGATAGCGCAAACCCACAAATCCCATGGCGGTGGTCACCAGCGCCGAGGTGTTGTCTGCGACGTCGTGACCCGCCTGCTCGAAGGAGCGCATGACCCCGGATTCGCTTTTCAGCTGCACCGCAACGGGCAATGGCGCCTGGGAAGACGCCACTTCGGCATCGACAAGGCTTTCTGAGGGGGCTGCAAACGCTGCCTGAGAGCAGGCAGCGACGACAAGCAGGGGAAAAATCCAACGTGGCATGGGCGCGGAGGGTAACACGATCGCGGTTTTCTTCTCCCAATCGCTTTTCACGGACCGGCGAACTGGCTGCTGCGCTATAAGCTGTCTTGGGGAGCCGCTGGGCATTCCTTGGGCCCTCACCTCTTGTTTGCATTTTGTTTTGGGGAGCATTCACTTGACGGCAGCCGATTCCCTGGACGCACCTCAGCCCGCTGCGGCTCCCTTGCCGCCGACGACTTCCAAGGCCGACAGCCTGCTTGTGCTGCGCCGGGTGGCCATAGACACCTGGCGCGAAAACGTGGCCTACCTGCACCGCGACTGCGCGGTCTACCGGGCCGAAGGCTTCCAGGCGCTCTCCAAGATCGAGGTGCGCGCCAATGGCCAGCGAATTCTGGCCACGCTCAATGTGGTGGACGACGACTGCATCGTCGGACTGGGCGAGGTGGGGTTGTCGGAAGATGCTTTTGCGCAACTGGATGTCCCGGAGGGCCACAGCATTGCCGTGGCGCCCGCCGAAAGGCCTGCATCCATGGGCGCGCTGTTTCGCAAGCTGGCCGGCGAGCGCCTGGTGCAGGACGACTTTCGCGCCATCGTGCGCGACATTGTGGAAAAGCGCTATTCCAAGATCGAACTGACCGCCTTTGTCGTCGGCTGCATGCGCGACGAGCTTGACCGCGAGGAGGTGTATTTTCTGACCGACGCCATGGCGGCCAGCGGCAAACGGCTCGATTGGCACGAGCCGCTGGTGGTGGACAAGCACTGCATTGGCGGCATTCCGGGCAACCGCACCTCCATGCTGGTGGTGCCCATCGTCGCGGCGCACGGGTTGCTGTGCCCCAAGACATCGTCCCGTGCCATCACCTCGCCGGCCGGTACGGCCGACACCATGGAGGTGCTGGCCCGTGTCGAACTGCCCCTGGCCGACATGCACAGCATTGTGCGTGAGCACCGCGGCTGCCTGGTGTGGGGCGGCACAGCGCAGCTCTCGCCAGCAGACGACGTATTGATTTCCGTCGAACGGCCACTGTCCATCGACTCGCCGGGCCAGATGGTGGCCTCCATCCTGTCGAAAAAGATCGCTGCGGGCTCCACCCACCTGCTGCTCGACATTCCCGTCGGACCAACCGCCAAGGTGCGCTCCACGGCCGAAGCGCAGCGATTGCGCCGCTTGTTCGAATACGTGGCGCAGCGCCTGGGCCTGGTGCTGGATGTGGTGATTACCGATGGCAGCCAGCCGATCGGCAACGGCGTAGGCCCGGTGCTGGAGGCGCGCGACGTGATGCGTGTACTGCTGGGCGACCCCCGTGCGCCCACCGATCTGCGCGAAAAATCGCTGCGCCTTGCGGGGCGCATGATCGAGTTTCACCCCGACGTGCGCGGCGGCGCCGGCTACGCCATTGCGCGCGATATTCTCGAATCGGGCCGGGCGCTGGCGCGCATGCAGGCCATCGTTGCGGCGCAAGGGGCTTGCGCGTTTGACCCTGAGCACCCGCAGTTGGGTCCTTTGCAGTTCGAGGTGCGTGCACCTGTCGCCGGAACGGTCACCGCCATCGACAACCTGCAGATGGCACGCATTGCCCGCCTTGCCGGTGCACCCACGGCGCAGGGAGCGGGCGTGGATCTGTTGTGCAAGCTGGGCGCCGACGTAGCGCCCGGCACCGCCCTTTACCGCGTGCACGCCAGCTACCCGGCCGACCTCGAATTTGCGCGTCAGGCCTGCGTGCGCGAGAGCGGCTACCGAATCGACGGTGCAGTGCCTGCCGGTCCCTCCCTGGAAGAAAATTGACCATGGACAGTCCCGAAGAACCTGGGGCGTGCCTGCTCCACTTTGCCGATGAGGCGAGCAGCGCAGGCCGCCTGGCCGCTGCCACGGGCCTGCGCCCCCTGGCGATCGAGCGCCACCGCTTCCCGGACGGAGAAATCAAGCTGCGCCTGCCCGTGGACGCCGCCGGGCGCTTGCCCCGACGCGCCGTGCTGCTGCGCAGCTTGCACCAGCCCAACGAAAAGCTGATCGAACTGCTGCTGGCCGCCGAAACTGCGCGCGCGCTGGGCGTGCAATCGCTCGCCCTGGTGGCGCCGTACCTGGCCTACATGCGCCAGGACATCGCTTTTCAACCCGGTGAAGCGGTGAGCCAGCGCATCGTCGGCCCGTTTTTGGGGCGATTGTTTGATGCTGTGGTCACTGTGGACCCGCATCTGCACCGCATTGCACGGCTGGACGAGGCCATTCCTGGGCGCGCCTGCGCCGTGGTCAGCGGCGCGCCGCTGCTGGCCGACTGGATTGCTGCGCAGCGGGAGGCGCCGCTGCTGCTCGGGCCGGACGCCGAATCGGCGCAGTGGGTGGCCCAGGCGGCCGCCCGGCATGTTTTTGAGTATGCCGTCTGCAGCAAGACGCGCCACGGCGACCGCCAGGTCGCTGTCACGCTGCCCGATGTGTTCCTGCGTGGGCGCAGCGTGGTTTTGCTGGATGACGTGGCCAGCACCGGCCATACCCTGATCGAGGCGACCCGATTGCTGCGGGCGGCGGGTGCGGCATCGGTGGACGTGGCCGTGACCCATGCACTGCTGGCCGATGCCGATCTGGCGGCGCTGCATGCTGCGGGCGTGGGTGCCTTCTGGAGCACCGACTGCGTTCCACACCCGAGCAACTGTGTTTATATGGCGCAAACCTTGGGGCGTGCGCTGGGCGAACTGAGCTGGTGAAGGTGCCTGGGGCAGCCACCACACGCGACAATGGAGCGTTAGAACCCGCGAAGGACCCTTGTTATGTTGCTTGATGCCTCCGAATGCCAGCTGGTGCTGGTGGACTACCAGGAGCGGTTGATGCCGGTCATCCACGATGCATCGGCCACCCTGGCCAATGCCTTGCGTCTGGCGCGCCTGGCGCAACTGATGGACGTGCCGGTCTGGGGCACCGAGCAGAACCCCTCGCGCCTGGGCCCCAACGACGCCCAGTTGCGCGCGCTGTGCAAGGACACCCTTGCGAAAATGCATTTCAGCGCCGCCGAAGAAGGTCTGGGCGAATGGCTTCGCCCGCCCGCCAAGCCCCCGGCGGGCAATGCACGCAGCCTGCCCAAACACCTGCAGAAAGCGGCGCAGCAAGCGCCCGAGCGCAATGCCATCGTCATTGCGGGTTGTGAGGCCCATGTCTGCCTGTTGCAAACGGCGCTCGGCTTGCTGGAAGACGAGTTCGAGGTCTGGGTCGTGACCGACGCCTGCAGCTCGCGCACCGAACGCAACCGCGACGCTGCCTACGATCGCCTGGCGGGCGCTGGCGCCGAACTGGTCACGACCGAAATGGTGGCCTTCGAGTGGTTGGCCAGCTGCGAAAACCCGGTGTTCCGCGAAGCACTCGCGCTCATCAAATAAGGCGCCCATGGCTGGGCCGGACTTGGCGTCGCTTTCCTCGCTGTTCTCGCGCGATACGCTGCGCTTTGTGCTGCGCCGCATCCGCGAGCGCCTGTGGGTCAAGCCGCTGTTCATCGGCATCGTCTCGGTGTTCGCAGTGTTTCTGGCCAAGCTGTCGGACCAGCTCCAAGAGAGCGATCTGCTGCCCGTGATCACCACCGAGTCGGTGCAAAGCCTGCTCTCGGTGATGGCGGCGAGCATGCTGCCGATTGCGATGTTTGCGGTGGCCTCCATGGTGTCGGCGTATTCATCGGCCAGCAACACGGCCACGCCACGCAGTTTTCCACTGGTGATTTCCGACGACGTCTCGCAAAACGCGCTCTCCGCTTTCATTGGCGCTTTCATCTTCAGCGTGGTCGCCCTCACGGCATCCAAAAACCAGTACTTCGAGGGCAACGGCCGCTTCACCCTGTTTTCGCTGACGCTGCTGGTGCTCGCCTTTGTGATCTTTACCTTCGTGCGCTGGGTGGACCGCATCGCGCGCCTGGGGCGCCTGGGAACCACCGTCGACCAGGCCGAGCGCGCCACGGCGGCAGTCATGCGTCGGCGGCGCGACGCACCGACTCTGGGCGGCGTGCTGCTCCCCCCCAACAGCCAGCCAGCGGGCGACGCCGTATTTGCCGATGAGGTGGGCTACGTGCAACGCATTGATATGGAAGCGCTGCAGGCTTTTGCGAAAAGAGTCGGGGGCACGGTGGTGATCAATGCCTTGCCGGGAGCCTTTGCCTTGCCGGGGCGGGCGTTGGCGTTCTATACCAGCGACCCCGCCCTGCAGGAACCTGTGGACCCGGCTGCCTTGGTGCACGCGTTTCGCATTGGCGGTGACCGGCTGTTTGACGACGACCCACGGTTTGGGCTGGTGGTCCTGGCAGAGATCGCAGGACGCGCTTTGTCGCCTGCGGTCAACGACCCCGGCACGGCGATCGACATTGTCGGAACGCTGGCGCGCCTGTTTGTGCTGTGGAATACGCCCGGTGAGAAGGCCAAAGACGCTCCGCGCTTTGACCGCGTGCACGTGCCTGCGCTGGACGTAGCCGAAATGTTCAACGATGCGTTCACGCCGATTGCCCGTGATGGCGCGGGCAGTGTGGAGGTGGGCGTGCGTCTGCAAAAGGCCTTTTTTGCCTTGGGCTTGTGCGGCGACGATGCCATGCGTGCGGCGGCGCTGCACCATGCCCGCCTGGCCCTGGCGCGCGCAGAGCAAGCTTTGACGCTGGCCGAGGACGTGCAGGTGCTGCGCGATCTGGCGGCGTTTGCGCTGCAGAGTGCGCCCAGTGCGGCTGCAAACGCTGGCTTGCCGCGCTGATTCGGCGTAGTCTGTGCCGACGCGATGGTTTGCCAACGGATGGGTGAGCGACGTTGCCCGCGTCAGCTTGCTGCAAGACCGTTATGAATAATTATGAATTCAAAACCTGCGCCACAGCGCAGTTCGTCCCAGCCCAGGAGAGTGTTTCATGACCCGTTATGCCGAGTTTTACCGCCAGTCCATTGATCAGCGCGACAACTTCTGGGCCACACAGGCCCGGCTGATCGACTGGCAAACCCCACCCCAGCAAGTCTGCGACTACAGCAATCCACCGTTTGCAAACTGGTTCGTCGGCGGCACCACCAATTTGTGCCACAACGCAGTGGACCGCCACCTGGCCGACCGGCCAGACCAGGCGGCGCTGGTGGCCATTTCCACCGAAACCGACACCGAGCGCAGTTACAGCTACCGAGAACTCCACACCGAGGTGCAGCGCATGGCGGCCAGTCTGCTGGCGCTGGGCGTCAAGAAGGGGGACCGGGTCCAGATTTACATGCCCATGGTGGCCGAAGCGGCATTCGCCATGCTGGCCTGCGCCCGCATCGGTGCGGTGCACAGCGTGGTGTTTGGCGGGTTCGCTTCTGGTTCACTGGCGTCTCGCATCGACGACGCTGAGCCTGTCGTGATCGTCAGCGCCGACGCCGGATCGCGCGGCGGCAAGGCCGTGGCGTACAAGCCGCTGCTTGATGAAGCGATTCGCCTGGCCAGCCACAAACCCAAGGCGGTGTTGCTGGTAGACCGTGGCTTGGTGCCCCTGCAGCTTGAGGCCGGGCGCGACCATTTGTGGAGCGAACTGCGCGCGCAGCACATGGACGCCGAGGTGGCTTGCGAATGGGTGGCCTCCTCACACATCAGCTACACGCTGTACACCAGCGGTACCACCGGAAAGCCCAAGGGTGTTCAGCGCGACACGGGTGGCTATACCGTGGCGCTCGCGGCGAGCATGAAGCACATCTTTCAGGCGCGCCCTGGGCAAACCTTTTTTACCACCAGCGACATTGGCTGGGTGGTGGGCCACAGCTACATCATCTATGGCCCGCTGGTCGCGGGGATGACGACCATCATGTACGAGGGGCTGCCCACGCGCCCCGACGCGGGCATCTGGTGGAGCATCGTCGAGAAGTACAAGGTCACGCACATGTTCTCGGCTCCGACGGCGGTGCGCGTGCTCAAGAAGCAAGACCCCTCCTGGCTCAAGAAATACGACATTTCCAGCCTCAAGGCCCTGTGGCTGGCCGGAGAGCCGCTGGACGAGCCGACGGCGCAGTGGATCAGTGACGCGCTGCAAATCCCGATCATTGACAACTACTGGCAGACCGAAACCGGCTGGCCCATCCTCACGCTGGCCAATGGGATCGAGCAGCAGACGACGCGTTTTGGCAGCCCCGGCAAGGCCATGTACGGCTACAACGTCAAGCTCATCGACGAGGCTACGGGCGAGGAGCTGACCGAGCCCAACCAGAAGGGCGTGGTCGCCATCGAGGGGCCGCTGCCGCCGGGCTGCATGCAGACCATCTGGCGCGACGACGAGCGCTTTGTCAGCACCTACTGGAACACGATCCCTGGCCGGCAGATCTACAGCACCTTCGACTGGGGCATCCGCGACGCCGATGGCTACTACTTCATCCTCGGGCGCACCGACGACGTGATCAACGTGGCTGGCCACCGCCTGGGTACGCGCGAGATTGAAGAGTCGATCTCGTCGCACCCAAACATTGCCGAAGTGGCGGTGGTGGGCGTGGCCGACAGTGTCAAAGGGCAGGTGGCCATGGCATTTGCCGTGCCGCGCGACGCAACGGGCCTGGAGCACGACGATGCCCGCCGCAAGCTCGAAGGCGAGGTGATGAAGCAGGTGGATGGGCAGCTGGGCGCCGTGGCGCGGCCGTCACGTGTGTTCTTTGTCACCGCTCTGCCCAAGACGCGCAGCGGCAAGATGCTGCGCCGCGCGCTGCAGGCCGTGGCCGAGGGACGTGATCCGGGCGACCTAAGCGCCATGGAAGACCCGAGCGCACTGCAGCAGGTGCGCACTCTGGTCGGCGCCTGAATATCAAAAACGATAGCTGTCAGCGCTTGTGTATCAAGCGCTGGTGGCCAATTTGTCTGCTAATTTAATCGAACCCAGGCTTCCGGCGCCTGCCAGCTGTGCAGCCAGGTGAGGAAGGCTGCTGCCGGCATGGGCCTGGCGATGAAATAGCCCTGGGCCTGCGCGCAGCCCATCTGCAGCAGCATCTGTCCCTGGTCTTCGGTTTCCACCCCTTCGGCGATCACCTTGTAGCCAAAAGAGCGCGCCAGGCCGATGACGCCTTGGACGATGGCCAGATCACCCGCCTGGTCCATCATGCCGCTGACAAAGCTCTGATCGATCTTGAGCGTATTGAGCGGCAGGCGGCGCAAATAGGTGAGCGACGAATAGCCGGTGCCGAAATCGTCCAGCGAGATCGTGATGCCCAGCGCACGCAGCTCGCGCAGGGTTTGCGCCACACGGTCCAGGTGAAACAAGGCCGTGGCTTCGGTGATTTCAATGTCCAGCAGGTGCACCGGTGCTTGCGGATGCGCCTTGAGCTGCTCCGACATCCAGGGTGCGAAGTCTTTTTGCTGCAAATGCGGCGCTGCAATATTGATGCTCAGCGGGAATTGCAGCCCCGCCTTGCAGAAATCGTCGAGCAGCGTCAGGCCCGCGTCGACCACCCAGGCGCCAAACAGCGTCTCCAGCTCGGTCCCCTCGATGAACGGCAAAAAGGCCCCTGGGGAGAGCACGCCCCGTTGCGGGTGGTTCCAGCGGGCCAGCGCTTCGGCGCCCACCACCGTCCCCAGGCGCATGTCCACCTTGGGCTGCAGGTACAGTTCGAACTGGCCTGCCGCCAGGGCTTCGCGCAAATGCACGATCTGGGCGCGCATCTGAAGCATTTCGCGTTCCTGCGCGGCGTCAAACTCGTGAAAGCGGTTGCGCCCGGCCTGTTTGGCGGCGTACATGGCCTGGTCGGCGTGGCGCAGCAAGGTGTCGGCGTCGGCATCGTCGCGGGGGAAAAGCGTGTAGCCAATGCTTGCCGTGACGCCTATGGTTTCGCCCTGCAACGAATAGGGCGCGGAAATGCCTTCCATGAGGCGGGCGAGCGCACGCTGGGCATCTTCGCTGGAGGAAAGATCGGGCAACAGAATGGCAAATTCATCGCCCCCCAGCCGCGCCACACAGTCCTGGGGCCGCAGCGCAGCGCTCAGGCGCCGGGCGACGCAGCGCAGCAGCTCGTCCCCGGCATCGTGACCAAAGCGGTCGTTGACGGGTTTGAAACCGTCCAGATCAAGGTAGGCCACCCCGAGCAACTGGCCACTGGTGCGGGCCTGTTCCATGGCGTCGGAAAGCTGCCGGGCCATGAGCACGCGGTTGGGGAGGTCGGTGAGCGCGTCGTAGTGGGCCAGACGCTGGAGCAGGAGTTCCTGCTCGCGCTGGCCGGTCACGTCGATGGTGACCCCGAGCATGCGGCTTGGCTTGCCATCGTCCCCCCAGGCGACGATCTTGCCCAGGTTGCGCATCCAGCGCTGGCCTTCCAGGGCTCCGGGTACCGTGGTGATGAGGTCAAATTTGGTTGCGGGCGCGCGTGCGTGGCGTCTGAGCTCCGCGCGCATGCGCGGGGCATCGCCGCTGCCTGCACACTGGTCAAACGGTACCGTTTGCTCGGTGGACTGATCCACGCCGCGCATGCGGTTCCAGCGAGCGTCTCCAGTCACCAGGCCATTCGTGATGTCGCAGTCCCACAGGCCGACGGACGCTGCTTCCAGCGTGAGACTGAGCACTGCCTCGCGCTCGCGCATGGCTTTTTCGGCGCGCTTGCGGTCGGTGATGTCGTGCAGCGCGAACAGCCAGCATTCGGTGCTGCCCAGGGTGATCTTGCGCGTCGACTGCTGTACCGTGAGCGCCGGCCCGACGCGCGAACGCAGCGTCGCCTCCACGGGAGTGTCCTCTTCGCCGCGCAGGGCCGGCTCAAGAACCGTTGCGCGGTCATCGGCGCTGTAGAGGCCGAGCGCCAGCACCGTGCTGCCAATGGCTTCGCTGCGCGCGACACCGGTCATCGATTCCCAGGCGGGGTTGACGTCGACGTAGGTTCCATCGGCGCAGCGGGTGATGCCCATGGGGTAGGGCAGCATCTGAAAGATCAGCCGAAAGCGCTGCTGCGACTCGCGCAGCGCTTCTTCCGCCTGGTGCGCAGCGTCGATGTCCTGCATCACGCCCTGCATCCGCAGTGTTCGGCCGCCTTCGCGCACGGCTTCGCCATGGGCACGCATCCAGCGAAGCTGGCCGTTGTCGGCCCGAATGACCTGCAGATCCAGCGTCCATTCGGTGCCGTCGCGCAGGCAGGCGCGCGCCGCATTGCGCAAAGCCTCCTGCGAAGCCGGCGTCAGGGACTGCCCGATGTAGTCAAGTGGCGGCGCCGTTCCCGGCGGCAGGCCATGCACTTCGCAGCAGACATCGCTCCAGCGAATCACTGTTCCATGCTCGTCCGATTCCCAGGCGCCGAGCCGGGCCATTTGTCCCGCTTGCGTCATCAGGGCGTGGGCGGCGAGCAACCCATCCTGAACGCTCTTTTCGCGCGTCATGTCATGGAACACAAACACGATGCAGTCTTCGCCATCAATCTCTACCGGCGACACCGACATCAGGCCTGGAACAACCCGCCCTTGCGCGCGGGCCTTCATGCTCAATTGATCGACGCGGCCATCGCGGGCCAGCACTTCGAGCAGGCGCTCGCGTTCCTGCGGGCTGTCCCAGATTTCCAGCTCAAGCGATGTGCGCCCGACAATCTGCTCGCGCGGGATGCCCACCAGCGCGCAGAACGCGGGGTTGACTTCGATGTAGCGCCCATCGACCACGCGCGTGATGCCACAGGGATCGGGCAGCGCCTGAGACATGGCGCTGAATTTGGCCTCGGAACTGAGCAGCGTGGTGATGTTGTGCACGCGGCCTTCGTCAACCGCCATCACATCGCCTGGCATGGCATCAGGCAAGGGATCGGTGCGGGTGAGCGGGAGCGCCATGAGCGCAGTTTAGGCGATGATGGGCGCGATTTGTTGAGGGCCTGTTAACGCTATGCAAGGGGACCGCGCATAGTGTTAACAGGCCCTAGCGGAATCGACGCGCCCCCAACAGGCCTGTGGAGAGCAGCGTACCCACGATGATCACCAGCGCACAACCCAGCATCCAGAGGGTCACGGTTTCGCTCAGGAACACCACGCCATAGAACACGGCAAACACGGGCGCCAGAAAGGTGACTGCCAGTGCACGGCTCGGGCCGGCGTGCACGATCAAACGGAAATACAGAATGTAGGCAATGCCCGTGCACAAAACGGCAATCGCCACCACGGCGGCCCAGGCGCGCAGCCCAGGCATTTGCTCTGGCCAGGTCATGACCATGGGAATGGCCAAAAACAAGGCCGCACCCAACTGGCTGCCGGTGGCGGTGGCCAAGGGTGGAACATTCATCAGGTAGCGCCTGGCATAGCTGGCCGCCAGCGCGTAGCAGGTGGTGGCGCCCAGGCAGGCAGCGACTGCCCAGGGAGCCAGATCCGACTTGCCCCCGGCGCCGCCCGGTGCGCGCCAGGCGAGCAGCGCCACGCCGAAAAAGCCCAGTGCCAGACCCAGCGAGCGCAGCCGCCCAATGCGCTCGCCCAGCCAGAGCCAGGCGACGATGGCGCCAAACAGCGGCACCGTGGCGTTCAGGATGGACGCCAGACCGGTGGTGATGTGCAGCACCGCCCAGGCATACAGCGCAAAGGGAATGGCCGAATTGATCAGGCCGCCCAGGAGCACCGGCCGCCAGTGCTTGCGCAAGGCCGGCCACTGACCCTGTTGCACCAGGATCGGCCAGAGAAACACGGTGGCCAGCGCCACGCGCAGCCCAGCAGTGGGGAAGGGGCCAAATTCGGCAGCGCCCAGCCGCATGAACAAAAAAGAGGCGCCCCACAGGCTGGAGAGCAGAAAGAATTCACGCATCCAGGTTGGTGCCGTTCGCACCGTTGCCTCGCTGCTCATGCTGCCAGGCGCATCGCCGCGCTGTCAGAGCGTGGGGCCGGCAAGGCGCCTTCGTGTTCCAAAAGTGCGCGCTTGCGCTCCAGGCCTCCGGCATAGCCCGTCAGGGCGCCGGCCGCGCCCAGTACGCGGTGGCAGGGCACTACCAGCGAAATCGGGTTGCGCCCCACGGCTGCGCCCACGGCGCGCACGGCGGCTGGCGCGCCAGCGAGCTGCGCCACCTGGCCGTAGCTGCGCGTCTGGCCCCAGGCAATGCCCAGCAGTGCGCGCCAGACTGCTTGCTGAAACGGCGTGCCGCCAGCGAGGTCCAGCGGCAGATCGAAGCACTGGCGCTCGCCCTGAAGCCAATCACCCAGTTGGTCCGCTGCTGCCTGCAGCACGGGGTGATCGGCGCTCATCGGCCAGGCGCCAGCGCCGCCCAGCTGCGCCGGCTGGTGCTGCTGGCCTTCAAACCACAGGCCGCACAGGCCGGCAGGCGACGCCGCCAGACGCACGGGGCCCAAGGGCGTTTCAACGCGGGATTGCACGGTGTCAGGATGGAAATGCATGGAGAGATTCCTGCGGGGTGGTGGGTGCGCCAGACTGCGGCAAACAGGCAGGAAAGCGCACGAATTATGAATGAAAATGGTCTCTAGCGCTTATTGGGTAAGCGTCAGCAGCTAGTATTTTAATAGCAATGAGCGCTGTCATGGCGCCGCTCCTCGGGCCCAGGCGCGCACCACGGCGTAGCTGCGCCAGGGCTTCCAGGCGGCGGAAGCGGCTTCGGCAGCGCGTGCCGGGCGCGGGTCCTGGCGCACGCCCAGCGCCGATTGCAGCGCCATATCGCCGGCGGGAAAAGCGTCGGGCCAGCGCAGCACGCGCATGGCGATGTACTGCGCCGTCCAGTCGCCAATGCCGGGCAGGGCGCGCAATTGCGACATCGTTGCCTCCACGTCGGCGCCCGGCTCCAGGCGCAGCTCGCCCGCATCGACTGCCCGCGCCAGCGCCGCAATCGCCCCCTGGCGCTGGCGCACGATGCCCAGTTGACCCAGCGCCTCGCCGGGCGCAGCGGCCAGCACGGCAGCGCTGGGAAACAGGTGGCTGAGCGCTGGCCACGGCGTGGTGATGGGCTCGCCAAAGCGCGCTACCAGCCGGCCCGCCAGGGTGCGCGCCGCCGCCACCGTGATTTGCTGGCCCAGCACGGCGCGCACGGCCATCTCGAAACCGTCCCAGGCGCCGGGCACGCGCAGGCCGTCGCCCTCGGGAAAATCCGCATGCAAGCGTTCGTTGATGGCCGCCGGGTCGGCGTCCAGGTCCAGCATGCTGCGCACGCGCCGCATCACCGCTCCCAGCTGCGGCGCGAGCGTGTCACTTGTCTCCAGCAGCAGCTCGCAGCGCTCCGGGTGAAAGCGCTCGGCGTGAAAGCGCAGCGCGATCCAGCCACTGCACGCCTGATCGCCGTTGCCCATGCGAACGGTACGCCGCAGCATGGCAGCGCCGTCGCTTGCATCGACCTGTTCCATGCCGGCAATCTGGCGCGTAGCAAAAAAGCCCAGCAGGGCGGCGGTATCGAGCGGCGGGCGGTAGGCCAGGCGCAGCAGCATGGTCGCTGCGCCGTCCAGACTCGGCCGAGCGCTGCTGCGGCGCAGTTGCGTCGGGTTCAGCCGGTACTGCCGGGCAAAAGCGTCGTTGAAGCGCCGCACGCTGCCAAAGCCGCTGGCCAGCGCCACCTGGGTCGCGCTCAAGGTGGTATCGGTCAACAGGTGCTTGGCCGTCAGCAGGCGCTGGGTCTGCAGGTACTGCAGCGGCGTAATGCCCAGGCGCGCCTCGAAGATGCGCCGCAGGTGCCGGTCGCTCACGCCCAGGCGCTGCGCCAGCTGGGCCACCGGCGCAGCGCCCTCAGCGCCGCTGGCGATGAGCCGCAGCGCGTGCTGCAGCAGCAACGCGGTGGCGTCCTGCGTGGACCAGGCCAACTGGCCCGGCGCCACCTCGGGCCGGCAACGCAAACAGGGGCGAAAGCCCGCCTGCTCGGCCTGCGCCGCCAGATGGAAAAAGCGGCAGTTCTCGCGGCGCGGCGTGCGCACGGAGCAAACCGGGCGGCAGTAGATGCCGGTGGAGGTGACGCCGGTGAAAAACTGCCCGTCAAACCGTGCATCGCGGGCGCACAGCGCGAGGTAGCGGCCCGCATCGGCGGGCGGGGCCTGGACGCTGCGCTTTGCAATGGATGAAGGGCGGGGCATGGGCCAATGATAGGGCCGTGCCCGGTGGCTGCTAGCCATTTTCGGACCTGCGGATTCGGGCCGGCAGGCGGTCACAGGGGTGTGGCAGGGCAGGCCCCTACAATCGTTTGCCCCCGCTGTATTGACGAAGAAAGACCACCCCGTGCTCCTGTCTCCCGCCATTTTCAAAGCCTATGACATTCGGGGCGTGGTTCCTGAAACCGTGAACGAGGCAGTGGCCCGTTGTCTGGGCCGGGCTTTTGGCACAGCGGCCGTGCAGGCCGGCGAGCGCAGTGTGGCCGTGGGACGCGATGGCCGCCTCTCGGGCGCCAACCTGTCGAACGCGCTGATTCTGGGCCTGGCCGAAACCGGCCTCGACGTGATCGACATCGGCCTATGCACCACGCCCATGCTGTATTTCGCCGCCAGCACGCTGTGCCGCAGTGGTATTCAAATCACCGGCAGCCACAACCCCAAGGACTACAACGGCTTCAAGATGGTGCTCGCCGGCCGGGCCATCTTTGGTGAAGAGATTCAGGCGCTGCGCCGCACCATCGAAGAGCGCAGCTGGAAGCTTGCTGCCGGCGGCAGCATGGGCCAGGCCGACGTGCTGCCGGCCTACCGCGAGCGCATTCTGGGGGATGTGAAACTGGCGCGGCCGATGAAAATTGTGATCGACAGCGGCAACGGCATTGCCGGCGCCACGGCTCCCGCCATCTTCCGCGCGCTGGGCTGCGAGGTGACCGAGCTGTTTTCCGAAGTGGACGGCAATTTCCCCAACCACCACCCCGACCCAAGCAAGCCCGAAAACCTGCGCGATTTGATTGCCGCACTGCAAGCGGGCGACGCCGAGCTGGGCCTGGCCTTTGACGGCGACGGCGACCGCCTGGGCATCGTGACGCGAAGCGGCGCCAACATCTACCCGGACCGCCAGATGATGCTGTTTGCGCAGGACGTGCTCTCCCGCGTCCCCGGCGCCCCCATCCTGTTCGACGTGAAGTGCACCCAGCGCCTGGCGCCCGCCATTGAGGCAGCGGGCGGCGTGCCGGTGATGTACAAGACCGGCCACTCGCTCATCAAGGCGCGCATGAAGGAGCTGGATTCGCCGCTGGGCGGCGAGATGAGCGGGCACATCTTCTTCAAAGAGCGCTGGTACGGCTTTGACGACGGCACCTACGCCGGCTGCCGTTTGCTCGAAATCCTGAGCCGCAGCCCGGACGCCGGCGCCGTGCTCGAAGCCCTGCCCACCAGCTACTCCACGCCCGAACTGAACGTGGCCTGCGAGGAGGGCGAGCCGCACCGCGTCACGGCCGAGCTGCAGCGCCAGGCCGACGGCGCCTTTGCCGCGCCGGCCGTCGTCAACACCATCGACGGCCTGCGCGTGGACTGGCCCGACGGCTTCGGCCTGGTTCGCGCCAGCAACACCACGCCCGTGCTGGTGCTGCGCTTCGAAGGCCAGACGCCCGAAGCGCTGCATCGCATTGAGACGGACATGCTCGCCCTTCTGCGCCGCGCCAAGCCGGACGCAGCTTTGCAGTCGGCGGCGCACTGACAGGACACACAGCCACCATGGCAAGCGCTGCGCTCTGGCTTTACTCCCTCCTGGTCTGGCTGGCCCAGCCGCTGGTGCGCCGCAAACTGCGCCGCCGCGCCCGCGCAGAGAAAGGCTATGGCACGGCGGTAGGGGAACGTTTTGGTTACTACGCCCCGCCGCTCGACAGCCTGATGATGCACAGCAGCACCAGCGGGCAGGGCAGTTTTCTGTGGATTCACGCCGTCTCGTTGGGCGAAACGCGCGCCGCCGGCATCTTGCTGGCCGAGCTGCGTGCGCAATGGCCCGACATGCGTTTGCTGCTCACCCACGGCACCGCCACAGGGAGGGCGGAAGGCGAAAAACTGCTTCTGCCCGGCGACGTGCAGGTCTGGCAGCCCTGGGATACGCGCGGTGCGGTGGAGCGCTTTCTGCGGCAGTTTCATCCGGCCGCCGGCATCTTGATGGAAACCGAGGTCTGGCCGAACCTCGTTGCAGCATGCCAGGCGCGCGGCGTGCCACTGGTGTTGGCGAACGCACGCCTGAGCGAAAAATCGCTGGCGGCCGCCTTGCGCATCGCCAGCCTCTCGCGCCCAGCCTACGGTCGCCTGAACGCTGTCTGGGCGCAAACCGACGCCGACGCCGAGCGCCTGCGCCAATTGGGCGCCCCCGTGCAGGGCGTGCTGGGCAACCTCAAGTTCGACGCCGAACCCGACGCCGCCCAGCTCGCCCAGGGGCGCGAATGGCACGCGGCCAGCGCTCGGCCGGTACTGCTGCTGGCCAGCAGCCGCGAAGGCGAGGAGGCGATGTGGCTGCAAAATTTCATAAAAAATAGGACCCCAGCGCTGGCGGGGCAAGCGTTAACAGCTATCAATACAGAAGCAATTGCAGCGCCTGGCAGCGTGCAATGGCTGATCGTTCCGCGCCATCCGCAGCGCTTTGACGAGGTCTTTGCCCTGCTCAGCAGCGCCGGCCTGCGCGTTGCCCGCCGCAGCCAATGGGGTCAGCCGCCGCAGGATGCCGATGTCTGGTTGGGTGACACCCTGGGTGAAATGGCGCTGTACTACGGCCTGGCCGATGTGGCGCTGCTGGGCGGCAGCTTTGCGCCGCTCGGTGGTCAGAATCTGATCGAAGCTGCGGCCTGTGGCTGCCCCGTCGTGATGGGGCCCCATACCTTCAACTTTGCCGAGGTCGCCGAGCAGGCCTGCGCGGCAGGCGCCGCCCAGCGCGTGGCCGGCATGGCCGAGGGCATGTTGGCCGCAGGCCAATGGGCGAGTGACCGCGCCCGGCTTGCCCTTGGACGCACGCAGGCGCAGGCGTTTTCCACGGCCCACCGGGGCGCGGCGGCGCGCACGGCAGCCGCCTTGAAGGCATTGCTTGCAACGCGGCCTTCGCGCGCCGGCTAGTGTGGTGGGTGACACTGCCCACGCGAAAGCGACATACTGAGAGAAAGGAAGCTCGCCATGCCCACCTGGTTTTCCCAATCGCTGGGCGATGGAGTTCTGGCTTTCGAGCCCAAGGAGCAATTGCGCGCGCAGTTTGAGCCCCTGTACTTGGCATCGGGTCGTCCGGCAGACATGGCTGTCTTCACCCGGCACGAATTGGAGGGCCGTTTGCAGTGCGAGGTGATTGCCTATTTCTCGCCCGCCGCTGCGCCCCTGGCGAATGTTGTTGGCGCCAAACCGTGCGACAGGCCGACAACCGACGATCTCGACCTGTTGGCAGGCGATCCGGCCTGCTGGGCGGCGTTGTTTCCCGATGCCCCATAGCGTCCTTGTGCCTGTCCGCGCCCTTCAGACGCCCACCCCGACGTCCGAAGGCGGGCCTGGTTTTCCTTTTTTTGCAGAGAGCTGCCAAGCCACCGACGCGGTGGCCCCATGAGCCACACTGGCGGTGGTGGGCGCGCCTCGGCCTTGCTGGAGGTGTTTTTCACCTTTTTGCGCCTGGGGCTGACCTCGTTTGGCGGGCCAGTGGCGCACCTGGCGTATTTCCGCGCCGAACTGGTGGAGCGCCGCCGCTGGCTGGGCGACGCGCGCTACTCCGAGCTGTTGGCGCTGTGCCAGTTTCTGCCCGGCCCGGCCAGCAGCCAGCTCGGCATGGCGCTGGGCATGACCCGCGCCGGGCTCTGGGGGGCTCTCGCAGCGTGGCTGGGGTTTACCTTGCCCTCTGCTGCCGCGCTGCTGCTGTTTGCCCAGACCCTGTCGGCCCATCCCGCCCTGGCTGCGGCGGGCTGGGTACACGGCCTCAAGGTGGTGGCCGTCGCCGTGGTGGCGCAGGCGGTGTGGGCCATGGCGCGCAGCCTCTGCCCGGACCGGCCGCGCGCCGCCTTGGCCATGCTCGCCGCCTTGTTCACCATGCTCGCACCCATGGCGGCTGCCCAACTGGTGGCCTTGCTGCTGTGCGCTTTGCTGGGCCTGGGGTGGCTGCAGGACACAGGGGCAGGCGCTCGCGCATCGGGCGAAGGCGATGGCACAGAGGCACCAGCGATCGCGGTGTCCCGGTCCCTGGCCATCGTTGCCCTGGTGGTGTTTTTCGCGCTGTTGCTGGTGCTGCCGCTGTGGGCTGCTGCCACGGGGTCACCGGCGCTCTCGGCCATGAGCGGCGTGTACCGCGCTGGCGCCCTGGTCTTTGGCGGGGGGCATGTGGTCTTGCCCTTGCTGGAGGCAAGCGTGGTGCCGGCAGGGCTCGTGTCGCAGGGCGATTTTCTGGCCGGCTACGGCGCAGCGCAGGCCGTGCCGGGACCGCTGTTCAGTTTTGCCGCCTACCTGGGCGCGCTGCTTCCAGGCGCCATGCATGGCGCAGCAGGCGCACTGCTGCTGCTGTGCGCGATCTTCCTGCCCGGATTTCTGCTGTTGCTGGGCACGCTGCCTTTCTGGGAGGTGCTGCGCCAGCGCCAGGGCATGCGCAGGGCGATCGCCGGTGTCAATGCGGGCGTGGTGGGGCTGCTGCTCAGCGCCTTGTACGACCCGGTCTGGACCGGCGCCATCCACAGCCGGGCCGACGCGGCGCTGGCGCTGGCCGCTTGGGCCTTGCTCAGCCTTGCGCGGTTGTCGCCGGTCTGGGTGGTGGGGTTTGCGGCTGCGGCCGGGTGGGCACTGGCGAGGTGGGCATAAGCAAAAAACCAGAGCCAGCGCATACCTGTTCTAGGCATATTGCTATCAAAATTGATGAAAATGGCGCCACCCGCTCCTGAAAGACCTCGCATGACCCACCTTCGCACCCGCGCCGTCCACGCCGGCCAACACCCCGATCCCGCCAGCGGCGCCATCGCCATGCCGATCACGCAAAGCACGGCCTTTGCCTATGGCAGCCTGGAGCGCGGCGCGGCCATTTTTGCCGGCGAGGCCGAGGGCTACCGCTACGGCCGCTACGGCAACCCCACCGTGGCCGCGCTGGAGGCCAAGATGGCCGACCTGGAAGGCGCCGAGGCGGCCGTGGCCTTTGCCAGTGGCACAGCGGCCACCGCGGCCACGGTGCTGGCGCTGTTGCAACCCGGCGACGAACTGGTGTTTCTGGGCCCGCTGTATGGCGGCACCGAAGGCCTGTTGCGCTCGCTGGGCGAGCGCTGGGGCCTGCGCGTGACCGACGCCACGGCCACCGGCCTGGCGGCGGCGCTCAGCCCCGCCACGCGCATGGTCTGGGTGGAGCCGCTGACCAACCCCAGCCTGCAAATGCACGACCTGGCCGCCGTGGCCGCCACGGCCCATGCCCACGGCGCCATCACGGTGGCCGACAACACCTTCTGCACGCCGTGCCTGACGCGCCCGCTGGCGCATGGCATCGACCTGGTGGTGCATTCCATGACCAAGTACCTGGGCGGCCACGGCGACGCCACGGGCGGGCTGGTGGCGGGCAGGGCGGCCCACATTGCGCAGATCCGCAAGACGGGCCTGGGCCATATCGGCGCCAGTCTGGCGGCGCAAGAGGCGTTCTTGTTTCTGCGCGGCATCAAGACACTGCCGCTGCGCATGGGGGCGCACTGCGAAGGGGCGCAGGCCGTAGCCGAGTTTCTTGCCAGCCACCCCGCCGTGCGCACCGTGCACTACCCCGGCTTGCCCAGCCACCCGCAGCACGCCCTGGCGCTGCGCCAGATGGAAGGCGGCTTTGGCGGCATGGTGACCTTGGAACTGGCACGGGGCGAGCGCTCCGCTGCTGCCGGCGTGCTCAATGCGCTCAAACTTTTCGCTCAGGCCGTATCGCTTGGCGACGTGGACAGCCTGGCCTGCCACCCGGCCAGCACCACGCACAGCTTTGTCTCGCCCGAGGCGCGCGCGGCGGCCGGGGTGGGGGAGGGGATGATCCGGCTGAGCGTGGGGATTGAGCACCCGGACGACCTGATAGCGGACCTCGACCAGGCGCTGGCAAGCTTGGCCGCGTAGTTGCCAAAGCCCCTACTGGTTGGCGCGCTGCGCGCACAGGCGTAGGCTGTCGCCAGCTTTGCATGGAAGCACCAGGCGCCTGCTTCCTCCCATCTGTTGTGGACCGGGTGCAGAGTGCAAATCAGGGCGCCGCTTCTGACGGAGGAGAAACGCATGAGCGATACCCCAAGCCCCTGGCAGGGTGACGATTTCGCGGCGGGCATCGCGCTCGAGCGCATTGCCGAAGGCGCCATGCTGCTGGGCCACGCCCACGGCGAGGCGCTGCTGCTCTCGCGCCACGGCGGCCAACTGTTTGCCGTCGGCGCCACCTGCACGCACTACGGCGGCCCGCTGGCCGAAGGGCTGGTGGTCGGCGACACGGTGCGCTGCCCCTGGCACCACGCGGCGTTCAGCCTGCGCACCGGCGAGGCGCTGCGCGCGCCGGCCCTGGGGGGCGTCGGTTGTTGGCAGGTGGAGGAGCGGGGCGGCAAGGCCTACGTCACCGGCAAGCGCATGGCGGGCCCCACATCCCATGCCGCGAAGGCTGGGGCGCCGGAATCCATCGTCATTGTGGGTGGCGGTACGGCTGGGCAGGCCGCTGCTGAAACGCTGCGCCGCGAAGGCTACGCCGGGCCGGTGACGCTGCTCAGCAGCGACACGCATCTGCCCTGCGATCGACCGAACCTGTCGAAGAACTTCCTGGCGGGAACCGCTCCTGCCGAGTGGCTGTCGCTGCGGCCGGCAGAGTTCTACCAGGAGCAGAACATCGACGTGCGCCTGGCGACCCAGGTGGTGGGCATCGACCCCGTTCAGCGCCAGTTGCAACTGGCCGATGGCAGCCACCTCGCCTATGGCGCGCTGCTGCTCGCTACCGGCGCCGAGCCGGTTCGGCTGGATCTTCCCGGTGCCCATTTGCCGCATGTGCACGTGCTGCGCACGCAGGCCGATGGCGAAGCATTGGCCAAGGCTGCAGAAGGCGCCCAACGCGCCGTTGTCATTGGCGCGAGCTTCATTGGCCTGGAGGTTGCGGCGTCGCTGCGTGCCCGCAACGTCGAGGTGCAGGTGGTGGGGCGCGAGAACGTCCTGATGGAAAAGGTGCTGGGGCCGCAGGTGGGCGCCTATCTGAAGAAGCTGCACGAAAAGAACGGCGTGGTGTTTCACCTGGGCACCGACCCGGTCAGCATCGACGCGCAGGCAGTCACCTTGCGCAGCGGCGAAACGCTCCCTGCCGACCTGGTGGTGGTGGGTGTTGGCGTGCGCCCGGCACTGGCGCTGGCTGAACAAGCCGGTCTGGCCATGGACCGAGGCGTGGCGGTCGATGAATACCTGCAAACCAGCGTGCCCGGCATTTACGCAGCGGGCGATATCGCGCGCTGGCCCGACCCGGCTACGGGCGAGCGCATCCGTGTCGAGCACTGGGTGGTGGCTGGCCGCCAGGGCCAGACAGCCGCGCGCAATCTGCTGGGTCAGCGCGAACGCTTTGACGCCGTCCCCTTCTTCTGGACCGAACAGTACGACTTTGCCCTGGCCTATGTCGGCCACGCCGAAGGCTGGGACGAAGCGCTGATCGATGGCGAGCTTGCGCAGCAGGACTGCCGCATCACTTACCGCCGCGCCGGCAAAGCACAGGCGGTGGCTGTAGTGCACCGCGACTTGGACGGGCTGCGTGCCGAAGTCGAGATGGAGCGCGCCATGGCTGGAACAAATGGCATTGCAAAAGCACGGCCATGACGCACCCGGTGCCTGCCAGCCATGTGCTGATCAAGCGCGCCTACGAGCCACCTGCGCCGCAAGACGGTGCCCGCATTCTCATCGACCGCCTATGGCCGCGCGGTATCAAGAAGGAAGCCCTGGTGCTGGACCAATGGGCCAAGGAGCTCGCGCCCAGCACGGCGCTGCGCCAATGGTTTGGCCACGAGCCGGCGCGCTGGGCCGAGTTCCAAAAGCGCTACGCAGTCGAGCTGCAAGCCCAGGCCGAGGCCCTGGACGCCTTGCGCGCGCGGGCGCGCTGCAGCACCGTGACCCTGGTCTATGGCGCACATGACGAAGCCCACAACAACGCGGTCGTGGTGCGCGCCCTGCTGCTGGCACCCAGCCGCTCGGCGCCGCCTTGAGGGGCATGCAAGCCGCCCAACCCAATCCTGTACTTTTTGAGGAGCATTCGATGCAGCAACGCCTTGATTACAAACAAGCCGCCCCAGCCGCCTTCCAGGCCATGCTGGGGCTGGAGAACTACGTGCGCCAGTCGGGCCTGGAGCACAGCCTGCTGGAACTGGTGAAGACGCGCGTGTCGCAAATCAACGGCTGCGCCTACTGTCTGGACATGCACACCAAGGACGCCCGCGCTGCGGGGGAGACCGAGCAGCGCCTGTACCTGCTGCCTGCCTGGCGCGAAACCAGTTTCTATTCCGAACGCGAGCGCGCCGCCCTGGCCTGGGCCGAAGCCGTGACGCAACTGGGCCCGCACGGCATTCCCGATGCGCTGTACGACGAGGTACGCGGCCAATTCGATGAAAAGGCGCTGGTGGACCTGACGCTGGCGACCATTGCGATCAATGGCTGGAACCGCCTGGCGATCCCGTTTCGCTCGGAGGCCGGAACCTACCAGCCACCCAAGGCCCATGCCGCCTGACCGATCCCGGTTTTGAAAGGAGCTTCCCATGGACGAATCCCTCTACCCCACGCTGGCGCCGACATCGCGCGCAAGCGCCGCGAGCTGGCGCCGGAGCCGCTCAACGCCTTCAAGGCCTTCAGCGCCGCCGTATTTGCCGACGGGGCCTTGCCAGCCAAGACCAAGCAGCTCATTGCCGTGGCGGTGGCGCATGTGACGCAGTGTCCATACTGCATTCGCGGCCACACGCAAGGGGCGCTCAAGGCCGGCGCCACGCAAGCCGAGATCATGGAAGCCATCTGGGTGTCGGCCGAGATGCGCGCCGGCGCTGCCTATGCGCACTCGGCGCTGGCCATCGACACCCTGCTGCATGCTGATCCACCAACTGGTGTCAGCGCCTGAGGGGAGCACCAAAGCGGCAGGTTGCTATTAAAAATATAGCTTCCTGCGCTTGCTGGTATTGCGCTAAGGGGCTTTTTTTGTCAAAAGTTGATCAATGGCCCGCACGGAATCCAGGTCCAGCGTGCCCGCCGCCTGGCGCAGCTTGAGCGTGCCCAGAAGCACGTTGTAGCGCGCCTGGGCCAGGTCGCGCTGGGTCTGGTAGAGCTGGCTCTGGGCGTTGAGTACGTCGATGTTGATGCGCACGCCCACCTGGTAACCCAGCTGGTTGGCTTCGAGCGCGCTCTTGCTGGAGCGTTCGGCGGCTTCCAGGGCTGCGACCTGACCACGGCCCGATTCCAGGCCGAAGTAGGCGGCGCGGGTGCTCTGGGCAATGGCGCGGCGTGTGGTTTCCAGATCGGCCCGCGCCTTTTCTTCGAGCGCCAGGGTTTCGCGCACGCGGTTCTGAACGGCAAAGCCGGCAAACAACGGCAGGTTGAGTGCCACACCCACGCTGGCGTTGGTGGTGCGCGAATTCACGCGAGGCGCTGTCACCGTGCCACGCGGGTAGTGGGCGACGCTGTAGCCGGCTTGCAGGTCCACCGTGGGCAGATGGCCGGTCTCGGCTTTTTGGGTCTCCAGCCGGGCCACGTCAAGGGCGATGGCGGCGGCGCGCACCTGCGGCTGCTCGCTTTGCGCGGTCTGAACCCAGGCAATGACGCTTTCGGGTGTGGGTTCGGGCAGGCGCGCGGGCTGGGCCAGCGGCACAGGTTCGGCGTTGGGGCGGCCGGTGACCTGCTCCAGCGCCAGGCGCTTGACGCGCAGATCGTTCTCGGCGGCAATCTCCTGCGCGCGCACCAGGTCAAAGCGTGCTTGCGCCTCGCGCGAATCGGTGATGGTCGAAGTGCCGACTTCAAAATTGCGCTTGGCGGCAGCCAGTTGCTCGCCCACAGCGGCCTTTTGCGCCTGCACGGAAGCGAGCGTGTCCTGCGCGGCGAGCACGTCGAAATAGGCCTGACTCACGCGCACCAGCAAATCCTGCGTGGCGCCTTCGAGTTGTACGCGCGCCAGGTCCACGCCTCGCTTGCCCTGCTGGTTGGCAATGGCATTGGCGGGACGAAACAAGGGCTGCGAAGCGCTGATGGCCAGGTTCTGCGTGACTGGGTGCGCGCCGACCGGCGGGCGTGACACCTCGGTATCGGCCACCGACCAACCCGCCGACAAGCCCGCGCTGGGCAGCAGGCCGGCGCGCGCCTGGCCGGCGCGGCCCTCGGCGGCGTCGAGCTGGGCGCGGGCCGATTGCCAGCTCGAATCGATCTCGCTGGCCGACTGCACCAGCTCCAGCAGGCTTTGCGCACGAGCGGGCGCCGCAAACGCGGCTGCCAGAGCCAGGGACAGGGAGACGAGCCGGATCGGATGCATGAAGTTCTTTCGAGAAGAGCGGTTCGAAAAAGAGAAAACCGAACAATGGGCTTCAGTAGCGCGGCACCGCCGGGTCGCATTCGCCCGACCAGGCGTTGATACCGCCCGCAATATTGGCGACGTGAGCAAAGCCGTTGCGTTCCAAAAACAGCGCCACGTTCTGGCTGCGCGCACCGTGGTGGCACAGGCAGGCGACAGGCTGATCCGGGTCCAGTGCCGCCAGTTGCGCGGGCACACTGGCCATGGGAATGGCACGCAATTCAAAACCGGCTGCCTGGATGCTGGCCAGCGCCACCTCCCAGGGCTCGCGCACATCGAGCACCAGGGGCGCAGCGTCTGCGCCCTCGGCCGCAAACCACGCCGCCAAGGCGCTGGGACGAACCTGATCGACCATCGCAGCGCTTAGAAGCGAAAGCCCGAAGGCTCGGGGAAGTTGCGCAGACGCGGTGCCATCGTGTCCCAGGGCAGGGTGGTCTCAAAGCGCTCGCCAAAGCGGCGCACCAGCGTCATGCGCATCATGGGGTCTTCGCCGACGATGGCGGCCAGGCGCCCGCCGTCGCGCAGCAGCGCGAGCAGTTCCTGCGGCACGGATGCGACGGAGCCGCTGAGCAAAATGGCGTCAAACGGGCCGTCGGGAATCGGACCCGACCCATCGCCCACGCGCACCGAAGCATTGCGCACACCAGCGCGCTGCAAATTTTCTTGCGCCATGGCGGCCAGTTCGGGTTCGATCTCCAGGCTCACCACCTGATCTGCCATTTGTGCCAGCAAGGCGGCCATGTAGCCCGATCCAGCACCGATTTCGAGCACGCGGTCGTTGGGCCCAAGCTGCAAGTCTTGCAGCAAGCGCGCCTCTACCTTGGGTGCCAGCATGCACTCGCCCTTGCGCATGGCCTCTTCGGCGTTGCCGCGCAACGGAATCTCAAAATCCATGAAGGCGAGGCTGCGGTAGGCCAGCGGCACGAACTCTTCGCGGCGAACGCGTCCCAGCACATCCAGCGTCTGGCCGTCGTAGACGTTCCAGACGCGAATTTGCTGCTCGATCATGTTGTAGCGCGCCTGCTCCAGCGCGTCGGATTTGTCGGCAGACGAGTTCAGGGGAAAGTTCATGGTGTGTCTCCGAAGGGAAGAGCAAAAAAGGACATTCAGGGCAAACCCTTGATTTTAGGCGCTGGCCCCGCGCCACTTGCGCCGCAGCCAGACCGCCAGGTCATCCATGTAGCAGTACACGACAGGCACCACCACCAGAGTCAGCAACGACGAGGTGATGACGCCGCCGATCACGGCCTGGCCCATGGGGGCGCGCTGCTCCGAGCCTTCGCTCATGGCAAAGGCCAGTGGCAGCATGCCGAAGATCATGGCCAGCGTGGTCATCAGAATAGGGCGCAGCCGTACGCGTGCGGCCAGCAGCAGCGCCTCGGCGCGCGGCAGACCGGCCTGCAGCGTGCCATCCTCGCCCACATGCTCCTCGCGCGAGCGAATGGCAAAGTCCACCAGCAAGATGGCGTTTTTGGTGACCAGTCCCATCAGCATGACGATGCCGATGATGGAGAACATGGAGAGCGCCGAGCCAAAGATCAGCAGCGCCAGGACCACACCAATGAGCGTCAGTGGCAACGCCGTCATCAGTGCCAGGGGCTGCAGAAAGCTTTTGAACTGGCTGGCCAGAATCATGTAGATGAACACGATGGCCAGCAGCAGCGCGGAGATGGCGTAGCCAAAGGCCTCGGCCATGTTTTTGGTGGAGCCGCCAAACTGGTAGCGGTAGCCCGGCGGAAAGGTGATGCCGTCCAGCACCTTGCGGATGTCGGCCGAGACTTCGCCGGTGGACCGGTGGTAGACGTTGGCGCTGATGGCCACTTCGCGCGTCATGTCGCGCCGGTTGATCTGGTTGGGGCCGGTGGATTCGCGCACCTGCGCCACCTGGCCGAGCCGAACCGTGCGCGTGCCGCCATCGGCGGCCGCCAGGGTAAAGGGCAGGCGCTCGATCTGCGCCGGCGTGGCGCGCGCCTCGGGTGCCAGGCGCACATTCACGTCGTAGGTCTCGTCGTTGGGCGCGCGCCAGTTGCCCACCGTCTGGCCGGCAATCAGGGTGCGCAAGCTTGACGCCACCGAACCGACCGAGAGGCCCAGATCGGACGCCGCGTCGCGCCGCAGGTCCACCGCAATCACCGGTTTTTCTGCCTTCAGGCTGGAATCAAGATCGACCAGTCCAGGCACGTCCTTGAGCCGCGCCGTAACCTGGCGGGTGAGGCGCTCCAACTCCTGCAAATCCTGCCCTTGCAACGAGAACTCGATTTGCTTTTGTCCGCCGACGGGGTCCAGCAAGCCGACGTGCGTGACGGTGATGCCGGCAATCTGCTGCAGGCGCTCACGCAGCAGGGCGGACATGACGGTCACGTCGCGTTCGCGGTCTTTTCGGTCCGTCAGGCGCACATAAATGCCACCGTAAATCTTGCCTTGCGCACTGCCCGTATTGAGCGTGGCCAGCGTGTAGCGGACCTCAGGAAACTCGCGCACCACGGCTTCCACCTGGCGCGCCTTGGCCTCGGTGGCCTCCAGGGAGGAGCCGACAGGCGTGTAGAAATTGATCGTGGTTTCGGAAAAATCGGCTGCGGGAACGAACTCGGTACCCAAAAGCGGCACCATGAAGATGCTCAGCACAAAAATGCCCAGGGCCAGCGCCAGGGTTTTCAGCTTGTGCACCAGCGACCAGGCCAGCACCTTCTGGTAACCCTGCGCCAGGCTTTCGGTAGCGTTGTCGAACCAGCCCGTCACCCGGCCAATGGTGCGGCCGTACCAGCTGCGGTCTTCCACGCGCTTGCCGTGGGCGTGAATGCTGGGGTCTTCCCAGATGGAGGACAGCATGGGGTCGAGCGTGAAGCTGACAAACATCGAAATCAGCACCGCCGCGACGATGGTGATGCCGAACTCGTGAAAGAACTTGCCGATGATGCCGCCCATGAAGCCAATCGGCAGGAACACCGCAACGATAGAGAGCGTCGTCGCCAGCACCGCCAGGCCGATTTCCTGCGTGCCCTCCATGGCCGCCTGGTAGCTGCTCTTGCCCATTTGTACGTGGCGCACGATGTTCTCGCGCACCACGATGGCGTCGTCAATCAAGAGACCCACACACAGGCTGAGTGCCATCAGCGTGATCATGTTGATGGTGAAGCCAAACCAGTACATGAACAAAAAAGTGCCGATGATGGAAATCGGCAGCGTCAGGCCGGTAATGACCGTCGAACGCCAGGAGTTGAGGAACAAAAAGACGATCAGCACCGTCAGCGCAGCGCCTTCAATCAAGGTTTCGCGTACGTTTTCCACCGCCACGCGGATGGGGCGCGCGGTGTCGCCAATGGTCTCCAGTCGCACCCCAGGGGGAAGTTCGGCACGCAGCGCGGCCACGGCCGCGTTCAAGCCGTCGACCACCTCGATGGTGTTCTCGCCCTGGGCCTTCTGTACCGACAGCAGCAGCGTGCGCTGGCCGTTGTAGAGCGCCAGGCTCTCGACCTCCTCGGCACCGTCTTCGACCCGCGCGAGCTGCTCGATGCGCACAGGTGCGCCCCCGCTGGCTTGACCAGCGGCTCCCGATCCTTTTCGGGCGACGATGATGCGGCCGAAATCTTCGGGCCGCTTCATGCGCGCGTCGATCTGCACCACGCGCTCCTGGTTCAGCGAGCGGATGGCGCCCAGAGGCAGGTCCTGGTTTTCGCTGCGCACCGCATTCACCACCTGCTCAGGCGTGATGCCGAAGGCCTCCAGCGCCTCGGGCTGCAGGTAGATGTTGATCTCGCGCCGCGTTGCGCCCACCAAATTGACCGCGCCCACGCCGCGCACGTTCTCCAGGCGCTTCCTCAAGATCTGGTCGGCCCAGGTGGTCAGTGCCAGCGGTGACAGTGGCCGTTCCGCGCCGGCCTCAGGCAGCACGGCCAGAGACCAGACGGCCCGGCTGGCCGGGTCAAAGCGCAGTACCCGCGGTTCTTTGACCTCGTCGCGCAGCAGCGGGCGCACGATGGCCACCTTCTCGCGCACGTCTTCGGCCGCCTTGCGTCCGTCAATATGCAGCTGAAACTCGATGATGACCACCGCGCTGCCTTCGTAGCTGCGCGAAGTCAGGGCGTTGATGCCCGCCACCGAATTGACCGCTTCTTCAATTTTCTTGGTGACTTCGCTCTCTACAATTTCTGGCGAGGCGCCGGGGTATTCGGCCGTCACCACCACCACAGGAAAATCGATATCTGGGAACTGGTCGACCTTGAGCCGTTGGTAGGAAAAAACCCCCAGTACGACGAAGGCGAGCATCACCATCGTGGCGAACACGGGGTTGCGAAGGCTGACTTTGGTGAACCACATGGCGGCGGGCCTGCGTTCAGCGGGTGGACGAGGCCGTGGGCGCAGGCGCGCTGGCGGCTGCGGCGGGGGCATTGGCCGGGAGCTTGAGCGCCGTGCCCGCAGGCAGGGCGCCCACGCGCGCCGTCAGAACCTTGCTGCCTTCGGGAACTCCTTGAATTGCCACCCAGGCCACGCCATCGATGGCCACGCGCTTGCCCGTCTGCACGGTGCGATGCGCCACCTGCCCACCTTGCGCAACTTGCACGTAGGGCTCGGCCTGGTCGGTGCGCACGGCGTCCAGCGGCACGGCAAGCGCCTGCTCGGTGCCCGATGCAATGGCGCCCTGCACAAAGACCCCTTGCCGCAGGCCGGGCAGGGCGCCCGCGTTGTCTATGGCGAGGTACACCGGCACCGCGCGCGAGCCCGCTTGCGCACTGGGGCTGATGCGCACCACGCGTGCCTGCAACTTTTGCTGCGTGCCTTCCAGCGCCAGTGTGGCAGTCTGGCCCACGCGCACCTGGGTGGCGTCTGCGGCGGGCACCAGGGCTTCGACTTCCAGGTGTGAGAGGTCGACCACTTCCAGAATGCGTGCCTCCACGCCGACGCGTTCGCCGTTCTGCACCAGGCGCTGCGCCACCATGCCGTCAATCGGGCTCCTGAGCACCGTGTCGGCCAGCGACTTGCGCGCCACGTCGGCACCCGCCACCGCAGCCTGGTAGGTTGCTTGGGCCGCGTTGAGGCTGGCCTGTGAGGTCTCCAGCGCCGTTTTTGAAATGAAACCTTGAGCCACCAGCGCCTGGTTGTTGTCGAACTGTTTCTGGCTGATCGCCACCTGCGCCCTGGCCGCATCGGCCTGCTGCTGGGCCTGGCGCACGCGCGCCTGGGTTTCGGTGGTGTCTATGCGTGCCACCACCTGACCGGCCTGCACGCGGTCGCCTTCGCGCACGGTCAATCCCTGCAGCTCCCCGGCGACCCGCGCCTTGATGGTGGCCGACTGCACGGCGCGCACGGCACCCGAGATGGGAATTCCCAGTGTCAGCGTGCGCGCGTGCAGTTCAATGACTTCGCCGGGGGCGATGTCCATGACCACGCGCTCAACGCGCGCGCTGCTCGCAGTTTGCTGCTGCGCCTTGCGCGCCGCAATCGCCCGCAAGGCGCCCGCTGCGACCACCGCGACGACGATAGCCACGGCTATCCAGGGAATCCAACGTTTCATGGGTGTGAGCGCTAAAGAGAAACTGGGACAGCCGGCGCTGGTCGCGCGCACAGACCGTAGAGCAGGCTGTCGATCTGGTGGTCGATAAAGGCCTGGGGATCAAAATCATCTGCATTGGGCACGCAGGCACCCATGGAATGCTTGGTGAGCATCAGGAACATCAGCGGTGCAATCACGGCGTGCACCGCATACACCGGGTCGACCGCGCGAAACTCGCCTGTGGCCATGCCGCGCGCCAGCACCCGGTGAATCAGTTGCTGCGCCGGTTCAATGACTTCGCGCTGGTAAAACTGGGCGATCTCGGGGAAATTGCCCGCCTCGCACAGCATCAGCTTGGTGATGCCTGAGGCACGCGTGCTGCCAATGCGTTCCCACCAGGCCTGATAGCAGGCGCGCAACATCTCACCCGTGCTGCCGGCGAACTCGTCCATTTGCGTGGACCATTCGGCAAAGCGCCCCACGATGCTCTCGCGCACCACGGCCTTGAATAGATCTTCCTTGCTGGGGAAGTACAAAAACAGGGTGCCCTTGGAGACACCCGCCCGCGCCGCCACTTCCTCCACCCGGGTGGCGGCGTAGCCTTTTTCCACAAACAAGTCGAGCGCAGCCTCCAGCAGTTCGCCAGGGCGTGCTTCCTTGCGGCGCTCGCGCTTGGGGACTGGCGGGGAGAGGGGAAGGGGCGTAGGCACGATTTGTTTACTGACTGACTGGTTAGTAATATAACAAAGCCGCCCGCGAGGGTCAATCATGCCGCTTGCGGGCAATAGCCCCATTGCGGGCAGGTCGGCGGAAGTGTTTACGATTCGGGAACGGCACTCCGCATCCACAGAATGGAAAGGCAACATGACCGAAGCACGAGACCAGGGTTTTCCGGAGTTTTACGCAAGGGCGCCCGTGATCACGCTGCGCGACCCGCTCGCCCAGTTTCTGGGCGCAGCCAAAGACGGGCTCATCCAGTACAGCTACACCGACGTGGTGCGCTTGTCAGGCCATTCCTGCCCCACCGTCGCCGGCGCCTACCTCATGGCCCTGCACGGTCTGCGCGCACTGTATGGGGACGAGACGCCCGTGCGCGGCGATGTCGAGGTCTTCATGCATGGTGCGCCTGGCAGTGGCGTGACGGGCGTCATCTCATCGGTGGTGCAACTGGTGACTGGCGCCGCTGGCGAGACGGGATTTCCCGGTGCTGGCAGCCTGGGCCTGTTCGCACGAAAGAACCTGCTGGCTTTTGGTGCCGACGTCGACGGCGTTCTGGGCATGCGCCGCCGCGACACGGGAAAGGCCGTCACGGTGCACCACGACAGCGCCATCGTCCCCTGGCCCGAGGAGATGCGGCCGCTGGTCGCCAAGGCATTTTCCGAGCAGGCGAACAGCACAGAGCTGGAGCGCTTTGGCCAGCTTTGGCAAGAACGGGTGCGACGCATGCTGGTGGACCATGCCGACAACCCGGCGCTGGTGTGGGTGAGCGACTGGCATCCCGCCCGGTGAACCCACAACGCATATCAAGGAGATTGACGCAATGGACCACCCAGACAACCAACCCGGTTCCACCACCGCCGGAACGTCGACCATCACCCTGGCCGGAGGCTGCTTTTGGTGCACCGAGGCCGTTTTTGACCGCGTGCGCGGCGTGACCGCCGTGCAAAGCGGCTATTCCAACGGCCACGCGCAAAATCCCACGTACGAGCAGGTGTGCACCGGCCACACCGGCCACGCCGAAGTGGTGCGCCTGCAGTTTGACGAAACGGTCATCAGCTTGCGCGAGATTTTGGAAATCTTCTTCGCCACGCACGATCCGTCGCAGCTCAATCGCCAGGGCAATGATGTCGGGACGCAGTACCGCAGCGGTATCTATTACGACACCGAGGCCCAGGGCGAACTGGCCCGCCAGATGATCAAGGAAATGGCGGAGGAGGGCGTTTATGACGCGCCGATCACCACCGAAGTCGCTCCGCTTTCCAACTGGAGCGCCGCCGAGGCCTACCACGACGACTACTACGCGCGAAACCCCAACCAGGGATACTGTGCCGCAGTCGTGGGGCCGAAGGTGGCGAAGTTTCGCAAGACGTTTGTGCAGTTCTTGAAGGATGGGTGAGGCGAGATTTTTGGGGGAAATTGGGCTCTATCGCTTATTGGGCGGGCGCTGGGAGCTATCAAAACTGACTTATTTGAGCTTTCTTCGGCTTTGGTTGCGCGGTTCTCGCCACTTCCAAATCGCTTTGCGCCATCACCCGTTCAACATCGTAAGGATCCTCGCTTGTGCATCGGTTCTCGGCTTGCAGGTTGTAGCCGCGCGGCTACAATTCATCCATGTACAGCGTCATCGAAACCGAAGCCTTCGCGCGGTGGCTGGGTGGCCTTAAAGATCGCACCACCCGCATGCGGCTGCAGGTTCGGCTGCGCAAAGCAGCCCTGGGCAATCTCGGGGACCACAAAGGTGTGGGGGACAACGTCTGGGAGATGCGTGAAACCTTTGGGCCGGGCTGGCGCATGTACTACGTGATGCAGGGAACGACCCTCATCCTGATGCTCGGAGGTGGCGAAAAATCCACCCAGGAGCGCGACATTGAACGGGCCAAGGCCTTGGCTCTGGAGTTCCAGAATGAACAAAATCAAGACCCGGCCCTTTGACATGGCTAACTACCTCGGTGACGAGGAGGATGTGGCCGAGTACCTGCGCCAGGTGCTGGAAGACGGCGACCCGGCGCTGCTGGCCGCCGCCCTGGGTGATATTGCCAAGGCGCGCGGCATGAGCCAATTGGCGCGTGACACTGGCCTGTCGCGCGAAAGTCTCTACAAGAGCTTGTCTGGGGAACGTGCGCCCAGCTCCGATACTCTGTTCAAGGTGCTGCACGCCATGGGGTTCAAGCTCTCCCTGACGCCGGTCCGGCAATAAGCTGTAGCTCGCTCCTGCGTCAGCCAAGAGGCTGACGCACCACACCCGATTCAATGACAAACCGATTTCCCTGCACCCGCCTGACGCACTTTTCGCGCCCGCTCACGTCTCTGCTCCTGGCCACCCTGGCCGCCTGCAGCAGCACCCCGACCAGTCCACCAGCCGCCGTCCCGGAGGTCACGGGAACCTCGCCTGCGGCACCCCCGATCAAGATTGGCATCGCCCTCGGTGGCGGCGCGGCCAAGGGGTTCGCGCATGTCGGCGTCATCAAGATGCTGGAGGCCAATGGCTTTGCGCCGGCCGTGGTGGCGGGCACCAGCGCGGGCAGTGTGGTGGGGGCGCTGTACGCCAGTGGCATCAATGCCTTTGAGCTGCAGCAAAAGGCTATCGCCATGGACGAGGCCAACATCCGCGACTTGCAATGGTCCTCTGGCGGGCTGGTGCTGGGCCAGAAGCTGGAGGATTACGTGAACGAGCAGGTGCACCGCAAGCCCATGGAGCAACTGGCCAAGCCTTTTGTGGCCGTGGCCACGCGGCTGGAAGACGGCGAGCGCACGGCGTTCTCGCGCGGCAACACGGGGCAGGCGGTGCGGGCGTCGAGCAGCGTTCCGGGCGTGTTCCAGCCGGTCAGCATTGGCAAATTCCACTATGTGGACGGCGGCGTGGTCAGCCCGGTGCCGGTGGATGCGGCGCGCCAGCTGGGGGCCGATGTGGTGATTGCCGTGGACATTTCCAGCAAGGCCAGTGGCAAGGCGCCGGGCGACATGCTGGGCACGCTCAACCAGTCGATTGCCATCATGGGCCAGAAGCTGGGGCAGGCCGAGCTGGCGCGGGCCGACGTGATCATCCGCCCCAAGGTGCTCGACCTGGGCCCGGTGGATTTCAGCCAGCGGGCGGCAGCCATCGTCGAGGGCGAAAAGGCCGCGCTGGCGGCCATGCCGCAGATCCGAGCGCGGGTGGCGCATTGGCAGGGCGAACGCGCACAGGCTGCGCGTCTGGCAAAGGAAAAAGCTGCGGAGGCTGCGCGCAAGGCCTGCTTGGAGAGCCGCTCCCGTCTGAAGAAGTTCGGCGGACTGGTGGGGTTGGACGACTCGTGTTCCAATCCGTAACAGGCTGTAGCTGCAGGGATTTCTCGCCGTCAAACCCAGGCCAGCGCAATTTCTCGCCTGGCTTGTCGCTGGGCATGCCACGAACGCGTAGACCTTATGGACACAAAACACCTTCCCATACTCCGGCACGCCGGCATCGTTTTGTTGGTCGCCGGTTTGCTGGACCTGGCTGCGCTGACGTACAGCTTCGTCCAGGGGCTGGCTTATGTATCGGGTTTGAACCTCTTCGGTGTCGTGGTCGGTGTCTTTTTGATGCGGGGCAGCTTGCAGGCCGCACTGGTGGTGCGCTGGCTGGCGGTGTGGTTGTTGGCGGCGCTGCTTGCCACCGTGTTTGTTTCTCCCTTTCTGCAGCCCTTCAGCCTGACGTTTGCCCAGCTGCGCCTGGGCATGGGGCCTGAGCCAGTTGCTGTGGGGCTGGCCGTGCTGGCACTGGCACTGCTGGGTTGGCTGGCGTGGCAGCTCGGGCGCGAGCCGGTGCGCGCCGCCCGCTCTGCCCGCAACCTCCGGCCCTGGAGCATGGCGACGCCAGCGCTTGTGGGTGTGGCGCTGGTGGTCGGCGTGGGCGTGGTGGTGGCGGTGCTTCGCAGCGGCGAAGCAGCAGCCAATGCGCGGATGCTGGCAGCGCAGCGGGTCACGCCAGACTACAAGCTGCACGTTCGCTCCGTCAGCAAAAGCCGTGGCGCCAATGGCAGCCTCATCACGGCCAACGTGACCGCCTGGACCGACAGCGATATCAAAAACCTGCCTGTGCAGTGGCAGGAACCGTGAAAGAGGGCATCGTCCTCGCAGCTGCTGGGTCTGAGCGGTGTTGCTTGCCCCGGCCATCGATGGACGACTGATGGACAGGGCACAAGGCGGGTGCTGCGCGGAAGCATCGGTCACATCACCTTGATTCGATGTTTTATATAAAAATAGGCCTCCAGCGCTTGGTGTATGGGCGCATATTGCTATCAAATGCATAGTTTTTTGAGTCCGGTGCGTTGCGTGTTCCGGATCTTGTTGCACAAGCAATAACCCGCCTAGCTTGAACTCTCTCGTCTTCACATCCCCGGTCCTGGGGTTGGTGTTGCACCCATATTGAATGCGGAGAAATTGAACATGGCCGATGTGAACGACCTCAGCAGCGACAACGCGGTGTACCGGACCCTTCTGGAATCGACCAAGGCGATTCCGTGGAAGATTGATTGGGCCAGCAAGCGGTTTACCTACATCGGCCCGCAAATCGAAGCGCTGCTGGGTTGGCAGCCTGAGAGCTGGATCAGCGTGGAAGACTGGGCGGCGCGCATGCACCCGGATGACCGCGAAGGCGTGCTCAATTTCTGTGTCGCGCAATCGCAGGCCGGGCTGGACCACGAAGCCGACTACCGGGCGCTCACCAAAGACAATGGCCATGTCTGGATACGCGATGTGGTGCACGTGGTGCGCAATGCAGAGGGTGGGCCGGAAGCGCTGGTGGGCTTCATGTTCGACATCAGCGAACGGAAAAAGACCGAAGAGAAACTGCTTGCACTGCAAAAGGAGCTGGAGGCGCTGTCGTTCAAGGACGGGTTGACCAACATTGCCAACCGGCGCCGATTCAATGCGAGCCTCGAGCTGGAATGGGAGAGCGCACGCAACAACGGCCAGCCGCTGTCCGTCCTGATGTTCGATATCGACTTTTTCAAGCAATACAACGATCTCTACGGACATATCAAGGGCGACCGATGCCTGACCGATATTGCCCAAACGCTGAATCTTGCCCTGGATGGCCCACGCGACCTGGTGGCGCGTTTCGGCGGGGAAGAATTTGTCGTTCTGTTGCCTCAGGCCGATGCCACCGTGGCGCTGAAAGTGGCCCAGCGCTGCGAGCGGCTGATCAAGAAGCAGGCCATCGCCCACGCGCAGTCACCGCATGGGCAGCGGCTCACCGTCAGCATCGGTGTCGGGACCGTGGTGCCCAGGTCGCACCTGCTGCCTTCCGACTTCATCGAAGCGGTGGATCAGCAACTGTATGCGGCCAAGCGAAATGGCCGGAACCGGATTGAGGTGGCGCCGGTGGCGGTTTGAAGGACCATATTGCGCCGGGCGCCTTGGTCGTACGCCCTTCTGGACCAGACGCATCTCATCAGCGCGGGCGCAGTGGCAGGCGTGCGTGGCATCTGGTTTCCAGATTTCGATGAAAATGGGGAGCCAGCGCTCTATATACAAGCGCTTTCAGCTATCAAAAACATAGTTACGCCTTGAACTCTCCTGTCTTCACCTCTCTGGTCCCGGTCGTCCTGTTCATTGCCATCGGCTTTCTGGCTGCGCGCCTGGAATGGATCCGCGCCGCCTCGGTGAAAGACCTCTCCAACCTCGTCTTCATGGTGCTGGCGCCGGCACTGCTGTTTCGCACCATGAGCACGGTGCACATTGAAGCGCTGGATTTTGGCCCGGTCGGTATTTACTTCGCGGCCGCCGCCCTGGTTTTTGCCGCCACGCTGGCGCTGCAGGGCTTCACCACGCTGGCGGCGGCGCGGGCGCTGGCCTACATTTTTGGCAACAGTCTGATGATTGGTGTGCCGCTGATCGGCCTGGCCTTCGGCGAGGCCGGACTGGTGACGCTGTTCACCCTGATCTCGGTGCACGCACTGGTGCTGCTGACGGGCGCCACTGTGGTGTTTGAACTGGCTGCGGCGCGCGAGCGCGCCAACACGCCGGGCCAGCCCAAACCGCACATGCTGCGCACGGTACTGCAGGCGGTCAAAAACGGCATTCTGCACCCGGTTCCCTTGCCCATCATCGTCGGCCTGCTGTTTGCGCAGACCGGTCTTGTGCTGCCCGCCGTGGTCGACAAGCCACTGCAACTGCTCGGCCAGGCGCTGGGGCCGCTGGCCCTGTTGCTGGTGGGCGTGACGCTGGCGTTCTCGAAGGTGGGGCCGAACTTCAGGCCGGCGCTGCGCGTGGCCTTGGTCAAAACCCTGGGTTTTCCACTGGTGTTGGGCAGCCTGGGCATGGCGCTGGGCTTTGGCGGGCCGGCGCTGGCCGTGCTGGTGGTCACCGCGTCGCTGCCCATTGGCGCGAACGTGTTTCTGTTTGCCCAGCGCTACGACGTGGCCGAGGCCGAGGTGACCGCGAGCATCGCGGTCTCCACGGTGATGGCGCTGGTGACGCTGCCGGTGGTCATGTTCCTGGCAACGCGGTGGATCGCATGAAGGTCAATCGAGAAACAGATCGGGCAGGAAGTTGCGGTTGCCCGGCGTGACGGCGTAGCGATCGAAGTCGGTCACGCCATGCGCAGCCAGCACCGCGTCGTCGATGTAGAAGTTGCCGGTGGCACCCGATGTGTCGGTGAGCACGAAGTAGGCGGCGTCGGCCATGATCTGGGGTGTGCGGCACAGCGCCACATCCATTCCGGGAATCATCTGCATGGCGGCGGTGGCAACGGCGGTGCGCGGCCACAGGCTGTTGACGCTGATGCCATGGCGCTTGAACTCGCCCGCGTGGCCCAGCGTGCACATGCTCATGCCGTACTTGGCCATGGTGTAGGCCGTGTGGGGCTGGAACCAGTGCGTTTGCATGGTGAGCGGGGGCGACATGGTCAGCACCTGCGGATTGCGCCCGGCCTCGGCCGACTTTTTCAGCTCGGGCAGGCAGGCCATGGTGCAAAGGTAGGTGCCGCGGGCGTTGACGCCATGCATCAGATCGAAGCGTTTCATGGGCGTGGCTTCGGTGTTGGTGAGGCTGATGGCGCTGGCGTTGTTGACCAGAATGTCGATGCCACCGAAGGTTTCGACCGCCTTGGCAACCGCTTCAAGCACTGCCGCTTCGTCGCGAATGTCCACCGCCAGCGGCAGCGCGCGCCCGCCGGCGGCCTCGATCTCGGCGGCAGCGCTGTAGATGGTGCCCGGCAGCTTGGGATTCGTCTCGGTGGTCTTGGCCACGATGACGATGTTGGCGCCGTCGGCGGCGGCGCGCTTGGCAATCGCCAGGCCAATGCCGCGCGAGGCGCCGGTGATGAAAAGGGTTTTGCCTTTGAGTGTGTTGGGGGCGGTTTGCATTGCGTTGTCTCCTGGTCGTGTCGGTTGAACAGGCCGAGTTTAGGGGCTCAAAAATGGCCCTTTGACCCAGTTCGCAAGCGGGTAAACCTGCTTACGGAGCCAGGCGTTCGCGTACCCATTCGGCGTCTTGCAGGCGGTAGCGCAGCCGGTCGTGCAGGCGACTCTTGCGCCCTTGCCAGAACTCCCAGCGATCGGCCTTGAGCCGGTAGCCGCCCCAGTGTGGCGGGCGCGGAGGGTTCAGCAGGTACTGGGCGCCGAATTTGGCGGCGTTGGCCACCAACACGCCCCGGCCCGAGATGACCTCGCTTTGCGGGCTCGCCCAAGCGCCGATGCGCGAGTCGAGCGGGCGGGTTTTGTAATAGGCGTCGCTCTCGGCGTCGCTCACTTTTTCGACTACGCCTTCGATGCGCACCACGCGCTCCAGCTCCACCCAGTGGAACTGCAGGGCGGCATAGGGGTTGCCGGCCAGTTGGCGGCCCTTGCGGCTCTCGTAGTTGGTGAACCAGACAATGCCGCGCTCGTCGCAGCCCTTGATGAGCACGATGCGCGTGCTCGGGCGCAGGTCGCTGCCGACGGTGGCCAGCGTCATGGCATTGGGCTCGGGCAGTTGGGCGCTGATGGCTTCGCTCAACCATTTGTTGAACTGCTGCAGTGGGTCAGCGTGCGAGGCGGCTTCGTTCAGCTCGGCGCGCTCGTAGCTTTTGCGCAGATCGGCGAGGTGGGTTGCCAGGGGAGTGGAGGGCGGGTTCATGGCAGGATTGTGCCGCGCCCAAGCCCCATCCCCATCCCTTGTAGAGCCTTTGCCATGCCTTCCCCTTCACCTGATGCTCCTCTGCCCTGCGTGCTGGTACTGGCCTCGGGCCGAGGCGAGCGGTTTCGCACGTCGGGAGGGCAAGTGCACAAGCTGGCGGCCATGCTGGAGGGTCGCTGCGTGCTGGAGCACACGCTGGCTGCCGTGCGTGCCAGCGGCTTGCCCTGGCACCTGGAAGATGCGGGCCACCCCGGCATGGGCGATTCCATCGCTGCGGCGGTGCGCGCCACGCCTGAAGCGGCGGGCTGGCTCGTGCTGCCAGGGGATTTGCCCTTGGTGCAGGCGGGCACGCTGCGCGCGATTGCTGTAACCCTGGCGAGCGGCGCCGAGGTGGTTGCCCCGGTGTTTGGCGGTCAACGCGGTCATCCAGTGGGTTTTGCGGCAGCCCTGGGGCCGCAGTTAATGGCACTGACCGGGGAGCAGGGCGCCAGCGTCCTCCTGCGCGCCGCGGCGCAGCGAGGCGCCTTGCTCAGCCTGCCAGTGGAAGACTGCGGCGTGGTCACCGACATCGACACGCTCGCTGACCTGGAGCGTGCAGCCAGCTTGCTGCGGGCGCGGTGCCAAGCTCGCTGAAGCCGCCGCCCAAGCAGTCCTTAGAACTGCATCCCCTGAATTGAATGCCGTGCAGATCCGTCGCGCACGCGCACGCCATCAGCCACCAGATCCGACGGAAAAACGACCACCGATTCGCCAGCCTGGATGCCCGCCGTGACCTCGGCAAACTCAGCGTTGCGGTGGCCCACCTCCAGCCTGCGCAGGCGCGCACGGCCTTCTTCGACGGCAAACGTCTGCCAAGCGCCAGCGCGGCGGAACAAGGCGCCGGTCGGTATTTGCAGCACCTGATTGCCGGACCAGGTGACGATCGCGGCCTCGATTCGATAGCCCGCACCCAAAGTGGGCGGCGCAGCGTCGAGGTCGCCGATGACGTTGACGCGTTGCTCCTGCACGCCCAGGGCAGACACCTTGGTGAAAGCGCCGGGCTCGACATAGCGAACCTTGCCGACCAAGGCCCTCGGCCCACCCCAGCCGGTGATGTCGATTGGCTGGCCCGCCTGCACCTGCACGGCGTCTTGCGTCAGCACATCCACCACCAATTCAAGCGCTTCGCCCTGGCTCAGTTCGAACAAGGGACTGCCCGCCTGCACCACGCGCTCGCTCTCCTCGATCACCTTGAGCACATGGCCGCTGACCGGCGCGCGAACCATGATCGCACCGGCATCATCGCCCGCAGTGCCTGCGCCGAGCAGGCGCGAGCGTGCGCTTTGTACCTCGGCCCCGGCTGCGACGAGAGATGCCTCGGCGCTGGCAACACGGTCCGCCGCAGCCTGGGCTGTCTGCGCATAGGCGTCGCGCGACTCGACACTGACCATGCCCATGCGAAACAACTCGCTGCGGCGCGCCGCCTCGGTGCTCGCAAGCCTGGCGCCGCTGGTCGCTTCGGCGAGCACCGCATGGGCCTGGCGCTGCCGCGCCTGCGCCGCTGCAAGCTCGGCGCGCGCAGTGGCCAGCGAGCGGGCATCGGTCGGGGGCGGCGCGATTTGTGCGAGCACATCGCCGCGCTCGATGCGATCGCCAACGCCAATACTGGTGCGCAGCAGCCGCCCGCTGATCGAAGCGGCGACGGTGTAGCGCAGTTTGGCGCGCGTCTGCCCCTGGGCCTCGACAGCCTCCGAAAGCGGGCCTTGCGTGGCCTGGGCAAGCTGCACGTCGATTACCGACGGCTGCAGCATCACGGCGGCCAAGGCAAGAGCCGCCGCGCCGATGCCGGCAATGATCAGCCATTTCTTCCAGCGGACCGGCTTCGGTTTGGCTGCTTTGCGAACGGCTGGCTTGTTGCTGGGTTTGTCGTCAGGCTTGCCGTTCGGTGCCTCGGTCGTTGCATGGAGTTGCTTGTGGGTGTCGTTCATTGAAAACTCACTCTCGTGTCTTGAGTACGGCGATCAGGTCAAGGCGGTTGATTCGGCGCCGCACCAGGGCCCCGCTGGCCACGGCGGCGGCGACCACGATCGCCGCCGCCAGCAGGTAGGTCGGGGCGTGGACCACCAGCGGAATGCGGTAGGTATCGGTTTGCAGCGCGGCGACGACCGCATAAGACAATCCGTAGCCGAGCAACCACCCGATCGGAATCGCCATCAGCGTGATCAGTGCCTGCTCTCCGAGCAGCAGCATCGCGGCTTCGCTGCGGCGAAACCCCATCACGCGCAGACTGGCCAGCTCGCGCCCGCGCTCCGACAGCGAAATGCGCGCGCCGTTGTAGATCACCGCGACCGCGATCACGCAGGCGAAACCGAGCAGGAAACCGACGGCGATGAACAGGGAATCGTCCATCTGTTTCTCGAACGACGCCAGCATCGTGCTCGGCGATGCCACTCCGGCGACAGCTGGGGCAGCCTTCAGGGTTCGTTCGAGTTGGGGCAGGGCGTCGGCCGCCACCGACAGGTAGGCACCGGAGACCATCACCGGACCGCCGATGGCGCGCTGCAACGCATCACGGTTCATGGTCGCTGAAACACCGAGCAAGTCGTCGACGATGCCAGCCACCGGCAGCTGCATCCGGCGCCGCTGACCTTCGAGGAACGCGACATCGACCTGGTCGCCAACCGCCAAATGCAGTTGCCGCGCCAGAATGGCACTGAGCACCAGACCCTCGGCCGGAAGTGGCTGCTCGCCACCCGATGCGCTGACGATACGGCGCAATCTGCCGTCCGGCGCCAGCCCCTGGATGGCGATTTCCTTCTCGAAATGCCCAGAGCGCAAGCGTGCTGGCGCCAAGCGGTAGGCTTCGACCCGCGTGACGCCGGGCAGGTTATAAAAGTCGTACGTGACTGCGACGGTGCGCGGCTCGTCGAATGACACCGACAGATCCTCGCGCTGGATGACACGGAACTGCAGGTCCATCATCCATTGCACGCCATCGAACATGGCCAAGCCGATGATCAGGATCGCTACGGAGAATGACACGCCCAGCGACGACAGCAGCGCCTGCAGTGGCTTGCGCTGCACGTTGCGCAGCACCATGCGTGCTGACGACGGCAGGGGGCGTGTCAGACCCGAACGCTCCAGCCAGCCCGGCTTGAAGCTCGCCGGTGGCTCGGGGCGCATCGCCTCAGCTGGCGGCAACAGTGCAGCCCGGCGCACCGCGAGCAGTGCGCCGGCGGCGGCAGCGACAACGGTGATGGCGGTCGCAATGGCAAGCAGCAGCGGGCTCAGCTGGTAGTCGAGCTGCGGAAAGTCGAAATAGGCGCCGTACAGATTGACGTAGGCGCTGCCGAGCAGGGTTCCCGCGACGGCGCCGATGGCGGCGCCGAAGGCTACGGCGGCCATCGCGAACAGAAGGTAGTGGATGGCCACCTCTCGGCTGCGGTAGCCGAAGGCCTTGAGCACGGCGATTTCTCCGCGCTGGGTAGCTATCAAGCGCGTCAGCACGAGGTTGAGCAGAAATGCGGCTACGCCCAGGAACACCGCAGGCACGACGGTGCCCATCACTTTGTTGCTGTCGAGTTCGCCCTGCAGAATCAGGTGCGAAGCCTGGTCCTTGCGCAGGTAGGCGCCCAGGCCGCCATAGGGGTCGAGCAGGGTGTCAATGCGCGACAACACGGCTTGCGGGTTTGCGTCTGGGCTCAGCGTGAGAACGGCTTCGTTGAACGCGCCGTCCATGTCGTAGGCCGGTCCCAGCACTTTGCGACCCATCCACAGTACGCCGTAGCGTTTGTCGTCCGGGTACAGCGCGCCGGGCGGAACGGCATAGGTGTGCTCGGGTGAAATCGCGATGCCGACGATATCGAGCGTGCGCGCGCGGCCGTTGATGATGGCGCGCAGCGTGTCGCCCGGCTTCAGTGCGCGAGCATCGGCGAACTTGCTGCTGATGAGCACCTCGCTCGCAGCACCTGGCGCGAGGTAGCGTCCGCTGCGAATGCGGATGTCGTTGATCTCGGGGCGCCGCTGCTCGGGCAGCGATACCAGCCGTGCCTGCGCCGGTGCGTCCAGGCCGGGCAGGTCGAGGGTGGCAAGAAAACTGACACGGGTATCGACATTGGCCACGCCAGGAATCGCCTGGATGCGCTCGCGCAGGCTGTTGGGGGCGCGCTTGAGAGGCGCCCAGGCGTCGGCAAAGCGTGTCTGTGCGTAGTACGACTGCTGCGCCTGCACCAGTGTGTCGTAACTGCCGCGCATGGTCAGCACCGTCATGATGCCGGTAGCCACCACAAGCGCGATCGACGCCATCTGGCCTTTGAGTTGCCAGAGTTCGCGCAGCAGCTTGCGGTGGAGGGTGTTCATGTCAGTACCGCCCGGCCGCTCTGAAGGGACTGATGCGCCCCCTCGGGGGGCAGCGAATGCAGTGAGCGTGGGGGCCTATTCACCGCGCCCTCACCAAGCGATGTCATCAACGCTGGCGCGCTGTGCATTGCGCTTGCGCTCGACGATCTCGCCGCTGCTCATGCGCAGCACCGTGTCGCCGAGTGCGCCAATGGCGGCATTGTGGGTGATGATCGCGATCGTCGTGTCGGTCTCTCGATTGACCTGGTCGAGCACACGTAGCACCAGCTTGCCGGTCTCGGCATCGAGCGCGCCGGTCGGCTCATCGCAGAACAGCACGTCGGGCCGCTTGGCAATGGCGCGCGCAATCGCCACACGCTGCTGTTCACCGCCGGACAGCTGCGAGGGAAAGTGGTCCAGCCGTTCTTCCAGGCCCACCAGTGCCAGCGCGTCGTCGGGTGCCATCGCATCCTGCGCGATGTCGGTCACGAGCGCCACGTTTTCGCGCGCGGTCAGGCTGGGGATCAGGTTGTAGAACTGGAACACGAAGCCGATGTGCGCGCGCCGGTATTCAGTCAGCCCGTCGCTGTCAAGCTGGTCCAGTTGAAGATTTCCCTGGCCGTCGACGTAGGTGACGGTGCCGCTGGTGGCCACATCGAGGCCGCCGAGGATATTGAGCAGCGTCGACTTGCCGCTGCCCGAGGCGCCCAGCAGCACCATCAGTTCGCCAGAATGCAGGTCGAGATCGACATCGCGCAGCGCATGCACCGTGACCTCGCCCATACCGTAGGACTTGCACAGCCCGCGCGCACGCAGCACGACCGCTGTCGCCTCGACAGCCTTCCCGCATGCGTCGCCGTGGCTGTGAGCGCTGTGTATCACCGCGCCGTCCGCCGGGCGGAGGGGAAATCGTGGCCTGCCGAAGGCGCCTGCTTTGCGGCCGGTTCCAGCAACTCGCACAGCATCTCCACATGGGCCTTGCGCATGTGGGCCATGTCGATCTCCAGGTGCTCGCCCAGAATCAACTGGGACAACAAGGCATGCAGGACCGGCGCCGCAGCGAGCCACGGCTCGCGCACGATGACCGACCGAGTACGACCTTGCCCTGCGGTGCTCTCGTGAAACGCCTCGGCCAGCATGGCCATCTGGGGCTCGCTCACGTGCTTGCTCCACAATTTGACCAAATGCGGCACCCGTGCGCCTTCGGCAATCAGCAGGCGCATGGTCGCCATGGTGCGTGGATTCGCCAGCGCGTCGTACATCTGGTCAACCAGCCACGTTGCCAGCGGCTGCACCTCAAGCGGCCGTGGCAGGTCCATCGCCTTGACGTCAGGTGGGGCGATAGAGCGGGTCAGCAAGGCCTCGAACAACGCGTCCTTGCTATTGAAGTGTGCGTAAAGTCCGCCCTTGGACAGCCCGCAGCGCTGCGCGATATCGTCCATGCGTGCGCGCTGGAAACCATGTTCCGAAAACTCTTGCAAGGCACAATCGAGAATCTGCTGGATGCGCTTGTCGGCAGGCATGCGGATCCGCACACTCGGCCTGCCGATTTCGTGGAGGCGGTCGGCGTCTGTGGGCACGGTGGACTGCGAAGTGGTTTCCATCAAAACAGTATGGCATGCATTAACGACTGATCAGTCGGTTGCTACTCTAATCTGAGTTGCTACTGACCCAGGCCATAGAGCTGCCTGGCGTTGGCGGCAGGACCGCTGCGCTAGGTCGAACGGCCGAACCACAGGCTCGTGTTGTGCATGGGACCCTGGCAACAGGGCGCGAACGCTACACCGAAATGCAGGTAACACTCTGAACCACATGACAAGGCATACCAAGGTCGGGATAAATCGCCTTGTTGCCTCGCTGCGCGGTTTCAGCCGGGGCGTTGAAGCCCGAGAAATCTTCACCGGCCCGCCGCGATTCCGGCGAGCTGCGACTATGGTTTAGGGCGCTGATTTCAGTATCTGAAATTATCCTAATCCATCGCGCCGAATCACCCCGCAGGCCAGGCGCGGGCCGGCGTCGCCGGTGGGCTGGGTCATGAAATCGTCCGGGTCGCGGTGCACGATCAGGCCACGGCCAACGATGTCGTCCATACCGCTGCCTACGCGCACGCCAGTGATCTTGACGTCGATGTGCGCTACGCCCTGCGCATTGGCGCGAATGCTGGGCAAGTCGCCGGTGTGGTGCTCTGCGCCCATGGCCATGCCGTGCCGGGTGTTGTGCGGGTTGAAGTGGCCACCGGCACTGTTGCCGTCGCCGCTGGAGCAGTCGCCCTTTTCGTGCACATGAAAGCCGTGTTCGGAATGGGGCGCCAGGCCTTTGATGTCGCCGCGCAACTGCAGCTGCTCGCCCATCTGGGTGAAACGCACGCTGCCGCTTACCTGGTTGCCGCGCGTCGGTTCCAACCGCGCCGTGGCACTGGGCGCGTGCATAGCGCCGTGGCCGGGCATGAGGCTGGAGCAGCCCGCAAGGCCGAGGGTGATGGCGCCAGCAATGGCGAGGGCAAAGCGGTGCATAAAAATTCCCCAGGTTAGGCAGTGCGCAAGAGATTCCCGCCCGCCATGGTGCAGCGATCCATGGCCTTTGGCTGTCAGCGAGTGCGCCGCAAATCGGTCCGGGCTCTCATCGCGGCTGCGCAGCGAGCCATTCCCAGGCCTGGGCCAGTTCCGACTCGGTAAAGCTGCGCAGTTGCATATCGCCGAGCAGCGGCCGCAGCGTATGCGCGAGGGTATCCATCCAGCCAGGCGCCGCCACCAGGGCGTAGCGCGCCACCTTGGGGATCGCCTTGAACTTCATCTGCAGCAGCCCGGGCTGCAGATACAGCGCCGGTTCAATACCGCCAAAGTGCTTGAAATGCGCGAGCACGTCGATGTGTTCATGCCGGTCCAGAAAGGCCTGTATCTGCGGCAGAACGCTGGCGACGCTGGCGCGCGAAATCGGTCCGTCGATCTCAAAGGCCAGCAGGCCCTCGCTGGTGGTGGGAATCAGCCGGAGTGCAGGCGGCAGAACAACCACGGTTTGCTCCACCGCCGCTTCGGCCACCCACTGCAGGGCCTGCTCGCGCTCGGCAGAGGCAAACTGCCGCAGTTGCATACCGTGCAGCCAGGGCCCGGCCATACGCAACAGCAGGCCCGGCCAGTGCTTGTCGGACACCAGGGCGAGCCGGTCAAACTGGCTTGCGTGCTTCAACAAATCGAGATCAGCGCGCACGCCGGGCGCCAGAGTGCCCATGGCCATGTCGTTCAAATCGCTCATGTCGATCAGCAGACCCAGGCGCTCCGGCTGCTGGACATGGGTGTGCAGCAGGGCCTTGTACTGGCGCACATCGTCGCCGCTCAGATCACTGCTGAGCTGCACGGCGAGGACGTGGGAAGGGGCGGGCAGGGATTGGAGCATGGCGGTCTCGCGGTGGCAGTGCAAAGAAAACCACGGTACGCCAACGGCGAGCATTGAGCAAACGACTCCGTCAGGATGCGCTCAGTTGCGGTTAGCCAGATTCGTCGACCGGTTTGTCACTGCTCGCCGCGCGAATCAGGCGCTCCAGCCGGCGGTCGCGGATGCCTACAGCGCGCAGGCCATCCTGCGTGGCCTGGGCGTAGTCCAGCGTACTGCCATAGCGCCCGCGCGCTTGCCGAAAGATGCGGCGGTACTCGTCGGCGGGTAGGTCGCCGGTGTGGCTGGGGCTGCTGCGTGCCAGGGTAAAACTCAGTGCGCGCACCGGGCCGGCGGGGGTATGGCAGACGAGCCAGCGTGGTTGGTACACAGGGATCGGCATTTCTCGCTCCCACAGCTTGACCAGCGTCTGCTCGCCCTGCGCTTCGGGGACGCGGTAGGCCATGCCGCGACAACTGCCGCCGGGCAGCATGCAAAAGACCAGACCGGGGCACTCGTGCGTACCGCGGTTGATGCGGCTCCACATCTTGAGCGCGCGGTGCCAGCCATGCACGCGCGCCTCGCGCCGCTCCAGGTAGTCGAACTCCGGGCGCCAAATCAACGAGGCGTAGCCAAACACCCACAGGTCACCCTGGCCGCGCCATTCCTGCATGGTGCGCTCCAGAAGGGAAGGAGACTCGCGCATCAACTTGGCACCGTAAGGCAAAGTGCGAGCGATTGTGCGAGTTGCCAGTTTTTATCTAGAAATAACATTAAAAACAGGCTCTAGCGCTTATCTGTATTGTGTGAATAGCTATCAAAGTGATTGCAAACCCGCTTTACGCAGCTTCAACGCAGCCCGGCACCGGCCGCCTCGGCGGGTCGCTCGATCAGCTCGATCTTGTAGCCATCGGGGTCTTCGACAAAGGCAATCACCGTGCGCCCACCCTTCACCGGGCCAGCTTCGCGCGTAATTTTTCCGCCGGCGGCGCGGATGGCCTCGCACGCGGCGGCGACATCGGGCACGCCCAGGGCGATGTGGCCGTAGGCCGTGCCCAGCTCGTAGTGGTCGGTGTCCCAGTTCCAGGTCAGCTCGATTTCGGCCTGACCGGGGTTGCCGCCGTCGAAACCAAGGAAGGCCAGCGAATATTTGTAATCCGGGTTCTCGGACCGGCGCAGCAGCTGCATGCCAATCACGTTGGTGTAGAACTCGATGGAGCGTTCAAGCTTGCCGACGCGCAGCATGGTGTGGAGAAATCGCATGGCTGCCATTGTCTCGCAGGATGATTTCACACGGGCATGGTGTAGTTCAAAGTCATCCGGCCGCCGTCGACGGTGACGATCTCGCCCGTCACATAGCTGGCCGCGTCGCTGGCAAGCCAGGCCACCACATCGGCAATCTCAGACGGTTCGCCCAGCCGGCCCATGGGCGTACGGCTCATGATTTTTCGCTTGGCCTCATCGCTGGTGAGGACCGCCTTGGCCGCCAGCTCGGTGGCAATGGTGCCGGGCGCGACGGCGTTCACACGAATGTTGTGCGGCGCCAGCGCCAGCGCCATCACGCGCGTGAGCTGGTTGATACCGCCTTTGCTGACGTTGTAGCTGGCAATGTTGGGGATGGCGAGGGTACCGTTGACCGAGCTCATGTTAACGACTGAGCCGCGCCCAGCCTGCGCCATGGCACGCGCCACCGCCTGGCCCACCAAAAACGCACCCTTGATGTTGACGCGCAGGACAGCGTCAAAATCTTCTTCTGTGACCTCAAGAAAATCAGCCGCGCGGAAGATGCCGGCATTGTTGACCAGCACATCGACGCGGCCCTTCCAGGCGAGCGCCTGCTGCAGCAGTTGATCCACCTGCGCTTTGTTGCCGACGTCGCAGTGCACATACCGGCCCGAAAGCTCGGCCGCCAGTGCTTGTCCGCGCGCATCGTCGACATCCGCCAGCACGACATGCGCACCTTCGGCAGCGAAGCGCCGCACGCAGGCGGCGCCTATGCCTTGCGCAGCGCCCGTCACGAGGCAGATGCGGCCTGCGTGGCCGAAGGAGATGTTGGGCGTGGATGGGGAGGGTGGTGATGGTGGTGATGGCATGTACCAATGGTAGCAATGGCTCTCGACGGAGAGTCCACTTCGGGACTCCATGACGCCGGTGCGACCTCTGCAAGTGCCTACACGCAATAGACTGGGTTTTCTCCATCTCCCGCGTCAAACGCGCAATGGCCATGCTTGTTCGTGTATCGCCGTTTCCACCGAGGGGCCCTACGCCATGAACTTTGAACTCCCACCAGAATTGCTGGAACTGCAGGCAAAGACTCGCAGCTTCATCGCCGAGCAGGTGATCCCCCTGGAGAACGACGAGCGCCAAAATTCGCATGGACCGAGCGAAGCCTTGCGGCGCGAACTGGTCGAGCGTGCGCGGGTTGCCGGGCTGCTAACGCCCCATGTCTCGCGGGACATGGGCGGCCTGGGCTTGAGCCATGTGGCCAAGGCCGTCGTGTTTGAGGAGGCAGGCTATTCGTGGTTGGGTCCCACTGCGCTCAACATCCATGCACCCGACGAAGGCAATATGCATCTGATGGAGGCGGTGGCAAGTGCCGCGCAAAAAGAGCGTTGGCTGCGCCCGCAGGCTGCGGGCCAAACGCGCTCCTGCTTTGCCATGACCGAGCCGTCGCCCGGTTCTGGTTCTGACCCGTCCATGCTCGCCACCACGGCGGTGCGCGACGGGGAGGACTACGTCATCAATGGCACCAAGTGGTTTATCACCGGCGCAGAAGACGCCCACTACGCCATCGTGATGGCAAAAATGGAAGACGGTGCAGCCACCATGTTCCTGACCGACATGGACCGCGATGGCATCGTGCTCGCGCGCAACATGGACGCCATGGACCGGTGTTTCACCGGCGGACACGGCGTGCTGCGCTTTACCGATGTGCGGGTACCGGCCACCGACATCCTGGGCGAGCCTGGCAAGGGATTCCGTTACGCCCAGGTCCGCCTCGCGCCGGCCCGGCTGACCCATTGCATGCGCTGGCTGGGCCAAGCGCGCCGCGCACACGACCTGGCCGTGGACTACGCCCGTCGGCGTGAAGCCTTCGGCAAGCCGCTGGCCGAACACGAAGGAGTTGGCTTCATGTTGGCCGACAACGACATGGATTTGCAGACTTCGCGGCTGCACATCTGGCATACCGCATGGCTGCTCGACCAAGGCCAGAAGTGCAATTTCGAGTCCAGCCGTGCCAAAGTGGTCTGCTCCGAGGCACAGTGGCGCGTGGTTGACCGTTGTGTCCAGATTCTGGGTGGCCAGGGCGTCACCGCCGAAACCCCCGTGATGCGCATCTTTACCGACATGCGCGCATTTCGTATCTACGACGGCCCGAGCGAAGTGCACCGCTGGAGCATGGCGAGAAAGATCGTGCGGGCAGCGCAAGCGTCTTAATGCACGCGCTTGCGCTGGGGAACTGCGGCCGGATCAGGAATACCGATCAATGCTTCGGTGTCTCGCCGGAGCCATCGGCCGCCTTGCGCCCGACCGGAAGCGGCACCATCACGGGCTGGCCCGGCGTGGTGCACCCGGTGTCGCAGCAGCGTCCCGGCTGGCGGTTGCGGGTGATGGCGCGATCCTCCTGGTGCAGTACACCACGCTCCAGCAGCCGTTCCACCAGCTCCACCTTGTTGCCTACGGGGTAGTTGCGCCAGATTTCCTGCTTCATGGCCGCAGGCGAGCCCCCGCCATGCAGGCTGATGAGCGAGTACCACCCGCCTTGGTAGGAGGCCGTCAGGTCTTCCATGAAGCGCGCCACTTCGATGCGCTTGTCGTAAGGCACGTCGGGGTTGGCGCGCAGCACCTCGGCCAGCGTGGCGGCAGTAGCAGGGTTGTGATCTTCGTCGGGGCCGGGCAGGGCGACGATGAGGCCGCCGGAGACCTCGTGCGCAAGCCGGTGCATATCGTAAATCTGCGTGGCGAGCAGCAGTTTGCCGATGTTGGCGAACACCGGTTCCGGCATGAACGAGCCGCTGTGCTTGTCTTGAGTCGCATACACACTGGCGGCGACGCCACAGGCATAAAAGCCTTCGGTGATTTTGATGAGTTCGACCATCGGCTCGCGCAAATTGCTCTTCTTGCCGGGGTCGAAGCCGTTGGCCTCGCACATCAGCGCGGCGGCGCCAATCAACAAGTCGCCAAAACCGGCACGCGCGGCGATACAACTGTGCCGGTGGTGGGTGGCGTAGCTGTAGGTCAGCACGTGGGTGTGCTCCCACTCGCCTTCATAAAACACCCGCTCCCAAGGCACGAACACCTTGTCGAAAATCACCACCGCCGTAGCTTGCCCGTACCTGCGCGAGAACAGCGCGTCGCCGTGCTCCAGCTTCTCGCCGGGGCGCCCTGCAGGCCGGGAAACCAGGGTGATGCCTTTGGCATCGATGGGCACGGCGCAGCACACGGCGAAGTCGGCATCTCGCTGCGTCATGTTGCGGCTTGGCATTACCAGCAGTTCATGCATGTACGGCCCGCCGGTGACGATGGCCTTGGTGCCGCTGATGACGATGCCCTTGGCACTGCGCTCCACCACGTGCACATAGGTGTCCGGGTTGGCTTGCTCGTGCGGCTTTTGGCTGCGGTCGCCTTTGGCGTCCGTCATGGCGATGCCGAGCGACAAATCGCGGTCCTGCACATCGGCCAGATAGGCCTGGAAGCGGGCGCGATGCTCAGTCGAGCCCTGCACGTCGTCGATGTGCGCCGTAGCCTGTGCAAGACCATTGAGCGCATCGTGCGCCAGGTAGCGCTGGGCGCAACCCGTTTCCTGGCACAGCACCCGGACCGCTTCGAGCTTGTTGAGCAAATCACCCGAAGACTCATTCACATGCAGCATGCGGTTGACCACCCGGTTGCGCTCGGACTGGGTGGCCAGCGCGATGGGCGCCATGGCAGGGTCCAGCGCAAAATCGTAGGTGAAGGCCAGGGCGTTGACGCCCGGTTTGAGCGAAGGTTCGTCGGCAACGCTTTCGACCAAGTGACCATCGACATAGACGACGGGTTGGTAGCGGCGCAGCGATTCGCGGTACTGGTCGCCGCTCATCAGTTTGGAGCGGGTAGGGGAGGCGGCGGTGGCGTCCATGGTTCAAAGATCCTTCATCGAACCACTTGGGCACGGTCCACGATGATGTCGGCCTGTGCCTTGCTCACGGACGCGCCCATGCTGCCGAACATCGCGCCCCAGCTGGCTGGCGTGCTGCCCAGGCGGGTGGTCATGAACGCATCGACCACCTCGGGGGTTGAATGCCGCAGCAGCTCGACGCCCTGGATGGCGCGGGCGAGGGCTTCGCTCGCCGGCCGCGCCAGGAATTCGTCTTCCAGCATGCCGTCCACCAGCGGCGCCAGGTGGGCGGCGAACGCGTCGAACAATTTGTGCTGGCCGCGCACACTGTGAATTTCTTCGAGCAGCGCGTCGCGGCAGGTGGGGTCTTTGCGCATGGCGCGGCGCACGTCCATGCACATCATGTTGGCGGCGCCTTCCCAGACGCTGTTGAGCGGCGCCTCGCGGTAAATGCGCGCCATCGGGTTCTCCTCGATGAAACCATTGCCGCCGTGGCATTGCAGCGCCTCGTTGGCCACTGCGGGTGCACGCGAGCAGTTGAAGAATTTCGCCATGGGCGTGGCGGCGCGCGCAAAGGCCGTTTGCTGCGCGTCGCGCCCGATGTAGTCGGTCGCCTTTGCCACGCGCAAGGCCAGAAGCGTTGCCGCTTCCACCTCGACAGCCATGTCGGCCAGCACGTTGGCCATCATCGGCTGGCGGGCCAGCGGGCCACCAAAGGCGGTTCGGGTGGCGCAGTGGTTCAGCGCCAAGGTGAGCGACTGGCGCATCAGGCCCGCCGAACCCACGGCGAAATCCAGGCGGGTCAAATGGGAGTGGGACAGGATTTCCCGGAGGCCTGCGCCCTCGGCGCCCACGCGGATGGCGAGCGTGCCGCTGTATTCAATTTCGCTCGACGCATTGGATTTGTTGCCGCTCTTGTCCTTCAGCCGCTGGATGAAAAAGCGGTTGTAGCTGCCGTCCGGAAGGGTGCGCGGCAGGAAGAAACAGGTCACTCCCCCAGCCACCTTGGCCAACGTGAAAAAGCCGTCGGACTGCGGCACCGAGCAGAACCATTTGTGGCCAGTCAGTTCGTACCAGTGGGCCATCGCGCCATGGTAGTCCGATGAGTGCGACAGCACCGCCGTGGTCTGCGTCTCGCGCAGGTCGGAGCCACCTTGCTTTTCTGTCATGGCGTAGCCGATGACCACCGCAGATTTTTCGGCGACCTCGCGGCGGCTGAACTCGTACTGCGTGCCGCGCACCTTCTCCGCCCAAATTTTGAGCGCCGGCTCGGACTCAAAGCCGGCGTAGGCCGCGTAGGCCATGCCAGTGGGGCAACCGACCCCGTGCTCCACCTGATTCCATAGGTAAGACTGCACGGCACGCGCGAAATGTGGGTGGGGTGCGGTTGAGTTCCACGCCAGCGAGTGCACCTCGTGCTTCCAGGCCAAGGCCATCAGTTCGTGCCAGGCCGGGTGAAACTCGACCCAGTCAATGCGGTTGCCGTAGCGGTCGTGCGTTTTGAGTTCGGGCAGGTGCTTGTTCGCAAGGCGCGCAAGCTCTTGCACATCGGCATCGCCGGCCAGCGCGCCCAGCGCAGACGCTGCAGGCGCCACCCAAGCAGCCTCCCGCCCAATGGCCGCATTGAGTACCACATCGCCACCGAACGCATTAAAGCCTGCAGCGGGCGCTGCCTGGTTTTTCACGACGTGGGTGGCGTACCGATCGGGCGCCGCAGGGGCTGGCTGCAACTGGCTAAGGGTCAGGGGGGCGTTCATGCGTGTCTCCTTCGGGTTGCGTTTTGGGGTTGCGAAAGCTTCATAACCTGACCGGGCGCCGCTGCAATGGCAGCGCAACAGATGTCGGCAATGTCCCCGGCCAACTCGCTGACGGCACTGGCATCGTGCGCCAAAGCCGGGCCGAAATCGGCGCTCAACGGAGACAGTGGACCAATCAGGCCTTCCATAAAACCGCCCACGATGACGGTAGCGGCAGTGTTCGGATCGACATTGGCACGGAAGTCTCCAGCCTCTTGGCCTGCGCGTACGATGCGCACGATTTGTTCGCTAATGGCGTGCCGATACGTCAGGCGGGCTTGGTCGATCTCTGGCTCGCAAGGTTCGGCAATCAATGCATAGGCCAGGCGGCGATTGCGCATGGCGCGGATGACGAAGGCGGTCACTCCGCCGCGCAGCCGTTCCATCGCCGTTCCTGGGCCATCGGCGATGGCCTGGAGAACGTCGACCTCGCGCTGAGACACTGCGGACAACACTTCGACGCACAGGTGTGCCTTCGATGGGAAATAGCGGTACACCGTGCCCGTAGCCAGTCCGGCGGCCGCAGCGACATGACTGACCTGCGCTTCAGACCAACCACCTTCGCCCACCATGGCTCGGGCCGCTGCCAGTATGCGATTGCGGTTGTCGGCTAAGCGCAGCTCAACGCTTGGTGTTCGTCGGTAGGCCATAAGAAATGAATTGCTGTTCAATAGTTGAACTTTAGTTCATTTCTTCTGTGCAAACAACCGAGCGCCAATAGGTCGCGGTCAGCAGCCTGTTTAGATCGATACGATGTATAAACTGATGCGCTCGACAAAATGAGGGTCTGCACCCTCGCCAGCGCTTGCTGCGCGTGCCTCAGTAGCTACAAAAGATGTAGCAATCAGCACTGAAAAAATTGCAGCGGCCAGACCTGCGGACGCGTGCGAGAGGCGCAGCGCGACGGCTTCCCACAACGTGCGGGCTTCGGTCGATTGGCTGCGCTGGGCTTGCACCTGGGCAAGCAAAACGAGCGGGTCCAGGCCGGCTGCTTCGGCCAGGATTCGACAGGCTTTTTCATCGGGCAGCGCGCGCCCGTGGCGCCAGTTGCCGAGCTTCTGCATGCTGAAGCCGTAGCGCTTGAAAAGCTGGTAATCCGATTCCAAGCCGTGGGCGGCGCGCACGCGGTCTAGGACATCGCCAATCGCAAAATTTGGCATAGCAGTTTCCCCTTTGGCGGTCAATGTAGTACATGGTCAATTGCCCATCAAGTGCATGCCCAATTGACTACTACATAGGGCATTGACTACATTGGCGATGCCGGGCGGGGATAGGAAAAGACCAACGTCACTCCAGTTCCCCAGCTTCCCTATCTCGCAAACCCGCCCGGCACCCGTTTTGCGATGGGGCCAGGGGATAGGGGCAGCAAAGGTGAGAACGATGATTTCATTCTGGAAAACCAGCTATGACAGACGCTTTTACACGGTGTCATTGGCGATGCCGGAATTTTTCGCAGTGCTGCGCGGGCACAGTGCTTTTTGTGCTGTCGTTGACGACTTCGGAAACTTGGTGGCGGTGCGCTGATGAAACACATCGCCATTGCCATTCAGGGCGGCTTCGCAGTCGCCTACCAGCGCCACTCAGGCCACCTTGTGGCAGTGTCAGAGCACGCCACGCGCGAGAGCGCCATCCGCGAAGCGCAGCGCCTGACCCTGTTGGCACGCCTGGACCAAGAGCGCGCAGACCGTGCAGCGCTGCGCCAGCACGGCACGCGCCGGCCTGTGCGCTGGTTTGAACCGGACGCCTTCGCCTGACAACACCCAGCGCCGCGCGCTGGCCGGGCAGCGCGGCGCCGGGCATTCATCGCCCGGCCATAGGAAAAAAAATGCAAGCATGGAACTCGGTCCAAGTGACCAACGAGGAAAGCCTTCACAAAGGCCGCGCCGGAACAGTTATGCGCGTCGAAAAGCGCGGCGATGTGGAACTGGTACAGGTGCGTCTTGACGAATCGGCCGACGCACCATACGAGACCGAGCCGTTCGATCCCTCCGAGCTGGCGATCCTGTAATGCGCGGGTCAGCTTTCGACGCGGGCGACTGGGTTGTCATTCATGCGAAGGATGACTTTTTTGCCTTCGTGGACGGCTGGCGCGGCACCGTGCAGGGCACGAATGAGGGTCTGTACGAGGTGGCATGCATGCGGCCGGACGGCATGAAAACGCTGTTCGTGCCGGCTGATCAGCTCGCGCTCACGGTCCGGTCCTGATGCGCGGATACGTTGACGATCAGACATGGATGCGGGGGCGCATTGAAGCGCTTCCCGGCCCGTGGCAGCGGCGCCTTGAATCCAAGTGGCGCGGCATGTACGGGCGCAGCATTTTCGACGCCAACACCTTTTTAAGAAAACAGACAGACGCACTGGCAGCGGTGCGCATCCCTATCGACGCTTCAGACGATGAAATATGCGGCGCAGCCCAGGCATTGGCCCTGCGCTGCGCAGAGCTGGCAACGCGCAGGCACGATGCCCAGGCGCTGCGCCAGGCAATGGAGAAGGTTGTAGAGCGACAGGGCATTGAGCCACCGGCCGACAAGGTGCGCACCGGCCCGGCAATTGCCCGCATGGCATGTGAGCTGTGGTGGCGGCGCAAGCTGCGGCGCCACCATGGCCGGGCCGTTGAGGCATCGGCGATTGCCTTGGGCATCGTCAACAAACGAGCGGAGATTTATTGCTCGAATGAAACCCTGCGCAGGCGCCAGAAGCAAAACACGCGCAACGCGGCAGCGCTTGAAGCAACGATTGCAAGAAACGAGCTGGGCCAGGAATACACCCTTGCGGAGCTGGCAGCGAAGGGGCCGGCCAACAAGGCCATCAAGCGCGCGGAGCTGATGACGCGGATTGCAGGATTCGAGCGCATCGCCCGCGACATGGGGCACGCCGGCCTGTTCTTGACCATCACTTGCCCGTCGCGCATGCACCCATGGCGCACCGTGGGCGGCTGGAAAGTGGAGCAGAACCCGCGCTATGACAACGAGACAACACCGCGCACCGCGCAGGCCTACCTCGCCAAAGTATGGGCGCGAATTCGCGCGCAACTGCACCGCATCGGATCCAAGCTGTACGGGTTCCGCATAGCAGAACCCCAGCACGATGGAACGCCGCATTGGCATTTGCTGGTGTTCCACAAGCCGGAGCACGCGGACGCCATCCGCGCCAGCGTCACAAAGCACGCGCTGCGCGACAGCCCCAACGAACCCGGAGCGCACGCGCACCGCGTGGACTTTCGCGTGATCGACTGGGAGAAGGGCAGCGCAGCCGGGTACATCGCAAAGTACGTGGCAAAGAACATCGACGGATACCGCGTGGAAGCTGACCTGCATGGAAACCCTGCCATGGAAACCAGCGCACGGGTGGAAGCATGGGCCACCACATGGGGCATCCGGCAGTTTCAGCAGGTAGGCGGGCCCCCGGTGGGGCCATGGCGCGAGCTGCGGCGCATTGAAGCGCTGCCCAGTGGGGCGCCCGATCACTTGATCAAGGCGCACAACGCGGTAAACAGGCTGGCTGTGATCGAGGGCAGGGAGCACGCCTCGGTCGCATGGGATCACTACTGCCACGCGCAAGGTGGCGTTTTCTGTGGCCGGGACTACCGCGTGAGGCTCTCCCAGGTGCAGGACGCCGGGCTGAACCGCTATGGCGAAGAGGCTGCACCGCGAACCGTGGGCGTTGAGACCGTGGGCATTGAGCACTACACGCCGGAGCACATGAAGCACATGCGCCAAGCACCGCAGATTCCTCGCGCGGTGCTGTGGGAAGTCGAATCGACACGCTACAAGTGGGAGATTGTGGGCCGCGCACCGGCCCATGGAATGGGGGCCATAGCGGCAGCGAAGCTGGCGCCTTGGACTCGTGTCAATAACTGTACGGAAGGGGGTTCCCATGGGGACCGAATCAATGAGGGAGCACCTTGCGCAATGCGCGAACGCCTACCAGAGCGCGGGGGCCATGGTCAAAAGCCAACTGGACCCATTCATGCGGCCCATGCTTCGATTCATGGGGCAGGCTCTGGACCAGATCGAGCTGGCGACAATCGAGCGCGAGAGCATAGCCACGAGCCTTGCCGTCCACAATTTGGAGGGGCACCATGGCAACAGTGATTAAGCGCCAAGTCGGGACCATGGCCTGCATGTGCTGCGGCCATGAAATCCCGGTAAAGCAGGGCGAAAACGGCACGATCAATGCCGCCTGCCCCTGGTGCGACTTCCCGGCCTACGCAAAAGCCGGAACCGAAGCGCACCGCATCATTCTCGGCCGCATGAAAACCAGCAAAGCGCCGGAACCGGAAGCGGCGCCGACGCCAGAACCAGCGCCGCGCGCAAAGCCTGCGCCCAGGCTGCCAGCACCGGAGCAGCAGCAAGAACAGATCGCGGCGCCCGCGCGCAAACGCAATTCCATCTTCGACTTGGGGTAAAAAATGAACGATCTTGACCAACTGGACCATGTGGCAGCAGCTGCCGACGAAGGCGCCGCACTGGCAGACAACCCGGCAGCTGCGCAGGAAGCCGAAGCGCTCGCGGCGGGACCGGACTACCACGGGCAGGCAGTGGCCGGCCTGGACCTGTTTTGTGGCATGGTCGCCGGCTATGCACCGGAGACAGCGGAAATTTTCGACACCGCAACCAAGGGGCGCATTGCGGCGGCGGCGGTGCCGGTGATGGAGAAATACGGCTTCACCTTTGAAAAAGTTCCGCCAGAGCTGATCCTGATCGCGGTCGCGGGACCACCTGTCTATCAGGCCGCGCGCATGGTGGCAACCCGCATGGAGCGCGACAAGGCGCCCAAGGACACCGCGCCGAAGCAGCCGCAGGGCATCGAGCGCGCCGCCGCCGCGACGCTCGACAAGCCGGAACCGACACCGCGCCACCCACAAGAAGCGCTCTACAAATGAGCACCAAGGGCAACGCGAACGCGGCGCGCGTGGTAGCGATCATGGGCAGCACCGGGAGCGGAAAAACCCAGTATCTGCGCATGCTGCTCGGAAAGAAGCGGCGGCGGCGCACGATCATCTGGTCCCCCAAGGAGGAAATGGACAACTACGCTGGGCTTTACGGTGGGACCGTAGTCAGCACAGCAGGGCAGGCGCTGGCATTGCTCAAGGCAGCGGGCACCGGGCCTGTGCACATCGTATTCAAACCGCGCTTGGTGCGCAGCATCGACGAAGCGCAGTTCGACGCGGTTTGCAAAATGGCCATGATGGCGCGAAACATCACATTCGTGGTCGACGAACTGCACACCGTCACGCGCCCCAGTTCAGCGCCGGACGGCTGGCGCAAACTGGTCATGATGGGTCGCGGCTACGGCGCGGAAGTCTACGGACTGAGCCAGCGCCCGGCCAGCGTTGACAAGGATTTTTTCGGGAACCTCAGCACCATGCACGCGCGGCGCATGGCCTATGGGGAGGACGCAAAAGCAGTGGCGCGAGCGCTCTCCGTTCCTGCGCAGGAAGTGCAGGCGCTCACGGGCTACCAGTGGCTGGAACGCGACATTCAGACAGGAAAAGTGACGCGCGGCGGCTGATCACCACCACCAAAACAAAGCGGCCCATGGGGTGATACCCATGGGCCGCGCGCTTTGCGATTGCAAGATTCGCGCGCATCTTCGGGCCTGTTTTCAAACCACCAACCACCGGACCGAAAAATGAACGCAACCGTAAAAAGCTACCTGTATTTCCTCGCCTTCATGGCAGTCACCAAGATGGTCGTTAAGCCCGTGGCGACGCAAATGAATTTGCCTGTGATCAAAGACCTGCTGTAAGCGCGCAACGCGCTCGGCCGTCTTTCACAAATCAGGAAAAAAAATGCTTCTTATCAAAAATTTGCCGTTCACCAATGTCGTCGCAAACGGTGTTGCAACCGCCTCGCTGCCCGTGGGCATGAGCTACAACCGCATCCTTTTGCAGCTCGGCGGCACCTTCACCAAGGCCATGATTACCGACATCAAGGTGCGCATGAATGGCAAGGTGATTTTTCAGAACACGGGCGCACGCCTGGACGCGATCAACGGCTACCGGGGCCGCGCCAGCAATGCCAGCTTCCTGCTGATCGACTTCACGGAACCCTCGGCAAAGGTGATGGCAGAGCAGTTCATTGGCAACTTGAACACCGCCCAGGGCGTGAGTTCGTTGACCATTGAAGTCACCATTGCCGGGGCCACCAACCCCACGCTGGAATCCTTCTCCGAAGTCGGGCCACCGGCCGCGCTCGGTGTTGTCACCAAGCAATTGCTGTTCACGACCAGCGTAGGCGGCTCGGGCAAGTTCCCCTTCAAGCTGATCGACGTCGCCAACCGTGGCGCCATCATCAAGCGGGTTCACTTCGCGCACGGTGGGCAGGTGCAGGCGCTGGAAGTCAAAAAGAATGGCGTCGTGATCCACGACAACATCCCGACGGCGGTCAACAGCTTCTACCAGCTCGACTACAAAAAGACGGCGCAGGCGAATCTCTACACCTACGATCCCTGCCTGGACGACAACTACACCAACGCCATCAAGACGCAGGACATGGTCAGCCTGGAATTCAACGTCACGACAGGCGGCGCGGACACGATCACGGCAGTGCTTGAAGTGCTGGACCTGCTCGGCAACATGTAAGGGGCCGACATGTCGGCATACCTCGATTACAACGGCGGCGGCGAAGCCCTCTACACGGGCGACGTGGGGCCGCAAAACGATGGCACCTTTGGAACGCCAGGGTCTGCAGTGCAGCCAATGCCTGTAGACGCGGGCGGCGGGCCACCGGCAAATTACGGCTCTGCGGTGCTGGACATTTTCAAGTTCGGAGTGAGCACCTGGACAAGTCGCCAGAACTCGCAAGACTTGATCGACTTGCGCAAGTGGGAAGCCACGAACGCGGGACTGTTTCAGCAGGGGCAAGCTGCGGCCATGTACGGCCGGCCAGGGCAGATTGGCATGCTGGGCATCGCTGCGGCGGGCCTGCTGATCCTCTTGCTGATGAAAAAGGGCTAGGCCATGGCTGCTGAAGGCGTACTTGCCGGAGCAACCCCTTTCGGCTGGGCGCAGCTTGGCCTCGGCCTATTGTCGGGCGGCGCACGGCCGGCCGGGCCATCCAGCGCTGATGCGCTGTTTGGCCCTTCGATGATGAACAACGATTCGTCTGGATGGCTGATCAACTTTGGCGACGGGTCCAATCCAAGCCTTGACAACGGAAACCGGGGCGCACCCAGTCAAACGCCGGTCTACACCCAGGCACCGGGCGGCTACAGCGCGCCCATTGCGGCGCCGGGCAACAGCGCGGCGGTACCTGTGGGGGCCATCGCAAGCATGCCATGGCTCTACATCTTCGGCGGGGCAGCGCTGCTGCTGTTGCTGTGGAAAAAGGGCTGACAGTGACACCGCGCGCCATCGGGCCATTGCTGCCCATGCTCTCGCGCGCCCAGGTGCGCGGCGACACCACGGCGGGCGCGGCCACGGTAGGCGAACTCTGCCAGGGGGGCCAGGGCTTCGAAGTCAGCGACAGCGCAGGACGGCCAGTCATGGCCTACGTGCTCGCCATCCGGGACCACGCGGCGGCGCGGGTCTGCTGGGTGCAGGCCGCAGGCGGGGCCATGCCGGGCGTTGACCTCACGCGCGAGCTGATGCCCACCATTGAACGACAGGCTCAGGAGCAAGGCGCGTGGCAAGTGGCGATCACGACACGGCGGCGCGGACTCATTAAAAAACTGCGGGCGCAGGGATACCAAATATCAGGCGTCACGCTCAGGAAAGAAATCAATGGACTTGCTACGTGAAAAGCGGCGCGCGCTGGGTCAGCATTGCCCGCATTTTGGCGGCGACTCCAGCAGCAGCAGCAGTCAGACGACGAATAACACCTACACGGACAACCGCGCGGTTTCTTCGAGTGATAACCACTCGACGAATACAAGCATGTTCTCGAACAACACGGGCGGGAATATCTCCGTCGATCGGTCGTTCAACACCGGCAGTTTCAACACAACAAGCGTAAGCACCGTTGAGACAGACCATGGCGCAGTGCAGGGCGCATTGCAGAACAACGCCACCAATACCGCCACCCTTTTTGCACTGGCCGACAAGCTGTTTTCTGGCTCGCGCGACATAGTCACGCAAAACCAGAATCTGGCAAAAGACCTGAGCAGCAACGCAAATAAAGCCTATGAGGGCGCCACGGCGCAGGCAAATGGAAACAAAACCATGATGCTGATCGGTGTCGCTGTGGTCGGCATCGTCGCGGTAATGGCCTGGAAGTACAAATAATGCAAACCTACTCTCAAACCTTCGCCACGGCCAAAACGTGGGAATTGAACGTCAGTGGCAACTATTTCACGACGCTTGAATGCACGCTGCCCGTGAATGTCCGGTTTTTCAAGGGTGGAAAGCTGCTTGACCTCGGAGAAATCAAGGGCTTGCTGGCGGGCCTGGAAGTCACGCTTGGCGACATTGGCAAAGAGGCCGCATTTGATCGCGTGCAGATCGACGTCCAGGCAGGCGACACCGTCAAAATTGGAATTGGCAATGGGCAGGCGCGATATAACAGGGGGCAGGCGTCGGTAACGGTTACGCAAAACACGCAAACAAAAATCAACGTCACGACTTTAAATCCTCAAGTACCGAGCTACAGCACAATGCTTATTGCTGCGAATCAAAATAGAAATTATCTGATTATTCAGAATAATAGCAATTCAGGGACTATCTGGTTAAGATTTCAGTTTAATGTCACAAAAAAACTTGGAATAAGAATTCCACCGGGGGGAAATTTCGAGATGAACGGGCCAATATGCATTCAGGCAGTATATGCATTAGGGGATATTCCGGCAAATGATGACGTAGTTCTAGTTGAAGGATACTAAAAAATGCCACTATCCCAAGGCTCAGGCGGCTACATGCCAGGAATGATGCTCCGCGCGTGGGCGCTCATTGACGATGCAGGCGCGCTGATCAAAGGCTCGCCCAACGTCTCAGGCGCGTCAAAAACCGCAGTCGGAAAATACAGTTTCACCCTCTCGGACGGCAACGCCAGTGCAAACGCGGTGCTGCGCGGCGTGGCGAACAAATGCCAGTTCGGAACGCTGCTCGTTCAAATGCCGGGGCCACCAGTAACCAACACGGTCAGCTACTGGACGCAAACCAGCGATTCGGCAGCGCAATACGACACCGTCACGCATGTGGAGCTGTGGGAGTGACGCACCAGCAGCTTGCAATCGTCGCAGGCGCAACGCTCGGGGCCGCGTGGCTTCTCGTGCAGTGGGGCAACCAACAAGCGAACGACGAAGCAACCGACAGCGACACCGGGCAGACCTACACCACCGAAGAACCAACCATCATGGACGAAATCATGACAACCGCACGCAACGCACTGGGACTGTGGCACCCGCCAGAAAAATATGCGCAGGCCATCGCGGCGGCAGAGGCTGCAAACGGCCTGCCGCGCGACATGCTCGCGCGCCTGCTCTGGCAAGAATCCCGGTACCGCGAAGAAATCATTGCCGGCCGCGTGCGCTCGCCAGCGGGCGCGCTCGGCATCGCCCAGTTCATGCCGGCCACGGCGCGCGAGCTGGGCATCAATGCCCTGGACCCATTCCAAGCCATCCCGGCAGCCGCGCGCTACCTTGCGCGCCTGTACGGCATGTTTGGTAACTGGTCTGAGGCGCTCGCGGCCTACAACTGGGGCATGGGCAACGTCCAACGGCGCGGCCTGGACGCTGCGCCCACCGAAACCCGCAACTACTACCGCCAAATACTCGCGGACGTCAACGCGGCCAACGGCACCAGCTACACCTAAAGGCGCGCCATGGAAAAGCACGAAATCCTGATTCTCGCGGCCGTGGGCGTGGTGGCCTACGTCCTGACGCGCAAACCAGCGGCCAGCGCGCCGGCCGCAGGCCTGCCAGCCAACCCGGCAGGGGCGGGCACCAGCGGCGGCACCAGCGGCGGCGGCGGCGGTGGCAGCGGCGGCGACTTGGGGCCGATTGCCGTTCCGGTCCCGGAGCACGATCAGACTTCATGGGAAGAGGCCAACTGGCCCTACAGCTACCTCAAGCCACGCAACACCGATAACCCACTTGGAGACCCGATCACGGGATACCTCAAATGAACAATGACACGATTGTGATTCTCGCGGCCGCAGGCGTGGGCCTGTACCTGATCGCCAAGATGGTCAAGCCGGGGGCCGCAGTGCGCCCACCCAACGGCAGCGGCACCGCTGGCGCGCTGAACAACTACGGGAACGCGCCAGTAACCGAAATCAACAATACCGCCTTGCCAGGCCAGATCGGCTGGGGTTGGAGCTACTACAGCGACGGAACCGCCATCGGCCCTGATGGAAAGTACTACCTCAACGGGCAACTGATCTGGTCCCCAGGCGGCGGAAACATGGCGCTCGGGGGCTGATCATGGATGCCAAACTGTGGGCGCTGTTCGGGGGCATCTTTTACCTCTGGGCGCAAAAAAAGATCGAGCAAAAGGTAGAGGCCGACAAGTGGCGCGAAGAGGTACCGATCAACGGAACCGACTTCCAAGGCGCCATCTGGGACCGACTCGACGGGACCGATCTGCTCAATGCGCGGTGGGCAGATCAGAACCTCGACAACAGCGGCCCGGCTGACCCTGGACGCATCGGACAAGCGAATCTTGGCCTGCAACCGGCATGGAATGGCAACCTGTGAAAACCGTTCACATCGCCATCATCGCAACGGCGGCGGCGGTCGGGATCGTCTACCTTGCCACGCGGGCCGCGCGGGCTGCTGCGGACCTCGGGCCGCTCGGGCTGGGCGCGGCTGCCGGATCGGCCGTGGTTGACCTCGGAGCGGGCGCCGTGCTGGGCATCGGCGACGCTGTCGGACTCCCAAGAACAGAAATGACGGAATGCGAGCGCGCCATGGCCGAAGGGCGCACATGGGACGCATCGTTTGTTTGCCCGGCCGGAACCTTCCTAAAATACCTTACAAGCTGAACAAAAATGAACTACATCCTCAAACGCATGCGCGAACCATCCACTTGGAGCGGCATTGCTGCCATGGTCGGGGCAATGGGACTGGGCGTACCAGCAGGCACGCTTGAAGCCATCGGCCAGATCGGCATTGGTCTTGCGGGCCTCGCTGCTATCTTCATGCGCGAAAAAGCAGACCTGAACCCATGACGCCTGACTTTGCGTTGCAGATCGTGGTAGCCCTTGGGGGCGCGGCGGGCGTGTACGCGGCCATCCGCGCGGACCTCGCGCGCCTGACCGTGATCGCCACGCAAGCCCAGGCCTCAGCAGAAGCGGCGCACCGCCGCATTGACCTTTTCCGCAACCCCAACCGATAGGAGACCACCATGGCACGCAAGAAACGCAAGACGCCGGCACGCGCGAAAAACGGGCGCTTCAAGCGCCGCTAGGTCCGGCGCGTGTTCCTCTCGATGGCTGCTTGGCAAAGAGCTGTTTGCGCCTGAAACCAAAGGGAAAAAGCGCGGTCAGTGCCGATGGAGCGGCCAGCGAGAAGGCCGACAAAAACCGAAACGGCAAACACGCCGACACGCCACGGGACGGTCAGATCGCCGAAGCTTTGAATGATCAGCATGGCCATCAAGGCGCCTAAGGACATGCCGATGCAGCCCCATTTCCAAATGATGTTGGAAGCGCGTTCGTAGAGTTGCGATGCGAAGCGCTCGATAATCGAAGGGTCGTAGGTGGGGGCCGTCATGACTTTGCTAGGCTCGTTGAGAGTCCAGCAGCATAACGTTGATCGGTCGCATAAAAGGGGCATTCGCACAGCCGAATTGCCCCGTTTTTTCGAGTCTGGCAATCCGCGACTGTAGGTTTTTGACTTCATTCCCGAGTGATTCACTCAGGCATCTGTGCACCTGCGCGGTGTTGAAAAGCTCGGCATCGAGCGCTGACAGCCCGTAACTAGATTCCCAAAAAAGCGCCAGGGTCGCAGCCTTCGGAGCGATGCCGGCCGCGCGCCATGAATAAACAGTGCGCTCTGTGACGTCAAGATAGCGCGCAATCTCCCGTGGCGAAGGGTTGCCCAGGTCGGGCAACAACTGGCCCAGTGTGGGCAAATGACGGGGGGCTAGATACTTCATGGCTGCGGCGCGAACAGGGGCAAAAAGCCGCTATCAAACCGCATGGCAAGCGCAGCCAGGATGACGAACAACAAGCCCCAGGCAGTAGACACGATGTATATTATGTTAACTATAAAGAACCTGCAGCCAAGAGCACCTCAAGCTTTGAGTTGGCTTCATTGATCGCGGCCATTCACAGTACATCTTCTTGAAGGCCCCACTATCCTTCGATTCTCGAAAAATATGACACGTGCGCGTCGGATTGTTCGGGCCAGTTTGCAAGAAACATCCGCGTCCAACGCTCTTGGTCACAAGCAACTGGCAGCGCATCAACAAAAACTCCGGCAATCTGCGTGCCGTAGGCCACCGGGTGCGGCGACGGCGCCAAGCCAATGCGCGTAATCAGGCCCGGGTACTTGCCGCCCGCGTTGGGCATGCCGGCGGCGCCATTGTTGATGACTGCGGCGCAGCTACCTTTGACTAGCAAGCGCTTGAGCACCGGCTCGCAGGTGTGCGTGGAGGCGAAAACATCGACCTGCGCGTCTTCGAATGCGCGCTGCAGCCACTCGGCGTGGTCGGGCTTGTCGATGTCATCGACGCCGAAACGCCACCCCGCCAGCGACTCGGCATCGCCATGCACCACCGCCACGCGGCAGTGCCCCACGTCATAGCGTGCGAACAGCGGCAAGCTGTCCAGCCGCGCCGTCAGCTCTGCGTGGCGCTGCGCCGTGGCCTTGAGGCGTGCATGGATGCGGTTCGAGCGCTCCACCACGGCCGCGTCGACCTGATCCGGGTAAGCACAACCACAATCGGCAGCGTCGCCGTCGGCCGCCAGCTCGGCCTCCACGTTGCCGGCGATGGCCTCATGCTGAAGCACGCGCTGGTTGAGGGCGCGAAAGCCGGCGTCGTCGACATTGAACCAGTCGAAGTCGCCGTTGAAGCACAGCGTGACCGGGCCGGCCTCTCTGGCTGCCATTTGCTCGATGGCATCCAGCGCCGGCAGATTGCCGTAGAGCCCGCCGATGACGTACAGCGTGTCGGCAACACGCTGCGGCGCCGCCGCGATGGCCTGCGGACCATAGCGGTAACGCAAGGGGCAGCTTCGGCCAGCCAGACTGGCCGCCTGTTCGATCATGTGGAATGCCCCTGTTCGTGAGGCAGGGGAACCGGCAGCGCCACCTGCCAATGCGGGGTGAATCCGCTGCCAAGCGGACGGTACAGGTCGACCAGCTGCCGGTCGCCCACCTCGGACACCGACAGATCAAAGACCACCCTGCCCTGGCGCAATCCGATTACACGGTCGGCGAGCACCGGCAGCAAGGCAGGGTTGTGGACCACCGTCAACAGCGTCGCGCCAGCAGCGGCAGCCACCAGCAGCTGACAGACCTCGGCCGCAGCGGTCGGGTCGAGCGCGGCAGTGGGCTCGTCGGCCAGGATCAGGCGCGGGCCCTGCATCAGCATGCGGGCGACGCCGACTTTTTGGTTCTCGCCGCCGGAGAGCTGGTCGGTCCGGATGGCGGCGCGGGCCAGCATGCCCACCTGCTGCAACGCGGCCTCGGCCCGCTGTATCTCGGCGGCCGGGAAAAAACACGTCCAGCTGCGCCAGCCGCCGACCCGGCCGAGGGCGCCAATCAATACGTTGTGGAGCGCGGACAAGCGCCCCACCAGATGCAGGCCCTGCATGACCTGCCCGATCTCGCGCCGCAGCAGGCGCCATTGGCGGGTATCGAGCGATGCGCCGAGGGATCGGCCGAGCACCTGGACCTCGCCGTGGGTGGGCTGCACGAACCCGGTCAGCACCTTGAACAGAGTCGACTTGCCGGCCCCGTTGTGGCCAATGACCGCCACCCGCTCGCCCTGCAGCACCGTCAGCGCGGGAATGTCGAGCTGGGTCTGCCCACCGATCTGGCAGCAGACATTGTTGAGGACGATGCAGGGCGTGCTCATGACAGTGCTTTGCGGATGCGCCGACTCATGGCGTCAAACGAGCCCACCAGGACGATCACCACCAGCAGCACCGTGGCCAGGCGGCCCCACTGGAACAGCGACGTAGCCTCCGAAATCAGCAGGCCCAGGCCCCCGGCGCCGATGATGCCCAGGATGGTCGAATCGCGGATGTTGAACTCCCAGATGTAGAGATGGCTGGAGACGAACTGCGGCAGCACCGCAGGCCACACCGCATTGAAGAAGACCTGCGTGCGGCTGGCTCCGACGCTCTGCACCGCATGGATGGCAGGCATGTTCAGCGACTCCACCGCCTCGGCAAACAGCTTGCCGTAGGTGCCCATGGAATGCAGGCCGATGGCCAGAATGCCCGCCGTTGGGCCCAGGCCCACGATGCCCACCAGCACCAGGCCGAACACCAGGGTGTGGATGGAACGCATCACGTCCAGCACCGCCTTGGCCGCCAGCGCAAGCGGGCGTGGCGCGCCAAGGTTGCGCGCCGTCAACATGGCCAGCGGAAGCGCGAGCAGCGCGCCCAGGAGGGAACCCAGGGTGGCAATGCGGATGGTCGCCCAGGTGGCGCGGGCCAGGCCTGCCAGATAGTCGGCCTCCACCAGTTGGCGGTTTTCCACCCGCAGCACAGTACCGTCGTCACTGCGGTATTCGAGCTTGGTATCGCCGAACCAGACATCCAGAAAACTGGGGTGGGCGAATTCGGTGACCGTCTTGGCCAGATTGGCCAATGGGTTGCGGCCCAAGGACAGATCGCCTTCTGCGCCCAAGGACCACAAGCAAGCGACAACCAGCAGGCTGTAGAGCAGTGCCAGGCCCAGAAAGCGCAACCGCCCGCTCAGACCGCCCGTGCTTGCGAAAGAGGAAAACGGCGCCATTGCCATGGATCACTTCGCCCGCAGATTTCCGGTCGCCAAACCGGCGTCGCGGATGGGCTTGTAGAACGTGTTGTCACGCGTCACAAAGCCGGTGTAATGGGCGGGCAGCAGCTTGGGCTGCGATGCGAGCGCCGCACCGACGCCGGCCAGCGCGGTCTGCAGCCGGGCGACAAAGGCCTTGTCGGTCGCCAGGGCCTTGCTGACCACAAAGGCATCGTTGGGCAGCGGTGCCGACTGCCAGATGATTTTTGACTGCTCGGCCTTGATCAACCCCTGCTCGATCATGGCGTTGCGGTTGTAGTCGGCGCCGGCGTCCAGCACGCCTTGCGTGACCTGGGTCTCGATGGCCTGGTGCTTGGTGTACAGCACCTTGCTGAAATAGCGATCGGGGTGGATGCCCAGCGTCATGAAGCGGTGGCTCGGAATCAGGTACCCCGAGGTAGAACCCTTGTCGCCGAAGGCGAAGGTCTTGCCCTTGAGGTCGGCCAGGGTGTGGATGCCGGAATTCGGGTGCGTGACGATGATGGCGTAGTACTCGGGCTTGCCGCCGTAAAGAATGGTGGAAACCACCTCGGCACCGGCCTCATTGTTGGCCAGCACATAGCCCCAGGGCCCCATGAGGGCCATGTCGGTTTCGCCGTTGGCCAGCGATTTGGCCAGGCCCTCCCAACTGTCCACGGTGCGCAACTGCACCGGGCGCTGGAGCTGGCGTGCCAGGTAATCGGCCAAGGGTTGGTAGGTGGCGTCGTTCTTTTCCTTGTCAGGCTGGAACAGGCCCACTCCGAATTGCAGCGGGGTTTGCTGTGCCTGTGCCACACCCGCCAGCGTCAGGACGGCCAACAGGGCAAAGGTACGGCGATCGAGTTGCATGGGGAGCGCTCCTGGCGAATGACGCGAATGCGGGAAATGACTTTCCCCATTGGTCGTTCGCCGAGGCTCGGTTCTTACACGCCCGCGCTGCTGTTCACTGCACAGGCGGGCCCGAGAACTGGCACTGTTCCTCGGCAGCCACAAAATGCAGCTCCGCGAAGCCAGCGCGCGCCTGCTCGCCCGTGTTGTCGGTGTCGGACGCCACGGCCAGCAAGCTGGCCCTGAAAGGCAGCTTGCCAAAGGCTTGCGTGGCATCGGCGAGCACGTTGACGCGCTCGCTGACCCAGCGGCCCGCCTGCGCATTGCCCGAGCGCTGCACCACCATGGCGGCGCGGTCGGTATAGGCGTTGAAGGCACGCGTGCCGATCGGGTGCCGGTTGTCCCAGACGTAATTAACCGCCGCATCTGGCACCAGCTCCCCATACAGGCTGCGCCCAAGGGCCAGCTTGAAGCGCAAGCCCGCGCTCAGCGACTCCGGCGGCAAGGAGAACGTCACGTACACCCGAGCTGCATAGTCGTCGCCCGCCTTGCGGCTCAGATCGGCCTGCTTCAGCACGTCGTCCACGCGCCACAACCAGCACAGGACGGGCGTGGCCTGCAAGTCAACGGTGAGTGGCCGCGCCAGCAGCGCCATGCTGGCATCGGCGCGGGCTTCGATGGCGGCGCGCCCGTCCCACTGCAGCGTGCGGTAGCGCGTAGCGGGCACACGCTCGTCGAGTTGCACCACCTTCCAGGGCGCGGGCAGCGCGTCACTGCCTGCCGCAAAGTCGCCAACGCGCACCGGCGCCGGCACGGCACTGGTGGCCACGCCGAGCAGCAGCACGAACACGCCGCGCCGGCATCGGCGTTTGCAGGGGTCGCGCGTCATGGGTGCGTTTGGGTGGAAGTTGTCAGACCAGCTCGCAGTTCTACAGGCAGCCAGGCAAGGTCCTCTGGCTCATCGATGTCGTGCAGCGTGGGCAGGGTGCACAGACGCCAGTTCAACGCAGCCACGCGCTGCCGGGTTTCGGCGGCCACGGCATCGGTGCTCCAGGGCATGGCGTCGAACAGCGTTGGATCAAAGCGTTTCAGGCCCAGCAGCGCATAGCCGCCGTCGGCGGTGGGCACCAGGCAGGCATCGTGGCCTTGCAGGGCTGCCGCAGCGCGCTGGAGCAGACCGCTATCGAGTGCCGGGCAATCGGTGCCAATCAGCAGGATGGCCTCACCCGCTGCCGTCACCCGCTGGGCAGCACGGCCCATGCGCTCGCCCAGGTCGCCCTCGCCCTGCTCGGTCCACGCCAAGCCGGCGGGCAGAGCCAGGCCCCGCCAGTCAAAGGCCTGCAGCCCGGGGGTAACGCAGAGTTCCACCGTTCCCAGCCCGGCGGCCAGCGCCGAAGCCACCGTTCGCGCCAGCATGCGCTGCGCCAGCTCGGTGGCACCTTGCTTGCCCAAGGCCGGGATCAACCGGGTCTTGCAGAAACACGCAATCGGAGCCTTGGCAATGACGACGATGCGCACCGGCTTCATCGGTAGGCCTTGGCAAGCTGGCTCGCAGGCACACCGCGCCAGTAGGCCCAGCGCAGCCGCCACATCAGAAAAATGGTGCGCCACACACCCCGCTGCTCCCAGCGGCGCCCCGAGGTAACCACCCGGTCTGTGAGGCAAAGCGGGCGTGCAAGTCGGCGCAGGCGGCTGGACATTTCGATGTCTTCCATCAGCGGCTGGGGCGGGAAGCCACCCACGGCATCGAAAGCGGCGCGGGTCATGAACATGGCCTGGTCGCCGGTGGCGATGCCGGTAAGGCGCGAGCGCCAGTTCATCAGCCACGCCACCAGCTTGAGCATGGCCGGGCGGCCCTCGATGCGCACGTCAAAGCGCCCCCAGTCATGCGCTTGCGTCATGCGGCTCTGCAGGCACGCAAGCGTGCCGGGCGGCAAGCGCGTGTCGGCATGCAGAAACAGCAGCAGGTCGCCACTGGCGGCGGACGCGCCGGCATTCATCTGCAAGGCGCGGCCGCGCGGCGAACGTACAGGCGGAAAACCGAGGGAGTTGAGCAACTCGGGCGTGCCGTCTTCACTGCCGCCATCGACCAGAATCACTTCCACGCCCTGGCGCACATAGGGCATCAGATGGGCGCAGAGCGCGGGCGCGCCGGTCGCTTCGTTGAGCACGGGGACGATGACCGAGAGTTTCATGCGCGCGCAATCCGTGAAGCAGCCGGCCGGACGAATGCGCAAAGCACTTGGGCTGGCGGCTTGGGCCGATTGACCTGGCCTGCGGGTTTCGGTGTCGGTGTCGTTGCCATGTCTGCTTCAGCCGCGCCGCCACGCGTGGTAGCGCTGCACCCAGGCCAGCAGGCGCTGAGGTGCATGCGCGCGCTTCCATTCCCCGGCGGCATATTTGTTGGCTTCGGCCAACGTCGGGTAGGTGTGGATGGTGCCGAGGATCTTGTTCAGGCCCAGGCCATGCTTCATGGCCAGCACGAATTCCGCCAGCAGGTCAGCGGCATGCTCGCCGACGATGGTGACACCCAGAATGCGGTCCTTGCCCGGCACCGTCAGCACCTTGACGAAGCCGTGGGCAGCGCCATCTGCAATGGCGCGGTCCAGTTCGTCAATGCCGTACCGAGTGAGCTCGTAGGCGATGCCCTTCTCCTTGGCGTCTTGCTCGCTCAGGCCGACGCGCGCCACTTCGGGGTCGATAAAGGTGGCCGAAGGAATCACCGAGTAATCGACCTTGAAGCGTTTGAAATGGCCGAACAAGGCATTGACCGCCGCGTACCAAGCCTGGTGCGAGGCAGTGTGGGTGAACTGGTAGGGACCTGCCACGTCGCCGGCGGCGTAGATGTTGGGGTAGAGCGTTTCCAGGTAGTCGTTGGTCACCACCGTGCGCTCGGTCGGGATGCCCAGATCTTCCAGCCCATAGCCCTTCAGCCGCGCCGCGCGGCCCACCGCGCAGATGAGGGCGTCGAACTCGATACGCTGCTCGGCGCCGCCGTGCTCGACGACCAGGTATTTGTGCGTGACACCCCCGTGATCTTCGCTTTCGCAGCGCAGCGCCTTGTGCCCGGTGCGCACATCGACGCCATCGCGCGCGAGAGCCTGGCGCGCCAGTTCGGACACTTCCGCGTCCTCGCGTCCCATGATGCGCGGCGCCATTTCCACCTGCGTGACGGCAGAGCCCAGGCGCGCAAAGCTTTGAGCCAGCTCACAGCCAATCGGCCCGCCGCCCAGCACCACGAGCCGCGCGGGGGGCGCGTCGAGCTTTGCAAACGCGTCCCACAAGGTGTCGCTGGTGACGTAGCCGACCTCCTCGATGCCGGGCAGCGGCGGCACGAAGGGCTGCGCGCCGGCGGCGATGACGATGCTGCGGGTGGTGAGGCGCTGCGTGCTGCCGTCGGCGGCCGTGATCTCCACGGTCCAGGGATCGACCAACCGCCCATAGCCCTGCAGCACTTCGACGCCCAAAGATTCGTAGCGCTCCACACTGTCGTGCGGCGCGACTGCTGCAATCACCGCGTGGACCCGCGCCATGATCTGGCGGAAACTGAATTGGGGCGCCGTCGCCGACAGGCCGTAGTGGTCGGCATGGCGCATCTGAGACGCCAGCTTGGCGCTCTTGATCAGGGCTTTGCTCGGCACGCAGCCGTAGTTCAGGCAGTCGCCCCCCATCTTGTGCGCTTCCACCAGGGTGACCTTGGCTTTAACGGCGGCCCCGATGTAGGCCGTCACCAGCCCGGCCGCACCGGCGCCGATGACGATGAGGTTCCTGTCGTAGCTGCGCGGACGTGTCCACCGCGCATACACGCGGCGACGCTGCACCCACCTCAGGACTGCCTTGGCAAGCAGCGGGAACACGCCCAGCAGAGCGAAAGACAGCAAAACACCTGGCGAGACGATGCCGCCCAGGCTGTCAATCTGCGCCAGCTGGGTGCCGGCGTTTACATACACCAGCGTGCCGGCCAGCATGCCGATCTGGCTGACGCCGTAGAACGTCAGCGTGCGAATAGGCATCAGGCCCATCAAGAGGTTGACGAGGAAAAACGGGAACAACGGCACCAAGCGCAGCGTAAACAGGTAGAAGGCGCCATCGCGTGCGATGCCTTCGTTGACGGGCTTGAGCCGCTCGCCAAAGCCCGCCTGCACCCAGTCACGCAACAGATAACGCGCACTCCAGAAGGCCAAGGTAGCGCCCAAGGTGGCGGCGAACGAGGCAATCACAGAGCCCCAGAACAGACCGAAGATCGCACCAGCAGCCAGGGTCATGACGGCGGCTCCGGGCAAGGACAAGGCAGCCACCAGCACATACACCCCGCCAAACGCCAGCCCCAGCAGCGCGGGCGACGCGTCCTTCCAGGCGGCAAGCTGGTCCAGGCCCGATTTCAGGCCCGCAAGCGTCAGCCACTTGGCGCCGCCCAGGGCAAAGAAACCCGCGACCAGCACGAGCACCAGCGCCAGCAGGGCCAGGCTTTTGATGTTCTGCTTGTTCATGCGCCTTGGAGCGCGCCGCCGCAGCTGCTGCCCTGCCCTGCGGTGCAGCCGTAGCAGTGCTCGGCGGTGCGCACGGGCCGCCCGGCCGGATCTTGCACCAGCAAATCGCGCAGATGCGGCGCCGCCGCCATGCGCAACGCGCCACCCGTAGGCAGCGGCAAGCCAAGCTGCTGGTTGAAGTCGCAATCGTGGAGGTTGCCTTGCCAGTCCACGCTGATCAGGTTGCGGCACATCACCGTGGCGTGGTTGGGTTCGCTGAAGTTGTCGCGCAGCAATTTCAGGTAGCTGTTGAACTGGCCTTTGGAGATCAGCATGGAGCCAAAACGCTGGATCGGCATGTTGGTGATGACGAAGAGTTCGTCGAACTCAATGCCAAAGTGCGCCATCAGCTCGCGCTTGTAGTCCGCCTGGAGCTGGCGCTGCTCGGGCGGCAGCGTGGCGCCTTGGGGGTTGTAGACCAGGCTGAGCTTGAGACCCGTGCCCGGCTTGCTGTAGCCCAGCGCATTGAGCTGCTGCAAGGCGGCAATGCTCTTGTCGAACACGCCCTTGCCGCGCTGCTTATCCACGTTCTCCAGCGAGTAGCAGGGCAGCGACGCCACCACTTCGACCTTTTGCTCGGCCAGGAACTGCGCCAGACCTTCCTGGCCCGGCTCGAACAAGATGGTGAGGTTGCAGCGGTCCATGACGTGCACGCCCAGCGCCCGGGCCCGGCGAACCAGCTCACGAAAACCTTCATTGAGTTCCGGCGCCCCGCCGGTGAGATCGAGCACCTTGATGGAACGTGCCTTTAGCACGTCGATCACCAGATCAAGGTTGGCGTCGTCCATCATTTCAGTGCGGTTGGGCCCAGCATTGACGTGGCAGTGCACGCAGGTCTGGTTGCAGCGGTAGCCGAGGTTGACCTGCAGGGTGGTCAAGGTGCCTCGGCGCAAGGCTGGGAAAGTCGTTGCTTCGAGAAGCGGCAAGGTGGCGTGCATGGTGGTCCTCAATCGTTCTGATGAGCGCGGTTTTTGCGCATCTTGTTTGTTTAGTCGTCGCACATCCCGGCTTTCTTACACTCGGCCGTCTCAGACGGATTGTGTTTTTTCCCGGCTCTCTCGTCTTCGCTCACCCGGATAAGAATCGAACCAGGCCATCGTCAGCAGGCTGGCCAGTAGCTGTCTTGCCGAGTTGGTGTTGGCTGCCGAGCCGCGTATCTGTTCAGGCGTTGCAGGTTGATCATGCAGATTTCTCCATCTTCGCCCCGGCTGAGTTTGATCCTGATCGCGCAAAGCGCTGGATGAAGCGCCGGTCGACCCAGTCTTTCCAATGCCAAACCCATGCGCCGCTGGCGGACCAAGCTCCCCACGATGCAATCGCATGGCGGGGCCCGCACGCAAGCAAATAGAGCGAATTGGATCGGGGCCGATAGGCCTGCAGCGGAGCACTTTCGAGCACCGCCAGCAGGTTGCTTGCAAGCACCGGCCCGGCGCGCACCGCATGCACGCCAGAGCGCGACAGGCTCGTCTCGGGCCGGGCGCAGACGTCACCGGCGGCAAACACGTCCGGATGTGACACGCTGCGGTGGTACGGGTCCACCAGGAGGTAACCCTCCGGATCGAGCGCCAGTTTGGACAACTGGAGCCAGACCGGCGCACGGGCCCCGGTGGCAGCAATCACCAGATCGGCAGCCACCAACTCGCCATCTGCCAGCAGAGCGCCGTTCGGTGTCCCGACGGCCCGCTGAAAATGGACGCTCACGCCCGCACGCCGGGCGTAGGCAAGCACACGCTCCTTCACGCGCCGGTTGTGGCCCTTGAGGACACCGTTCTCGGAGGCTATCAAGTCCACCTGGGCTCGAACCCCAGCGCGTGTCAGCGCAAACTGTGCGGCCAGGGCGATCTCGACACCGGCGGCCCCGGCACCCACAACGACCAGATGGAACGCCCCTTGCGTTTGCGCCTCGGCCATTTTCTCGGGCCAGCGCGTGAAAAATTGATCCAGGGGCTTGACGGACAGCAGTTTGCTGCCCAGTGCTTCGAGTCCTGAGGTTTCGGTTTCACTTCCGACGTCGATGGACAGCCAGTCGTAGTGCACCGGCTGGCCATCCGCGAGAGCGACACAATGCCGCGTGGCATCCATGTCCACCACGTTCTCCAGAATGAGCCGCCCACCCGCCGCGCTCACCAGAGGCTGCAAGTCAATCTGACAGGCCGACAGCGCATAGTGGCCGGAGATCCAACCGGGCAGCATGCCCGAATAGTTTTGGCGTGGAGACGGCGTGATCAGCGTCACCTCCACATTGCCCGGCCGTTGCGCTGCCAGGGCCTCTAGGACCGAGAGGTGGGCATGCCCACCGCCCACCAGCACCAGTCTTTTCATGGATGGGAACCGATCTACTGATTGAAATGCCGCTTGAGGGCTTGAGGGCTTGAGGGCTTGCGGTACGCAAATTCATTTGACGACCGAGTGACGCATGGCCACAACTACTGAGCGCCACAGCTTAACGACGAGCGAACCTGAAGAAAAAACACTCTGCCACACAAGCGGCGCAATGCTCACAAAACAATAGCTACCAACGCAATATGTGCAAGCGCTAGAGGCAGAAAAGACTGAAAAACTGCGCGACACAAAGGGTTGGTCGTCGTCGTTCATCCTCGATCGCTGTAACGATCGGCCACGCATTGACGACAAACACTCACCAAGGTTTGTTCGTGTGCCTTCTGCCACGTGCAACTCCCTGGCGTCTTAAACCCAACTGGAGAACTCACCATCATGTCTACGCTCTCATCCCGCCTGTCTCTGAGCCTGGCCGCCGCTGTTGTTACTACTGCGGCCCTGGGCGGCTGTGCCATGGCCTGCCGTGCATGCGGCGCCAGATGTGGCTCGACCAAGACCATGTCCAAATGCAGCGCCTGCAAAGCCAAATGCGGCGCCTGCGCGGCCAAGAAATGAAACCTGGCCTGTGAACCTGCGCCCTGGAGCACATCCCTGCTCCAGAGTCTCTTTTGGTTTCAGCACCTATGCCCGTATCGCCCATATTGCGCCGACACTGGCGCTCCATCAACGCGACCGAACTTAACACCACGCTGCAACACGGCCAATCTTGCGTGGAGGCATTCGCTGACGCGACGCAGGCGTCTGGCTCATTGCTGCAAAGCTGGGTGCAAGGTGCGGAGGTGGTGGAATACAAACACTACCCGCCCTCCGACATCATCGACCTGCGCAGCGGGACCCAGTTCTACTACCACGCCCACCGCACGCATGGTGATGAGCACGGACACCTGCACGTGTTCTGGCACGCCACCGCCTCAGGGCGCCGAAGCCGGCCCAGACAGGGTCGCAAGGTCTGGGCGCGCAGCGCACCCACGCACATGTTGGCGATTGCCCTCGACGCCCGGGGACTACCCGTCAAGCTGTTCACCACCAACCGATGGGTCACCGATGGACACTGGTTCGACGCCACGCAGACACTGGTATGCCTGGATCGGTGCCGCCCTGGACCAGTGTCCGGACACGAACACGCTTGTGCCTGGCTGAGCCATTTTTTAGCCCTGTACCGGCCCTTGATTGCCGACTTGCTGGAGCGACGAGACGCCCGCTTGAAGGGCCATGGCAGGCTGGAAGATGCACTCAACAACAAGCGCCTCGAAGTGCTGAGTCAGTCACGCATTGATTGGGCGGCCGATCTGGACGCCCTGCAAGTCGAGGCGACCGGTGCGGGCTGTGAGTAACATTTCAGACCAAACTTGCCATCCACGAAGCTGGTCACCGCACAGAAGCTCGGCGGAACGATGCGGTTGCCCCATATCGGGCATTGCCGTGCACCCATAGCCCAAAGCGAAACAGTTGCAAGCTATAGAGAGTTGCAGCTTCTCAACCCTGCGCTATCGCGCTGAACAATAGGAATTCAATGCCTTCATACGACTACCAACTCTTCGTCATCGGCGGCGGCTCTGGTGGAGTGCGCGCTGCACGCATTGCCGCCGGGCTGGGCGCGCGCGTGGGCATTGCCGAGAATTTTCGATACGGTGGCACCTGCGTCATTCGTGGTTGTGTCCCGAAAAAGCTGCTGGTGTACGCCGCCCACTACGCCGAGGATTTTGCGGATGCCCAGGGATTTGGCTGGAGCGTGCCACCGGCGCAATTTTCCTGGCCGAAACTGATAGCAGCCAAAGACAAGGAGATCGCACGCCTGAGCGGCCTGTACGAAAACAACCTGAAAGGCTCCAAGGTCGAGGTCATGCACGGCGCCGCCCGCGTACTCGATGCCCACACCGTGCTGGTCAACGCCCAACCCGTGACCGCCGAGCACATTCTGGTGGCCACGGGCGGCACGCCGTTTGTGCCGCTCATCCCAGGCATCGAACACGCCATCACCTCCAACGAGGTGTTCGATTTGCCGCAGCTACCCAAGCGGGTGCTGGTGGTCGGCGGTGGCTACATCGCGGTGGAGTTTGCCGGCATCCTGAATGGCCTGGGCGCGCAGGTCACGCTGTGCTACCGCGCTGGCCAGGTGCTGCGCGGCTTTGACGACGACGTGCGCGCGCACTTGCAAGGCGAGATGGTCAAAAAAGGCATCACCGTGCTGCTGCACCATGACGTGGCGCGGATCGACCGCCTGGACGACACCAGTTTGTCGGCAAGCCTCACCGGGACGTCCACCGCGCCGCTGGTGGTGGATGCGGTGCTCTACGCCACCGGCCGCGTACCCAATACCCAGGGCCTGGGTCTGGTAGAGGCCGGCGTTGCGCTGGGCCAGGCCGGCGGCATCAAGGTCGATGCCTTTGGCAAAACCAGCATCGACAGCATCCACGCGGTGGGCGACGTCACCAACCGCATCGCGCTGACACCCGTAGCCATTCGCGAGGGCGCGGCATTGGCGCAGACGCTGTTTGGGCCCACACCCGTCAGCGCCGACCTGACCACCGTGCCCTCGGCGGTGTTCAGCCAACCCCCTATCGGCACGGTGGGGCTGACCGAGGCGCAGGCGCTTGCGCAGTACGGCGAAATCGATATTTACAGCAGCAAGTTCCGCAACATGCGCCACACCCTGTCAGGGCGCGACGAGCGCACGCTGATCAAGCTGATTGTGGACACGGCCAGCCAGCGTGTGCTGGGTGCGCATATGGTGGGCGCCGATGCACCCGAGATCATCCAGGCGCTGGCGATTGCCCTGCGGATGGGCGCCACCAAAGCCGACTTTGATGCCACGGTGGCGCTGCACCCCTCCGCAGCGGAAGAATTCGTGACCCTGCGGGACAAGTTCACCCGAAAAAGGTCTGACTGAAAACCTTAGGCCAGTGCAAGCGGGGAGGAATCAAGAGTGAAGTCCAACACCTGCCAGGGTCAGGAGCCCGTCGCAGTCTGCCAGCGGACGAGGTGCTGCGCCAGCCTTTCAAAAGTCAAGTCGGTCACCACCGCAAGCAAGCCCACAAGCACCGCACCCTGCAGCACATAGGCGGTATTGAAGCCGCTCAGGCCTACGATGATGGGCAGGCCCAGCGTTTTGGCTCCCACGGTCGAAGCAATGGCGGCGGTGCCGATATTGATGATGACCGAAGTGCGCACGCCCGCCAGGATCACCGGGGCTGCCAATGGCAGCTCGATGCGCCTCAGACTTTGCCAAGGGCTCATGCCCAAGCCTTGGGCCGCCTCGCGCGCTGCCTGCGGCACCGATGCGAGGCCGGCCAGCGTGCCTTGCAACACCGGCAGCACACCATACAGGGCGAGTGCGATCAGGGCCGGCGCTTCACCAAAGCCCACCAGGGGTACGGCCACAGCCAGCACCGCCACGGGCGGAAAAGTCTGTCCAGCAGCCACCACGGTTTCAATCAGGGGGCGAAACTCACTGCCACTCGCGCGGGTGGCGAAAACTCCTGCGGCAACGCCCAAGATCACAGCAAAGCCGCTCGACAGGCCAACAATTTTGAGGTGCGCCAGCGTCAGCGCGAGAAGGCTGTCCTGGGCATACAGCGGGCGCTCGAGCGCCGGAAACAGCGCCGCAAAAAATGGTTTCAGCCACGCCATGCCAAACACCAGCAACAGCAGGGCCGCGAGGGCCCACGGCAAGGGCTCGCGCGCCCAGGCCAGGCGCTTGGCGCTTTCGGGCGCGAACACGGGCGTGGAACCGTTCATGGCCGCCGATCCAGCAGGTCATCAAAATCGATGACACCCAGCGCCTGGCCGTTTTCGTCCACCACAGGCAGTTGCGCGACACGACGCTCCACAAATACCGACAGCACCTCGCGCAGGCTCATGCTGGCCAGCACCGGTTCACCCGCAGCGCGCTCATTCAACCGCAGACGCGAGGCCACGCTTTGCAGGCCCAGCAGCTTGATACCGACATCGCTACGACCAAAAAAATCGATCACGAACGCATTGACCGGGTTGGAGAGCATCTCAAGCGGCGTGCCACTTTGCACGATGCGACCATGGTCGAGCAACACGATGCGCGTGGCCAGGCCGAGCGCTTCGTCAATGTCATGCGTGACCAGCACGATGGTCTTGTCAAAATCCTTGTGTATGCGCGCAAGCTCGGTCTGCAGAGCAGCGCGCGTGACCGGATCGAGCGCGCCGAAGGGCTCGTCCATCAACAGCACCTCGGGGTTGCCCGCCAATGCCCGCGCCACCCCCACGCGCTGTTGCTGCCCGCCCGAGAGCTGGTGCGGATAGCGCTTGCGATAGAGCTCTGGCGGGAGCTGCAGCAACGTCAAAAGCCCGGTCACGCGCGCCTCGATGCGCGCTGCGGGCCAGTGGAGCAAGGTCGGCACCGTGGCAATATTTTTCTCGACGCTCCAGTGTGGAAACAGCCCGACCGACTGAATCGCATAGCCCATGCGGCGTCGAATATCTTCGGGACGAAAACTGCGAATCTCGTCACCGGCAAACACAATGCGCCCGCTGTCGTGCTCCAGCAGTCGGTTCATCATTTTGAGCAGGGTCGATTTGCCCGAGCCCGAACTGCCAAGAATCACGGTGAATTCGCCGCGTGCAATGTGCAGGCTCAGGTCGTCAATCACCGTCACGCCGTTGAAGGCTTTGGAGACATGCTGCAGTTCAATCATCAGGCATCAATCAAGTGATTCGCGCGTCAAGGCCATGGCGAGTGCCTTGAGCACGGCATCCACCGCAACCGCCATCGCCACCACCGGCAGCACGCCGAGCAGCACCACATCCAGTGCGCCGCTACCCAAGCCCTGAAACACAAGCGCGCCAAAGCCACCCGCACCGATCAGGGCCGCCACCACGGCCATGCCGATGGTCTGAACCGTGGCCACGCGCAAGCCCGAAAGCAAAACCGGCAGGGCCAGCGGCAACTCGACGCGCCAGAAAATCTGCCACGGCGTCAGCCCCATGCCCTGCGCTGCCTCGATGACCGCCGGCTGTACCTGGCTCAGCCCGGCAGCGCTGCTGCGCGCAATGGGCAGCAAGGCGTAGAGCGTCAAGGCAATCACCGCCGGCGTCATGCCAATGCCCTTGACGCCGAGTTGCGCCAGCACCGGCACGCTGGCCGCCAGCAGCGCAAGCGGTGCCATCAGCAAGCCAAACAGCGCGATCGACGGCACAGTTTGAATCACATTGAGCACGGCAAACAGCGGCCCGCGCAGCGCGCGCATCCGGCTGGATGCGATGCCCAGAGGCACGCCCATCAGCAAAGCGGGCAGCAGGCTGAACAGCACGATTTGCACGTGCTGCCACAGTGCTGCACTGAAGACATCCCGGCGATTGGCGTATTCCTTGAGCAACGACAAATCATGAAACGCGCCACCCGCAAGCAGCAGCGCAAGCGGCGCGAGGACGACGCCAACGCCGAGCATGCGCCAGAGCGGCGGCAGGGCCAGCCGACCCAGGGCGTCGGCGGCCGCCAGCCAACTGAGGGCAGCCAGAATCCAGAACGCGCCGCCCAGGGATGTGCGGGCAATGGCGCTCGCCTCCCCTGCCAGTTGCGTCGCCTGCTGCGCCGCCAGCGCCGCCAGGCTGCTGAGCAACAGCGTTGCCGCCAGCCACACAGCGACGTGCACGCCGCGCGTGGGCCGCATGAATATGGAAGCAACCAGCAGCAGCGCGGACAGCAGGGCCAGCCAGAAGGGGCCGCCCGCAGCGCCGCCAACGATCTGCGCCAGCATGATGCCGGTGCCGGACACCAGCCGATTGGGAGCGTGTGTCACAAACGGCAAGCCCAGCGCAGCGCCAAGCCCTGCTACCGCCAGAACGGCCAATACGCGGTTTTTGACCAGCCCCATCACGCGCCGGGCGCTACAGCCAAGCAGCGCTGCGACACCTCATTTGATGAAGCGCTTGGACCTGAGGTAGTCGGAGGCGACTTTTTTTGCATCCTGCCCTTCCACCGCAATTTTTGCGTTGAGCGTTTGCAGCGTGGTGCCATCCAGCGTCTTGAACACGGGCGCAAGCAGTGCTTCTATCTGCGGATAGCGGGTCAGCGTTTCGGCCCGGATCAACGGGGCCGGTGCGTAGATCGGTTGAATGCCTTTGGGGTCGCTCAGCACCACCAGACCCAAGGCGGCAAGGGCGCCGTCGGTGCCGTAGGCCATGGCGGCGTTGACACCCGAGGTTTTCTGGGCGGCGGCCTTGATGGTCACGGTGGTGTCGCCGCCAGCCAGGGTAAGCAACTGGTCTTGCTTGAGCTTGAAGCCATAGGCGGCCTGGAACGCGGGCAAGGCATCGGTGCGTTCGATAAATTCGGCGGAGGCGGCCAGCTTGAAATGGCCGCCTTTGGCCAGCCACGGCCCCAGGTCGGCGAGCGAGTGCACCTTGTGCTTGCTGGCGACATCCTTGCGCAGCGCAATCGCCCAGGTGTTGTTGGCCGGGGCAGGCTCCAGCCAGACGATCTGGTTCTTTTCGGCATCGAGTTTTTTCACCAGCTCGTAGCCCGCAGTGGCGTTTTTCCAGGCCGGATTCTTTTCATCGGAGAAGAAAAACGCGCCGTTGCCGGTGTACTCCGGGTACAGGTCAATTTCACCCGTGGTGATGGCGCCGCGCACGATATTGGTGGCGCCAAGCTGCAGCTTGTTTTCCGTCTTGATGCCGTTGGCCTCAAGCACCTGAATCATCATGTTGCCGAGCAACGCGCCCTCGGTGTCAATCTTGGACGCCACGCGCACGGGGGCCTGGGCAAAAGCTGTGGTCGACGCAAAAAGAAACAGCGCAACGCAGCGAATCAGCCAGCGGCGCGAAAACAGGGCCTTCATACACAAGCCTTTCGGGTGGGGTTGCCAGGACATTCAATTTCAGTTTACCGCGCGAACCCATCGGCGGCTTGCAGCCAAAAGCCGCAGACGACCTCTCATTCACGATCTGCTCTGCGCAAGCGCGTCTGGGTGATTTCGTCACGATCCCCGCGCATGAGAGGCAGCGGCCCAGTGTTGATTTGACGTTGAGGACGCCCTCTGCATAACTCCTCGCGGCGTGTGATAGCACGCCTCAGGCGGTCTGCGGCGTTGCGTTTCACAGCCAATAGCTGCGGCTATTGCCTGCTAAACGCGCCTGGCATCCCATCCCGATCCGCACGACACCCAAAAACGAGTCCACGCCCAACCCACAGGCTGCGCATCTGGGCATTGCGTATACCAGCATTGTCCGGCAGCGATCTGATAAAGCTCATAGGGAGCTCCCATCTTGGGACGGGTCCGGTGCCGGGCCGGGTGGTTCGACCACCTCGTCCAGTCGCCCTGCATAGGCCCGCATGGCTTTCCTCAAAAATGGCACTTGCAGGCTGAAGTTCTTGCACCCATCGCACATCATCAGGTGCAGGTTGAGCGACAGTTTCTCTGTGACCGAGAGCTTGCGTTCCTGAGATTCAGACACCAGGCGGGTGACTTCACGGCAATTCAGCATGCTGTGCCTCCCGGAACGAACCAGCGGTTCTCCAGACATTCCCGAAGGCGCAGGCGCGACCGATGGAGCATCACGTTCAAGTTGGTCGAGCTAATGCCCACCTCGGCACAGATTTCGTGCGAATCGAGTCCCACGTACTCGCGCATCATGAAAACACGGGCCTGTTGACCAGGCAGGCCCTCCAGGCACATCTCGAACACCTTCCAGAATTGCTTGTCATGCAAGGTCTCGGTCGGATTACCCCAGGTAGCGGGACGTTCATCGGGCTCCCACATGCCACGCGCATTGAAGAGCTCGGTGAAATCGGCCTCTTCGTCGACGTCGCCCGTCGACTGCTGCGTAGACACATACCCCTGCCGTTGGCGCTTCCGAAGAATGTCGGTGATCTTGTTCTTGAGGATGGCAAACACCCAGGTCTTGAAGCTGGCCTTGCCGGCAAACGCGGCAGAGCTCTTGAATGCCCCCATCAGTGCTTCCTGAACGGCATCTTCGGCCAGCTGCTGGTCCCCTAGTTGCAAAGACGCGAACTTGACCATTTTCACCCGCAGAGCACGAATCTCAGCGGAATCAACCTCCGGTTCCGAAGCCGTTTGGGCCCTTGCAGCATGCGTCATTTCGCCAGGCTTCATGGTGCGCACCTTTTGGACCGCCGATTGCACACCACGATCCGCCGAGAGAACACGGCACACAAAAGCCCTTGCATGAACAGCTCCGGAAAAAAGATGCGGCGAAATGCAGCGCGAGACCCCTGAGTCCCTCGCAACGATTTTCCCGCAGAAAGCAAGGGGCATGGGACCTGCGGCCAAGGGCGCCCATCCAAGAATGTCCAAACCCATATGCGAACTCCTTGTGTACTGCCCCCCTTGGTCGTCGACAAGCGTTCATTTATTACAGGGTGCTCTTACAGATGGGCAACACCCTCCCCCACCCCAGCATGTCAATGTTCATGCCTTCTTGGCCAAGAGCTGAAGCCTCGGGTGCAAGTATCCCGGAACGGTGGCGACTGCATCTATGCAAGCCCACGCTGTTGGCGAGCACGCCTCAACTCCCAATGCGTTCCGGCAACTGGACATCAGACCGAGCCAGACCATGACCGGCGGCAACGCGGCCCGCCTCGCCTCGCCGGCATCAAAATCATGAAGCAAAATTCCCAGTGGGAGGACGCTCAAGCCCGCCGCCCAGAGACAGGTCCACCACCAGTCCAGGGATCTGACCGGCAACAGCTTGCGACCCAGCCCGGCGGCATGCCCGAGTCCTGGTACCTCTCCCGGCCAGGCACTTCATGCATACGCACGCTGCGTCTGGGATGATGCGGGCCTGTTCATTGCATCAGGAAAGGCGAACATGAACAACGCATTGGTAGGCGTCATGGGGGGAAGTGGGCTCTACGAGATGGAAGCGCTGGAAGATGTGCAGGAGTGGCAGGTCGAGACACCGTTTGGCCCGCCCTCAGATGCCATCATGACAGGCCGGGTCGATGGCGTGGCCGTGGCGTTTTTGGCCCGCCACGGACGCGGGCACCGCCTTATCCCTTCGGAAATTCCCTACCGCGCCAATGTGTTTGCGCTGAAAACGCTGGGCGTGCGCTATTTGATTTCCCTCTCGGCCGTCGGCTCGCTGCGGCAGGACCTGCGCCCGCTCGACATGGTGTTGCCCGATCAGTTCATCGACCTGACCCGGCGGCGCGAATCCACGTTTTTTGGTACTGACGCCGTCGCCCATGTCTCGATGGCGCAGCCCGTGTGCGCGCAGCTCGCCGATGTATTGGCCCGCGCGGTGGTAGTCGCGGGACTGCCGCAGGAGCAGCGGCTGCACCGCGGCGGCACCTATGTCTGCATTGAAGGGCCGCAGTTTTCCACCATGGCCGAATCGCACTGGTACCGCAGCATGGGCGCGAGCGTGATCGGCATGACCAACATGCCGGAGGCAAAGTTAGCGCGCGAGGCGCAAATGGCCTATGCCAGCCTGGCCATGGTCACCGACTACGACTGCTGGAACCCGCGCGAGCCGCATGTCACCTCGGATTTCGCCATTGCCAACCTGATGAAGAATGCCGGCCATGCCCAGCACATTGCGCGCGCTGCCGTGCTGCTGCTCGGCGCCGAGCGGCCCGCATCAGACGCCCACGCTGCCCTGGCGACCGCGCTGGTCAGCCGACGCGAGCACTTGCAGGGTGCGGTGCGCGAACGCGTGGAGAGCTTGCTGGCTTGATGGACGCAGAGCGAAGGCGGCGAATCTCGCCCGCCCGGCCCGATTCGCCCATTCGAGAAGGTTGCTGCGAGACTACGCCGCGTCGTCGCCGCGCGTAAAGATGGCCTGCTGGTTTTTGACTGAGCGCTCGTACTGGCGCGCAATGTTGTCACAGACCAGATCGCACAGGGCATACACCGAGGCATCGGCAATACGGTAGTACACGCTGGTGCCCCGGCTCTCGCGGGTCACAAAGCCCTGTTGCGTCATCAAACTGAGGTGGCGCGAGACATTGGCCGCCGTATAGCCGCAGAGCTGGGCCAGTTCGCCGACGTTGTGCTCACCCTCCCGCAGCAGGTTCAGGATGCGCAGGCGCGTAGGCTCGGCCAGCGTCTGGAAGTACGACGCGACTTGCTGGAGGGCTTCGGGCGGCAGGTTTTTCATGGCTTGGCTTGGCTTGGATCAAGGGACTACGGACAGCCTCCTCGAATGTTGCCATAATACAGCAATTGACTATTTAGTTGTTTGGCTAAATAATCAGTCTCGTAACAAAATTTTGGAGATCCTCATGAAATCCTGGCAACTCGTGCGCCTGCTTGCAGGCACCTTCATTCTTCTTTCCCTTGCGCTGGGGATCCCTGGCAGCCCCGTGTTCGTCAGCATGTGGTTCCTGGCGTTTACGGCCTTTGTGGGCGCCAACCTGCTCCAAAGTGCGCTCACACACTGGTGCCTGCTCGAAACCATGTTGCGCAAGCTGGGCGTACAGCCTGGTTGCTGAACGATCCCTGCACCATCACTGATTTTCTGCACATTCGAACGAGAAGGACTTTGGCATGAGTGAAAACATGGTTCAGATCACGCTGCGACAACAGAAAGACTACCTGTTCGACGTGGATTTTGGCGGCGGCATCCCCGTCCTTGCTGCCGACGAGCCTGTGCCGCTGGGCAGCGGCCAAGGGCCATCGCCAGTCCAGCTGCTGGCCGCTGCGGTAGGCAACTGCTTGTCGGACTCCTTGCTGTTTGCTCTACGCAAGTTCAAGCAGGCGCCCGAGCCGATGGAATGCACGGTGTCGGCCGAAGTCGGCCGCAACGATGACAACCGCCTGCGCGTGCTGAAGATGACGGCCGTTCTGCGCTTGGGGGTTGCCGCCGCGTCGCTGCAGCACCTCGACCGGGTACTGGACCAATTTGAAGCCTACTGCACCGTCACGCAAAGCGTGGGCCAGGGCATTGCCATCGAGTTGCAGGTGATCGATGCCGAGGGCGTGCGGCTGAAATGAATCAACCCCCGTCTCGGGGGCCGTGTCAACGAAAGGGAAATGAAATGTCGCTCAATGTAGGAAGCTGGGATCGCGTACTGCGCGTGGTTGTGGGCCTGGTGCTGATTGCCCTGGCCGCCACGGGTACGGTGGGGCTGTGGGGCTGGATCGGCGTGGTGCCTGTGGCCACGGGGCTGTTTGGCTTCTGCCCGGCGTATTCGCTGCTGGGTATCAAAACCTGCCCGATGAAGAAAAACTAAACAAGTCTAAACAAAAACAGCTGTCAGCGCTTATCCAGTAAGCGCTGACAGCTATATTTTTGATAGTATTTTCGGGATTTTCAACAGACGGGTTGCCTTCGACCCTATCAGCCCAGGGCGGCGATCACGTCTGGCGGCGCCTGCACCAGCTCGATCAACACGCCCTCCCCGGCTATGGGGAATTCCTCATTCGACTTGGGGTGCAGAAAGCAGATGTCGTAGCCTGCCGCGCCCTTGCGCACGCCGCCGGGCGCAAACCGCACACCCTGCGCGGTGAGCCACTCCACGGCCTTGGGCAGGTCGTCGATCCACAGGCCGACGTGGTTGAGCGGCGTGGTGTGGACGGCGGGTTTCTTCTCGGGGTCCAGCGGTTGCATCAAATCGACTTCAACACGCGTGGCACCCCGGCCCATGGTGCAAATGTCCTCATCCACGTTCTCACGCTCGCTTTTGAAGGTACCCGTCATCTCCAGGCCCAGCATGTCGATCCAGAGCCTTTGCAAGCGTGTTTTGTCGAGACCGCCAATAGCGATCTGCTGAATGCCCAGAACTTTGAACGGGCGTGGGGTGATGGTCATGCGGCAACTCCTGTGTCTGCGGTGGCTTGCGCGGTGGCGGTGGTATCGGTGGCGCAGGTGCAGCCGCAGCCGCATCCGCCGGTGCCTGTGGCTGCTGCCGGTTGCTTCGCAGCGGATTGCGCGCGCAAGCCCAGCTTGGCAAGCAGCTGCAGGTCGGCGCTGGCATCGGGGTTGCCGGTGATCAGCAGCTTGTCGCCATAAAAGATCGAATTGGCGCCCGCCAGAAAGCACAGCGCCTGCACGGCTTCGCCGAGTTGCTGGCGACCGGCCGAGAGGCGTACCCGCGCCTTGGGCATGGTGATGCGGGCAACGGCAATGACGCGCACGAAATCCAGCGGATCCACTGGCTCGCTGTCGGCCAATGGCGTGCCGGGCACGCGTACCAGGCTGTTGATGGGCACCGATTCCGGGTAGGGGTTGAGGTTGGCCAGCTGAGCGATCAGTCCGGCGCGGTGCACAGGAGCCTCGCCCATGCCAATGATGCCGCCGCAGCACACCTTGACGCCGGCAGCCCGTACATGGTCCAGCGTATCCAGGCGGTCCTGGTAGGCACGCGTGCTGACCACATCCTGGTAGTACTCGGGAGCGGTGTCGAGGTTGTGGTTGTAGTAGTCGAGCCCCGCCTGCTTGAGCGTTTGCGCCTGGTGCGCTTCGAGCATGCCCAGCGTGGCGCAGGTTTCCAGCCCCAGTCCCTTCACCGCCGTGACGAGTTCGGCCATTTTCTCGATGTCGCGGTCTTTCGGTGCACGCCAGGCGGCGCCCATGCAAAAGCGCGTGGCTCCGGCGTCCTGCGCGGCCCGCGCCGCCTGCAGGACTTCGTCCAGACCCAGCATCTTGCTGGCCTGCACGCCAGTGTCAAACTCAGCCGCCTGCGGGCAGTAGCCGCAGTTTTCGGGGCAGCCACCGGTTTTGACTGACAGCAGCGTGGCCAGCTCGATATCGCCCGCCGGCCAGTGCGCCCGGTGCACGCTTTGTGCCTCGAACAGCAAATCCAGCAGCGGGCGCTCCAGCAGCGCCTGGACCGCCGCAACGGGCCAGGGACCGGTGGCGGCGCGCTGCGGGGTTTGGCGGTGCAGATCGATGGTTTGTGGATGAATACGCTCCGTCACACAAACTCCAGAATCACCTGGTCCACCGTGAGCGACTCGCCTTTGCCCGCCACCAGCTTGCCCACCACGCCGTCTTGCGCGGCCAGAAGCACGTTTTCCATCTTCATGGCTTCAATCACAGCGAGCTTTTCACCCGCCTGCACCTTCTGGCCTTCTTGCACCACCACATCCACCAGCAGGCCCGGCATGGGCGAGAGCAGGAATTTGGAGAGGTCTGGCGGCGCCTTGTACGGCATCAGCGCATGCAGGCGGGCGCCCAGCGGCGAGAGCACCAGGGCTTCAATCTGCGTGCCGTTGTGCGCGACGCGCAGTGCCAGTGGGTTTTTGCCGGCGCCGCGTTCGACCTGGGCGGTAAAGCCCTGGCCGTTGAAGCTGCCTTGGACGCGGCTTTGGCCCAGTGTGGCGGTACTCTCAATTTTGTAGCTGTTAGCGCCCACCTGTACTGCGCTAGAGCCCGATTTGTCTTCAAAATCCGTTACGGCCACGGGGTATTGCTGGTGCTGACCCTCAGCGCCCAGTACCACCACCACAAAGGCTTCGCCCACCTTGACTTCATGCCCGGCCAGCTGGCCGCTGATGCCTGAGGCCCGCGCGCGGTAGCGCCGGTGCATGAAGGCGGCCAGGGCCACCAGGAACAGCGAGTCCTGGTGCGGCACGTCTTCGGCGACGAAGCCATGGGCGTAGTTCTCGGCAATGAACCCGGTGTTGAAGTCGCCTGAGACGAACTTGGGATGCGCCAGCAGCGCGGACTGAAAAGGGATGTTGGTGCTGATGCCGCGAATGACGAACCCATTGAGCGCAGCGCGCATCTTGTGGATGGCGTCGTTGCGGTCCGTGCCGTGCACGATGAGCTTGGCAATCATCGAGTCGTAGAACATCGGGATCTCGCCGCCTTCGTACACGCCGGTGTCCACGCGCACGCCGTATTTTTTTTCCGGCTCGGCCTGGAACATGGTTTCCTCGGGCGGCTGGAAGCGCACCAGCCGGCCGGTGGATGGCAGAAAGCTGCGGAACGGGTCTTCGGCGTTGATACGGCACTCGATGGCCCAGCCTTCGCGCTTGACCTCGGCTTGCGTGAGCGGCAGCGGCTGGCCTGCAGCCACCCGGATCATCAGCTCGACCAGATCAAGGCCCGTGATGCATTCCGTCACCGGGTGCTCCACCTGCAGGCGGGTGTTCATCTCCAGGAAGTAAAAGTCCTGGTCCTTGCCAACAACAAACTCGACGGTGCCTGCGCTCTCGTACTTCACGGCTTTGGCCAGCTGCACCGCCTGCTCGCCCATGGCCCTGCGCGTGGCATCGCTGATAAAAGACGACGGCGCCTCTTCAATGACCTTCTGGTGGCGGCGTTGAATGGAGCACTCGCGTTCGTTCAAATAAATGACGTTGCCCTGGCTGTCGCCCACCACCTGGATTTCGATGTGGCGCGGCTCCTGCACGAACTTTTCGATGAAGATGCGGTCGTCGCCAAAGCTGTTGCGCGCTTCGTTCTGGCAGGCAGTGAAACCTTCAAACGCCTCCTTGTCATTGAACGCGACGCGCAGGCCCTTGCCACCACCGCCGGCGCTCGCCTTGATCATCACCGGGTAGCCAATGCCTTGGGCAATTTCCACCGCTTGATCAGCGCCGGCAATGGCGTCGTTGTGGCCGGGAATGGTGTTGACCTTGGCTTCCAGGGCCAGCTTCTTGGAGGCAATCTTGTCGCCCATGGCGGCGATGGAATGCGCTCTGGGGCCAATGAAGGCAATGCCTTCTTCCTCGCAGCGGCGGGCAAAGGCTTCGTTTTCAGAGAGAAAGCCATAGCCAGGGTGCACGGCTTGCGCGCCTGTCTGCTTGCAAACTTCTATGATCTTTTCAGCCAACAAATAGCTCTCGCGGCTGGGCGCAGCGCCAATGCGTACGGCCTCGTCGGCCAGCTTGACGTGGCGCGCTTCCTTGTCGGCGTCGGAATAGACAGCGACGGTGGCAATGCCCATTTTTTTCGCCGTGGCGATGACTCTGCACGCGATTTCACCTCGGTTGGCGATCAGGATTTTGGTGAACATGATGAATTTCTTTCTAAAGGTTCTGACCCGATACGTGCCGCTCAGAGGGGAATGTTTCCGTGCTTACGCCATGGGTTTTCCAGCTTTTTATCGCGCAGCATGACCAGCGATCGGCAGATGCGCTTCCTAGTCTCGTGCGGCAGGATGACGTCGTCGATAAAGCCACGGGCACCGGCCACAAACGGGTTGGCAAAACGCTCCTTGTATTCCGCTTCGCGGGCAGCCAGCTTGACCGGGTCGTTCTTGTCCTCCCGGAAAATGATTTCCACGGCGCCCTTGGCACCCATCACGGCAATCTCTGCATTCGGCCAGGCCAGGTTCACGTCGCCGCGCAGGTGCTTGGAGCTCATCACATCGTAGGCACCGCCGTAGGCCTTGCGGGTAATGACGGTGATCTTGGGTACGGTGCATTCGGCATAGGCAAACAAGAGCTTGGCGCCGTGTTTGATGATGCCGCTGTACTCCTGCGACGTGCCGGGCATGAAACCGGGCACATCCACAAACGTGAGCACGGGGATGTTGAAGGCATCGCAAAAGCGCACGAAGCGCGCGGCCTTGATGCTCGATTTGATATCCAGGCACCCGGCCAGCACCAGCGGCTGGTTGGCAACAATGCCGACGGTCTGGCCTTCCATGCGGGCCAGACCGATGACGATGTTCTTGGCGTAATCGGGTTGCAGCTCGAAGAAGTCGCCGTCGTCCACCGTTTTGACGATCAGCTCCTTCATGTCGTAGGGCTGGTTGGCGTTGGCCGGTACCAGGGTGTCGAGCGACTTGTCCGCCCGGTCGGCCGGGTCGTTGCTGGGGCGCACAGGAGCCTTTTCGCGGTTGTTCAGCGGCAGGTAGTTGTAGAGGCGGCGCAGCATCAGCAGCGCCTCGACGTCGTTCTCGAACGCCATGTCTGCCACGCCGCTCTTGGTGGTGTGGGTAATGGCGCCGCCCAGTTCCTCGGCCGTGACACTTTCGTGTGTCACGGTTTTCACCACCTCGGGGCCGGTGACGAACATGTAGCTGCTGTCCTTGACCATGAAGATGAAGTCGGTCATGGCGGGCGAATAGACGGCACCGCCAGCGCAAGGCCCCATGATCATGCTGATCTGCGGCACCACACCGCTGGCCATCACGTTGCGCTGGAACACGTCGGCGTAGCCGCCCAGGCTGGCCACCCCCTCCTGGATGCGCGCGCCGCCCGAGTCATTCAGGCCGATCACTGGCGCGCCGACCTTCATGGCCTGGTCCATGACCTTGCAGATTTTCTCGGCATGCGTCTCGGACAGGGCTCCACCAAATACGGTGAAGTCCTGGCTGAAGACAAATGCGAGGCGCCCATTAATGAGGCCGTAGCCGGTGACCACGCCGTCGCCCGGAATCTTGTTGTCCTGCATGCCGAAATCGGTACAGCGGTGCTCGACAAACATGTCCCATTCTTCAAAGGTGCCATCGTCCAGCAGCAGCTCGATGCGCTCGCGCGCCGTGAGCTTGCCCTTGGCATGCTGCGAATCTATGCGCTTTTGCCCGCCGCCCAGGCGGGCCAGCGCGCGCTTTTTCTCCAGTTGATCGAGGATGTCTTGCATGGTCGTCCTTTGAGTGAACCTGTATTGGTTGAATTGCTATTTATTCAATAGCTGACAGCGCTTGCCCTGATTGCGCGGAGAGCAGATTTCTTGCTGCAGTGGAGGCCGCAATGCGCCCCGCCGCCACGTCTTGCTGCAAAGCGGGCAGCAGATTTTTGACTTGCGGATGCTGGCGAAACGCCTGCTTGAGCCCGGCGTCGATGCGCTCCCACATCCAGGCCAGGGCCTGTTTTTCGCGCCGCGTGGCCAGACGGCCGTTGGCCGTTTGCAGCTCGCGGTACTGCGAAACAGCATCCCAAAAACCATCTACGCCCTGTCCCAGCAGCGCGCTGATCTGCAGCACTTTGGGATGCCAGAGCGCCTTGTCGTGGCGCGAGTTTTCGGGGTTTCCATGCTGGCTGAGGATGCGCAGGCTCGAAGTAATTTGCGCATCGGCCCGCATGGCGGCATGGGGGTCGAGATCGGCCTTGTTGATGACCACCAGGTCGGCAATTTCCATCACGCCCTTCTTGATGGCCTGCAGGTCGTCGCCGGCGTTGGGCAGTTGCAGCAACACGAACATGTCGGTCATGCTGGCGGCGGCCGTTTCCGACTGGCCCACGCCCACCGTCTCCACAATCACCACGTCGTAACCCGCCGCCTCGCACACCAGCATGGCCTCGCGCGTTTTCTCTGCGACGCCACCCAGCGTGCCGCTGCTGGGGCTGGGGCGGATGTAGGCCTGGTCATTGACCGACAGGTGCTCCATGCGCGTCTTGTCGCCCAGGATGGAGCCGCCTGAGACGCTGCTCGACGGGTCGATGGTCAGCACCGCCACGCGGTGGCCCTGGGCGATAAGGTACAGGCCCAGCGCCTCGATGAAGGTGGATTTGCCAACGCCCGGCACGCCGCTGATGCCGAGGCGAAACGCCTTGCCGGTGTGCGGCAGCAACGCGGTCAGCAACGCATCGCCCTGGGCGCGGTGGTCGGCACGGGTCGATTCGAGCAGGGTGATGGCCTTGGCGATGGCGCGGCGCTGCTGGGCGGCGCTGCCATGCAGGATGCCGTCGAGAATCGCCGCAGGGATCACACCACTGCCTTGCGAATCTGCTCCAACACGTCCTTGGCGCTGGCGGGGATGGGCGTGCCGGGGCCATAGATGCCCTTGACGCCTGCCTCGTACAGAAATTCGTAGTCCTGCGCCGGAATCACCCCGCCGACAAACACCACGATGTCGTCGGCGCCCTGCGCCTTGAGCGAGGCGATGATGGCCGGCACCAGCGTCTTGTGGCCTGCGGCAAGGGTCGAGACGCCCACGGCGTGCACGTCGTTTTCAATCGCCTGGCGGGCGCATTCCTCGGGGGTCTGGAACAGGGGGCCGATGTCCACGTCAAAGCCCAGGTCGGCAAAGGCCGTGGCCACCACCTTGGCGCCGCGATCGTGCCCGTCCTGGCCCAGTTTGGCGATCATCACGCGCGGGCGGCGGCCTTGTTCTTCGGCAAAGGCGTTGATCTCACCCTTGAGTTGGTCCCAGCCCTCGGCCGAATCGTAAGCAGCAGCGTACACACCAGTCACCTTTTGCGTATCGGCGCGGTGGCGCCCGTAAACTTTTTCCAGCGCATCGCTCACCTCACCCACGGTGGCGCGCAGACGCATGGCCTTGATGGACAGATCCAGCAGATTGCCCTCACCGTTTTCTGCTGCAGAAGTGAGAGCATCCAGCGCTTGATGGACAAGCGCCGGATCGCGTTTTGTCCTGATATTTTTGAGCCGCTCAATCTGGCCGTCGCGCACCTTGACGTTGTCGATCTGCAGGATGTCGACCGGGTCTTCTTTGGCCAGCTTGTACTTGTTGACGCCGACAATCACGTCCTTGCCACTGTCTATGCGGGCTTGTTTCTGTGCTGCCGCAGCTTCGATTTTCAGCTTGGCCCAGCCACTGTCCACGGCCTGCGTCATGCCGCCCATGGCCTCCACTTCTTCAATGATCGCCCACGCGGCATCCATCATGTCCTGTGTGAGCTTTTCCATCATGTAGCTGCCGGCCCAGGGGTCGACCACGTTGGTGATGTGCGTCTCTTCCTGGATGATGAGCTGCGTGTTGCGCGCAATGCGCGAGCTGAACTCGGTGGGCAGTGCAATGGCTTCGTCGAGCGCGTTGGTGTGCAGGCTTTGGGTGCCGCCAAATACCGCCGCCATGGCCTCGATGGTGGTGCGCACGATGTTGTTGTAGGGGTCCTGCTCGGTGAGCGACCAGCCCGAGGTCTGGCAGTGCGTGCGCAGCATCAGGCTCTTGGGGTTCTTGGCGCCGGTTTCCTTCATGATGCGGCACCACAGCAGGCGGGCTGCGCGCATCTTGGCGACTTCAAGGTAGAAGTTCATGCCAATGGCCCAGAAGAACGACAGGCGCCCAGCGAATGCGTCCACATCCAGGCCCGAGGCAATGGCCGTCTTCACGTACTCCTTGCCGTCGGCCAGCGTAAAGGCCAGTTCCAGCGCCTGGTTGGCCCCGGCTTCCTGCATGTGGTAACCCGAGATCGAGATCGAGTTGAACTTGGGCATGCTCCTGGCCGTGTAGCCAATGATGTCGCCGATGATGCGCATCGAGGGCTTGGGCGGGTAGATGTAGGTGTTGCGCACCATGAACTCTTTCAGAATGTCGTTCTGAATGGTTCCCGAGAGTTGGTCTTGCGAAACGCCCTGCTCTTCCGCCGCCACCACGTAGCCCGCCAGCACCGGCAGCACGGCGCCGTTCATGGTCATCGATACGCTGACCTTGTCCAGCGGAATCTGGTCGAACAGAATCTTCATGTCCTCGACCGAATCAATCGCCACGCCCGCCTTGCCCACGTCGCCTGTGACGCGCGGGTGGTCCGAGTCGTAGCCACGGTGTGTGGCCAGGTCGAAGGCCACCGACACCCCCTGCCCACCCGCAGCCAGCGCCTTGCGATAGAAGGCGTTGGACTCTTCAGCGGTGGAGAACCCGGCGTACTGCCGAATCGTCCAGGGGCGTACCGCGTACATGGTGGCCTGCGGGCCGCGCAGGTAGGGCTCAAAGCCTGGCAGCGTGTTGGCATACAGCAGGTTCGCCGTATCTTCTGCGGTGTAGAGCGGCTTGACGGTAATTCCATCAGGCGTCAACCAATTGAGGGCCGAAACGTCGCCACCGGGGGCAGATTTGGCGGCGGCTGCAGCCCAGGCTTCCAGGGATGCAGTAGCAAATTCGGGCGGTTGGTTGGGTTCAGAACTCATGGCGGACAACTCTTTGAAAGGTGGGCGCAGCGGCTACTGCTGTGGGTGCAAAGCGTAGGACCGAAACGCAATGAAGTTTACATCATTTATAATTATTCATTCAAAATATTCCATCCAGCTTACAATCTGCCCATGTCTTCCATCACGCTCACTCCCCGCGCGCTCTACCAGGAGGTGGCTGAGGAACTGCGCCAGCGCATCTTTCGCCGTGAGCTGGAACCTGGAAGCTGGATTGACGAGTTGCGCATTGCCGAAGAGTTTGGCATCAGCCGCACCCCGCTGCGCGAGGCGCTCAAAGTCCTGGCTGCGGAAGGTCTGGTCACCATGAAGGTACGGCGTGGCGCCTACGTCACGGAGATGTCGGAAAAGGATTTGCGCGACGTCTACCATCTGCTCAGCCTGCTGGAAAGTGATTCTGCCGGCGTGGTGGCAAAAACCGCCAAACCAGAGGATTTGCACGCGTTAGAGCAATTGCATGCCGAGTTGGAAACGACAACGGGCGAACGTGACCGGTTTTTTGCCCTGAATGAGCAATTTCACATGCGGCTTTTGGAGTTGTCGGGCAACCGCTGGCGCAGCCAGATGGTGGCTGACTTGCGCAAAGTGATGAAGCTCAACCGCCACAATTCCTTGCTCAAGCAGGGCCGCATAGAAGACTCGCTGAACGAGCACCGCGCCATCATGGCCGCCTTGCTGGCGCGCGATACTGCTGCGGCCGTCGAGGCCATGCAAAGCCACTTTTCGCACGGCTTGGAAGCCGCCGCCTGACGCTCTTCCGGTGTGGCACGCTCCGGCGCTTGCTGATGAGATCAGCGACGTGGCGGTGGTTCTGGGGGCTATGATTTCAGGGTTTTCCCGTACCTTGGCCCCTGTTCCACTGCCGCGGGCCTGACCCCACACTGCCCCATCGATGACCCCTTTTACACCTGACATTTCCTGCGCGCGCACACTTCCCCAGCTTTTCACCCATCGGGTTGCCCTGACCCCCGGCGCTCCGGCGTACCGCCTCTACGACCCTGCCAAGCAGACCTGGTTTGACCTAAGCTGGTCCCAAACCGCAGGGCACGTGGCCTCGTGGACCCAGGCCCTGATTGCCATGCAGTTGCCCCACGGCGCACGCGTGGCCATCTTGCTACCCAACGGTCTGCACGCCGTGTGCGCAGACCAATCCACCCTGGCGGCCGGTTGCGTACCGGTGCCGCTGCACGCCATCGGCAACCCAGGCAGCATTGCGTACATCCTCCAAGATTGCGAGGCCTCCGTGCTCATCGTGAGCCGAGCGGAGCAATGGGACCAGATTCGTGCTGTAGGCACACCCTTTCCGGCGCTTCGCGCTGTGGTGGTAACGGATGAAGATCCGACCTATCCAACGCGCATCGAGGGCCCGGCGCTGGTCTCGCTTGCACAATGGCTGGACGCCACGGGGCAGCCCCTGACTGCACAGGTGGCTATGCCGCCCAGCCCAGATGACCTCGCCGCCATCGTCTACACCTCGGGCACCACCGGCAAACCCAAGGGCGTCATGCTGACGCACCGCAACGTGGTCAGCGATGTGCAGGCCGTGCTCGAACGCATTGCACCCACCCAGGACGACGTTTTTTTGTCGTTCCTGCCGCTGTCGCACACCTTCGAGCGCACGGGGGGCTATTACCTGCCCATCGCGGCGGGTTGCTGCGTGGCATTTGCACGATCGGTGGCGTTGCTGGCCGATGACCTGAAAACCATTCGCCCCACGGTACTGGTCTCGGTGCCGCGCATTTACGAGCGCGTCCACGCCAAGCTGCTCGAAACACTGTCGCCCACACCCTGGAAGATGCAGCTCTATGAAGCCGCGAAGTCCAAGGGCTGGCAGCGCTTTTGCCGTGCGCAGGGCCTGCCGCCGCCTGAGGAAACCCAGAGCGGCTGGATGCACCTGCTGCCCTGGTCTGTGCTGCAGGCCCTGGTGGCAAACCCATTGCTGGCGCAGTTTGGCGGGCGCGTGCGCGTGGCGGTCAGCGGCGGCGCACCGCTCTCGCCCACCATCGCAAAATGCTTTCTCGGCCTGGGCCTGCCGTTGGTGCAGGGTTACGGGATGACAGAAACCTCGCCCGTGGTTTGCGTGAACACGGTGCACGACAACGATCCTGCCAGCGTGGGCCGTGCGCTGCCGGGCGTGGAAGTGCGCATTGGCGAGAACCGCGAGTTGCAGGTGCGTGGTCCCATCGTGATGAAAGGCTACTGGAAGCGCCCCGAAGACACCGCAAAAACCCTGGACGCTGACGGCTGGCTGGGCACCGGGGATCAGGCCGACATCGTGGAAGGCCGCATTTATATCCGAGGGCGCATCAAGGAGATCATCGTCACATCGACCGGCGAGAAAATCCCGCCGGGCGACCTGGAGCTCGCCCTGCAGTCTGACCCCTTGCTCGAACAGACCTTGGTGGTGGGCGAAAACCGACCCTTCATCGCCTGCGTGGCGGTTCTCAAGCGTGACGAATGGCTGCGCCTGGCCGAGGGGCTGGGGCTGGCCCCCCAAGACCCGGACAGCCCGAACAACGCCGCAGTGCACCGCGCCATTTTGGCGCGCATCGAAACCAGCACCGCCAGCTTTCCGCGCTACGCCTTGCCCCGCGCTGTGCACTGCACTCTGGAGCCCTGGACCATAGAAAACGGTTTCATGACGCCCACGCTCAAGCTCAAGCGCAACAATTTGATTGCCTATTTCGCACAAGCCATCGAGGGCATGTACCAAAAACCCGGAGGTCGTTAAGCACAGCTTTGTCCGTGGTCGCATGAGGCCTTGAGTTCATGCGGCCACGGTCTCCCCCGCGCATTCCGTGGCGTAGGCCTGCCCAAACCGGTTGCCTAGAAAATCCTGCAGAGCCACTGTCTCTTGCCCGACAAAGCCCTGCTGCGGCAGCCTGCCCTGCGCTACCAGATCCAGCGCAGTACAGATCCCGGCGGCCGTCGTGCGCTGAATAGCGCTCAGGCGCTGCCCCGTCACTTCGGCCCCGACAATGCGGGCCGAATACGAATCCTGCACCAGCCGCCCGTCCCGCAGGCCCGAGGCACTGGCAAACACCACAATCACGTCCTGCTCGGTGGTCGGAATGGCGGCCTCGAAAATTTCCTTGAGCAGGTCGCGCCGATCACGCAGGCGCAGGTCATTGAGCAGCAGCTTGAGAATGGCGCAATGGCCTGGATAGCGAATGGACTTGTAATCCACCTGTCGCGCTTTGCCCGCCAGGGTTTCGGTCAGCGTGCCCAGGCCGCCCGAGGTGTTGAAGGCCTCGTATTCCACGCCATCGAGCGCAAAGGTTTCCAGGCCGTCGAGCGCTGCAACGGTGGTGGCCTGGCCGTCCACGATGGCTTCGCAGGGGTTGCAGTACTCGTTGATCAAGCCTTCGGTGCTCCAGGTCAGGTTGTAGCGCAGCGCTCCTTGCGGGTAGCGCGGCAGCGCTCCCACGAGCATGCGCAGGCTGTGCAGCTCATCGAAGCGGCGCGCCAGATCGTTCCCGACGATGCCGATGAACCCCGGAGCAAGCCCGCACTGGGGCATGAGCACACTGCGCGCACCCTTGGCCAAGGCGCGAATGGCCTGGGTGCTTTGCACGTCCTCGGTGAGGTCAAAATAATGCACGCCTGCTTGCACGCATTGCGTGGCCACATCCACGGCGCAATGGAAAGGCAACGCGTTGAGTACCGCATAGCGGCCATGAATTGCCTTCTGCAAGGCGGCTTCGTCAGGCGTTGCCAGCGTTTGCAGGCCAAGCGCAGCAACAGCTTTCAGGCGCGCCACGTCGCGGTCAGCCACCAGAACGTCATAGTCGCCGCTGCGTGCAAGCAGCAAAGCCATGGCGAAACCGATGTGGCCGGCGCCCAGGATGGTGATGGAACGGCATTGTGAGGTCATAGTGTGTCTCCTTGTTTTTGTGGGTGGCGCTGTGGCGCGGCACGCTTTGATGCTACGGTCCAAAGATGTCAGTGTGCAGCGCACAAATCGTCAAACAATAGATTAATATTCGTCATAGTGACGAAATGAACCGACGATAAGTATGAACACCCTCTTGGATGGCACCGACCGCCAACTCCTGAGTCTGCTTCAGGCGAATGCCCGTGAGGGCACTGCCGCTCTTGCGCGGAAGCTGGGCTTGGCCCGCACCACCGTTGTGGCCCGCATTGCGCGCTTGGAACGCTCTGGTGTCGTCGCAGGCTATGGTGTGCGCCTGGGAGCATCCATGGACCAAGCCACCGTGCGTGCCTGGTGCAGTCTGAGCGTATTGCCGCAAACAGCCCCAGCCGTCTTGCGCATGCTTGCCGGCATGGTCGAAGTAGAAGAGGTATCGGCCGTCAGCGGCCACTTTGACTACTTGGCATTTCTGCGCTGCATCAGCCACGAGCAACTCGACGGCCTACTTGACCGCATCGGCCAGATGGAGGGCGTCCACAAAACCCAGACCAGCATCGTGCTCAGCCGCAAGATCGACCGGCGCAGCGTGTTGGGGTGAGTGCTGGTTTATTTAGTCAGGAAAACCGTTGGCAACGGCCAGGCTGTCGAAGCAATCTGATCCGCCTGCGAAGTAGCACGCTGCTCGTCGCCGCATATCCCGACACAAACTAAGAAAAGAAAAACCCCACTATCTATTCGATAGCGGGGTTTCCTTATGTGGTCTTGGTGGGACGTGCGGGGGTCGAACCCACGACAAACGGATTAAAAGTCCGCTGCTCTACCAACTGAGCTAACGTCCCGATCTCTGTTGCAAAGCTCTGAATGAGCTGCAGCAAAGCCTTGAATTATACATTTTTTTGCTGCTTCGCCAGCGAGTCTAACATCCAACCTGCGGCACACAGCCCAAAACTTGCGGTGACTGCCACAGTCGAGCCGTAGCCGTGGCAATTGAGCGAACCATCGATCTGTCCGTCGAGTTCGCAGGAGGTATCAGGCTGCATGACCGCTTCACGGCTGAAGACACAGGCAATACCGAAGGGCTTGTTAGGCATGCGCGGCGCGGCGTGGTGCTTGCGCAGGCGGTAGCGAAGCTGTGCAAGCAGGGGGTCGTGCGTGACCTGGGCGAGGTCGTCGACTTCGAGCCGGTGCGCCATGCGCTTGCCTCCAGCCGCGCCGGATGCGATGAACAGCGTTTCGTGGCTTCGCGCCCAGGCGGCCATGGCGGTTTTGGCGTGGACTTGATCACAGGCATCAATGACGCCGTCTACCTGCGCACCTTGCAGGATTTCTGGCCAATTGCCTGGCTCGACGAATTCTTCAATAGAGTGCACGACGCAATCGGGGTGAATGCCGGCAATACGCTCACGCATCGCTAGCACCTTGGCTTGGCCCAGCGTGGAATTGATGGCATGGATTTGCCGGTTGACGTTGGATTCGGCAATATGGTCCAGATCGATCAATGTGAGCTGCCCCACGCCGCTGCGGGCCAGGGCCTCAGCAGCCCAGGAGCCCACGCCACCGATGCCGACGATGGCGATGTGGGCCTGGGCGATGCGGGCAGCGCCGGCCGGTCCATAGAGCCGATCGAGCCCGCCGAACCGGCGGCGCGAATCGATGGCTGCAGGCGCGGTGGCGCTCACTTCATGCGCGCCAACCGCTCCTTGGCGGCCGCTGCTGCCTCCGAGGCGGGATAGACCCGAATCAGGTCCTCAAGCGTTTTGCGCGCTCCGGTGGTCGCCTTGAGTTCCATTTGGCAGTTGGCAATTGACAAGGCGGCTTCAGGTGCACGGGCATGATTGGGTGCGCTGGCCAGCAAGGCCTTGAAGTTGCCGATGGCTTCTTTGTAGTCGCGCGTGGCGTACTGGGCATTGCCCAGCCAGAAACGCGCAGACGGCACGTAACCGCTTTGCGGGAACTGGCGCAGAAAGGCCGCAAAGGCCGTAGCCGCATCAGCAAACTTGCCGGAACGGAACGTGGCAAGTGCTGCTTCGAAGTCTTGCCGCTCGGCCGGCTCGGCGACGAACTCCTGTCCGTCGACTGTGACCTTTCCGGGCTCAAACTTTTTCAGGCGCTCGTTGACGCCTTGCGCGGTTTCCTTTTGCAGGCGCTGCAGTTCGGAGACATCGCGGGCCAATTGCTCGTTCTGCCCGCGCAGCTTGGCCAACTCCACGTGCAGCGCCTCGATCTGGCCTTGCAGATCCAGCAAACTGCGGCGCATCTGGCTGGTGTCTTCGCCCGAGCGACGCAGATCGTCGCCTGCACGCTGGTTCGATTGCTGCAGCGTATCAATGCGCTGGCGCAGTTCGATGATGGCGCGGCGCGCCTCATCGTCTTCAAACAGCGCAGCACGTGCCGGTGTGGCAAGGACCCCAGCCAGTGCAACAACCAGTGCCAAGCCGTAGCCTGTTCTCATCGGTTTTGTTGCCATCGCTTAACGGTATGAGAGCTCGGCGCGACGATTTTGAGCGTAAGCATCTTCGGTGTTGCCCATAGCGGCTGGTTTTTCCTTGCCGAAACTCACGGCTTCCATCTGGCGCTCGGGCACACCCAGCAGCGCCAGCGCGCGGCGCACGGCCTCAGCGCGCTTCTGGCCCAGCGCCAGGTTGTATTCGCTGCCACCGCGCTGGTCGGTGTTGCCTTCGATCACCAAGTTGCGGTTGGGGTTGGCTTTGAGAAAACGTGCGTGCCCTTCGATCAAGGCCTGGAAATCGGGCTTGATCACATAGCTGTCGTAATCGAAATAAATGACACGGGCAATGCCCACCGGCCCGGCCGCGTCACGCGCTGATGCATTGAGGTCCACACCCTGGACACCGCTTTGCCCGGCGCTGCCGCTGTTGGCACCGTTGTTGGTGGTGGACAGCGGCGCGCCGGCCTTGTCGTCAACTGGCACATTGTCGAGGTCGACACCCGAACTGCAGCCTGCCAGCACAACGAGTGCTGCTGCCAAGTACGAAATACGTTTGATCATCTGAGTTACTCCTGAGCCCTGAAAATGGATTGGATAGAGAGGAAATTCATTGGTTCTGGAACGGGCCCCAGTCGGGCTCGCGCAGGTCACCGCCCTGCCCTGCCAGCCGCGCTTTGATCTTGCCATCAAGCGTGGTAGTCATGAGTGCTTCACGGCCTTGCTGCTGGGTGGCGTAGACGATCAAGCGGCTGTTGGGCGCGAAGCTCGGACTCTCGTCTGCCGTCGTGTCGGTGATGGCACGTATGCTGCCATTGGTCAGATCCATGACATGCAGCTTGAATCCGCCCCCAGCACGGGAGATATAGGCGAGCCAGCGTCCATCGGGGCTGAGCGCGGGAGAAATGTTGTAGCTGCCGTCAAAAGTTACGCGCTCGGGGTTGCCACCGCTGGCGGGCATTCGGTAAATCTGCGGCGCACCGCCCCGGTCACTGACGAAATAAATCGTTCGCCCGTCGGGCGCATACAGGGGCTCGGTGTCAATCCCGGCGCTCTGGATCAGTCGGCGTGGTTCACCGCCATTGGCATCAATGGTGTAGATCTGCGAGTTGCCGTCGCGGCTAAGCGTGACGGCCAGCGACTTGCCATCTGGCGCCCAGGCAGGCGCGCTGTTGGAGCCGCGGAAATTGGCAATCAGGCGCCGACGGCCGGTGGCGACGTCGTGCACGTACACCACGGGCTTGCGCGACTCAAACGACACGTACGCGATTTGCCGGCCGTTCGGTGACCAAGCGGGCGAAATAATGGGCTCGGGACTGGCAAGAGCAGTCTGGGCGTTTTCGCCATCTGCATCGGCCACCCATAGGGTATGGCGCGCGCCCGACTTGGTGACGTAGGTCAGTCGCGTGGAGAAAACACCCTTGTCGCCCGTGAGTTTTTCGTAAACAAAATCGGCGATGCGGTGCGCCACCAGGCGCAGGTCGGCCTGAACAATGACATAGCTCTGTCCACCGAGATCTTGCCCGCGCACCACGTCCCAGAGACGAAAGCGGATGTCATAGCGCCCGTCGGCAAGGCGTGTAATGCTGCCGCTGACCAGCGAATCGGCGCTCTTTTGCCGCCACAGGGCGACGTCTGGGCGGGAGGTCTCGTCCAATGCGGCGCCACTGGCGTCCACGGCGCGAAACTGACCACTGCGCTCCAGGTCGGCCTGCACGATGGCCGATATTTTTTGCGGAGACTGGGCTTCGCCGCGAAATGGTGCAATGGCAATGGGCAGTTGGGTCAGCCCGATGCCCGACACCTCAACGCGGAACTGTGCCAGCGCAGGAACGGCAGCGAGGGAACCAAGGGTGGCGAGCGCCGCGCGGCGCGAACTCGTCAATGAGTGTGGGATAGGCAATGTTGGGATAGTCATTCGCAAATGGCAGCAGCCGGTCAAGGGCCGGCTATCAGGGCTGAATGTTACACACTGGCGCCGCCTACCCTTGTCACAAAACGTTGAAGGGCGCGCGAAAAGTAGAATTGGCAGCACATGCCTTCATCCGATCCTGGCGCCACGGCGCCGCACAAGAGCGCGCCAACGCCCTCTCCAGCGCTCTCTTCCGCGCCCCTGCTGGCGCGGCTCGCCCGCCTCTCGGACTATTTTCGTGGGCAGCGCCTGGCCTGGACCGTGGCGGTGGTCGCCACCTTGATTGGCGCCATCACCGAACCGCTGATTCCCGCCCTGCTCAAGCCTTTGCTGGACCGTGGCTTCACGCAGGGCAATTTGCAGCTCTGGATGGTGCCGCTGGCGATCATGGGTGTTTTTCTGGTGCGCGGGCTGGCGCAATTTGTCGGCCAGTATGCGCTGGCGCGCATCGCCAATGACGGCATGCTGATCCTCAGGGAAACGCTTTTTGCGCGCCTGCTGGCCGCCGACATGGCGCTTTTTTCCCGGCAATCGGCCAGCAGCCTTTCGAACACCGTAGTGTACGAAGTGCAAACCGGCGCCACGCTGCTGGTGCAGGCCTTGCTGGGGCTCTCGCGCGACGGTTTTACGCTGCTGGCACTGCTGGGCTATCTGCTGTACCTCAACTGGCAGCTGACATTGATCGTAGGCCTGGTTGTGCCGGGCGTAGCCTGGATCATGAAAACACTCTCGCGCCGGCTCTACCGCATCACCAAAACCAGCCAGCAGGCCACCGATGCCCTGGCCTACGTGGTTGAAGAAAATGTGCTGGCGCACCGCATGGTGCGCTTGCACGCGGCGCAGCCGGGCCAGTCGGAGCGGTTTGGGGCTCTCAGCCGGAACCTGCGCGGCCTGGCAATCAAGGCCACCATCGCCTCGGCTGCCATGACGCCCCTGACCCAACTGCTGGCCGCAGCCGCACTCTCTGCGGTGATCTGCACGGCCCTGTGGCAAAGCCGAGGGGCGGCGACGCAGGATGTGACGGTGGGGGGCTTTGTCGCCTTCATCACCGCCATGCTGATGCTGATTGCCCCCATCCGCCGGCTGGCCGACGTGGCCAACCCGATCACCCGCGGCGTGGCGGCATTGGAGCGCGGCTTGGCCCTGCTGGGCGAGACACCCGCAGAAACCGGCGGCAGCCACACCAGTGCGCGGGCGCAGGGGGCCATTGTGTTTGACCAGGTGAGCGTGGCCTTTGCGGCCGACCGTCCTCCGGCGCTGGACCGGGTCAGTTTTTCCGTCAAACCGGGCGAAATCATTGCCCTGGTCGGCCCCTCGGGCGCCGGAAAAACCACCCTGGTCAACCTGTTGCCACGTTTTGTCGCCTGTGATCAGGGGCAAGTGCTGCTCGACGGCCACGCGCTGGAGCAGTGGGACCTGCAAAGCCTACGGGCCCAGTTTGCATTGGTCAGCCAGGACGTGGTGATGTTCAACGACACGCTGGCGGCCAATGTGGCGTTGGGTGGTCCGCTGGACACGCAGCGCGTCAGCGACTGCCTGGCCGCAGCCAATCTGGCCGAGCATGTGGCCGGCCTGCCGCAGGGTATGCATACGCAGGTGGGGCACAACGCGGTACAGCTTTCGGGAGGGCAGCGCCAGCGCCTGGCCATTGCCCGCGCGCTGTACAAGGACGCCCCGATTCTGATCCTCGATGAAGCCACCTCGGCGCTCGACACGGAATCAGAGCGCTTGGTGCAGGAAGCGCTGGCGCGCCTGATGCGTGGCCGAACCACCCTCGTGATCGCACACCGGCTCTCGACCATTGAGCACGCCGACCGTGTCGTGGTGATGGATCGCGGCCGGGTGGCAGAGCAAGGCTCACACCAGGAGCTGATGCAAGCGGGCGGCCTGTATGCACGCCTTCAGTCGCGGCCCGAGGCGGCCAACGCGCCCGCCTGACTACCAGCGGCCGCGTTGCGGCTGACGGCGCCGGATCGCATCGGCAATGGCTTTTGCGAGATCCTTGCGTTCGGCCCGCAGCGCAAAGTCCACGGCATTCAGACGCAACTGATTGCGCAGCGATGGGTCGGCGCCCTCACGCAACAATAGCGCCACCGATTCGTCGGTACCGTACTGGGCCGCCATCATCAACGGGGTACTTCCATTGGGGGAAGCTGCGTCAATGTAGGCGTAGTGCTCCAGCAGCAGGGAAATGATTTCGACCTGGTAAGAGCTGGTTCCAGACGCTGCGTAGTGCAAGGCGGTCCAGCCCGGATGGTTCACGTCGGCGTCCAGCCCCAGCAACGTTCGCACCATGTCGCTCTGCCCACGCAGGGCCGCAAGCATCAGAGCCGTCTCTTTATTGGCATTGCGTGCGTTGACGTCAAGGTTCGGTGCACGCAACAGAGCAGCGGCGGCGCGCAAGGAGTCCGCCAAGATGGCCACGCACAGGCCGGGCTGGCCTTTGGCGTCGGTGGTGTTGGGATCAAACCCGCGGCGCAACAACGACTCTACGGTGATGCCATCATCGCGCTGGATAGCGACAAAAAAATCTTCGTACGAGCCTGCGCTGGCCACCTGCCCAAACGCCAGCAGACCCAGAACGAAGATGCTGCGCCGAGCGATCATGCCTGCGCCCTGGCAAACAGCCGTTCAAAGTTGCGGCTGGTGGTTTCTGCCACCGCCTCCACCGCAAGAGCGCGCACCTGTGCTACCTGATGCGCCACATGCGGCACGTAGGCAGGCGAATTGGTTTTTCCGCGAAACGGCACGGGGGCAAGGTAGGGGCTGTCGGTCTCAATCAGCATGCGGTCCATCGGAACAAAAGCCACCACGTCGCGCAATGCTTGCGCACTCTTGAAGGTGATGATTCCAGAAAATGAAATGTAGTAGCCCAGATCCAACGCGGCCCGGGCTACTTCGCTCGATTCGGTGAAGCAGTGAAACACCCCGCCCGCGCGGTTCCCGGCGCCGTCTTCCCCTTCTTCGCGCAGGATAGCCAGGGTGTCCTCTGATGCGCTGCGGGTATGGATGATCAGGGGCAGGCCAGCGGCGCGCGCGGCGCGGATATGGGTGCGAAAGCGATCACGCTGCCACTCCAGATCGGCAATGCTGCGCCCACCCTTTCGATCCTCCATGCCGTAGTAATCAAGCCCGGTTTCACCAATGGCCACCACGCGCGGCAGAGCGGCGCGCTCGAGCAAATCCTGGACCGTGGGCTCCTGCACGCCCTCGTTGTCGGGGTGCACACCCACCGAGCACCAGAAGTTGCTGTAGCCCGTTGCCAGCGCGTGGACCTGGGGGAATTCTTCCAGCGTGGTGCAGATGCACAAGGCCCGATCCACCTGCGCCGCGTTCATGGCTTGGCGGATGGCTGGCAGCTGCTCGGCCAGTTCAGGAAAACTCAAATGACAGTGGGAATCGATAAACATGCGTGCGGCGCGCCGAAAACGGAAGTTGAGCCGCCGCTGTCAACAGATGCGGCTGCAAAGTATCAGGCGTCAGATGGTCTGCGTGGGGCGTTCAGAGCCCAGGGCCGAGCCGAGAATTTCTTCGATCTTGTGCTTGAGCTGGCGCGATTTTTCGTCCTTCGGGAACTGGATGCCGACACCCTGGGTGCGGTTGCCGCCGGAACGTGCAGGGGTCACCCACGCCACCCGACCCGCCACCGGATAGCGCTGCGTGTCGTCGGGCAGCGTCAGCAGCACATAGACGTCATCCCCCAGGCGATATTCGCGCGGCGTCGGCACAAAAATACCACCTTCGACAAAAAACGGAATGTATGCCGCGTACAAGGCGCCCTTTTCCTTGATCGCCAATTGCATGACGCTTGGGCGGGGGGCATTGGTAGGAGTACTCATGAATGGGTTCCGGCGGTGGTTGCAGCCGAGTGTAGGACGTTTCGCGCCTGGGCAACAAGGGCTTCAAGCATGAGCGGCACAGCAAACGGATGGTCGGCCGTGCGGGCAGCCTGCATCAGCTCACGGCTCCAGCGCGCCAGTACAGGAAGCGCAGGGGCCGGCGGCAACGCGCTGGCCTCGAAATAGCGCGGCGCCGCGCCGGTCTGGTGCACCTGGAGATCGTGGCAGAGCTTTTGCAATGCGGCAATGGCCTGCGCCGGACTCCAACCTTCGACCGCACGCACGTCGCCTTGCTGCATGGCTCTGGGAAACGCTGCCCAGGCGGCCGGATTCGCCCCCGAGCGCGCCAGCGCCAGCGCGTCGTCCGGTCGGCCGCCAGCAGCGCGCAGCAAAGGCACTGCGACTTCAGCCGCAACGCCCTGCCCGGCCAGCCACAGCAAGACCTCGGCCTCGGGCGGCCAGTGCAGGGCGTGGGCCATGCAGCGGCTGCGGATGGTGGGCAGCAGCGCATGCGCGGCTTCGGTGGCCAGCACAAAGCGCGTGTCGCCTGCGGGCTCCTCCAGCGTTTTGAGCAGCGCGTTGGCGGCAATGGCGTTCATCTGCTCGGCCGGATAGACCAGCACCACCTTGCCTCGGCCCCGAGCGCTGGTGCGCTGTGCGAACTCGACGGTCTCGCGCATGGCGTCGACGCGGATTTCGCGGCTGGGCTTGCGCTTTTTGTCGTCGATGTCGCTCTGCGCCTTTTCCGGCAGCGGCCAGCCGCGATCGATCATGTCGGTCTCCGGCATCAGCACGGTCAGGTCGGCGTGCGCGTGCACGTCAATGGCGTGGCAACTGGTGCACTGGCCACAGGCGCCTTGCGCGCCGGGCGATTCGCACAGCCAGGCCTGCCCCAGCGCCATCGCCAGCGCAAATTGCCCCAGCCCCGAGGGGCCATGCAGCAGCCAGGCATGGCCGCGCTGCGCGAGCAGGGCGTCGCGCTGGGTGGCAAGCCAGGGCGGCAAACTCACCGCGGTCCTCCACCGGCAGCGACCATGATGGCCAGCCAGCCCCTGCGCACCAAAGCCTGGGTGATTTGCTGCCATACGGAGTGGCGCGACTGCGCGGCGTCGATGCGCACAAAGCGCTGCGGCGCGGATTGCGCGCGCTCGGCATAACCCTGGGCTACGCGGGCAAAGAAGTCGGCGTCCTGCGCCTCAAAGCGGTCCGGAGCGCGGGCCGATTCCAGCCGGGACGCTGCAAGGGCGGGAGGCAGGTCGAACCACAGCGTCAGGTGCGGTTCAAGCATCAAATCCGGCTCTAGCGCAATACCCGTCTGCACCATGCGCTCTAAAATTGATAGTGTTTCTGTACTGAAGCCACGCCCGGCGCCCTGGTAGGCAAAGGTGGCGTCGGTGAAGCGGTCGCACAACACCACCTCGCCCCGTGCCAGGGCGGGGGCAATCACCTGGCAGATATGGTCGCGCCGGGCGGCAAACGCCAGCAGTGCCTCGGTCAGCGGGTCCATGGCCTCACCGAGCAGCAGGCTGCGCAGCGATTCCGCCAAGGGCGTGCCGCCGGGCTCGCGCGTGCGGGTGACCGTTCGCCCCTGGTCCCTGAACGCTTCGGCCAGGGGCTCGATGTGCGAGGACTTGCCCGCGCCGTCGATGCCCTCGAAGCTGATGAATAACCCCCTGGTGGCCATGTGCTGCGTTCCTTCTTACTGGCCGCGTTGGTAGCGGCCGACGGCACGGTTGTGCTCGTCGAGTGAGCTGCTGAACTGGCTGCTACCGTCACCGCGCGCCACGAAGTACAGCGCCTTCGTTCGCTCGGGTTGCACTGCGGCCAGAAGCGAGGCCTTGCCCGGCATGGAAATCGGCGTCGGTGGCAAGCCGGCGCGGGTATAGGTGTTGTAGGGCGTGTCCGCCTGCAAATCGCGCTTGCGCAGATTGCCATCAAAGCGCTCGCCCAGACCATAGATCACCGTGGGGTCGGTCTGCAGCAGCATGCCGACGCGCAGGCGGTTGGTGAACACGCCCGCCACCAGGGCGCGGTCGGCCTCGCGCCCGGTTTCTTTCTCAACGATGCTGGCCAGTACCAGGGCTTCGTCGGGGGTTTTGAGCGGGGTATCGGCCGCGCGCTGCTCCCAGGCGGCGGCCAGTTGCCGGTCCATGGCGTGCAGGGCGCGTCGCAGCACGGTGAGATCGCTCGCGCCCTTGGCATAGGTGTAGGTGTCAGGGAAAAAACGCCCTTCGGCGGCAACGCCCGCTCGGCCCAGACGCTCCATCAACGCCGCCTCGCCCAATGCCGCGCTGTCGGGTTTGAGCTCGGCCTGTGCCAGGGCTGCGCGCACCTGGCGGAAATTCCAACCTTCAACCAGGGTGAGCGCGCGCAGGGTTTCGTCGCCGCGCACCAATTTGTCCAGCAGGCTTCGCGGCGTGCTGCCGGGCGATATTTCGTAGTTGCCTGCCCTTATAAGCCGGCTTTGGCCCGAGAGACGAAACCACCAGTACAGCAGCCGCGCATCGGTCTGCACGCCAGCCGCTTGCACATCGCGTGCCACACCGCGCGGCGAGGTGCCAGGCTCAATGGCCAGTTCGATGGGCGCATCGCCCATGGGCAGCGGCGCGTGCAGCCACCACCAGGCCGCCCCGGCGAGCGCCAGCACCACCAACAACAAGCCTTTGAAAGTGCGACGCACAACCCTGCTACCTGCAATGAATGAGACGCGGGAATGATAATTGACGCATGACAACTCCCTTTGATGGCATCGCCCCCCTGCCCCACCTCGGCGTGATCCGCGCTGAAGGCGAGGACGCCGTGAAATTTTTGCACGGCCAACTCACCCACGACTTCGCCCTGCTGGATTTGCAGCACGCCCGGCTCGCGGCATTTCTATCGGCCAAGGGACGCATGCAGGCCAGTTTTATCGGCTTCAAGCGCAGCCCCACCGAGGTGCTGCTGGTCTGCAGCCGCGATCTGCTGGCGCCCACGCTCAAACGCATGTCCATGTTTGTGATGCGCGCCAAGGCCAGGCTGAGCGATGCCAGCGAAGAGTTTCTGCTCTATGGCTTGGCAGGGAGCGCTATTGAAAAAGTAGCTGGTAGCGCAATACAGGCAAGCGCCAAGGCCGATTTAGGCAATATTTCTGTGGTGGGATTGGTGCCCGCAGGTGCCGTGCCCCGTGCGCTGTGGATCGCGCCTGCCGGCACGCCTGCGCCGGAAGGCTCGCTGCTGCCCGACACGCTGTGGACCTGGGGGGAGGTGCAAAGCGGCGTGGCGACGCTGACAGCGCCGCTGGTCGATGCCTTCGTGCCGCAGATGCTCAACTACGAGTCGGTCGATGGTGTGAGCTTCAAAAAGGGCTGCTACCCTGGCCAGGAAATCGTGGCGCGCAGCCAGTTTCGCGGCGCCATCAAGCGGCGCGCCTTCATCGTCCATGCCGATGTGTCCTTGCAAGTAGGTGCCGAGGTCTTCAATGCGTCAGAACCCGAGCAAGCCTGCGGCATCGTGGCCCAGGCCGCCCCGGCACCCGGCGGCGGCTGGGATGCCATCGTGGTGCTCCAGCTCGCCGCAGCCGAGTCGGGTGCTCTGCATGCCGACAGCGCGGAGGGCCCGGCACTGCGCCTGGGAAGCCTGCCCTACGCACTCAAGGACGACTTGTAGCCAACAAGCGCTGCATGGGCACATGCGGCAGACCCGCTTCTTCATAGCGCGGGCCACTCACCTCAAAACCTGCACGCTCGTAGAACGGCTGCGCACTGGTCTGGGCGTGGAGCACCACCTGGTGGTCGCCCCGCTTGGCTGCAGCCTGCACCAGGGCGTCCAGCACCTGTCGGCCCAGCCGCCCACCGCGCAGCGCGCGGTGCACGGCCATGCGGCCAATGCGCGAGACGCCGGGGGAAATCGTCACCAACCGCCCCGTGGCCACGGGCTGGTCCAGTCGGTTTGTCACCAGCGCATGCAAGGCCGTTGCGTCCTGGCCGTCCATTTCAATGTCTGGAGCGATGCTTTGTTCCTCGACAAACACCGCCTGGCGCACGCGCGCAGCGCGCTCCCCTAAGTCCTGCCAGGCGCCCAGCTGGAGCTGCGTCGCGCTTTCGCCTGCCTCGAATGCGGTAAACAGGTCGCGCAGCAGCGCAGGGACCGGCGTCGGCCGCTGGCTCGCCGGGTCTGCAAAGACGTAAATCAGCTCGCCCGACACCAGCAACTGCTCGCCGCGAAAGATGCCGCCGCCAAACAGCATGGAGCTGTTGCCGACCCGCTGGCAGCGCATGCCGATTGTCAGCATGTCGCCTTCTCGCGCCGAGGCGTGGTATTCGAGCGTGACCTTTTTCAGATACGGCTCGCCGCCAAGGGTGTGCATCGCATCGTCGTACGGCAGCGCCAACGCGCGCCAGTAGTCGGTGATTGCGGTGTCGAAGTAGGTGAGGTAGTGGGCGTTGAAGACGATGCGCTGCATGTCGATCTCGGCCCAGCGAACGCGCAAACGCGATTGGCAGCGGTAGTCTTGCAATGGCATGGCGTCATCCTTCATGAAAGCTCGAATGCAGCGCGCAGCGCCGCCGCCGCGTCGGCATGGGCGGTGCGCGCCTCGGGGATGGCGCGGCCCATCTTGATGAATTCGTGGGTCACGCCGCGGTAGATTTCCAGATTCACCGGCACTCCGGCGGCGCGCAGCTTGTCGGCGTAGTCAATGCCCTCGTCCACCAGCGGGTCGCATTCGGCCAGCCCGATCCAGGCCGGCGCGACGCCCTCCACATCAGGCGCCAGCAGCGGCGCAAAACGCCAGTCTTCGCGTTGGGAACGATCAAGCACGTACTGACTGAAGAACCAGGAAATAGCCGCTTCATCGAGTACCAAGCCACGGGAAAACCTGGCGTGCGAGGGCGTGTCCTGGTGCGCGGCGCAGCCGGGATAGAAAAGCAGCTGCAACGCCAGCGGCAGGCCCGCGTCGCGCGCCAAGATGGCGTTGACGGTGGCCAGCGTGCCACCTGCACTGTCGCCGCCCACGGCAATGCGCTGCGGGTCCGCCCCCAGCCCTTTGGCGTGGGCCACCAACCAGGTGAGTGCGTCCCAGGCATCATGGGATGCCGTGGGAAAACGGTGCTCGGGCGCCAGGCGGTAGTCCAGCGACACCACCATGCAGCCCGCCAAGCGCGCCAGTTCACGGCACAAGATGTCGTGCGTGGCGCTGCTGCCGATGGTGAATCCCCCACCGTGCAAGTACAGCAGCACCGGCAGACCCGCCGCGGGCGAGGGCGCCACCAGCCGTGCACCGAGCGCTGTGCCGTCCCGTGTGGGAATGGCCAGCGTTTCCACGCGCTCCATCGCGGCGCGCGGCACTTCCAGAATGTCGGCGCCAAGCGCATATGCAGCGCGCGCCTGCTCGGGACTCAGCGTGTGCAGGCGCGGCCGTCCCGCCCGCTCCATGCGTTCGAGCACGCCGCGCATCTGCGGCGTCAGACGGTGGGTGTGGATATGGGGGTGCGCCTGCGTCACTTGAAGGTCACGCGCACCGGTTGTGCGCCGGTCAGGCCTTGGTAGTTGGCCTGCACCTGCAGGCCGGGCTTGGGCGGCAACAGCGGCGAGAACGAGCCCAGGCTCAGCAAATCGCCGGGCTTGAGCGTGATGTTTTCTTTCTGCAGTGCCTCGGCCAACCAGACCACGGCGTTGAGCGGGTGCTCCAGCACATCGCTGCCCTTGCCGCCGCCGAGCAAATATCCCGATCCATCGGTGAGCGTCACCTGCATGTCACGCAGGCCGTCGAGCATGGCGTAGCGCTCAGCCCGTGTCACGGGTACGGCAATAGGCGTACCTGCCACCCCCAGGCGCGCGCCGACGTTGATGGCGCTCACCGCCGCGCCATTGAGCTTGGGCGGCGCCTGCACCATCAGGTCGGGCAGTTCGATGAAAGGAATCACCTGGTCAATCGCCTGCAGCACGTCCATGGGGGTGCGCGCATGGTTGATGCTCGCGCTCTTGACGCGAACCAGCATGTCGGCCTCGTACAGCGGCCGGGCACCAAAGGTGGCAGGCACCTCGGAACCGTTCGCCAACACCATGCCCTCGTAGAGCTTCCCCCAGACCGGGCGGTCGGTGTTGAAGCGCTTTTGCACTGCGGGGTTGGTCAGGCCCGCCTTGTAACCAACGACCTTGCCCATCTTCTGCGCCAGCAAGCTGTTGAGCTTGGCACGGGTGCAGGCACCATCGGCGTCCGACAGGCCTTCGGGATTGGCGGCGGGCGTGCGTGCGGCGTAGTGCTCGGCCATTTCTGCAACTTGTACGTCGCTCAGACAGGCGGCGTGGGCCGATGTCGCGGCGGCGACGCCAAGGACCAGGGCGATGAGGGTTTGCTTGCGTGGCATGGGTGTCTCCCGGTTGTAAAGTGTGTCTGCTCTATCGTAGCGGGAACGCACCCCATCGCCATGTCACTCATTTACTACCTCACCCAAATTCAGTTTGATCATGGCGCCGTGCGTCTGCTGCGCCAGGAGTGCGAGCGCGTGGGTATTGCGCGCCCGCTGGTCGTGACCGATCCAGGGGTCAAGGCGGCCGGCGTACTGCAAAAGGCGCTGGATGCACTCGGCGAACTGCCCGTGAGCGTGTTTGACCAGACCCCCGCCAACCCCACGGAAGCCGCGGTGCGCGCCGCCGCAGCGGTGTACCAAGCGAACGGTTGCGATGGCCTGGTGGCGGTGGGCGGCGGCTCGGCCATCGACTGCGCCAAAGGCATAGCGATTGCGGCCACGCACGAGGGGCCTTTGACGCATTACGCCACCATCGAAGGCGGCTCGCCGCGCATCACCGAACGCGTGGCCCCGCTGATTGCCGTGCCCACCACCAGCGGCACCGGCAGCGAGGTGGCGCGCGGCGCCATCATCATCGTCGACGACCACCGCAAGCTCGGCTTTCACTCGTGGAACCTTCTGCCCAAGGCCGCCATTTGCGACCCCGAGCTGACGCTGGGCCTGCCGCCGCTGCTCACCGCCGCCACCGGCATGGACGCGATTGCCCACTGCATGGAAACCTTCATGTCGGCAGCCTTCAACCCGCCCGCCGACGGCATTGCGCTCGATGGCCTCGCGCGCGGCTGGGCCAGCATTGCGCGCGCCACGCAAGACGGCAGCGACCGCGAAGCGCGCCTGAACATGATGAGCGCCAGCATGCAGGGCGCCATGGCGTTCCAGAAAGGCCTGGGCGCGGTGCATTCGCTCAGCCACAGCCTGGGCGGCGTGAACCCGCGCCTGCACCATGGCACGCTCAACGCCATGTTTTTGCCCGCTGTGGTGCGCTTCAACGCGCAGGCGCCATCGGTGCAGAAAGACCGGCGCCTGGAACGCATGGCCAGCGCCATGGAACTGGCATCGCCCAGCGACATCCCCAACGCCATTCGCGACATGAGCGCCCGGCTGGGCCTGCCCACAGGACTTGCCGCCATGGGCGTCACGGAAGATCAATTCGACGCAATCATCCAGGGAGCCATGGCCGACCATTGCCACAAGACCAACCCGCGCGTGGCGACGCCGGAGGAATACCGTGGGATGTTGCGGGAATCCATGTAAGGCTGTGCCCACTATTCGCGCGGTGCGTCGGGGTTCAGAAGATCGGCGCTTCCCCGCGCGGTCTCGTCGCTGCGAATGGGGCCTTCCAGATCGGTCTGCGCGCGTGTGTCCAGCGACGCAGTTTCTGCGAGCCGTTCATCGGCCACCATGCGCTTGTCCGAGTCTGCTGCGGTAGCGTCGCCGCGCCGGGCAAGTTGCACCCGGTAAATGGGCTCCGGCATGTCCATACCGGCCTCCTCCAGCGCCAGCTTGACACGGCGAATCGCTTCACTCTTGACCAGTAGAAAATCGTGGGTGCGCTGGTCGACCCAGCCGTGAAAACGCACTTGCACATTTGAATCACCCAGCGCAGCGATGTAGGCACGCGGCGGCGGCGAGGCAATGACGCCATCCACCTGAGTCAGCTGGCCGGTGCCCAGTCGCTGGGCACACAAGAGATCTTCGTTGACGCCGACGCCCACGTCGAACTCAAACCGGCGCGTCGGGTTGCGTGTGTAATTCAACATGACGCTGCGAAAGACCAAGGCATTGGGCAGGCGCAAATGGTTGCCGTCGAGCGTCATCAAAATGGTCGCCCGGGAGGTGAGTGCAATGACTACGCCTTCGTTGCCATCAATCACCACGTGGTCGCGCGGCGCAAAGGGCTGGCGCACGCTCATCAAGATGCCAGCCAGGTAGTTCTCCAGGGTTTCCTTGAATGCAAAACCCAACGCCACGCCCATCACACCCGCTGTTCCGAGCACGGCGCCGACCAAGGCAGTGGCGTTCAAAATTTCAAGCGCCACCAGAATCCCGCCCAGGGTCACGGCCCAACGCGTACTGGTTTTGACCAGGTCGCGCAAAAAAGGATTCCGGCGCGCCACACGATCGAGCGAGTTGCGGCGCGACAACCAGCTTCCCACGCGCCACGCCAGCCAGATCACCAGCAGGGCCAACACCAACAGCGGCAGACTGGCGATCAGGTGGTAGGTCTGCTGCTGCAGGCGTTCGATCACCGAAGCGAGATCAAAGGTCAAACCACTACACCAGGTAATTCATTTCTGCCACCTCGACCTCAAGCTCGTTGCGCGGCGCGGTCCAGTCGATCGGATCCTGGCTGAGCACCCGGTCGATGTCGAGCCCCAGCGGCAGGCCGACTTCGTCGGGAAAGGTCACCGTCATTTCGCGCTCGTCGAGGCCCGACTCGCGCGCGCGCACGCGCCACGCGGCCAGATGCAGAATGCCCGCCAGCGGCTCGTAGGTGTTGTTCTCGAACGGCGCATGCTGGTAGTTCAACGCATCCACCACCGTCTGCGGCAGTTGCCAGCGTTTGGCCAGTGCGCCCGTCACACGCCCGTACGAGAAACCGAAGATGCGCAGTTCGAGCTTGCAGCGGCGCAGGTCCAGTGGCGCCACCAGGGTGTTGAGCGATTGCGCGCGCTCAGGCTCGGCCAGGTGGATCACGATCTCGCCCAGTCCGTGCAAAAGGCCCGCCGTGTAAGCCGCAGCCTGGCTGTGGTGTACATGGCCAGCCAGCGAGCGCGCCAGCTTGGCGGTGTGCAGGCTGTAGCGCCAGAACTGCTGCATATTGATGCCCGGCACCGAGCGCGAAGTGGTTCCCAGTGGCGCCGTGGCCACCAGCTCCCGCAGTTGCGCGGTATCCACCAGCGCCAGCGCCTCGGGAAGACCGGCCACCGTGCGTGGTGCGCCGAATTCTTCGGAATTGGCCAGGCACAGCAGCCGCGCCGCCAGCGCCGGGTCGGTACCAAAAAGCTGGTTCACGCGGCGCAGGTTGGGTTCGTCCTGCGCCAGCTCGGCCATCAGCAGCGCGACAGCGCGCGGCAGACTGGGCAGCGTGGTGGGAGAAGCCAGCAGTGCATTCACATCCATAGGATTGGCGCCGCGTTGGTGGGGACGCAGGCATTATCCATGGCGAAGCGGCGAACCCGAGAAAGGCTCAACGGCGCTGCAGTTTGGCAAACGCCGCCGCCATGGCCGAGGGCGCCGCCTGAGCGTTGCTGTTCCGAGGAATGCTGTGCTGGCCGCGCCCTGCCCCTTCAAAGCGGTTGTCGCGCACACTGGCGCCGCGCGGCGCCGCGCCGAGCTTCATCGACAAGCCGATGCGCTTGCGCTCGATGTCGACTTCCATCACCTTCACGGTGACGATGTCGCCGGTCTTGACCACCTCGCGCGCGTCGCTCACGAACTTGTGCGCAAGCTGGCTGACGTGCACGAGGCCGTCCTGGTGCACGCCCAGGTCGATGAACGCGCCAAACTGCGCCACGTTGCTGACCGTGCCCTCCAGCACCATGCCTTCGCGCAGGTCCTTGATGTCGTCCACGCCTTCATTGAAGCGCGCGACCTTGAAGTCGGGGCGCGGATCCCGTCCCGGTTTTTCCAGCTCGGCCAGGATGTCCTTGACCGTGATCACGCCAAAGCGCTCATTGGCAAACAGCTCGGGGCGCAGCTGCTTGAGCATGTCGGCCCGCCCCATGAGCTGGGCCACCGGCGCCTGGGTGTGTTCGATGATGCGCTCGACCACCGGGTAGGTTTCGGGGTGCACGCCGGTCAGGTCCAGCGGGTTGTCGCCACCGCGAATGCGCAGGAAGCCCGCGCTTTGTTCAAACGTCTTGGCGCCCAGGCCAGCCACGTCGAGCAACTGCTTGCGGTTTTTGAACGCTCCGTGGGTATCGCGCCAACGCACCACCGCCTTGGCGACGCTGGCCGAGAGCCCCGAAACCCGCGAGAGCAGCGGCGCGCTGGCGGTGTTCAGATCCACGCCGACCGCATTCACGCAGTCTTCCACCACCGTGCCCAGGGTGCGCGCCAGCTCGCTCTGGTTCACGTCGTGCTGGTATTGGCCCACGCCAATGCTCTTGGGGTCGATCTTGACCAGCTCGGCCAGCGGGTCTTGCAGGCGCCGGGCAATGCTGGCGGCGCCGCGCAGGCTCACGTCGACGTCGGGCATTTCTTGCGATGCGTATTCGCTGGCCGAATAGACGGACGCGCCGGCTTCGCTGACAACTATCTTTTCGATAGCTGCTTGCGCTTGTCCCGCCTGCGCTAGAGCCTTATTTTGCATCAATTTGATGAGCTCGCCCGCCAGCTTGTCGGTCTCGCGGCTGGCGGTGCCGTTGCCAATGGCAATGAGCTGCACGCCATGCTTCTCGCTCAGCTTCGCCAGCGTATGCAGCGCGCCGTCCCAGTCCTTGCGCGGCTCGTGCGGGAACACGGTGGCGGTGTCCACCAGCTTGCCCGTGGCATCGACCACGGCCACCTTCACACCGGTGCGAATGCCGGGGTCCAGCCCCATCACCACGCGCGGGCCGGCAGGCGCGGCCAGCAGCAGGTCGCGCAGGTTGTCGGCAAACACCTTGATGGCGACTTTCTCTGCATCCTCGCGCAGCCGGGCAAACAGATCGCGTTCGGTCGAGAGGCTGAGTTTGACGCGCCAGGCCCAGGCGACGCACTTGCGGATCAGGTCGTCCGCCGCCCGGCCCGCATGGCTCCAGCCCAGGTGCTGGGCAATGCGGCCTTCGGCGAGCGAGGGCTTGCCAGGCTCAGGCGGCACCGGCAGCGCCAGGCGCGCCTCCAGAATGTCGAGTGCGCGGCCGCGAAACACCGCCAGCGCGCGGTGCGATGGCACGCGGGCCAGCGGCTCGTCGTAGTCAAAATAGTCGCGAAACTTGGCCACTTCGGGGTCGGTTTCGCTCTTGCCTTCCAGCTTGCTGCTGCGCAGCAGTCCTTCGGCCCACAACCATTCGCGCAGCTGCTGCACCAGCGCCGCGTCTTCCGCCCAGCGCTCCGACAGGATGTCGCGCACGCCGTCAAGCACGGCGGTCACGGTGGAAAAATCAGCGCCCGTCTTGCCGTCGTCCAGCACTTCGGGCGGTTTGGTGAATGCAGCTGCCTCGGCCACGGGGTCGAGCGTGGGGTCGGCAAACAGCTTGTCGGCCAGCGGCTCGATGCCAAATTCGCGCGCCATCTGCCCTTTGGTGCGGCGCTTTTGCTTGAACGGCAGGTACAGGTCTTCAAGCTCCTGCTTCGTGGCTGTTTGCGCAATGGCCAGGCGCAGGGCGTCGGTCAGCTTGCCTTGTTCGTCAATGGCCTTCAGAACCACGCCGCGCCGGTCGTCCAGTTCGCGCAGGTACGCCAGCCGGGTTTCGAGCTCGCGCAGCTGGATGTCGTCCAGCCCGCCAGTGACCTCTTTGCGGTAGCGCGCAATGAAAGGCACCGTGGCCCCACCGTCCAGCAATTCGACGGCGGCGGTGATCTGGTGCGCGCCCACCTGGATTTCTCGGGCGAGCTGCTGGATGATTTTTTGCATGCGGAAAAAATGACGAAACAGAAAAAGCGGCGCAGTGTGCCACACGGGCCGGACCGGAGGGTGGCGCATGGGCCGTGCACAGGCGGCCCCAGGACGGACGCCTAGGCGCAATCTTGCTTCATTGCCGCGACGCGGCGGGAACTGGCGAACGCAGCCACCAGCGCCAGGCACCCCGCCACCACCAGCGCTATCTTTTCACCCAGGCCGGTACTGGGCGGCCAGACGGTAAACAGCGCGGCCAGCAGCACCGCGCCGGTCGTTTGTCCCGTCAGCCGGGCCGTGCCCAGCATGCCGCTGGCGGCGCCGCTGCGGTGCTGCGGCGCGGAAGTGACGATGGTGTGGTTGTTGGGCGACTGAAACAACGCAAACCCCACGCCGCACAAGGCCATGCGCCAGGCGATGTTCAGGTCGCCAGGGCTCGCAGGCAGCGCCGCCAGCAGCCACAGGCCGCAGGCAAACAACGACATGCCGATGGTGCCCAGCAAGCCATCGGGGTAGCGCCCAATGAGGCGCCCGGCAATCGGCGCCACCACAAAGATGGCCAGCGGCCAACAGGTGATGAGCAAGCCCGCGCGCAGCGGCGTGCGGCCATAGCTCTCCAGCAGCAGAAAAGGCAGGCTCAAATACGCCAGCATTTGCGCGCCGAACGCACCCACCGACGACGCCATGGAGAGCGCAAACACCGGCATGCGCAGCAGGTCCACCGGAAACAGCGGCGTGGCCAGATACCACTGGCGGCGCAGGTAGATCCAGCCCACCACCCCACCGGCAGCGAGCAGCCCCAGGCCCGCCAGCGGCAGCCCTTGGCTGCCCACGCCGCCGTGCATGCCCAGGCGCTCGCCTCCAAGAAAAATGAGCGTAAACATCAGGATGTTGAGCACCACGTCCAGCGCCGCAGGCCGGGGCGCCGTGCTGACCACCGGATTGCGCGGCAGTGCCTTGCGCCCCAACCACAGGGTGAACGCGCCCAGAGGGAGGTTCAGCGCGAACAACCAGGGCCAGGAGGCGACCGACAGGATGCCCGCCGCCACGGTCGGCCCGGACACTGCAGCGAGCGCCACCACCATCGAGTTGATGCCCATGCCGCGCCCCAGCAGCGCGCGCGGGTACACCAGCCGAACCATGGCCGCGTTGACGCTCATGATTCCGGCGGCGCCAAGGCCTTGGAGCGTGCGCGCCGCAATCAGCGCGGGCAGAGACGTCGCCAGCATGGCAAAAATCGACGAGCTGGCAAACAGCGCCATCCCTACCAGGTACACCCGCCGGTAGCCGATGCGGTCTCCCAGGGAGGCCAGCGGCAACAGCATGACCAGGGTGGCAATCTGATAGGCATTCACCACCCAGACGGCGCTGGCTGCGCTCGCTTGCAGCTCGCGGGCGATGCCCGGCAGCGCCAGATTGACAATGCTTCCATCGAGCACCGACATGGTGATGCCCAGAAGAATGACCAGCATGGCGCGACCACGCTCGGGCTGAGGCAGCCCGTCGGGCGCTGTGGGAAGCAGCTTGGCGCTGGGCGCTTGTGGGAGGTGGCCCGGTGCGGTACTCATGCAAAAAGGCGCGCAACGCGGCGGCTTGGAAGCGGAAATGGCATGAAATGGATTGTCGTGATGGGGGCAAGCGCCCGCTTACGCAGCAGGCGCTGACCGAGTGCAGAAAAGCTCAAAAAAGCGTGCCCGTGCCATTTGGCCCGGCCCCTTCTGCCGCCAGCATGCGCAATTTGGTGGCAGCGCCTCCGTGGGCAGAAAACCCGCCGGGGCGCTGCCCCGCCGCCAGGATGCGGTGGCAAGGCACCACCGGCGCGAACGGGTTGAAACCCAGCGCCTGACCGACGGCGCGCGCCAGGTGCTTGCCACCCAAGTCCTCGGCCAATTCGCCGTAGCTGCGCGTCTGGCCCGCAGGAATAGCCCGCGCCAGCGCGTAGACGCGGCGCTGGAAATCGGTCAAACCACTCAGGTCCAGAACAATGGCGCTCATATCGTGCGATTCACCGGCCAGCAGCGCAGTGATCTCACGGATTGCGGCAAGCACCTCGGGCGGCGCCATCGCTTGCGGCAGCGGGCCGGTAAAGCGCAGCAGGCGTGTGCGGGTGGCCTCTGCATCCGCCTCGGGCAACTGCACCCCGGCAATGCCGCGCGGGCCCCAGGCAATGCCGCAGGGGCCAATGGCGGTGTCGAACAAGGTGTGGCCGGCAAGCGCGGTCATTGCTTCACTTTTAGTAGCTTCTTACGCTGTGCTGATAAGCGCTGGATGCCAATTTGGCCTTTACTTCAAGCCGTGCGCAGCTGCGCACGCAGCTGCTGGCCCAGCTCGGGCTTGTCGGCAAAGGGGTCGGTGGGGTTGCGCGCCTGGATCACGTCTTCCATGCGCGTCTGCACCGAGGCCAGCGCCTTGGGGTGGCTGAAGATGTAGAACTGCCCGCTGGCCACGGCATCGAAGACCTTGTGCGCCACCTCGGCAGCGGTGATCTTGCCACTGCCCACCGCCTTGTCGCTCATCGCCTGGCCAATGATCTGGCTTTGCGTGGGCTTGTCGGCTGCCAGCGTGGCAGGCCGGTTGCGGTGGCTCTGGCTGATGCCGGTGGGCACGAAGAAGGGGCACAGCAGGCTGGCGCCCACCTGGTCCGTCACCAGCGACAAATCCTGGTACAGCGTTTCGGTCAGGCTCACCACGGCGTGCTTGCTGACGTTGTAGATGCCCATGTTGGGCGGCGCCAGGAGTCCCGCCATGCTGGCGGTGTTGACGATGTGGCCGCGCCACGCCGCATCCTTCTTGGCGGCGGCCAGCATCATGGGGGTGAACAGGCGCACGCCATGGATCACGCCCCACAGGTTCACGCCCAGCACCCAGTTCCAGTCGGCCACCGAGTTTTCCCACACCAGACCGCCCGCACCCACGCCCGCGTTGTTGAAGACAAAGTGCGGCGCGCCAAAGCGCTCGTGCACCGCCTGGGCGAGCTGCTCCATCTGCGCCGCATCGGACACATCCACGCGCCGCGCCAGCACCTGGCAGCCCGCGGCAATCGCCTCGGATTCGGCGGCGTCAAGGGCGTCCTGCTGCACGTCGACCAATACCAGGTTCATGCCGCGCTGCATGCCAATGCGCGCGCACTCCAGCCCAAAGCCCGATCCAGCGCCGGTGAGTACTGCGGTTTTGCCCGCGAAATCTTCAATCATGAAAGTGTCTCCTTGGAATGTTTATCAATCAGGGCATGGCGGCTTGCGAGCGGCGGCCTAAGCCAGAGCCACCGCGCAAGGGCCGCCCCGCCGCGCTGGTGGCGTCTCTCTTCCCGGCGAAGCCGAGAGAAGGGGGAAGGCGCGTAAGCGACTCAGGGGGGTGCACTCCTCAATACATAGCCGATGCGAGGAAAGTGCACGTTGACAACCCCAGCGCGCGGGTCTTCGCGCCGCAGGGTGTAGCGGGTGCGGGTGGCGGCTACCAGCGTGCCCTGCGTGGCCTCGGGTCCGAAGCTCTCGGGCGCCACGGTGACTTCGCTGCCCAGGGCAATGCCATGGTCGTCCTGAAAAACAGCGCTCATGTGCGGCAGCGGCTCGGCGCCAGCGGCCACCGTGATGGCGTCCTGCGCATTGAATTTTTCCATGCGCCCGTGGCCCAGCGCGGCCATGCGGTCCATCCATTCGAGCACGGCAGGTACATGGTCGAACACATCGGCCACGGACGGCGTGCACACGCGTGTGAACCACAGCGGGTGGTAGGCGGCAAAGTCGGCCACGCAGGGCTCGGCGCCAAACAGGAAGTCGTGCTCCTCCACCATGTGCGCAATGCGCCGCAGATAGGAGCGGTAGGCGGGCGCTGCGTCTTGCGTGCGCAAACGCGTCATATTGACGCTCATGGCCTTGCGGTCGTCGAGAAACGCGGAGCCCACCTCAGGCGGGAGCTTGGCGAACAAGGTTGCCAAGCCTTTGGGCTGCATGTTCCAGGCCATGGCGGTCCAGAACAGGGTGCTGTCGGCCCACTGGGCGAAAACACGGGAGACGCCCTTCAAGTGCGGCGGGTAGAGCACGGGCTCGGGCTGCGTGTGGTCAAGCACCTCGCAGATCAGGCTGGTATCGCAGTAAATGTCGGCGCCGATCTGCAAAACGGGCGTTCGCCGGTAACCGCCCGTCAGCGCCACCACGTCGGGTTTGGGCATGACGCTGGGGATGATGACGGACTTCCAGGGCAGTTGTTTGAAGCCCAGCACCATGCGAACCTTCTCGGCAAACGGTGACGCAGGGTAGTGGTGCAGGATGAGTTCTGTGCTCATGGTGTCTCCTTGGCAAGCGCTGGCTCTGCAGGGCGCAGCATTTCGATGTGGGCAATAGCGTCTTCCAGATAGGGCGCGCCTACCGGCACAAAGCCCAGCCCGCCATAAAAGTCTTGCAGATGGGCCTGCGCACTGACGCGCACCGCCCTGCCCGGCCACGCTTTGGCACAGCGCGCCAAGCCTTCGACCATCAGTGCACGGCCCAGGCCCTGGCCGCGCATCTCTGGCGCGGTGACCACACGGCCGATGGAAGGCTCGGCAAAGCGCGCGCCGGGGTCCACGATACGCAGGCAGGCCACCAACTGGTCTTTCTCATCGTGGCCAAGTACATGCCAGGACATCTTGTCGGCTTCGTCGGGGTCCTGGTAAGGGCCCTGTTCAAGAATGAACACCCGGCAGCGCAAGGCCAGCGCGTCGTGCAGGGCGTGCACGCCCAGGTCATCGAAGCGCTTGCAGGTCCAACTCAAAGTCATTGCAGTGCTCCACTACGCTGCGCTGCAGATCAATTCACGCCCTGCGAATCTGGCAGGGCCCATACCAGGGACGCCGCGCAAGGGCCTAGGCCGGCCGCACCGCCCTGCCGCGCTGGCGACGTCCCCCTTCCCAGCGATAGCCGAAAGAAGGGGCTGAGGGCCGCAGCTCCGCGCCTGCCAATGCAGGCATGGACGGCTCCGAAGAGCAAGCGTCTCTGAAGCGAGCACCGAGACGCGAAGCGGCTCACGGGGTGCTTCATACCAGTTTGACGATCTGCTTGCCGAAGTTCTTGCCCTTGAGCAAGCCCAGAAACGCCTCGGGTGCGGCGGCAATGCCCTCGGCCACGCTCTCGCGCGGGCGCAGCTTGCCGGTGGCCACCAGCGTGCCCAGTTCGGTCAGTGCCTCGGGCCAGACTTCCATGTGCTCGCTGACGATGAAGCCCTCGATCTTCAGGCGGCTCACCAGGATGAGTGCTGGGTGAGCCATGGGCAGCGGGGCGCCGTCGTAGCCGGCGATCATGCCGCACAGGGCAATGCGGCCAAAGGCGTTCATGCGCAGCATCACAGCGTCCATGATCCAGCCGCCCACGTTTTCAAAGTAACCGTCAATGCCCTTGGGACAGGCTTCCTTGAGCGCCTTGCCCATGGCCTTGCCGTCGCTGTGCTCCTTGTAGTCGATGCAGGCGTCAAAGTGCAGCTCGTCCACCGCGTACTTGCATTTCTCCGGCCCGCCGGCAATGCCCACCACGCGGCAGCCGCGCGCCTTGGCCAGGGCAGCAAAGGCGCTGCCGACGGCGCCGGTTGCGGCGCTGACGACGACGGTGTCACCCTCCTTGGGTGCAATGATCTTCACCAAGCCATACCAGGCGGTCACTCCCGGCATGCCGACCGCGCCGAGGTAGTACGACAGCGGCACATGGGTGGTGTCCACCTTCTTCAGGGAGCCGGGCTGGCTCGCATCGACCACGCTGTACTCCTGCCAGCCGCCAAAGCCCACCACCTTGTCGCCGACAGCAAACTTGGGGCTGCGGCTCTCGACCACTTCGCCCACGGTGCCGCCCTGCATCACCTCGCCCACCGGCTGGGGCTGGGCGTAGCTCTTGGCGTCGTTCATGCGGCCGCGCATGTAGGGGTCCAGGCTCAGGTAGTGGTTGCGCACCAGTACCTGGCCGTCCACAAGCGCTGGCGTGTCGGTGGTGACGAGCTTGAAGTTGCTGGCCACGGCCTCGCCCTGGGGGCGGTTGTCGAGATGGATTTGCTGGTTGCGTGGCATGGAAGACTCCTGGTGAGGATATAAAAACTACTGTTTTGATAGCTGCTTGCACAGTCCCATCAAGCGCTAGAGGCCAATTTAGCCTGAAATTTTGGTTCGATGCAGCCGCAGGGTCAATCGGTGGAGATGGCGCGCAGATCGTTGGCACTGCCCGGACCCACCGGCAGGCGCCGCACATATTTGAAGGTGCCCGTGGCGTGCGTGCACGGTCGCCCCTTGGCATCGAACACGGTGGCTTCGGTGAACGCCATGGTGGCGGTGCGATGGATCAAGCGGCCTTTGGCCACGAGGGACCCCTGCGCCGCCTGCATGAAGCTGGTCTTCATCTCGATGGTGACCGCGCCCATTTCGGGCGCGACACTGCGCGCCGCCGTGGCCATTGCCACATCCAGCAGCGTCATGGAAGCGCCGCCGTGCGTCACCCCGAACGAGTTCAGGTGCTCCGGCCGCGCCTCGTAGTGCAGCTCGGATTCGCCGTCCTGCATGCGCACCATTTCGAAGCCCAGGTGGGTGACAAACGGGATTTCAACGCCAAAATCAAGCAAGATTCGTCCTCAAAATTGCAGCGGCCAAAACTGGCGCGGCACAAGCCAGCGGCCACCGTGCAAGGGCCTGGGCCGGCCGCGCCGCCCCGCCGCACCGGTGGTGTCCCCTTTCCCGCATGGCGCAGCCGTGCGAGAGAAGGGGCTGAGGGGCAGCGGCTCCGAGCCTGCCAGCGCAGGCTTGGACTGCCCCGAAGAGCGGACGCCTGCGGCGGGAGAACCGAGGCGCGCAGGGCCTCAGGGGGTTGAACACGATTCAGCCTCCAACCAAGGCGCTTACGCCGCCGTCCACTGCAAGGTACTGGCCCGTGATGTGCTTGCCGGCATCCGAGGCAAACAGCGCGCACAGGCCTTTCAAATCCTCGTCATCGCCCAGGCGACCCAGCGGCGCATGGGCCTTGAGGTTCTCTTCGCCCAGCGTTTTGAGCAGGCCCGCAGTCATCTTGCTTGGGAAGAAGCCGGGGCAGATGGCGTTGACGCGGATGCCGTACTTGCCCCATTCGCCCGCCAGCGTGCGCGTGAAGTTGATCACCGCCGCCTTGGAGGTGTTGTAGGCAATGGTGTTCATGCCCTGCTGGTTGCCGCCAAGACCGGCAATCGACGCCACGTTGATGATGCTGCCGCGTTTGCGCGCAATCATGCTGCGCTTGGCGACCTGCTGGCTCAGGATGAAATACCCGCGCACATTGAGGTTCATCACCTTGTCCCAGGCCTCCAGCGGATGGTCTTCGGCCGGTGCACCCCAGGAAGCGCCCGCGTTGTTCACCAGAATGTCGATGTCGCCCATGCGCTCAAGCGTCTCGTCGGCCAGGCGGCGCACGTCGGCTTCCTGCGCGCAATCGGCGGCAATCCAGCGGGCGTCGATGCCAGCCGCCTGCAGTTCGGCAGTGGCAAGCTCCAGGTCGGCCGCCTTGCGTGAACTGAGCATGATTTTGGCCCCCGCTTCCCCCAGCGCATGCGCCAGTTGCAGGCCCAGGCCGCGCGAGCCTCCGGTCACCAGGGCGGTCTTCCCGGTCAGGTCAAAAAGTTGCTGGACAGTGCGGGTCATAGGGATCTCCTTGGAAATGGGTGGCGTGCGCGATGCGGGCCCGCTTGGGCACGGCCATCGAGAAGCATTCCATTTTGCTGCCACACGTGGCGGCGCAGTGTCGCGCTGGCGATTGAGGCCTGCGGGCTGTGCTGTTGCATCCGTTCCCGCAGACGACCGCTGCGTGAGCGGTCCAAAGCAGCGTTGGCCCATTCGCGCGACAATGGAATGCGCGGCCTGCATGCCGCGCTCATCCTCTCAGCGCTGCGGCGCTTTTTTAAACCGCCGTGAATCCGCATGGCGGTGGCTGCCATCGATCGGACCCTCTTATGAACCTCATTTCTGCGCGCCGCCGGGCGCTCCAAGGGGCGCTGTTTTGCTCCCTTGCTGCCTGCGCCCTGGTTTCCCTGCCTGCATGGAGTGCTCAGCAAGTGCTGCGCGTCTCGGCCATTCCCGACGAAGCGCCCACCGAACTGCAGCGCAAGTTTGCCCCGCTGGGCGACTACCTGGCCGCGCAGACCGGCATGAAGGTGGTGTTCACGCCGGTGTCGGACTACGCGGCGGTGGTCGAGTCGCTCGCCAACGGCAAGCTTGATCTCGCCTGGCTGGGGGGCTTTACCTTTGTGCAGGCCAAGATACGCACGAATGGCACGGCCATTCCCATTGTCCAGCGCGAAGAGGACGCCCGATTTACCTCCAAATTCATCACCGCGCAGGCGGACATTCAGTCGCTGGCCGACCTCAAAGGCAAGAGTTTTGCCTTTGGTGCGCCTTCGTCCACGTCGGGCAGCCTGATGCCGCGCTACTTTTTGCAACAGGCTGGGCTGACGCCGGAGAAAGACTTCAAGAACCTTGCCTACTCCGGCGCTCACGACGCCACCGCAGCGTTTGTGGCTTCCGGCAAGGTCCAGGCCGGCGTGCTGAACGCCTCGGTGTGGGAGAAGCTGGTAGAGCAAAAGAAGGTGGACACCAGCAAGGTGCGCGTCTTTGCCACCACACCACCCTACTTTGATTACAACTGGACCGTGCGCGGCGACCTGGACCCGGCACTGGTTCAAAAACTCACCCAGGCCTTCCTCCAGCTGGACCCGGCCAACCCGCAGCACAAGGACATTCTGGCGCTGCAACGGGCAAGCAAGTTCATTCCGACGGCCAAAGAGAACTACGACGGCATTGAGAAGGCGGCCTTGTCGGCCGGTTTGCTCAAGTAACCCCTGCCACCCAGCTGCGCGCCCTTTTCGCAGGCATCGTTTTATGAGTTTTCAGTTGAACTGCGTGGAACTGGCGCACGCCGATGGCTTTGTCGCCTTGCCCGATGTGTCACTGCAGGCGCAGGCAGGCGAATGCGTGGCCTTGATCGGACCGTCTGGCGCCGGAAAAACCTCGTTGATCTCCGTGCTGGGAACCGCCCTGGCGCCCCGCAGCGGAAGTGCCACAGTGCTTGGTGCGGCGCTGCCCGCTGCGCCCGACGCTGCGCGCCGCGCCTTGCGCGCACGCATTGGCACGGTGCACCAGGCGCCTCCCCTCCCGGGCCGCCAGCGCGTAGTCACCGCCGTGCTCGCCGGCCGACTCGGGCAGTGGCCGGCCTGGAAATCGCTGGCGTCGCTCGCCTACCCCATGGATATCGCCGGTGCCCGCGCCGCCCTCGAGCGCGTGGATCTGGCGGACAAGCTGTTTGCGCGCTGCGACGCGCTCTCGGGCGGGCAATTGCAGCGCGTGGGCATTGCGCGCGTGCTCTACCAACAGGCGGACCTGGTGCTTGCCGATGAGCCCGTTTCGGCCCTGGACCCCGTACTCGCCCAGGCCACCGTCCGGCTGCTGGTGGACGACGCCGCCGCGCGCGGCGCCACCCTGGTGGCCAGCCTGCATGCGGTGGATCTGGCGCTGAGCTGCTTTCCCCGCATTGTCGGCATCAAGGCCGGACGGATTGCCTTTGACTTGCCAGCGCACGAGGTGAACGACACCCTGCTGCACCTGCTGTACGCAAGCGAAGGCCAGGAGCTGCCAACGCTCGCCAAACCGCGCAGCCAGGCCTTGGCCGGCACCCCAAGCCGCACCGCCCCGCTGGCTGTGTGCCAATGACTCTGGCCCGAGGCGACCCGGCGGCCGGAAGGCGCCTGCGGGGCGCGGTTCTGGTGCTGCTTGTGCTGTGGCCGCTGCTGCAAACCGCCCAGGTGCGCCCTGCGGCGCTGCTCGATCCCGCCAACCTTCAGGTCATTGGCAACTTCCTGGCGGGCTTTCTGCCGCCCGAGACGGGGGCGGAGTTCCTGCGCTACCTGGCCCGCGCCACGCTGGAAACGCTGGCCATCGCCACCGCCGGAATGGCAGTGGCCTGGCTGCTGGCGCTGCCGCTGGCCTACCTGGCGAGTGCCGCCGCGCGCGAGCAGCGCGGCCTCAACCCGGTGTCGCGCGGTGTGCTGACGCTTTTGCGCGGCATTCCCGAACTCGTCTGGGCGCTGCTGTTTGTGCGCGTCTTTGGCCTCGGGCCGGCGGCCGGCGTGCTGGCCCTGGGGCTGACCTACGGCGGCATGCTGGCCAAAGTGGTGGCGGAAATCCTGGAATCGGTGGACCCCCTTCCGGCGCAGGCGCTGCGCCTGAGCGGCGCCCGCCGCCCTGTGGCTATCCTCTACGGCCTGCTGCCGCAGGCCGCGAAGGAGCTGGCCAGTTACACCGTGTACCGCTGGGAATGCGCCATCCGCGCCTCGGTGGTAATGGGTTTTGTCGGTGCCGGCGGCCTGGGGCAGCTGATGGACCAGGCCATGAAGATGCTCAACGGCGGCGAAGCGGCCACCATCCTCGTCACCTTCATGCTGCTGGTGCTGGGGGCCGATGCGCTGTCGGGCTGGCTGCGCCGCACGCTCGACGCGCCGCCCGCCGCGCGAGCTTCCCCCTGGGGCTGGCGGAGCAGCTTTTTTTTGCTGACCGTGCTGGCAGGCGTGGCTGCGAGCTTTGCGCTGCTCGACATGCCTTTGCTTGGCCTGTTCTCGGCCGAATCGGCACATTCCATTGCAGCCTTTGTCACGGGTTTTTTCCCACCCGACCTCTCGTCCGACTGGCTCGGCAAGGTGCTGCTGGGCACCTGGGAAACCCTGGCCATTTCGGTGGTGGGAACCCTGCTGGCCACCGCAGCAGGTTTGCTCATGGCCTTGCCCCGCTGGCGCCTGCCCTGGACCGGACTGCTCAATACCTTGCGGTCTGTGCCCGAACTGGTGTGGGCAACGCTGACCGTGCTGGCCGTGGGGCTTGGCCCCTTTGCCGGTGCGCTGGCGCTGGCGCTGCACACGGCAGGGGTGCTGGGGCGGTTGTATGCGCAGGCGCTGGCCAACGCCAGCGCTTCCCCGGCCCGCGCCCTGCGCCTGGCCGGCGCCAGCGGCGGCCTGGCTTTTCTCTACGGCACCCTGCCCAGCGCGGCGCCGCAGCTCATTGCTTACACCTTGTACCGCTGGGAAATGAACATCCGCATGGCCGCCATCCTGGGCTTTGTGGGCGCGGGCGGGCTGGGCCAGTTGCTGTATGTCGAGCTGTCGCTCTTTCACTATGCGCAGGCATCCACCGTGATCATTGCCATGCTGGCGCTGTCGATGGCCGTGGACCAGGCCAGCGCCTGGCTGCGCATCAAGATGCGCTAGAGGGGACTAGCTGCGCCTATTTGTACTTGTCTTTGCCCTTGGGCAGCACAGCCGTCATCGGCGGCGTGGGTCGATCGGAGCCACCGGGTTTGGGCAGCGAGCTGTCTTTTTTGGGTTTCTTCGTCATTTTTTCGTTGCGCTGTTCTTTTGCCATGCCAGGCTCCCTAGTTGCAGCCCGACATGGGCCTTAAGGGGCCGAATGGTAGGCCGAAAAATCGCAGAAAAAACGCTTGCGGGCAGAAACTCTTCGCAAGCCGATCCGTTGCCCATCAGCGGCCCAGCACGTCGCAGCAGCAGCCGATTCAGAAAGCCTCTTCGGCCAGCGCGGCGCAGGTCATGTCGCGGCCATTGACCACATTCAGCCAGGCACCAGTTTTAGGCAACTCATAGTGGAAAAAATACTGCGCAGCGCCCATTCGGCCTGCGTTGGCAGCTATCGATAGGGTAGCGTCCTTGTTCCACACCGTATGCGCCACGTCCAGCCAGATCCAGGCCAGCACCGTATGGCCAAAGGCCTGCATATAAGGCACGGCATTGGCGAGCGCCTGCGTGGGCTCGCCGCCCGCCCAGGCGGCCTGGGTGGCCTCACCCACCTGCTGCAGCGCGCCGGTGAGCTGCTGCGCAAAAGCTGCCAGTTCCGGCACGCCAGACGCCTTCCTGGCCGTGGCCGCCATGCGCGCAGCCAGCAGTTGCAGGCCTTTGCCGTTCTCCATCAGCACCTTGCGCCCCAGCAGGTCGGCCGCCTGAATGCCGTGCGTGCCCTCGTGAATCATGTTCAGGCGGTTGTCGCGCCAGTACTGCTCCACGGGGAAGTCGCGCGTGTAGCCGTAGCCGCCGTGGATCTGAATCGCCAGCGAATTGGCCTCCAGGCAGAACTCGCTGGGCCAGCTCTTGGCAATCGGCGTGAGCACCTCCAGCAGCAGGCGCGCCTCGTCGGCGGCTTCGGGTTGGCCGGTGTGCTGCTCGTCCACCAGACGGGCGCAGTAGAGGTTCAGCGCCAATGCGCCTTCGCAGTAGCTCTTTTGCGCGAGCAGCATGCGGCGCACGTCGGCGTGCTCGATGATGCGCACCTGCGGCTGGGCCGCATCCTTGCCTGCCGGCCCGACCAGCCGGCCCTGGGGCCGGTTCTTGGCGTAGTCGAGGCTGGCGTAGTAGCCCGCCAGGCCGAGCATGGTGGCCGCCATGCCGATGCCGATCCGCGCCTCGTTCATCATGTGGAACATGCACGCCAGCCCCTTGCCCGGCTGGCCCACCAGGTAACCGACAGCGCCCGCGCGGCCGTCCACCGGGTATTTGCCTTCGCCAAAATTAAGCAAGGTGTTGGTGGTGCCACGCCAGCCCAGCTTGTGGTTCAGCCCGGCCAGCGCCACGTCGTTGCGCACGCCGGTGAGCTGGCCCTGCGTATCCACCAGCTTCTTGGGCACGATGAACAGCGAGATACCGCGTGTGCCCGCCACCAGCTTGCCGTCCGGCCCCGGAATCTTGGCGAGCACCAGGTGGACGATGTTCTCCGACAGTTCATGCTCGCCCGACGAAATCCACATCTTGTTGCCGGTAAGCCGGTAGCGCGCGCCCAGCGGGTCTTGCTCCCAAGGCACCGAGCCGTCGGCGGCTACCGAAGGGGCCTCGTCAGGGATGGCGCGGGTGGCCACATCGCTCAAGCTGGAACCCGCTTGCGGCTCCGACAAACACATGGTCCCCGAGAAGCGCCCCGAGAACTCGTTGAGTGCAAACACCTGCTTCTGCAAATCCGTGCCGTGCACCATGAGCAGGTTGGCATTGCCCGTGCTGAGCAGGTTGGAGCTGATGCTGATAGACGCCACGGCAAAGAAGGCATTGGCCGCAGCATCCACCGTATAGGGCAGTTGCATGCCGCCAATGTCGTAATCCTGCGCGGCGCTGAGCATGCCGGACGCCGCGTAGGCATCGTAGGCATCCTTCGTCGCCTGCGGCAGGATGACGCGCTCGCCATCGAATTGCGGCTCTTGCTGGTCCACCGTGCGGTTGAACGGCGCGTACTTCTCGCGCGCAATGCGCTCGCAGGTGTCGAGTACAGCGTCAAAGGTCTCGCGCGAATGGTCAGCAAAGCGCTCGCGCGCGTTGAGCGACTCGGCCTGGAGCCAGTCGTAGAGCAGGAAATCGAGAGTGGTGCGTAGGGTCGTCATGGGGAAAATTATGGGCGGTGGCGGCTTGGAAGCTATGTCCGCTGGGCGACGCTGGGCAGGCATGCGGTCGGCGAACCTGGTACAGGCTGCGCCATCTGCACGCGCTTGCTTCGGGGAAGACTGGTGCGGGCGGCCACTAGCACAAGACACCTCCGCACAAGGTTGCCGGTTCCGCGTCTTTTGGCCCTATAGGATCTCGCTTGACCTCACAGCGGCAATGCCAGCGGTGAAATAATCGCATCCGTGCGGAGAATCTTCTCGGTATCCAAGGTTATAGTAAAACGCTGACAAATCCACTCATGCACGTGGTGCAGTCGGCGGGTGGAACGCAGAACAGGCGCACCGAGTTTCATGGCATTTTTGCTTGAATTTTTGCAGAATGAAACAACGGCAAGCCAAGACAGCAATCCGATTTCAGGAAAAAATCCATGTTCAGAATATTGCGCATCGTCCCGCTTATTTTGCAAGTTCTGCGGAATATATCGCGTTAAGCGCGGAGCATCGCATGAGCGCCATCGTCAGAAATTCCACTATCCTGCTCTGCATACTCAGTATGGCCTCCGGAGTCTTCGCTGGGGTACTGCTGTCCTTACTTGAAATTCATATCCCAGGTCAAACCGAGCTCCGCTGGACTCTGATAGCCGGACTGCCAATTCTTCTCTCGATGTCGTTCCATCGGCTCAATCAGCAGCCCGCCAACACCGTGCTGGCCACAGCGCTGCAGTTAGTCGGTCAAGCTTGCACTTTTTCTTGCTCCTTATTCATGGGCCGTTCGCCATTCGCAATAAGGCGATCTCTAACAACGCAGCGGCCCCACTGAAGCGGGTCACTAATTTCCATCGTTTGCCATTGCCATGGCATCACGTTTTTACTACTGGAGGATGAATGAAAGCACGAGCATTATTTTTAGCCGCACTGTTGGCGTGCGGAGTCGCATCTGCTGACGAGGCCACTCGGCAAGACAAAATCGCAAAAATCATCGAAGCTCAAGGGCTGACTCAGCTTATCCAGCAGCAATTGGACCAGTCGAAGGAATCCGCTAGTGAAATGGGTAAAGATATTGCGAAGAAATTGCTTTCTGAGAGTGGCGTAGCGGACGGAAAGCAAAATCCAAAGGTGGAGCAAATTCTTCGCCGCTACATGGAACGATGTGCAGCCATGTTCTCCTCCAAGGAGCTCGTAGAGATTTGGGCAACCTTCTATGGCAAGAGCCTGTCAGATTCTGAGCTTGACCAAGTTTTGGCGTACTACCAATCGCCCGTCGGAAGGAAGGATGTACTCGCCACTCAGGTTGCAATGACAGGTTTTGGTCAAACAATGAACACTCTGGGACAGGAGCGTATGAACGCTTCCATTGGCGAACTGATGTCAGAGTTAAAGACCGCCTCTGCGAAATGAAAATGGCTAACTGTGCAGCCCATGCGGACAAGTAATATCAGGTTTCCGCTTCGCGGCGCGTATCGACTGTCGGTAGCCTCGGACCTTGGTGCCTTCGGAAATCCAGGGCAGCGCGGTCGCTGTGGCCTCTCCCACGCCGCACAACTGCATCAGGCGCTTTGCCTCGATGCTTTGGCGCGCCATCAACGCAATGTACCGGTCGTACTGCGCAATGCGTTCGTCCAGATGCCCGATGCATCTACCCCGTGAACAGCAAAGACGTTCTTGGCGAGATCGATTCCAATAGTGACAATGGCAGACATGGATTTCCCCTTCCACAAAACGAGTGAGTTGATGAGACGTTGCACTTCCCATCGTGGCATTTTGATGCCGTACCCCGCAACTACGCGGATCACTCAGGACGGGGAAGTCCCTTTCATTCGTTAGCTGTCATGCCTGAACGTTTCATTCGATTTGGTGTCACCAACCATGCGGGCGCACGGTCTTCCACTTGGAAATGCTGGTCTCAGGTCGGGAGTGGAAAGACGGACGTCTATGTGACCTGCCGTGCGCTGGGCGGAGTTCTGAAATTGAGCATGCATGAGAGTGGACGGTGGCATATTGCTTTCGACAGCTCGCAGTTTCCCGGTCTGTTTAACGACCATATGCGGCCCGAGAATCGTTTTGTGACAAGAATGAATCGACCGTTGCCTCTTGTGCAAGGGGTGACCCTGGCCTGCCGGGTGGAGATTCCTTCGTACGGAGTTTCTATTCCTGCTCCCAAGTTAGAAAAAAGTGTCGTTTGGGTCTCTGCTCCAGAACCAGGTGAATCAATTGAGTTCGCGGTGATGTTCACCGAACCATCTGTTCACGTCACCGACTGGCCGACTAAGCGCAGCATGGGAACTGACCTAGCTGGAACGTTCAAACTCGACAATGGTTCACGAGTGTGGGCCGTGCATCGTCGAATTGCAACAGCGGAACCTCGCCTCCCGAGTTCGCCCACTCCCCGCTATTTCAAAGGCATAGGGAAGGAAAATCTCCAAACGGACGGCCTCAGGGCCGTAACGTGGTTCACTGCTCCCGATGACTCCGTCTGTTTCTTCGAGGGACCGGTACTCATTAACCCGAGAGGAGGCGCCTGCCAAAGCTAACTTGCCAATCGACACACGAGTCTTATTGGCGGACCTTCGCACGCCTACTTTCCGCTGATCATTTCTGCGTTAAACCCCATGAAATCCAGCCGCGTCACTTCCCCAGTGCTTCGGGTTGGGCTCATGTTGATGTGCGCCCTTTGGACCGTCAGCGGCTGGTATTTTGTCGCGACGCGGAGCGTTTCGACAAAGCCGATTCGCTCTACGGTGGTAACGACGGTCAATGGGCCAGGCGCTGTTTTTGCCGGGGCAATCTTCGTCGTCTTGGGCCTGGTGGCACTGGCGATATTGCTTCAGGGCAAAGTCGCCAAGAGGACGACCCAGTTCTGGCTCGTGGGCTTGCTGTTCGCGATTCCTGCTGCCGTGGTGTTTGTCCGGTGAACGACTCTTCCGCATCGGCTGCCGTCCAGCGCTGTCAGCTCTGGGTGAATGCTGTTTTGTGGGTGCCGACAAATCAAAGGCCCTGGCGAGGGTCTTGACAGCAGTCCATCAAAATTATCAGTGTTTTTGGCCTCTAGCGCACGTCCATCAAGCGCAGGCAGCTATCAAAACAAAAGCATGCATCCTGCGTAAACTGTCAAGTCTTCGCGGGGCGTTGAGGTTCAGTCCGTCGTCCGACGTTTTCCACACAACAAACATGGCTGCGGCAGCCATGCCGCCGCCGATGCAATCGGTCACACGGACGCGCTTGCCGCCCCGTCAATCGTTGGGAACCACGGTGTCACAGGACTATTGCTTGACACCAGTATCCATTTAGATACAGTTCAGGCATGTTCACGGTTCGGCAGACAGCAGAATTTCAAGACTGGCTTGATGGGCTGAAGGACATCAAGGCGCAACTGCGTATCGTCGCCAGGTTGCGTCTGGCCGAAGCGGGCCATCTTGGCGACTGGAAGCCCGTCGGTAACGAGGTCTCGGAGATGCGGATTGCGTTGGGTCCAGGCTATCGCCTGTACTTCACGAAACGCCAGAGCATCCTCATCGTCATGCTTGCTGGCGGAGACAAATCAAGCCAGGCAAGAGACATCAAGCGGGCACAGAAAATTTTGCAACTATTGGAGCTTGAATGATGAGCACTTCCAAGACCAAACCCAAGCTGCTGGCGTTCGATGCGGCTCGTTACCTCACCGATGATGCGGCCATTGCCGAGTACATGACCGCAGTGTTGGAAACCGAAAACACGGATCTTCTTCTGCTTGCACTCAGCGACGTTGCGCGCGCCAAAGGCATGGCGCAAGTTGCCAAAGATGCCGGGCTCGGCCGGGAGAGCCTGTACAAGGCCCTCGCACCGGGGGCAAAGCCGCGCCTTGACACCATTCTCAAGGTGGCTCGTGCGCTGGGTGTCAAGTTCACTGCGCATCCTGCATGAACCCGCAGTAGGCAGAAAAACAAGTATTTTTTGCCTCTAGCGCCCGTCCAGCAAGCGCGACCAGCTATCAAAACAAAAGCAAACGCCCCGCGCAAACCATTCGGCCTGCGCGGGGCGTTCTGTCTCTATCTGTCTTCAGCGCTTACAGCACCTCAAACACCCCCGCAGCGCCCATGCCGCCACCAATGCACATGGTGACGCAAACCCGTTTCGCACCACGGCGCTTGCCTTCGATGAGGGCGTGGCCAGTGAGGCGCTGGCCGGTCATGCCAAAGGGGTGGCCGACGGCGATGGCGCCGCCGTTGACGTTGAGCCGGTCGGCAGGAATGCCCAGCTTGTCGCGGCAGTAGATCACCTGCACGGCGAAGGCTTCGTTCAGCTCCCACAGGTCGATGTCGTTGATGGTGAGGCCCAGGCGCTTCAAGACCTTGGGGATGGCGAACACGGGGCCGATGCCCATTTCATCGGGCTCGCAGCCGGCCACGGCAAAGCCGAGGAAGCGGCCCAGGGGCTTGAGGCCCTTCTGCTCGGCCAGCTTTTCGTGCATGACCACGGTGGCGCCCGCGCCGTCAGACAGCTGGCTGGCGTTGCCGGCCGAGATCAAACCGCCGGGCAAGGCCGAGCGCAGGTCCTTGATTCCGTCGTAGGTGGTGCCGGCGCGGATGCCTTCGTCGTCGCTCACAGTGACTTGTTTGGTCGTCAGGCCCATGACCTTGTCGGCGACGCCCATGGTGACAGTGATGGGGGCGATTTCGTCCTTGAACAAGCCTTTTTCCAGCGCCGCGCTGGCCTTTTGCTGGCTGCAGGCACCGTACTCGTCCATGGCCTGGCGGGAGATGTTGTAGCGCTTGGCCACTTGCTCGGCGGTTTGCAGCATGGACCAGTAGATCTCGGGCTTGTTCTTCATGAGCCAGGGGTCTTGCAGCATGTGCATGTTCATCTCTTGCGCGGTGCAGGAGATGACTTCGACGCCACCGGCCACGTACACATCGCCTTCGTTGGCCATGATGCGCTGGGCGGCAGTGGCAATGGTTTGCAGACCGGATGAGCAGAAGCGGTTGATGGTCATGCCCGATACCGTGACGGGGCAGCCGGCGCGCAGGGCAATCTGGCGGGCGATGTTGGCGCCGGTGGCGCCTTCGGGCGTGCCGCAGCCCATGATGACGTCGTCCACCTCGGCGGCGTCAATGCCGGCGCGCTGGATGGCGTGCTCGACCACATGGCCGCCCATGGTGGCGCCGTGGGTCATGTTGAAAGCGCCCTTCCAGGCCTTGGTCAGGGGGGTGCGGGCGGTAGAAACGATTACGGCGGAAGTCATGGTGAATCCTTAAAAGTTATGCACATTCAGGGCGCGGGTGCCTTGGCACCTTCGCTCAACAAGCGGTGGTAGAAGCGGATGGCTTCGGCGTAGTTGTTGATGGACAGGCGCTCGTTGGTGCCGTGGAAGCGCTTGAGGTCTTCGGCATTGGCGCGCACCGGCGAGAACTTGAAGACGTGGTCGCTCAGCTCTTCGTAGTGGACCGAATCCGTGGCCGCCACCATCAAGCCCGGCGCCACCAAAGTGCCGGGGAAGATTTCGCGGATGGTCTTGTTCACCAGGCGGTACTGGCCGGAATCGGTCGGCGCCACTTTGGACGCCTCTTTCGCTCCGGGCAGCGTGGTGACTGCCACCTTGCCCTCGCCCACTGCGTTGGCCAACTCGGACGTCACATGCTCCAGCACGCCGGCCTGGGTGTCGCCCGGCAGGATGCGGAAGTTCACGGTGGCATCGGCGCGGCCGGGCAGCACGTTTTCCTTGTTGCCTGCATTCACGATGGTCAGCGCCGTGGTGGTGCGAAGCATGGCGTTGGTGCTGGCGGCGCCTTCAAGCTGCTTTTGCACGACGGGCCCAAACAACCACAGGTTCGACAATGCAACGCGCGAAAAGCCGCTCATTTCCGGGGCAATGGTGTCGAACATTTCACCGCCGACACCGCGAATGCCCGCCGGCAGTTGCTTGTCTTCGAGCTGCTTCAAGGCCGTGCTCATCATGGCAATCGCGCTGGTACCGTGCTTGGGCGGCATGGACGAATGCCCCGGCGTGGCAGAAACCGACAGCGCCACAGACATGTAGCCTTTTTCGGCCACACCAATCAAGGCCGCCGGTTGGGACAGGCCCGGCAAGATGCCATCGAGAATCAACAGCCCTTCGTCAATGACGAAATCCAGCTGCACGCCGCGCTGCTTGAGTAGGGCCGCCATGGCCGCAGCGCCGCGCAGACCGCTCACTTCCTCATCAGCGCCATAGGCCAGGTAGACCGTGCGCTCGGGCTGAAATCCGCTGGCAACCAGCATTTCCACGGCTTCGAGTTGCGACATCAGGTTGCCCTTGTCGTCCCACGAGCCCCGGCCCCAGATGAAGCCGTCCTTTACCTCACCGCTGAACGGCGGCACGGCCCAGTCGCCTTCGGTGCCAGGGGCTATTGGCACGACGTCCTGGTGCGCCAACAGCAAGATGGGCTTGAGCTCGGGCTTGCTGCCGGGCCAGGTGTAGAGCAGGCTCAGGTCGGCTACCAACTCACGCTTGAGGGCGGCATGCGTTTTCGGGAAACGTTGCTGCAGCAAGGTATGGAACTGCAGGAACTGGTCGGCATTGAGCGTTGCGTCTTCACGCGACGAGATGGTGGAGAGCCGCACCGCCTCGCCGAGGCGCTGGGCCGCGCCCTGCTCGTCCACCGGCAGCACGGCCAACGGCGGCACATCCAGCTGGCGCGAGCCCTTGCGCAGTGTGTTGACGGCCACGGCCACCACCAGCACCACGACAAGCCCCAGCAGGGCCAGGAAGATCTTCTTGATCACGGCGCGTAACCCCGCGATCAGCTGAAGGTCTTGCCTTCGGCTGCCAGTTTGGCCAGCAGCGGCGCGGGTTGCCAGAATGCCTGGTCGTCCCGGGGGTTCTGCGCAAAACGGTTCATCGCCTGCACTAGGTTGAACAAGCCCTGCTCGCCCGCATAGTGCATCGGGCCGCCGCGGTAGATCGGGAAGCCATAGCCGGTGAGGTAGACCATGTCGATGTCGCCGGACTTGCTGGCGATGCCGTCTTCGAGGATGTGCGCGCCTTCGTTCACCAGCGCGTAGACCAGACGCTGGACGATTTCTTCGTCGGAAATCTTGCGCGGCGTGATGCCGAGTTCCTTGCGGTGGTCTTCGATCATCTTGTTGACCAAGTCGCTCGGAATGGCGTCGCGCTTGCCCGCCTGGTAGTCGTACCAGCCGGCGCCCGTCTTCTGGCCGTAGCGGCCCAGCTCACACAGCTTGTCGGCGGTACGGCTGTACTTCATGTCGGGGCGCTCCAGCGCGCGGCGCTTGCGGATCGCCCAGCCAATGTCGTTGCCGGCCAGGTCGCCCATGCGGAACGGCCCCATGGCCATGCCGAACTTTTCCAGCGCCTTGTCGACTTGCTGGGGCGTCGCGCCTTCGTCCAGCAGGAAGCCGGCTTGCTGGCTGTAGCGCTCGATCATGCGGTTGCCGATGAAACCGTCGCAGACACCGGAAACAACCGCCGTCTTCTTGATCTTCTTGGCCAGCGCCATCACCGTGGCAAGCACATCCTTGGCCGTTTCCTTGCCGCGCACCACTTCCAGCAGGCGCATCACGTTGGCCGGGCTGAAGAAGTGCATGCCGACCACGTCCTGCGGGCGCTTGGTAAACGAGGCGATCTTGTCCACGTCCAGCGTGGAGGTGTTGGACGCCAGGATGGCGCCCTGTTTGCACACAGCGTCGAGCTGCTTGAAGACCGCTTCCTTGACGCCGATTTCTTCGAACACGGCTTCGATCACCAAATCCGCGTCCTTCAGGTCGGCATAGTCGAGCGTGGTGCTGAGCAGGGCCATGCGCTGCTCGTACTTGTCTTGCTTGAGCTTGCCCTTTTTGACCTGGGCTTCGTAGTTCTTCTTGATGGTGGCCAGGCCGCGGTCGAGCGCCTCCTGCTTCATCTCCAGCATCTTCACGGGAATGCCGGCGTTCAGGAAGTTCATGGCAATGCCGCCGCCCATGGTGCCGGCGCCGATCACGCCGACGCTCTTGATGTCGCGCTTGGGCGTGTCCGAGGGCACGTCAGGGATCTTGCTCGCCGCGCGCTCGGCCATGAACAAATGGCGCAGCGCCCGCGACTCGGGCGTCCACATCAAATTGATGAACAGCTCGCGTTCGACCGACATGCCGTCGGCAAACTTGCGCTTGGTAGCGGCCTCGACCGCGTCCACGCACTTGGCGGGTGCCGGGTAGTTTTTGGACATGCCCTTAACCATGTTGCGCGCGAACTGGAAGTAGGCGTCGCCCTGAGGGTGCTTGCAGGGCAAGTTGCGTACCAGCGGCAGCGGACGCGTGTCGGCCACCGAGCGGGCAAAGGCCAGGGCTTCTTCGGGCAAGGCTTCGGCGGAGGCCGCCATCTTGTCGAACAGCTTCTGGCCGGGGATGAAACCAATGAGTTCGCTCTTGACGGTCTCGCCGCTGACGATCATGTTGAGCGCAGGTTCCACGCCGACAACACGTGGCAGGCGCTGCGTACCGCCCGCACCGGGCAGCAGGCCCAGCTTTACTTCGGGCAGCGCCACGCTGCAGCCTGGCGCAGCCAGCCGATAGTGGCAGCCCAGGGCCAACTCCAAGCCACCGCCCATGCACACCGAATGAATGGCAGCGACCACTGGCTTGGGGGAGTTTTCAATCGCGGCAATCACCGAATGCAGGTTGGGCTCCTGCATCGACTTGTCGGTGCCGAATTCCTTGATGTCCGCACCGCCTGAGAAGGCGCCGCCGGCACCGGTAATCACGATGGACTTGACGGCTGCATCCTGCTGGGCGCGGTTCAGGCCGTCGACGATGCCCTGGCGGGTGGCCAGACCCAGGCCGTTGACGGGCGGATTGGCCAATGTGATCACTGCGACATCGCCGTGGACCTGGTATTGAGCGCTCATGGTTGTTGTTCCTTGCAAAGATTAGAAAAAGAACGATCGTGCGTTTTTATTGTAGGCTGTTCGCGCAGCATTGCTACCGGTTCTTGTCTCAGTCGGGACAAAGGCGCGCACGTTCAAACCTCAAGCCATTCCTTGCGCACGCTGTTGTTGGCGCGCAGGCTGTCGGGCGTTCCATCAAAAACGATGCTGCCGTGCCCCATCACCAGGGCGCGGTCGGACACCGTCATGGCAATGGTGAGCTTTTGTTCAATCAACAGCACAGAAATGCCCTTGCTCTTGAGCGTGGTGAGAAAGGCGCCGACCTGCTCGACAATTTTGGGTGCCAAGCCTTCCGTGGGTTCGTCAATCATGATGAGGTCAGGGTCCCCCATCAGCGTGCGGCACAGCGTGAGCATCTGCTGCTCGCCGCCAGACATCAAACCCGCCTCGATGTGCTGGCGCTCCTTGAGGCGCGGGAACATGGCATACATGTCATCGAAGCTCCAGCGGCTGCCCTTGCCCTTGCCTTTTTGTCCGAGAAGAAGGTTCTGGTGCACCGTAAGACTGGGAAACACATCACGGCTCTCAGGCACGTAGCCAATGCCCAGGTGTGCGATCTCGTACGCCTTGCGGTTCTTGAGCGGCTGGCCTTTCCATTCCATGCTGCCTTCCCAGGTCACCAGGTTCATGATGGCCTTGGCCGTGGTGGAGCGCCCCGAGCCATTGCGGCCCAGCAGCGCCACGATCTCGCCCTCACCGATGTCGAGGTTGACGCCGTGCAGCACGTGGCTTTTGCCATAGTAGGCATGCAGATTGCGAATATGCAGCATGTCAGTGTCCTTGCGCCTGGGCGTCGGCCACGGCGGAACCCAGGTAGGCTTCCTGCACGCGCTCGTTGGCACGCACCGCGTCGGGTGTGTCAAAAGCCAGCACCTCGCCATAGACCACCACGGCAATGCGGTCTGCCAGGCCAAATACCACGCCCATGTCGTGCTCAACGGTCAGCAGGGTTCGGCCTTCGGTCACTTCCTTGATGAGCGCGATGAAACGCGTGGTCTCGCTCACGCTCATCCCGGCCGTGGGTTCGTCAAGCAGGATCACACTGGCGCCGCCGGCAATGGTGATGCCGATCTCGAGTGCGCGTTGCTCGGCGTAGGTCAGGTTGATGGCCAGCACGTCGCGCTTCTTGTCGAGCTTGATCATCTCCATGAGCTGCTGCGCCCTCTCGTTGGCATCGTCCAGGCGCGAGAGAAAGCGCAAGAAGGTGTAGCGGTAGCCCATGCTCCAGAGCACACCACAGCGCAGGTTTTCAAAAACGCTGAGCTTGGGGAAGATGTTGGTGATCTGAAAGCTGCGCGAGAGCCCCATACGGTTGATTTCAAACGGCTTCTTGCCCTCTATGCGCGCGCCATGAAGCAGCACCTCGCCGCTGGTGGGCGCAAAGCGCCCGCTGATCAGATTGAAAAGCGTGGACTTGCCGGCCCCATTGGGGCCGATGATGGCCACGCGCTCACCTGCGCGTACTGCAAGATCGACTCCGCGAATGATTTCCGTCTTGCCGAAACTCTTGCGCAGCGCGCGCAATTCGAGCGCGTATTTTGCGTTTTCCGCCATGGCTTACAAAGCCTCCCCGCGTTTGATTTCGTGCTCGATTTCTTCCTGCGCCTGGCCCCATTGCTCAACGAACTGGCGCCGACAGAGTTCAAACAGCGACAGGCCCGTCACCAGCACAAAACCGGCGCCAAACCAGCTGCTGAGCTTGGCCGCATTGACGGTTGCACCCAGAAATTCCATCTCGGGCCCAAGCGCCGCGTTGAGCTGCAGGTGGTAGAGCATCTCCACCATGGCTGCCGCACCAAACAGCGCCACCAGCGCTGTGCCGCCAAGGGCCAGGTACGCTGGCAACAATGGCCGAAGCTTGCCGTACTTGGCCACGCGCAGATTCATCATGATCAGGCTGGCGACTCCGCCCGGTGCGTACATCACCATGAACAGAAACACCAAGCCGAGGTAGAGCAGCCAGGCTTTGGACAACTCGGACAGCAGCACCGACGCCAGCACCAGCAGCACGCCGCCGATGATCGGGCCAAAGAAGAAGGTGGCGCCCCCGAGGAAGGTGAAAAGCAGGTAACCGCCCGAACGCACCATGTTGACGCTGTCGGCACCGGTCACGATTTCGAAGTTGATGGCCGCCAGTCCACCCCCAATGCCGGCGAAGAAGCCTGCAACGATGAAAGCAAAGTAGCGCACCCGCTGTGTGTTGTAGCCGATGAACTCCACCCGTTCCGGGTTGTCGCGCACGGCATTCAAGATGCGGCCCAGGGGCGTCGCCGTAAATGCAAACATGGCCGCAGTGCAGACAAAGCAGTACACCGCAATCAGGTAGTACACCTGAATGGCCGGACCAAAGGTGATGCCGAAGACCGACTGACCATAGACACGATTGGTGGTCACGCCGCCTTCGCCACCGAAGAACTCGGGGAACATCAGGGCCATCGATGCGACCAATTCGCCGATACCCAGCGTAATCATCGCAAAGGTGGTGCCCGACTTTTTGGTGGTCACAAAACCGAGCAAAACGGCAAAGAACATGCCTGCGAGCCCACCCACCAACGGGATGAGCACCAACGGAATCGGCAACTTGCCATCTGCGGCCAGATTCATGGCATGGATGGCGATGAACGAGCCCAGGCCCGTATACACCGCATGACCAAAGCTCAGCATGCCGCCCTGCCCCAACAAGATGTTGTAGCTCAGGCAGATGATGATGGCGTAGCCCATCTGCGACAGCATGGTCACCGCCAGACTGCTGGTAAACAGCATGGGCAGCACGATCAATGCAACGGCAAACAGCGACCAGACCAGATAGCGCCCGATGTTGAGCGGGCGAAACCTGTAGTACGCGGTGGGGCCAGCAGCGCGTTCGGGCGAGGTAGTGGATTGGGTCATAGCGTCAATCCTCGCGCGTGCCAAGGAGGCCTCTGGGGCGGAAGATCAAAATCAGCACCAGGAAAAGGTACGGAAGAATCGGTGCTACCTGCGACAGAGTCAGCTTGAGCACAGGCCAGCCAAACGTCTCCGGCGACACCCCAATGCCCATGCCCTGCAGCGCAGTAGCCAGCGAGTAGTCGATGGCGACGGCAAAGGTCTGGACCAGGCCGATGATCAGCGACGCAAGAAACGCCCCCGCGAGCGACCCCATGCCGCCCACCACCACGACGACGAAGATGATGGAGCCCACCGAACCAGCCATGGCAGGCTCGGTGATGTAGGTGTTGCCACCAATAACGCCAGCCAAACCCGCCAGCGCGCAGCCTCCGCCAAACACCAGCATGAACACGCGCGGCACGTTGTGGCCCAGCGCCTGCACCATCTCAGGGTGCTTGAGCGCGGCCTGAATCACCAGACCAATGCGCGTACGGGTGAGCAGCAGCCATACGGACACCAGCATCAGCAGCGCGACAAGCATGATGAATGAACGCGATTTGGGAAACTGCGTGCCGTAGATCGTGAAAAGTGGCCCTTGCAACTGCTCAGGCAGGCCATAGGGCACGGTCGAGCGGCCCCAGACCAACTGGACGAGCTCCAGAATGAGGTAAGACAATCCAAAAGTCACCAACAGTTCAGGCACATGGCCAAACTTGTGTACGCGTCGCAGGCTGTAGCGCTCGAACAGGGCTCCCAACACGCCAATGGCGAGCGGAGACAGCACCAGCGCCGGCCAGAACCCCACCAAGCCCGAGAGCGTGTAGGCGAAGTAAGCCCCCAGCATGTAGAAGCTGGTGTGCGCAAAATTGAGCACGCCCATCATGCTGAAGATCAGCGTCAGGCCCGAGCTGAGCATGAACAGCAGCAGGCCATAGCTCACCCCATTGAGCAGGGAGATCGTAAAAAACTCGGCGTTCATTGAAGTGTCTGGATGGGATCAAAAAAAGAGGCCCGAGATCGGGCCTCTAGTACCGTGGCAACCGCTTCAGGAAGGACGCTTCATCTGGCAAGACGTGGGCGTGCTGGCCACGTAGGGCTCGTAGTACTTCACGGGCACAAAGGTGTAGCCCGTGTTCTCGGAGTCGATCGGGTATTTGCCCCCCGCCTTTTCCCACTTGGAAATGAACAGGCCTTGCTGCAACTGGTGGTCAGTTTTGCGCATTTCCACCTCGCCGTTGAAGCCCTTGAATTTCATGCCTTCCATGACCTTGGCGACCTTCACCGGATCGGTCGACTTGGCCTTTACGAACGCGTCGGTGAGCATGGCAAAGCCGTTGTAGATGGCGTCGGTGTACATGTCATCGTTGAACTTCTTCTTGTAGTCCTGCGTGATCTTGTTGATTTCGCCTGGCATGTTGGCATGTGCGTACGACACCATGTACACGCGGCCAGCAGCGCCCGCACCCATGGCGGTCGGACTGCCGGTCACAGCACCGTAATAGGTGTAGAAATTGACGTTGTTCAGGCCGGCATCGTTGGCTGCCTTGATGAGCAGCGCCAGGTCGGAACCCCAGTTGCCGGTAATGACGCTGTCAGCGCCCGACTGCTTGATTTTGGCGATGTAGGGCGAAAAATCGCGCACCTGCGCCAGCGGATGCAGGTCGTCACCGACGATCTCGATGTCGGGGCGCTTGCGCTTGAGCATCTCTTTAGCGTATTTGGAGACCTGGTGGCCGTGCGAGTAGTTTTGGTTCAGCAAATAGACCTTTTTGATCTCTGGCTGGTCCTTCATGTAGGTCGTCAACGCCTCCATCTTCATCGAGGTGTCGGCGTCCAGTCGGAAGTGCCAGTAACTGCACTTGCTGTTTGTAAGATCTGGGTCCACTGCGGCATAGTTCAGATACAACACCTCTTTTCCGGGGTTGCGCGCATTGTGTTTTTCCAAAGCATCAATAATCGCCAATGCAGGACCGGAGCCGTTGCCCTGGACCACGTAGCGGGCTCCCTGATCCATGGCCGAGCGCAGCGCGCTGGTGGTTTCCTGGGGGCTCAACTTGTTGTCGATGCCGATGATTTCGTATTTCACGCCGGCAGCGTTCTTTTTGTTGAACTCCTCCGCCATGAACTGCCAGCTCTTGAGCTGATTGGTTCCAACAGCAGCCATCAAGCCCGATAGCGGGTCCAGCCAGGCGATCTTCACGGTCTCGCCTTTTTGGGCAAATACGCCGCCAGCGCTTGCCAGCAGGATGGATGCAGCTACTGTTTTGATTGCAAAATTCATCGGTTGTCTCCTGTTGAAATATCTTGGTTCAGCCTAACCGCTGGTGCTGCGAAAGCGGTCAGGGATTGCCCCTATCCGCTATCACGCGTGCGACTTTGCCCAGCGCTCTACTCCGCTTTAGATGCCCGGCAGCCGATAGTCCTTGAGCTGTTCACGCAGGCGGGTCTTGAGCATCTTGCCCGTCGCGCCCAAGGGAATTGCGTCGACAAACACCACGTCGTCAGGGATCTGCCATTTCGCGGTTTTGCCCTCATAAAACGCGAGCAACTCCTCTCGCGTGAGTTCGGCGCCGGGTTTGAGCGTGATCGCTACGATGGGGCGTTCATCCCATTTGGGGTGCGGCATACCGATACACGCCGCCATGGCCACGGCCGGATGCGCCATGGCGATGTTCTCGATGTCGATCGAGCTGATCCATTCGCCGCCTGACTTGATCACGTCCTTGCTGCGGTCCGTGATCTGCATGAAGCCGTCGGCATCAATGGTGGCGACGTCGCCCGTTGGGAACCAGCCGCGACCCTGCGCATCCTGGATGAGCGGATTCTCTCCCTTGTAGTAACTTTCAATGATCCACGGACCACGCACCAGCAGGTCGCCGTAGGTTTTGCCGTCCCAGGGCAGCTCCTTGCCGTCGCCATCGACGATCTTCATGTCCACGCCATAAATGGCTCGACCCTGCTTTTGCAGGATCTTCATTTGCTCATCTTTGGGAAGTTCGAGTTGCTTGTTCTTGAGCGTGCACAGCGTACCCAGCGGGCTCATCTCCGTCATGCCCCAGGCGTGCAGCACCTCCACACCGAACTCGTCCTGGAACGCTGTGATCATTGCCGGTGGGCAGGCCGATCCGCCAATGACGGTGCGTTTGAGCGTGCTGAACTTAAGGCCTGCGGGACGCAGATGGCCCAGCAGCATTTGCCATACCGTCGGTACGCCAGCTGCATAGGTCACCTTCTCGGCTTCGATCAGTTCGTAAATTGACTTGCCATCGAGCGCCGGGCCTGGGAATACCAGCTTGCAGCCGGTCAATGCGGCCGAATACGGAATGCCCCAGGCATTGACGTGGAACATGGGCACCACAGGCAACACAGCGTCGCGAGCCGAGAGGCACATGACGTCGGGCAATGCCGCAGCGTAGGCGTGCAATACGGTGGAGCGGTGGCTGTAGAGCGCCGCCTTGGGGTTGCCGGTTGTGCCGCTGGTGTAGCACATGCTGGACGCAGTGTTTTCGTCAAATTGCGGCCAGGCGTAGTCGGAAGATTTCGCACCAATCCAGGTTTCGTAGCTCACCAGTCCGGGTACTCCGCTGTCCGCCGGCAGGCGGTCTGGGTCGCAAAGCGCAACCCATTTTTTTACGCCGGCGCACTTGGCATGCACGGCCTGCACCAGAGGCAGGAAGGTCAGGTCAAAGCAAAGGATCTGGTCCTCCGCGTGGTTCATGATCCAGGCAATCTGCTCGGGGTGCAGGCGCGGATTGACCGTATGTACCACCCGCCCCGAGCCGCTCACACCAAAGTACATCTCCATGTGGCGGTAGCCGTTCCAGGCCAGGGTGGCGACGCGATCACCAAAAGCCAGACCCGCCTCGTCCAGAGCGTTGGCGAGCTGGCGGGATCGCGCGGCCAGATCACGGTAGGTATAGCGATGAATGTCTCCCTCGACGCGGCGCGAGACGATTTCTCCGTCTCCATGGTGGCGCTCGGCAAACTCAATCAACGAGGAAATCAAGAGTGGCTGACTCTGCATTAAACCCAGCATATGTGCTCCTTTTAACGATCCGTATCACACAAACAGAACCATCCTAACGGGTGAACTTGCCGCCCGCACCAATGATGGTCAAATCTACGAAGCGTGAACCCTGGCGCGCTCCCTTGCCAAATCCACCTCGAATCCCCCCACATCGAACCGCTGCATAGATTCCATGGCCTGGATGAAGCGGGGCCGGGTCAGGTCCCTGCCCGCACGGCGCAGGCCCTCGACCATCACCTTGGCATTGATGAAGGTCTCCAGTCCTATAAAAGACACCGTCGCTTCCATCCCGGCCTTTTTCAGCACCTCGCGATACTCCCGCGCGACAGGCATGCTCTGGCTCCATGGGAACGGTACTACCGATGTGACCACCACCCCGATGCCATCCGGTCCCAACGCCTGAATGGTGGACTGCGATCCCATCACCGAAGTCGTGTAGAAGCGGGCTGCGCGGCTCACCTTGCGATAGGCCTTGATGAAAGCGACCGTCGGCGCGCCGGCTGTGATCATGATGATGGCGTCGGGCTCTGTGGCGCTCAAAATCTGCACCGCCTGCTGCACGTCGGACGAATCGGCCTGAATGGGCGCGTCCGAGTGCAGCTTGAGGCCGCGCTTTTCCATGGACTTGCGTGCACCGGCCAAGCCATCCTTACCGAACCCGTTGTTCATCCACAGCACAGAGATGCGCTGCACGCCCAGGGTGGTCAGGTGTTGCACCAGCTTTTCCACCTCGTCACCATAGCTGGCGCGGACGTTGAAGACATGGTTGATGGGTGGCTCTCGCAGAAGATCGGCTCCCGTGAAGGGCGAGATCAGCGGAACTGGCGGGTTCTCCTTGGCCAACAACGGCAGCACCGCCCCCACATTGGCCGTACCCGTCAGGTTGGCGAGGGCAAAGACATGGTCTTGCGCAATCATCTTGCCCACCAGGCGCACCGAGTTTTCTGGCTTGTAGCCATCGTCTTCGGTGACCATTCGAATGCGCCGTCCGTGCACGCCACCCTGGGCGTTGACGCCATCGATGTAGGTCTTGGTAATGTTCACCAGTTCGGGGGCCATGGCTGCCAGTGGGCCGGTCAGGCCCAACGACTGGCCGATGACGATTTCGCTGTCGGTGACGCCCGGACTCGCACGGAGCGCACCCCAGGGGGCCAGCAGTGCCAGCGAAAGCAGCATACCCAGCACACACCTCTTTTTCGGCATTTCTGTCTCCGTTTCATTGGGCCGCTATGGCATCACACCCGACGCAAGGGCTGCGCAGTGTGCGTTGCCGGGCGTGGAAATCCAACACCTGTCGCCTGCCTGACATTTACAGCGGGTTTTCCCGCGCTGGCACCCAGGCATGCCGTGACAATCCAGCCATGTTTTCCACCAGCCCTTCTGCGGAACGCTTCATTGCCTGCCAGCCCTGGTTTGCCTCCGTGCCAATCGATCTGCAAGAAAGGCTGCGCGATGGCGTGTATTCCACTGAAGGTGCCAAGGGCGAGGTCATGCTGCGTGCAGGGTCCGCCGTGGAGGGTTGGCACGCCGTGTTGTCGGGCCTGGTCATGCTGCGAAGCCCTGAATCCAGGGGGCGCGCATCGGCGTTCATCGGCGTGTCCGACGGCGACTGGTTCGGTGAAGGCTCTGCCATGAAGCCCGAGCCGCGCAGGTATGACGTGGTGGCCCTGCGCCCTACATACATGCTGTGCCTGCCCCTTCCCCTGTTCGCCGCCCTGCGCGAGACCAGCTTGGCATTCAACCAGTTTCTGGTGCTGCACATGAACATGCGGCTGGGCCAGGCCATGGCCATCATTGAAGCCGGTCGCATGCGCTCAACAGAACACCGCGTGGCGCTGTACCTCAGCCGTCTGTTCTGGCGCAGCACGCGCAGGCTCAACCTCACCCAGGAAGAAATCGGCCAGTTGTGTGGGTTGTCGCGCCAGACCGTCAATCGCGTGCTGCGCGGCCTGGAGGCATCAGGCATTGTGTCCTTGGACTTTGGGCGAGTGGCCATCGTGGACGACGACGCGCTGGCGGCGCATCTGGCTGCCACAGCCGGCGACTGAAGTCCCTGCGGCTCCGCCCCACTCCTGGCCCATGCGCAAATCAGGAGGACGCGCATCAGATACGCTGATCGCTTACAGGGGATAAGCGAGTGCACGGCAGCTTTTGCCGCGGCTGGTTCGATACCCATATCGTAGGCGTCCTCGGGCGACTCCAACACGGGGCGCGCGGCCCCGCGCGTTTCAATCTGCCTCTAAGACAGCGGGTCTTTGCCCGGAAAGCCAATGCGCAAAATCAGCCGGTGCCATGGCCGCAGAGCAGAGATAGCCCTGATAGTGGCTGCACTGCAGAGTCTGCAAGCTTGCCCGCTGGGCCTCGGTTTCCACCCCTTCGGCCACCACGTTGAGCTTGAGCGCCTGACCCAGGTGGATGATGGCGCTGACGATCGCGCGATCCCCTTCGTCGTCTGGCAATCCACGGACGAAGGACTGATCGATCTTGAGCTTGTGGATTGGCAAATTCTTGAGGTATGCCAAGCTCGAATAGCCGGTACCGAAATCATCAATCGCCAACGCGATACCCAGTTCCGCAAGCGCCTGCAAGCGCTGCGCGGCCTCTTCGGCGTCCTGCAGAAGCATGGATTCCGTCAGCTCCAGCTCGAGCAGCTGGGCTGGCAGCTGGGCCTCTTGCAGCACGCGGGCAATTCGTTCGACAAAATCGGGCTGGCGCAATTCAAGCGCTGAGACATTGACCGATACCACGAGCGAATGCCCTCCCCGCATCCAGCGCGCGGCTTCCTTCACCGATTGTTCAAGCACCCAGGCACCCAGGGTGATGATGTAACCCGTGTCTTCTGCGATCGGAATAAACGTAGCTGGAGAAATCGGGCCAAGTTCGTCGTCCGTCCAGCGCAGCAAAGCCTCGGCCGCCACGATGGCCCCCGACGCCGTGTCGATCTGAGGCTGGAAGTGGACCTGCATGTCATTGCGCCCCAAGGCTTGCCGCATTGCATGCTCCAGCTGCATGCGCGCCAGCAGATTGGCGTTCATCTCGGGTTGGTAAAAGCCAAAATTGCCACGCCCGCGCTCTTTCACCCGATACATCGCGGTGTCCGCATGCTTGATAAGCTCGTCGAGCAGTCGACCATCCTGCGGGAACAAAGAGATGCCCATGCTGACCTGAATGGAAAAACTGATACCGTCGAGAGCGAAAGGCTGTTGCATCTCCTGCAGCATGCGCCGCGCGACATGCTCGGCTGTGGCCCGATCACTCGCGTGCAGATAGACAACGAATTCGTCTCCGCCCAGACGACACAGCATGTCAATTTGACGCAGACAGATCTGCAAACGCGCAGCCACCAGCCGCAGCACGCGGTCGCCAAAGGCGTGCCCCAGCGAATCGTTGATGACCTTGAACCGGTCCAGATCCAGCTCCAAAATCGCAAAACCTGCCGACCCAGGGCGCGCAGCGCGCAGCGCGGACTCCACGCGCTGGGACAATTGCAAGCGGTTGGGCAAACCGGTCAGAACATCGTGGTACGCAAGCTCGTCAATGCGCTTTCTGGCGGCATGCTGCTGTGTAAGATCGCGCACAAAGCCGATGCTTTGCTCAGGGGTTCCGTCGGCGCCCCGCAGCACCACCCACGCCAGTTGCACGGCGCACGGCGCTTCTGAGTCGCGCGTTAAGGAAAGTTCACCATTCCAGACACCAGTACTCTGCCAGGCAAGTTCTATTTGCTCGGTCCAATCCGACCCCAAAGGACTGAACAGTGACTCTACACAGCGGCCCAGCAGTTGCGCCATAGGCAAGCCGGTGAGGCGCTCGAACATCGGATTCACCTGGGTAAGCATCCTCCTGGCATCAGTAAAGAAGATGGCATAGGGACTGGCTTCGAAGGCAACAGCCGCCATGCGCAAGGCGGTTTCAGACTGTGCCTCTTCGGTGATGTCGCGAAACGAAAACACCCGGCCGGTGACGCTGCCATGACTGAGCTGCGGCACACTGCGGCGCTCGACGATCTGTCCGCCTTGAAGTTGCAGCACGTCGCGCGTGGGCGCGCGCGGATCTTCCTGCATTTGTGCAAGCTGAGCATGGTAGGCAACAGAATCTTGCACCCGGCCGGCCAGAAAAGCGTGCAAGCTCGCGTCATCGCGCTTGAGTAGCAGCGATTGCGGGATATTCCAAATGCGCACCAGGCGCTGGTTGAAGGCGCGAATCCGACCATCGAGCCCACAGACCAGAATGCCGTCGGCCACCGAATCCAGCGTGGCGCGCAACTCCGAGAGCAAGCGCTCCAGCTCATGTTCTGCGCGCTGGTGCTCGCTGCAGTCGACCATGGTCACCAGCATGGCGCCCAAACCCGGCGCCATGGCGAGCGGTGTCACGCGACGCATCACGGGCAGCAGTTCACCGTCGGCACGCAGCACGGCCGAAAGAGATTCAATGCCGTCAGCCACCACCAGCCGGGTGTCGGCCCAGAACGCCTGGTCCTGCGGCGTTGCCGCAAAGCGCTCCACGGCAGCGCCCAGCAGTTGTTCGCGCGGCAAGCCCAGCAATCGACCGGCAGCGAGATTGGCAAACACAATGCTGCGCGCGTCGGCGTCAACCACCCACACGGCTTCCTGCAGGTCGTCAAATGCGCCGTACCAGGCAGGATCAATGGCCAGGTGCATCACGGATTGGCCTTGAGGCCTTGCGTATCGACAGCGCGCTCAAAAAAGTAACAAATGCGCTTGCGCGGTGAGAGGTAGTCCAGCGCCTCGCGCGGCAACTGCGTCGGCTTGAGGCTGCGACGAATGCCAAGCTCGGGAACCGTTTCCAGGTCAAGAATGAGCGCTTCTTCTTTGGGCACTGCCGGATCGTGTACTACCACCCGCGGGCGCAGCGGCCGAGAAGAATTAACCGACACCACGATGGCATAGCGGTCGTTGACCAGCTGCACGATCGAGCCGGGTGGATAAATGCCCATCATGCGAATGAAAACACCCAGAATCTGTGCGTCGAACTTCGCCTTGTGCTTGGCAAACATGAGCGACAGCGCTTCGTGCGGCGTCAATGCCTGCGCGCCGTGCATGGGATTGCAAAGGCGATCGTAATAATTCACCAATCCGACGATGCGCGCGGCACCGCCGATGGCTTCGCCACGCAGCCCCTCAGGAAACCCGCTTCCATCGGCCATTTCGTGGTGCTCTGCAATGCCCCTCAGGATGGAAACAGGCAGACCCATGCGCCGGGCGATGGCCACCGAATGGCTCACGTGCTTCTGATAGCCGAGCAGATCGCCAGCCGTCATGTCTGCCGTGCGCACCCATTGGTGCGCCGGCATGCGGGTTTTGCCCAGATCATGAAACAGGGCCGTCAAGCCAATCTCGCGCAGCGCATCGGGACCCACGCCCTGGGCCTTGCCCAGAAGCAGGCTGAGAACCATCACGTTGACGGGGTGCAACACGTTGCGTTCGCCTACCCCTTCAGAGAGCAGCCGAATCACCGATTCCCCATTGACCAGCAGCTCATCGACACAGCCACCCACCAAAGACTCGCCCTGCGATCGGGCCTCTGAAGGCTCCTTGTCAGCCATTGGACCGAGGCGCAAACACGTACGGGTGGCGGAAAGAAAGCGTTGATCGCATGCAGCCAGGGCGTCGTGCTGCGCCTGCAATTGAGCCTTGAGCACGTTGATCTCGTCGCTGCGCGCGGGGCGCAAGGCCGCAGATGCTTTTTCTGTCCGATCCGCTGGTTCGATTTCATCTGGCGTCGCCCGTTGTTGAAATTCCAGATCGCTCTTGGCCGGCAGGTAGCGGATGCTCTTTAAATCGAGGCTGCGCAAAGTATCAATCTGCGCCTCTGAAGAAACACGAAAGCTTCCCACCGGAAACGGATGCTGCATCCACCCGAGATCGAGCTGGATAAACATGCCAACGCGCAGTTGGTCGATGGGGATGACAACGAAGGTGCTCACCGAAAGGCCTTCCCGCCAAGGACGGGTGATATGAGACCCATTATCAGGCGACAAAAACCAAAATGTCGCTCGTTTGTCCTCCAACTGCGGCGCCAGCGCAACAGCGGTGCGGATACTTTGCTATTGACAAATGAGCGATGGGCGGACCACGAGATCGTGCCAAAGCGCCCATCCGGCCACACCACACAACAGGAGCCCGCCCAGGCGCGTCCCCCAGTCGGCGCGCGCACGGTTGAGTCGCTGGCGCAACCCAAGCCATGCCCAGGGTCCGACAATCAGCCACACACCACTGCCGGCAGCAAACAAGGCCATGGTGATGGCCCCCTGGACCGGACCACCGCTCAAAGCCGCTACCAGCAATGCCGAATACAACAATCCGCAAGGCATCAAGGCCCACAGAAAACCGGTGACAAATACGCCGCCTGGTGCACCGATCAGGGGGCGAACGCGGGTCCAGAGGGCGCGGCCTGCAGACTCCACCCAGGCAGGCTGGCGCGCCAAAAGGAGCATCATCAGGCCCCATGCCAGTACAGCGACGTGCATGAACGTCCAGGCCGAACGCATGGCATGTGCCTGCTGAGTGACCCAGGAAAAGCTCTGCATCGCCACGGCCACTGCCGCACCTGCACTGGAATATCCCGCCAGGCGACCGAGGTGATAGGCGAGCAATCGGCGCAAGGCGACGCCTCCGCTTGGGTGCCAGTCAACAACTTGCTCGGTGGCCGTTAAGGCCGGCGCAACGCGCGCGCCCACCTGGACCACGGCACTGCAAGGGGCTGCGCACATGACCAGGCAGTGCGAGCCGCCCACCAGGCCCATCGCCAGCGCAGTCCAGGCCAGCGCGCCCAGCACGTCAGATGATGCGCGAGAAGCGCGCTCGATTGCGGTCGGACTGTAGGTAACGGTCGAACACCATGGCAATTCCGCGTACAAAATACCAGCCCATGGCTGTGACCTGGACGCCTTCCGTACTCAGCTCCACCAGGCCCTGTTGTTCCATTTCAGCGAGCTGCTCAAGTTCGCGAGCGAAGTATTGGCGGAAATCAATCAGCCACGACTGCTCCACCGACTCGATGTTCAGCTCGCCCTGACACATCAGCGCCATGATCACCGCGCGGCGAACCAGATCGTCTCGCGACAGCGCCAGGCCGCGCACGATCGGCAAGTGGCCTTGGTTCAGCAGGTCGTAATATTCTTCGAGCGTCTTGGCGTTCTGGCTGTAGGTGGCACCCACTCGGCCAATGGCAGATACCCCAAGTGCAATGAGGTCGCAGTCTGGTTGCGTGCTGTAACCCTGAAAATTGCGGTGCAGTCGTCCCTGGCGCTTGGCGACGGCCAGCGCATCATCGGGCAAAGCAAAGTGGTCCATGCCCACATAGACATAGCCGGCTTCGATGAAAGCGTCGAGCGAACGCGAAAGCATGGACACCTTGGCCGAGGCCATGGGCAAATCTGCCCAGACAATGCGGCGCTGCGGCTTGAACCGCTCGGGCAGATGCGCGTAAGCGTAGAGCGCAATGCGGTCCGGTCGCAATTCGTTGACCTGCGCTAGGGTGCGGTCGAACGAGTCGGGCGTCTGCTTGGGAAGACCGTAGATCAGGTCTACGTTGATGGAATCGAACCCTATGGAACGCGCCGATTCCACGAGTGCAAACACCTGCTCTGCGGGCTGAATGCGGTGTACCGCCTTCTGGACTTCAGGGTCGAAATCCTGGACACCGAAACTCAGGCGGTTGAAGCCCAGTTCCGCCAGCACCTTGAGGCGCCCGGCGTCCACCGTGCGTGGGTCAACTTCGATCGAATACTCCCCACCCGCCACCAGCGTAAAACTTCGGCGCAAGGTGTCCATCAGCTCACGCAAGCCGTCGTCGGACAGAAAGGTGGGGGTGCCGCCGCCCAGATGCAATTGGCTCACGATCTGGCCAGAACCACAATGCGCCGTGTGCAGATCCACCTCACGGCTCAAATAGCGCAGGTAAACATCGGCCCGATCATGGTGCTTGGTGATGATCTTGTTGCAGGCGCAGTAATAGCAAAGCGACTCGCAAAACGGAATGTGCACATACAAGGACAAAGGCATCGCCTTGGCGGCGCTGCCAAGGTGGCGCTGTTTGAGTGCCAGTACGTAATCGTCTTCGCCAAAAGCCTCGACGAAACGGTCCGCGGTCGGGTAAGAGGTGTAGCGCGGACCGGAGACATCGAAACGGGTCAGCAGTTCGGGCGTGGCAACGGTCATGGATTCTCCTGGAGAGCTGGCAACTGTGCCTGAGAGCGGCGCCTGCTCACTTGACCAAAATCAAGAAGCAACAGTCACCGACCGGATTTAAAGGGAAATCCGGCCATCGTTCATAATTTGATGTATGTCAGCATCCAGCACTCCTACGGTCCGCAAAACCTCTGCGGCAAAGCCGCCACCCGATGGGGGCGCATCCGGACACCTCGCGGCTCACGACGCGCAACAAACAATACGTGTCGCCTGCTCCAACTGCAACCTGCGCGAACTGTGTCTGCCCGTCGGACTCACCAGCGAACAGATGGAGCGCGTGGATGATGTCGTGGCGGTACGGCGCAAAATCAAGCGCGGTGGCTCCTTGTTTCGCAACGGTGAAGCCTTCACCTCGCTCTACGCGATTCGCACAGGATTCTTCAAGACCTGCGTGGCTACGGAGGATGGGCGCGATCAGGTGACCGGCTTTCAAATGGCCGGCGAGATCATCGGGCTCGATGGCATCGTCAATGACCACCACAGTTGCGACGCGGTAGCGCTGGAAGACGCCGAAGTCTGCGTGATGCCGTTTGACCGCATCGAGGAGATCTCGCGCGAGGTCAACGCCCTGCAGCACCACGTGCACAAGATCATGAGCCGCGAGATCGTGCGCGAGCATGGCGTCATGCTGCTGCTGGGCAGCATGCGCGCCGAAGAGCGCCTGGCCGCATTTTTGCTCAACCTGGTGCAGCGCCTGCACGCTCGCGGCTTCTCGCAGACCGAGCTGGTGCTGCGGATGACACGCGAGGAAATCGGCAGCTACCTGGGGCTCAAACTGGAAACGGTCAGTCGCACCTTCTCGAAGTTTGTCGACGATGGCATTGTTGAAGTCAAACAGCGCCATGTGCGCATTCTGGATGCCGAGGCGCTCAAACGCATCGTCAACAGCCAGCAAGAATGCCGCTAAAGCCTCTCAGGCTACAGCCTGAAGCAAAAAAACCTCGGTCGCAGCTTGGAAAGCCGTTTTTTTGCCAGTAGCATCCCCCTGCCAGTGGAGAAACGGATTTTCGCTGGTCCATTGAATACTCCCAACCAGGAAAAAACCAACATGGCAACTGCAAAAAAAGCCCCGGCCGCTGCCGGCGCCACCAAGGCCGCTCCCGCCAAGAAGCGCACTCCCAACGCAGCATTCATGAAGGCTTTGACGCCGAGCCCTGCATTGGCTGCCGTCGTCGGCTCCGCGCCTCTGCCGCGCACCGAAATCATCAGCAAGCTGTGGGTCTACATCAAGGCGCACAACCTGCAGGACGCTACCAACAAGCGCATGATCAATGCGGACGCCAAGCTCAAGGAAGTCTTTGGCAAGCCCCAAGTGTCCATGTTCGAGATGGCCGGCCTGATTGGCAAGCACGTCAAGTAAGGCGCGTCGCGTCTGCTCCGAAGCCGGCTGCTGCCGGCTTTTTTGTTGCTGGATGCCGACAGGGCTACAGTTCATTTTTCTCCATTGCGAACGAGAATGACTCTTATTTGACTTAGAATAAATCGCTGTTTCGAGGCACAGCCACGGTTTTCCCCAGCCACTGCTTCTTGCTCTTGGCGCACGTTCGCGTGCCCGCAGGTTCGAGTCACATTGCAACGGGAGAATCCTTTGACAGCTCACAGCACACCGCGCATCTCTGCGCTTTTTCCAACCGATGCAGCAGCACCCTGCACCTCGGACAAGGCCCTGATTCCCCTGGGCGCGCTGATGCTGCTCGCTTCCGTGGGAAGCTGGGCCCAGTCTGCGCCTGCCGTCAGCGGCCAGCTGCCCACAGTCACCGTCAAGGAAAGCGCGGAAATCCAGAACAAGGACACGCTCAAGCCTGCGACCACGACCATCGGCAAGGGCAAGCAGGCGCTGCGCGACATTCCGCAAAGCGTGACCGTGTTCACCGAGCGGCTCATGGCCGACCGCAACCAGGACGACTTCCGCGACGTGCTGCGCAGCACGGCCGGCGTCACGTTCCAGGCCGGTGAAACCGGCGAAGAGGACATCCGCCTGCGCGGCTTCTCGCTCGGCCAGGCAGGCGACATCTATGTGGATGGCATGAAGGACGCGCCGCTCTACGAGCGCGATACCTTCAACAACGACAGCGTCGAAGTGCTCAAGGGCTCAGCCTCGATGCTGTTTGGCAAGGGCTCCACCGGCGGCGTGGTGAACCAGGTCAACAAGATGCCGCTGCTGATGAACCAGCATGAAATCAGCTACACCCTGGGCACTGGCCAGGAAAACCGGCTGACGGGCGACTTCAACTTCCTCACTGGCGAAAACGCAGCGTTTCGCCTCAACGCACTGGTGCACGACGAGAAAAACTTCGGCGCCAAACAACGCAAGCTTGGCATTGCGCCGACCTACAGCTGGGGCGTTGGCACGCGCGACGAGTTCTCGATCGGCCTGTATTCGCTCGATATTGAGGGACGGCCGCTCTACAACCACCCCTGGTTCCTCAACGACGGCAAGCTCGTGCCTTCGCTGTCGGCGCGCAACTACTACGGCCTCGCAAGCGACAAGCTCGACACCTCGGCGCAGTACGTCACGCTGGCACACACGCACCGCTTTGACGACAACGGCGAGCTCAAAACGCGCTTGCGCCATGGCCGCTATGAGCGCGACCTGCTCGCCAGCGCGGTGCGCTTTGCCCCCGGCACCACGCAGGACAATCTCAACGACAGCACCGTGATGACGCGCTCGGCCAAGGGACGTCTGGGCATCAGCAACCTGACGCAGTTGCAAAGCGACTACACCAACACCTTCAACTGGGGTGGCCGCAAGCACGCGCTCATCGCCGGCGTGGACCTGTACCACGACGATGCCAAGCGTGACCAACGCTACACCGGTACCGGCAGCATGCCCAGCACCACGGTCGGCACGCCCAACGACGGCGCTGTTCGCCCGACACCGCGAGGCGAGCCGACCTTCAACACCTTCGATGCAAGCAACATCGGCTTGTATGCGCAAGACACCGTCTCGATCACCGAAACCGTCAAGCTGCTCGGCGGTCTGCGCTACGACCACTTCAAGGCGTCTTACCGCACGCCGACGGCGCTGTCGAACGAGCGCTCGGACGGCTTGTGGAGCCCACGCGTCGGCGTCATTTATCAGCCCAATGAGACCAGCTCGTACTACGCCTCCTACGGTACTTCGTACAACACCTCGGGCGACACCTACCAGTTTGGCCTGAGCTTCAACGACCGTACCCAGCGCACCGCGCAAACGCCGCCCGAAAAAAGCCGCAACTTCGAAATCGGCGGCAAGTTCGATCTGTTTGACAAACGCGCGCTGCTGGGCGTGGCGGCCTTCTACAGCGAGAAATACAACGAGCGCAACACCGACCCCGATTCGGCGGCCGCGCAGGAACTGCTGTCGGGCAAGCGCCACGCCGCCGGTATGGAGTTCAACCTGGCGGGCCGCATCACGCCCAAGTGGGAAGTGTTCTTCAACCACACCTGGATCCCGAGCGCCAAGATTGACGAGAGCAACGTGGTACTCGCAGGTAATGGCGGCGGCGCGCAGGTCAAGGGCGACCGGCCAGGCCTGACCCCGCGCCACAGCGGCAGCCTCTGGAGCACCTATGCCGTGGCGCCGCAGTGGCGCCTCGGCGTGGGCGTGAACTACCGTGGCGAGCAGAACCCTGAAGGCCAGCGCGCGGTCACGGCCGACAGTTTCGCGGTGTTCGACGCCATGCTGGAATACACCGTGAACGACAAGACGACCATCAAGCTCAACGTGACCAACCTCAGCAACAAGCTCTACGCAGACACGCTGTATCGCGGTTTTTACGCGCCGGGCGCAGGCCGTTCCGCACAACTGACGCTCAAGACGCGCTTCTAAGTAAATCCCAGGCCATGTTTTTGCACCTCAAGAACCTGCTGACCGCAGAAGAAGTCGCACAAGCCCGTGGCCTGCTGGCAGACGACGCGCCCTGGGTGGACGGGCGCACCAGCGCCGGCACCCAGGCGCTGTCGCACAAGCGCAATCAGCAATTGGCGCAAACCAGCGATGCGGCCAGCGCACTGCGCCCCCTCGTACTGGCGGCTTTGCAGCGCGACGCGCTATTTTTCTCGGCCGCATTGCCGCGCAAGATCTTCAACCCGCTCTTCAATCGCTACAGCGGGGACTCCAACTTCTACGGCGCCCATGTCGATGGCGCCGTGCTGCGCTCGCAGGCCACGGGCGAATGGGTGCGCAGCGACCTTTCGTGCACCGTTTTTTTCAGCGACCCTGAGGAATACGACGGCGGCGAACTGCTGATTGCCGGCCCCGGCGGCGACCAGCGCATCAAGCTGCCTGCTGGCGACGCCATACTCTACCCCGGCTCCACGGTGCACCAGGTGACCCCGGTGACGCGCGGCGCCCGCATCGCCAGTTTTTTCTGGGTGCAAAGCATGGTACGCAGCACCGAGCAGCGTCAACTGCTGTTTGCCATGGACATGGATTTGCTGCGCCTGCGCCAGCGTGTGGGAGAGAGCGACAGCGCCGTGGTGGGTCTGACCGGCACGTACCACAACCTGCTGCGCATGTGGGCGGATGCATAGCTTCGTCGCCTGATGTTTGATCCTGATTTGATAGCTATCAACGTAACACCAGTAAGCGCTAGAGGCATTTTTTGCTTAAAAAACTCTCTCAGACCCCCACTCGCCAGCGCGTAGCACCCGACCTCTTTACCCTGGCCGATCACGAGCGCAGTGCCCAACGGCAGCTTGACGCCAAGGCCTGGGCCTACTTCAGCGGTGGTGCCGGCGACGAAATCACGCTGCACGCCAACCGCAGTGCCTGGGACGAGCTGGCGCTGCTGCCGCGCGTGCTGCGTCCCCTGGCCGGTGGCCACACCCGCTGCACGCTGCTGGGTCGCGAGCTGGCCCATCCTATTCTTCTGGCGCCTGTGGCCTACCAGCGCCTGGCGCACCCGGACGGTGAAATCGCCAGCGCCTACGCCGCTGGCGCAATGGGCGCGGGCCTGGTGCTGAGCATGCAAGCAAGCTCGCCGCTGGAAGATGTGGCGGCGGCCATGCACGGCGATCCCGGCGCCGGACCGCTGTGGCTACAGCTCTATCTGCAGCATGATCGCGCGCTGGTGCGGGATCTCGTGGAGCGCGCTGAAGCGGCCGGTTGCGAGGCACTGGTGGTCACTGTCGACGCGCCCACCAGCGGCGTGCGTGACCGTGAGCGCCGCGCCGCCTTTGCCTTGCCGCCCGAGGTGCAGGCGGTGAACCTCGCGCGCATGGCCCCTGCTGTCCAGGCGCCGCTGGCACCTGGACAGAGCGCACTGTTTGACGGCTTGCTGCGGCACGCGCCGACTTGGGACGACATCGCCTGGCTGCAGGCCCAGACACGCCTTCCGGTGCTGCTCAAGGGCGTGCTGCACGCCGAAGATGCGCGCCTGGCATTGGCCCAAGGCATGGACGGCCTGATCGTTTCCAACCATGGCGGCCGCACATTGGATACCGCGGTCAGCACGGCGCGCGCCCTGCCCCGCATTGCCGACGCCGTGGGAGGCGCCCTGCCCTTGCTGGTGGACGGAGGCCTGCGCCGTGGCACAGACGTTTTCAAGGCCTTGGCGCTCGGTGCCAGCGCCGTCCTCATTGGCCGGCCTGCGCTCTGGGGTCTGGCCAACGCAGGCGCTGCGGGCGTGGCCCATGTTCTGCGCTTGCTGCGCGACGAACTCGAAGCCTGCATGGCGCTGAGTGGCTGCGCCACGCTGGCCAACATTTCAGCTGCGGCGCTCGATTCGCCTCGCTGAGCCGCTGGCTTGCAGATCCAGGAAAGATACAAAATAGATTGTTAATGCAACCTATTCGCATTTATAATCAAACCTCCTTTTTCATCCCACGGCCCTGCCATCTCTTGCCATGATCGTCTGCGTCTGCCGCCGAATTTCTGATCGCGAAATTGCCCGCCATGCCCGGGCTGGGATGGGCTTTGACGAAATCCAATGGGAGCTGGGCGTGGCCACGCAATGCGGCCAATGCGAAAGCTGCGCGCGCGAGGTGGTTGCACAATGCAGCGCCAGCAGCCCGGTGGCGGCCCTTCGGAACGACTCCGTCCTTGCCTGCGCCTGCGCGGGTGGCAGCGCCTGCGCTTGCGCCGCCTGAAAGTTCCCATGTTGGTCTGGGCACTGGGCTTTTCGCTGATCGTGACAGGCCTCGCTTTGCCCTGGATTTTCAAGCGCTGAATTTGTAGTCCAATGGGCTGCCAGCGCAGATTCTGCCTGCGCTGGCAGCTATTTTTTTAATGTCTTCTGATCTTTTCCTGCCAGTGCCTCAGCGCAAACGCAATGCCGCTATCGTGGTCGGCATCGCTCTTGCACACGGCGCCGCCTTGTGGGCTCTGCAAGGCGCGTTGGGGCACAAGCAGCCAGAGGAAATCATCGTTCCTGCGGTGCTGCTCAGCGAATTTGTGGCGCCTCCGGCGCCCCCAGCCCCTCCCGCTGTGCCGCCTCCTCAACCCGTGCTACCGACACCACCCCCACCCGTCCCGCCGCCGCGTTTGGCGAAACCGACGCCGCAGCCCAGACCGGTGCGCGCTCCTGAGCCCACCCCGGTGCCGGCAGCGGAGGCCGAGGCCGCACCGAATGCACCGGTGGTTCGCACGCCGGTGGCGGCGCCGGTCAACACGGCCCCGGCACCGCCTGCGCCCCCCTCCCCGCCCGCAGCCCCGCGCATTGAATTGCCGTCGAGCAATGCGGCTTACCTCAAGAATCCCTCGCCTTCTTATCCATCGATCAGCAAACGCATGGGCGAGCAGGGCAAGGTGCTACTGCGTGTACTCATCAGCACCGAAGGCCTGCCCGAACAGGTGGAAATCAAACAATCAAGCGGCTTCGAGCGGCTCGACCGCCAAGCCCACGACACGGTACTGCGCTGGCGTTTCGTGCCCGGCAAGCGCAATGGCGTGCCCGAAGCCATGTGGTACCTCGTACCGATCAACTTCGTTCTCGAATAATTCACGGATCTTCAGGAGTCTTCATGGAAACGCAATTCGGCTTGGCCAACCTCTGGAACCAGGGGGATCTCATCACGCGCGGCGTCGCGCTGCTGCTGCTGTTGATGTCGCTGGCCACCTGGGCCGTTATCGTCATCAAGGCCCTGGACATCGTGCGCTTCAAGCGCAACGCCCGGGCGGTGCAGACGTTTTGGCACAGCGACGACTTTGCTGCGGCGCTCACCACTTTGGGTAGCGATCCAGCCAACCCGTTTCGCGCCCTGGCCATCGAAGGGCGCGAGGCCACGGCGCACCACCGCAATACCAAGGGCCAGCTGCATGAGAGTCTGGACGTGAGCGACTGGGTCACCGGGAGCCTGCGCAACAGCATCGACGAATTTACCGCGCGCCTGCAATCGGGCCTGGCGATCCTCGCATCGGTGGGGTCTACCGCGCCGTTTCTGGGTCTGTTTGGCACGGTATGGGGCATTTACCACGCCTTGATCGCCATTGGCACCTCGGGGCAGTCGACGATCGACAAGGTCGCCGGCCCGGTGGGCGAAGCGCTGATCATGACCGCGCTGGGCTTGGCAGTGGCGATCCCCGCAGTGCTGGGCTACAACGCGCTGGTGCGCGGCAACAAGTTCATCCTGGTTCGCATGAACAGCTTTGCCCATGATCTGCACGCCTACTTCGTTACCGGAGCCCGTATTTCGAACGGCGAAGGCGGCAGCAATGTGCGGCCCCTCAAGAAGGGCGCCTGACCATGGCTTTTGGCACCCAGGACGACACCGACGAGGTGATGAACGAAATCAACATGACGCCGCTGGTGGACGTCATGCTGGTGCTGCTCATCATCTTCATCATTACCGTGCCGGTCATGAAGCACTCGGTCAGCGTGGATTTGCCGCGCGCCAGTGTGCAGCCCGAACAGGTCAAGCCCGAAACCTTGCGCCTTTCGGTGCAAGCCGACGGCAGCTATGCGCTCGATGGCAGCGCCATCAGCGACGACGCCCTGGCCGATCGCCTGCAGCGTGCCGCAGCCCAAACGCCGCCACCCGAGCTGCACCTGAGTGGCGACAAAAACGTGCGCTATGAGCGCGTTGCCCAGGCCATGGCGACGGCGCAGCGGGCAGGAATCCGCAAGATCGGCTTTGTGACCGAGCCCAAGGAATAGCGCGCTGCTGCCCGCATTCATGCGCTGGCACTGACAACCGCAGACGCCTAAAAAAATGAATAAATACTTGACCTCTTAAATGCGAATCAATATCATTACAAACATGCCTAAACCGCTGAACACAGCTCCCGCTTCGTCACAAGCCTCGGTCGCCCTGGATTCACAGGACGACAGTGCGGCACCAGCAACCGGCCCGGTTTGCTCGAACAGCGCGGCGCCGTGTTTCACCTGGCAAAGCGCCGAACTGCTGCAGGGTGGCAAGCGCGTGCACATTGCGCACAACGGAGCGTGCTACCAATTGCAGACTACACGCCAAGGCAAGCTCATTCTGACCAAATAGTTTCATCGTGGGGCGACTCCAGTGCCGTGGGGCACATGTCGTTTTTGGCCAGCCAAAGGGCAATCCCCTTGTAGCCAGGCCGTTTTTTATCCCCATTCGTCCCCGCGCCGATTCAGCCCAGCGCAGCGATCCCTGCGCGAGCAATCTGCACATCTTCATTCGATTTCACGCCGCTCACGCCCACCGCGCCCACGCACTGCCCGGCATGCAGGATGGGAACCCCGCCTTCGAGCAAGGCCTCTACCCCCGGCGCGCTCAAAAACGACATGCGCCCGCCATTGACCATATCTTCATAGGTTTTGCTCTCACGCCGCCCCAGGGCCGCCGTGCGCGCCTTGCCGGGTGCAATGTGCGCCGACACGGGCGCCGCGCCGTCGAGCCGCTGCAGCCACAGCAGGTGGCCGCCCGCATCGACGATGGCGATCGTCACCGCCCAGCCATTGGCCATGGCCTCGGCTTCTGCCGCAGCGGCGATTTTTCGGATATCTGCGAGTTCAAGTTCGGTGGTGGTTTTCATGCAAGCTTCCAAAAGTGTGCAGGCCCGACCCGCTGCCTGGCCAAAGCGTTTGAGCATAGCGGCACGGGAGACGCAAGGGAACCAAACCGGAGTTGAAAGAATCATGACCTAAACGAGGCCACTGCATCCGCGAGAACGCCCAGTTACCGACGGGTCTTGAAATGGCCCTGTGATTTGCCTTGCAATTGAATCGCAGGCCACCAACTAGAATGCAATTCACCCGCACCGTGCGGGCCACTCTGGAGAAACAGCAATGAACGAACGGGTTACCCCCTTCCCCTCCTCTGCGGGCAACAGCTACGGCGTGTCGCAAGAGCAGCGCCACAAGGTGCTGCGCAATACCTATTGGCTGCTGGCCCTGAGCCTGCTGCCGACGGTGCTTGGCGCCTGGATTGGCGTGGCCACCGGCATCACCCGGTCGCTGAATGGCGGCCTGGGGCTCATCGTCTTCCTCGGCGGCGCCTTCGGTTTCATGTATGCCATCGAGAAAACCAAGAATTCCGCTGCCGGCGTGCCGGTGCTGCTGGGTTTCACCTTCTTCATGGGCCTGATGCTTTCGCGCATGATCGGCATGGTGCTGGGTTTCTCCAACGGCAGTGAACTGATCATGACGGCGTTTGCCGGCACGGCGGGCGTGTTTTTCGTCATGGCCAGCCTGGCCACGGTGATCAAACGCGACCTGTCCGGCATGGGCAAGTGGCTTTTCGTTGGTGCCATGGTGATTGTGGTCGGCGCCATCATCAACGTGTTTGTCGGCTCCACGGCAGGCATGATGGCGATTTCGGTGGCAGCCATTGGGGTGTTCAGCGCCTATATGCTGTACGACCTGAAGCGCATTCTGGACGGCGGCGAAACCAACTACATCAGCGCCACGCTGGCTTTGTATCTGGATCTGTTCAACGTGTTCCAGAGCCTATTGATGCTGCTCGGTATCATGGGTGGCGACAGCGACTGATTCGCTTGTTGACACCGTGCAACAAAGGCCCCTGTGCGGGGCCTTTGCTGCGTCTGAAGCTCAAGCAATGCTCCCTGGCGCCGATATGAACAGCATGCGAACCATTTCTCTGCCTCGCTTCCGCGTTTTTCTCGCACTGGCTTTGCTGTCGCTGCTGGGCGCCTGCGACATTCCGGGCCTGGGACCCGATCCACGCATTGCCCAGCGCGAAGAAGAAGCCAAAGCCATTGGCGGCGCCTGCCGCTACGCGATGCGCGGCATTGAAGATTGCTATGCGAACAACCCGAAATCGTCCAAGGCAGCCATTTTTTCCGGCTGGAAGGACATGGACGGCTACATGCGCGACAACAAGATTGAAGGCATTCCTGCGAATGGCACTGCTGCCGGGAGCGATTCCGAAGAAGCGTCAGCGCCCGCGAGCGACGCGGGCGCCGCAGCCAAGAAGTAGAGCAGGACCGGGTTCAGGGGCGCTCGAACACCGCCATGCTCTCCACATGGGCGGTGTGGGGAAACATGTTGATCATTCCCGCCGCCGTACAGCGGTAGCCCGCCAGATGCACCAGCAGGCCGGCGTCACGTGCCAGCGTTGCAGGATTGCAGCTGACGTAGACGATGCGACTTGGCGGGGTCCAGTCTTTTGCTCCTGGTGGCAAGGGCGGCGCTCCTTCGGCGCCAATACGCGCCTGCTCTATGTCGGCCAGCGCCTTGGCGAGCGCAAAAGCGCCCTCACGGGGCGGGTCCACCAGCCATTTGTCGGCCGCCCCATCCTGCACCAGCATCTCCGGCGTCATCTCGAAAAGATTTCTAGCTACAAAACTAGTAGCTGCTAACGCTTTACCATCAAGCGCTAGAGCCTGATTTAAATCATAATTTTCCCGCGAACGCGCTACCAAGGCCTCACTGCCTTCGATGCCCAGCACCTCGCGCCCCTGGGTCGCTAGCGGCAGGGTGAAGTTTCCCAAGCCGCAAAACCAGTCGATCACGCGCTCATGGGCTTGCACGCTCAGCAGGCGCAATGCGCGCGCAACCAGCACCCGGTTGATGTGCGGGTTCACCTGCGTGAAATCGGTGGGCTTGAACGGCATGGTGATGTCGAATTCAGGCAGCGCATAGGAGAGCGTGGGGCCGTCGGTATCGAGCAGGCGCACCGTGTCCGGGCCCTTGGACTGCAGCCACCACTGCACGCCCTGCTCCGCAGCAAAGGCGCGGAGGCGCTCGATGTCGGTGGACGAGAGCGGCTCGAGGTGGCGCAGCACCATGGCGGTCACCGTATCGCCACACGCGAGCTCAATCTGTGGAACGGTGTCGCGTGCGTCCATGGAGGCGATCAGCGCGCGCAGCGGCAGCAGCATGCGGCTCACATGCTCAGGCAACACGGGGCAAACGCGCATGTCTGCCACGTAGCGGCTCTTGCGCTCGTGAAAACCCACCAGTACTTCGCCCTTTTTCACCACATAGCGCACCGACAGTCGCGCGCGATAGCGGTAAGCCCAAGCGGGGCCTTCAATGGGCCGCAGAATGGTTTCCGGCTTGACCTTGCCCAGATGCCAGAGGTTGTCTTCCAGCACCCGCTGCTTGACGGCCACCTGGGCGGCAGAATGCAGGTGCTGCATCTTGCATCCGCCACAGGCTCCCGCATGCAATCCGAAGTGGGGGCAGCCGGGCTGGACACGCTGGGACGATTCGACGTGAATCGCCGTCAGATGGGCCTGTTCCCAGTTGTTTTTCTTTCGGTAGGCGCTGGCAGTGACCTGCTCAAACGGAAGCGCGCCATCAATGAATACCACCTTGCCGTCGGGCCGACGGGCAACGCCTTGGGCGTCCAGGTTCAGCGACTCTACGCTCAGCCAATCGGGCGACACCGCAGGCGCAATTTCAATCTTTTCACTCATGGCCCGATTGTCTCAGGCCCGCCGGTTGGAAAACCGCGCGCAGCCCGCTCAGGCGCCGCGTGCCTTGCGAGCGGGCGATGTCGGGCGAGTCGCAGATTTGGACCGACTGTGCAGCGTGTCGAGCTTGTGCACCTCCAGCTCGCATCCGTTGTTGTCCAGCGAGAAGACGAGGCGCCCACCGGGAGCGGCCTGGGGCAGGGTCAGATGCAGTGGTTTGGAAAGATCCACCGGCGACTGCACAGACCGGTACACAACCGTACCGTCGGGCGCATAGACGAGGTAGCAGGCTGCATTGGCCGCCTGACCCAATGTCGCAGCCGCAAACAAAACGGCCGCTGTCCGTAGCAAATGCATGGAGTTCTCCTCAGCGTGTTGGGTTGCTGACCATTATGCAAGCATGTTCTGCGGGAGATGGGCTCAGGACAAAGGCAGACGCGTCGAGTGCTTGACCTCTTCCATCACCGCGTAGGTGCGGGTCTCTCGCACGCCCGGCAGTTGCCAGAGCACGGCGCCGGCAAAAGCGCGGTAGGCATTCATGTCGGCTGTACGCGTCTTGAGCAGGTAGTCAAAGCCGCCTGCCACCATATGGCATTCCATGATTTCCGGGCGCACCTGCACCGCAGCGTTGAACTGCTCAAACACATTCGGGGTGGTCCGATCAAGCAACACTTCCACGAACACCAGCATCGCCGCACCGAGTTTCAACGGGTTGAGGCGTGCTTCATAGCCCAAAACATAGCCCTCGCGCGAGAGCCTTTGCACGCGCCCAAGGACCGCCGTGGGCGACAAGCCCACCTGCTCGGAAAGCTTCAAATTCGAAATGCGCCCGTCTTCCTGCAGGATCGAGAGAATTTTTAGATCAATTCTGTCAATATTCTTTGATTCATCGTTCATTTTGGTATTTCATGCTGTTTTTGATAATTTTTTTAGATTTAAATTTTTTCAAGTCTCCCGCATGATGCGCCATCGTCCGTTCATTGCAAAGACCCCGCCATGTCCACCACGCCCGAATCTCTTGCCTTTGCCCCCAGCGCCTTCCACGGCGCGCTCGAACGCAGCGCACTACAGACCTTGTGCCGCGCGCCCGAACCCGCCGCCTTGGCCCCGCTGCTCGCCCTGGCGCGCAGCGATGCAGCCACCGCGCAGCGCGTACATGCGCTCGCGCGTCGACTTGCGGGCTCCTTGCGACAGCGAAAGAGCGGCGCTGGGCGTGCCGGCCTGGTGCAAAGCCTGCTGCAGGAGTTCTCGCTGTCCTCGCAAGAAGGCGTGGCCTTGATGTGTCTTGCCGAAGCCCTGCTGCGCATTCCGGACAAGGCAACGCGCGACGCACTGATCCGCGACAAGATCGGCAACGGCCAGTGGGAAGCGCACCTGGGCAAGAGCCCTTCGCTGTTCGTCAACGCCGCCACCTGGGGCTTGCTGCTGACGGGCAAGCTGGTCGCCACGCACAGCGAAAAGTCGCTGTCGTCCCTGCTGACGCGCCTGACGGCCAAGGGTGGCGAGCCGCTCATTCGCAAAAGCGTGGACATGGCCATGCGCATGATGGGTGAGCAGTTTGTCACCGGCGAAACCATTGCCCAGGCGCTCGCCAATGCGCGCGCGCGCGAAGCGGCAGGTTTTCGTTTCTCCTACGACATGCTGGGCGAAGCAGCGCTGACGCAGCGCGATGCAGCACGCTATCTGCAGTCCTACGAAGCGGCTATCCACGCCATTGGCCACGCATCGAACGGCCGAGGCATCTACGCGGGGCCGGGTATTTCGATCAAACTCTCCGCGCTGCACCCACGCTATGCACGCGCGCAAAGCGCCCGTGTCCATTCTGAGCTGTATCCCACACTGGTATCACTGGCCAAGCTGGCACGCCAATACGACATTGGCCTGAACATCGATGCGGAAGAGACCGAACGGCTGGAACTCTCCTTGGAGCTGCTTGAACGCCTCTGCCACGAGGAGACTCTGACGGGCTGGAATGGTCTGGGCTTTGTCATTCAGGCCTACCAGAAACGCTGCCCCGCAGTCATCGACGAAGTCATTGCGCTGGCGCAGCGAAGCGGGCGCCGCCTGATGGTTCGCCTCGTCAAAGGTGCCTATTGGGACAGTGAAATCAAGCGCGCCCAGGTGGATGGCCTGAGCGACTTCCCGGTCTACACGCGCAAAGCGCACACCGACGTCTCCTACATTGCCTGCGCACGCAAGCTTCTGGCAGCGCCCAAGGCGGTGTACCCACAGTTCGCCACGCACAATGCACACACACTGGCGGCCATTTTCGAAATCGCCGAGCCGGCTACGTACCATCCTGGCCAGTACGAGTTCCAGTGTTTGCACGGCATGGGAGAGCCCTTGTACGAACAGGTGGTGCGCCCGGTGGCAGACGGTGGTCTGGGGCGCCCATGCCGCGTCTATGCCCCCGTAGGCACACACGAAACCCTGCTGGCCTACCTGGTGCGCCGACTGCTTGAAAATGGCGCCAATACCTCGTTCGTGAACCGCATCGCCGACGAAAGCATCGCGCTGGACGAACTGGTCCGTGACCCGGTAGACGTCGTGGACGCAGCCACAGCCATCGAAGGTGCGGCGGCACTGCCGCATCCGCGCATCGCGCACCCACTGGCGCTGTACGGCGACGTGCGGCGCAATTCGGCAGGCCTGGATCTTGCCAGCGAGCCGGTGCTTGCGGAGATTGAGCGCGCTCTGGAGGCGTCGCGCCAACAGCGCTGGCAGGCAGGACCGATGCTCGCTTGCGATGCGGCACCAAATCCAATGCACCCGGTGCGCAACCCAGCAGATAGCACGGATCTGGTGGGCGAAATCCAGGAAGCCGACTTGCAAGACGTGGAACATGCCCTGGCGCTGGCATGCAGCGACGGTTTGGCCTGGACCGAAACTGCGCCGGTAGAGCGCGCCCAGGCCCTGCTTCGGGCTGCCGATTTGCTACAAAAGCAGATGCCCTCCCTGATCGCGCTGCTGATTCGCGAAGCGGGCAAAAGCGCAGCCAACGCCATTGCTGAAGTGCGCGAGGCGATCGATTTTCTGCGCTATTACGCGCAGCAGGCCAGCGCCACCTTGACAGCTACACCATCGCCTGCGCTGGGCACCGTGGTGTGCATCAGCCCCTGGAATTTTCCGCTCGCCATCTTTGTGGGCCAGATTTCGGCCGCTCTGGCGGCTGGCAACCAGGTCCTTGCCAAACCGGCAGAGCAAACCCCACTGATCGCAGCCTACGCCGTGCGATTGATGTGGCAGGCTGGCGTGCCCCGCGCAGCACTGCAGCTTGTTCCTGGACAGGGAGAGACGGTGGGCGCTGCACTGGTGGCGGATGCACGTGTGATGGGCGTGATCTTCACTGGTTCGACGCAGGTGGCGCGGGCGATTCAACGCAGCCTCTCGGGCCGCCTTGACGTCCAGGGCCGACCCGTAACACTGATTGCGGAAACCGGTGGACAGAACGCCATGATCGTGGATTCATCGGCGCTGGCGGAGCAGGCCGTGGTGGACATCGTGGCCTCAGCCTTTGACAGCGCTGGTCAGCGCTGCTCAGCACTGCGCGTGCTGTGCATCCAGGAAGATGCGGCGGCCCACGTCCTGCCCATGCTGCGCGGCGCCATGCAGGAGTTGCATCTGGGCAATCCGTCACGCCTTGCCATCGACGTAGGGCCAGTGATTGATGCCGAAGCCCAGGCTGGCATCCTGAGCCACATCAAGGCCATGCAAGGGCGCGGATGTGAGGTCTTCCAAGCGCATGACGCCGCACTCGCCGGCCCAGGAACCTTCGTGGCCCCAACGCTGATTGAAATCCAAAGCATGGACCAGCTGGAGCGGGAAGTCTTTGGCCCAGTACTGCATGTACTGCGCTACGCACGCACTGGCCTGCCCAAGCTGCTCGACGACATCAACGCCACGGGTTACGGTCTCACGCTCGGCGTGCACACACGCATCGATGAAACCATTGCCCAGGTGCTGGCACGTGCGCACGCGGGCAATGCCTACGTGAACCGCAACATGGTCGGCGCTGTGGTGGGCGTACAGCCGTTTGGCGGCGAAGGGCTGTCGGGAACCGGCCCCAAGGCAGGCGGTCCGCTGTACCTGCGCCGCCTCAGTGCGCACGCGCTTACCGACTTGCGCAGCATGCTGACGCAAAGCGAACCAGAAATCGCACCTGCACCAACCGCTGCGCTGCAAGCGCTACAAAAATGGGCCTTGGACACGGGCCGCGGTGCTTTGGCAGCAAGATGCACCCGTTTTGCAGCCCAGTCGCCCGCTGGCCTCTCGCAAACCTTGCCCGGTCCAACGGGCGAGCGCAATGTGTACACGGTGCTGCCACGCGCGAACATTGGCTGCCTGGCAGCAAACGAGGACGACTTGCTTTCCCAGCTGGCTGCAGTACTCGCAATAGGCTCCAAGGCGCTTTGGCAGGGAGACATGGCGACGCGCCTGCATGCGCAATTGCCTACGACGGTCCAGCAGCGCATCGAGATCCCTGCCGCTGGTGTGCTGCAGGCCCCCATGCTCGACGCAGTGATACAGCATGGACTGGCAACACAGCTGCAAGCCAGCTGCGAGGCCCTGGCGCTGCGGCCGGGAGCCATCGTCGGCTTGCAGGGCCTGGTCCCCGGCGAGGCGGACATCGCCCTGGATCGCCTGCTGCTAGAGCGCTCGCTGAGCGTCAATACCGCCGCTGCCGGCGGCAATGCCAGCTTGATGACGATTGGCTAGAAACCGCCGACTGCTCAAAGCGCGTGCGTGACGAGCTTGAAATCGGGGTCTTCCGGGAAAGCCTTGACGCTGAAGCCCAGGCTGCGCATCAGCTTGAGCATGCCGGGGTTGTTGGCCAGCACGAGACCCTCCATCTCGCTGAGGCCACGCTCGCGCGCGACCTCCATGATGCTCAGCATCAAGCGCGAGCCCAGGCCCCGTCCGCTGAAATCATCGGCAACCACCAAGGCAAACTCGCAACTGCTGCGATCGGGGTTGGTGATATAGCGCGACACGCCCACGATGCGCTCGGACTCCACCGGCTCGCCGTCTGCGCCAGGCGTGCGCTCCTTCAGGATTGCCACCAGTGCCATCTCGCGGTCGTAGTCAATCAGCGTAAACCGCGCAAGCATGCTCGGCGGAAGTTGCGCCATGGAAGAGATGAAACGGAAATAGCGGCTTTGCGGCGACAGGCTTTGCACCAGAGCCTGCAGCATTTGGGCGTCGTCGGGGCGGACCGGACGCACCGTGTATTCGCCCCCACCGCTGAGCGGCCAGACCTGACGGAACCGGGCCGGATAAGGCAGGATCGCCAGATGGCTGTACTGCGCTGCGCCCGAGCTTTGGCTGGGCGCATGTTCAACAACGATGCGTGCGTCCACCGCCACGACACCGCATTCATCAACGATCAAGGGGTTGATGTCCATCTCGCGCAATTGCGGCAGCTCACAGACCATCTCTGACACCCGCAGCAATACCTGCTCCAGCGCATTGCGGTCCACCGCGCCGGCTCCGCGCCATGCGTCAAGTGTTTCTGCCACGCGGGCGCGTTCGATCAGCCGGCGTGCAAGAAACAGGTTCAAGGGCGGCAGCTCCATTGCCCGATCGTCAATCAATTCGATCATGGTGCCGCCGGCACCAAAGGTAATCACCGGGCCAAACGGATCGTCGGTGACCAGACCAATGCAGATTTCACGCCCGCGCCTCGCACGAGCCATCTTCTGGACGGTAACGCCGTTGATTCGCGCCTGCGGCAGGAGCTGCGTCACTCGTTGCACCATGTCGGTGTAGGTGTCTCGTGCGCTGGCCCCGCTCATGATGTTGAGCGCCACCCCCTGCACGTCGGATTTGTGACTGACGTCGGGCGAATCGATTTTCAACGCCACTGGAAACCCCAGCTGCGTTGCAATCATCATGGCCTCGGTGGGACTGCGCGCCAGAATGGTGTTGGTGACGGGAATGTGAAACGCCGCCAGCAGCGTCTTGGACTCCATCTCGGTCAGCACCTTGCGCCGCTCGGCCAGCACGCCCTCGATCACCAGGCGGGCACCCTCGATATCTGGTTTTGCCAGGTTCGAGAGCGGCGGGGGGGTTTGCAGCAAAAGCTGCTGGTTTTGATAGAACGACGCGATATTTCCAAAGGCTCCCACGGCCGCTTCAGGCGTGCGAAAACTGGGAATGCTCGCTTCGAGCAGGACCGCGCGCGCTGGCACCACAGAGGTGTCGCCCATCCAGCAAGAGAGCAGCGGCTTGCTCATCTTGCGCTTCACGTCGGCCAGAGCACGGGCCACTTGCGTCGCATCAATTCCGGCTTTTGGCGAGTAGATGGCCAGAACGCCATCGACCTGACGATCGCGGCTTGCCGTTTCCACGGCGATGCGAAAGTGTTCCGGACCCGCTTCTTCTGACAGATCAATCAGATCGATCAAGGACGCCAGCGGCGGTAGCTGCGGCTGCAGGGTGGCCACCGATTCCTGCGACAAACGACCAAGATCGAGAAAAATTTCATTGATCCAGTCGGCTGCCAACACGCCCGGCCCACCGCCATTGGTCACCACCGCCAGACGCCGCCCTACAGGGCGATAGCGTGAGGCCAGGCACTTGGCGGCAGAGAACAATTCGACGAAGGAACGAACGCGCACCGCTCCGGCCCGCGCGAGCGCTGCATCGAACACATCGTCGCTGCCCACAATGGCGCCGCTGTGCGTCTGCGCTGCCGCATTGCCCGCCGGCTTTCTGCCGGACTTGAGCACCACCACCGGCTTGGCATTGGCAGCGGAGCGCAGTGCGCTCATGAAACTGCGCGCGTTGGAGATGCCTTCAAGGTACACAACAATGCTGTGTGTCTGCGGATCGCTGGCCAGATAGTCCAGCACTTGTGCAATGTCGACCGCCGTATTGGGCCCAAGCGAGATCACCGAGGAAAAGCCCACTGCGTTGTTGTCGGCCCAGTCCAGAATGGACGCAGTGAGCGCCCCAGATTGCGAAACCAGCGCCAGGGAGCCCTGGCGCGCCAGCGGCCCGGCCACGCTCGCATTGAGGCCCAACGCCGGACGCTGAAACCCGAGCGAATTGGGGCCGAGCAGGTACACGCCTTCACGCTGGGCCATCTTGGCAAGCACCGAGGCGTCGTCGGCCCCGATGCCGCTGGAGATCACCAGCGCTGCACGGCAGGCCATGCGACCGGCCAGTTCCAGGGCGGCTGCCACATCCGAAGCGGGCAGCGCAATAATGGCCAGATCGGCTCGCGCCTGCGCCAGGTCGGCCAGCGTGCCTGTGGTCTCGATGTCGACGAAGGTCAGTTTTCCGCTGAAGCGCTGCTTGCGAATGGATTCGAGCAAGGCATGTCCCTGAACCGTCTGGCTACCAGCGCGCTCCTCGTTGCCGGCAAAAACAACAATGGACTCAGGAGAAAAAAGCGTCCTAAGATAGTGCTTGTCCATGGGCGAACTCCTCGTACCCCGCCACCTGTCGGCGCAACCAGGGCGGCAGAAATAGAAAACGGGCTACAACATCGCTGTTGTAACCCGTGTCTCTGATCGAATAAATGGTCGGCGTGAAAGGATTCGAACCTTCGACCCCTTGCACCCCATGCAAGTGCGCTACCAGGCTGCGCCACACGCCGACAAGCCTTAGATTATAGGTCCAAATCACACCGCAGCCAGAAGCAAACCGCGTATTTCAAACAATTCGCGGCGCACCGCTTCCATGTCCGGGAGCTCGACAACGGGCCCGTTTGCGTCGTCGAGGTCTGCGGCATCTTCGCGTGTATTGACGCCGATTGGCGCAATTTCCTGCAGCTGATTGCGTGCGCCGCTGATCGTAAAACCCTGGTCGTAGAGCAGGTCACGGATGCGGCGGATCATCAGAACTTCGTGGTGTTGGTAATAGCGGCGATTGCCACGGCGCTTGATGGGACGAAGCTGCGTGAATTCCTGCTCCCAATAGCGCAGTACATGTGGCTTGACAGCACACAAGTCCGCCACTTCCCCAATGGTGAAATAGCGTTTAGCCGGTATGGAGGGAAGCACAAGGCCCATGGCAACAACGCGCTGTAGCGCGCGAAAAGGCAGTAAACCTTTAAGACTACAGCAGACAGGTGTTTTGTGCCATCAGATGTTACAAAACGCACCAATTCGACAGTGCAATGCTTCAGCCCTGGATCTGCTCTTTGAGCTTGCTGCTTGCGTGAAATGTCACGACACGGCGTTCGCCAATCGGTATGGCCTCGCCAGTGCGCGGATTGCGGCCAGGGCGAGGTGCCTTGGTGCGAATCTGGAAATTGCCAAAACCCGAGAGCTTGACGTCTTCACCGTCGACCAGGCTGCGTGCAATGAGGTCAAAAAACGCATCGACCATGTCTTTGGACTCCCGCTTGTTCAGACCGATCTGATCAAACAGTAGATCGGCAAGCTGTGCCTTGGTCAAAGCGGGAGTCTCCAGGCTCTCGACAGTAAATTCCACGCGATGCATTGTTCGTCTCCTAAACCCGCAAGCGCGCGCCGTGGCGCAGAGCCAATTGCTCGACAACGGCCGCCACAGCCGTGTCAATTTGTGCCTCGGTGAGCGTGCTGTCACCACCGAGCACCAAACGAATCGCCATGCTTTTTTCACCTTGCAGGAGCGAAGCACCTGCTGCAGGCAGTTCCCCACCCTTTGGCGCTTTGGGACGATATACATCAAACAATACCGCGTCGCGCAGCAATGCCGCGTCCACTGCAGAAGCGATCGATTCCATCAACTGGCCATGCGTCACGGCCTCGCCGACCACCACGGCGATATCGCGCTCCACGGACTGATGGCGCGCCACGGGGTTGAAAGCAGGCAGGGTCTTGCTTAGAACGGCATCCAGCTCAAGCTCGAAGAGCACCGGCGCCTGGGCCAAACCCCAGGATTGTCGCCACTTGGGATGCAATTCGCCGACAAAGCCTATCGCGCAGCCGTCCAGTACCACCCGTGCGCAACGCCCCGGATGCATGGCGGGATGGTCAGACACCTGAAATACCGGCTTGCGCGGCGCGAGCAGCGCTTCAACGTCGCCTTTGGCATCGAAAAAGTCCGCGCTGCGTGCTGCAGCACCCCATTGAACGCGCTCGGCAGGGCCAAACGCCAGACCCGCCAGGCGCTGCGGTTGGCGAAAGCCCGCCACGGTCGTGTCGGAATCGGCCACCGAGTCATCGCGAAAAAAGACGCGGCCCAACTCAAAAACGCGCACCCGCTCGGCACGTCGATCGGCATTAAATTTCAAAACTTGTAGCAAAGAGCCCAATAGAGACGAGCGCATGACCCCCATTTGGCTTGCAATCGGGTTCACCAGACGAATCGGATCGGTGGCGCCAGATAGCTCACGCTCCCAGGCAGCATCGACAAAGCTGAAGTTGATCGTCTCCTGGTAGCCCAGCGCCGCAAGTTGGCGCCTAAGCACAAACGGGCTGCGCTTGCGCTCAGGCCGCAGCAAGGGCGTCACCGGAGCAAGCGGCGGCGTATCGGGCAAACGGCCGTAACCGACGATGCGCGCCACTTCCTCGATCAGATCTTCCTCATGCGCCAGATCGAAACGGTAGGCGGGGGGACGAACTGTAAGCTCCCCCTCGCCTTGTGCGACCTCCAGGCCCAGACGTTCAAGTACCTGCACGCATTGCGCCTGAGAGACGGACATGCCAATCACCTTTGAGGCGCGCGCGACGCGCAAGCGCACCGCAGCGCGCTCAGGCATGCGCACCTGTTGATCATCCAAGGGACCACAAACCGAGTCAGGGGTGCCGCAGATATCGAGAACCAATTGGGTAATGCGTTCGATGTGCTCAACCGTCTGCTCCGGGTCCACCCCGCGCTCGAAGCGATGGCCGGCTTCGGTTGAAAACCGCAAACGGCGCGAGCGCCCTGCGACTGCCTGCGGCCACCAGAATGCAGCCTCAATGTAGATATTTTTCGTCGCGTCTGATACTGCCGTGGCCTCACCGCCCATGATGCCGGCCAAGGACTCCACCTGCATGTCGTCCGCAATCACGCCCACGTCCGCATCCAGCGTCACGGTGCTGCCATTGAGGAGTGTCAGCGATTCGCCCGCACGCGCCCAGCGAATGTCGAGCCCGCCGTGAATCTTGTCCAGATCAAAGATGTGCGAGGGTCGGCCGAGCTCAAACATCACGTAATTCGAAATGTCAACGAGCGGTGAAACGCTGCGCTGACCGCAGCGCGCCAACCGCTCGACCATCCATGGCGGCGTGCTGGCACGTGGATTCACGCCGCGCACAATGCGGCCGGAAAACCGTCCACACAAGTCCGGCGCGCTGATGTTTACCGGCAGAGTGTCGCCGATCCGCGCCGCAACGGGCGGAAACACAGGTGTTTTAAGTTCTGCGCCAGTTAGCGCGGCCAGTTCACGCGCCACACCGTACACGCTGAGGCAATGCGCCAGATTGGGCGTGAGCTTGAGCGTAAACAGGGTATCGTCGAGCGTCAGTACGCTGCGGATGTCGGCACCCACAGTCGTGTTGGCCGGCAGTTCGAGGAGGCCGCCGTGGTCGTCCGAGAGCTTGAGTTCCTTGGCCGAGCACAGCATGCCGTGGCTTTCCACCCCGCGCAGCTTGCCCACCCGAATGGCGAATGGCTTTCCGTCCTCCCCCGGCGGCAACTGCGCCCCGACCAAGGCACACGGCACCTTGATGCCAACGCGGGCATTGGGCGCTCCGCAAACGATGTTCAGCAGCTCAGCCTGGCCCACATCCACCTGGCACACGCGCAGCCGGTCTGCGTCGGGGTGCTGCGCGGCCGAACGAATCTCCCCCACCACCACCCCGCCAAAGGGTGGTGCAACAGGCTCCATCGATTCGACCTCCAGGCCGGCCATGGTCAAGGTCTCCGCCAACTCGGAGGTGCTCAAGGGCGGATTGCAGAATTCGCGCAGCCAGGATTCAGGAAATTGCATAGGGAAAATCTTCGTGTGTCACAAGCTCGCCCCGCCGGAGACCGACCGGAGCACAAGGCAGGCGCTGTGCCTTATTGGAATTGCGAGAGAAAACGGATATCACCGTCAAAAAACAAGCGCAGATCGTTGACGCCATAGCGCAGCATGGTCAAACGATCAAACCCCATGCCGAAGGCAAAGCCGATAAAGCGCTCAGAGTCCAAACCCATGTTACGCACTACGTTGGGATGCACCTGGCCGGAACCCGCCACTTCCAGCCACCGGCCCGCCAAGGGCCCCTGCTGGAATTGAATGTCGATTTCGGCGCTGGGCTCAGTGAACGGAAAAAAACTGGGTCGAAAACGCAATACCAGATCTTCGGTCTCAAAAAAGGTGCGGCAGAACGCAGTGAAGATGTACTTCAAGTCTTTAAAGCTGACGTTCTCACCAATCCACAACCCCTCGCACTGGTGAAACATGGGCGAGTGCGTGGCATCACTGTCTACCCGGTAAGTCCGACCAGGGGCGATGACCCGGATTTCCGGCATCGTCTGGCCTGCGTCCAATGCGGCGCGATGGCGCTTGACATGCGCGATGGCATGCCGGATCTGCATCGGGCTGGTATGCGTGCGCAGCAGGTGAGGAGCCTGTTCGTTATTGCCTTCTATGTAGAAAGTGTCGTGCATGGAGCGCGCCGGATGGTCCTGGGGCGTATTGAGGGCCGTGAAGTTGAACCAGTCGGTTTCGATTTCCGGACCGTCTGCCACCTCGAAGCCCATGGAGCCAAAGATGCCTTCGATACGCTCCAGCGTCAGGGAGACGGGATGCAAGCCGCCCTGCCCTCGCTGGCGTCCTGGCAGACTCACGTCAAGCGCTTCAGCCTGCAATTGCAACTGCAACTCGATTTCGGCCAATCCCTGGCGCCGCGCAGTCAAAGCAGCCTCGATGGCCTGCTTGGCCAGGTTGATGGCGGCGCCGCGCGACTTCTTCTCATCGGGCGAGAGCTGTGCCATGCCCTTCATAAGCTCGGTCATGCGCCCGGATTTGCCCAGAAACTGGGCTTTCGCATTTTCGAGATCAGCGGGCGTTGCGCTTTCCGCGAAGGCTTGCCGGGCGGTCTCAACCAAGGAATCCAGGTCGTTCATAAGTACTCTTCAAAAAAACAAGGGCTAGTGCCTTTTCAAGCCCTAGCCCTTGCCATGATTGCGCTAAAAGCTATCAATAAAATAGCGATTGCGGCTCGCTCAGGCAGCCAGCTTGGCCTTCACCTGTTCCACGATGCTGCCAAAGGCTGCTTTGTCGTGCACAGCCAGATCGGCCAGCATCTTGCGGTCGATCTCGATGGATGCTTTTTTCAGGCCGTTGGCGAACTGGCTGTAGGTCAGGCCCAGTTCGCGCGCACCGGCGTTGATACGGGCAATCCAGAGGCGGCGGAAGACGCGCTTTTTCGCACGGCGGTCGCGGTAAGCATATTGCCCAGCCTTCATGACCGCCTGTTTGGCGATCCGGAAAACGTTACCGCGGCGACCGCGAAAACCCTTGGCAAGGGCCAGAACTTTTTTGTGACGGGCGTGAGCCGTTACACCACGTTTGACGCGAGGCATGTGAGTACTCCTTGTTCGTCCGTTGATTACAGGCCAGCGAAGGGCAGCATCTGCGCCATGGAGGCCATATTGGTCTCATGGACAGCCGTGATGCCACGCAAATGGCGCTTGTTCTTGGTGGTTTTCTTGGTCAGGATGTGACGCTTGAAGGCGTGACCGCGCTTGACAGTACCACCCGGGCGAACGCGAAAGCGCTTCTTTGCGCTGCTCTTGGTCTTCATTTTGGGCATATCAATGCTCCTTTGTTTGTGCTCGTGAGGCGTTTGCAAAATAGCTTGCGAACTTGTTGGCCCCGAGACACTTCTTTTTTGCCAGCATTTCAGCCGACACTGGAATACCGCGAACGGTCTTCCTCTTCAACTGCCCAGACACTGGGTGCTGAGCAGCTCAATCTATCGCTACCCATCAAGAAGCGTTGGCATCCGCACCCGACGCCGCTTCGGCAGAACGCGCAGCGGCTGTTTTCTTGCGCGCCGGCGCGATCATCATGATCATCTGCCGGCCTTCCAGCCTCGGAAACTGCTCCACCAAAATGGTGTCGCCGAGATCATCGCGCAAGCGGTTCAAAAGCGCCAAACCCAATTCTTGGTGCGTAATTTCGCGGCCGCGAAAACGCAGCGTGATTTTGCACTTGTCGCCCTCGGCCAGAAAACGACGGATGTTGCGCAACTTGATGTTGTAGTCGCCGTCATCGGTGCCAGGGCGGAACTTGACTTCTTTGATCTCAATGACCGTCTGCTTGGCCTTGGCTTCGGCAGCGCGCTTTTGCTCGATGTACTTGAACTTGCCATAGTCCATCAGGCGGCACACCGGCGGGTTGGCCGTGGCGGCAATCTCGACCAGATCCACATCCAGCTCGCCCGCCATGCGCAACGCTTCCATCAGGCTGACGACCCCTAAGGGCTCATTTTCCGGACCCGACAAGCGGACTTCGGGGGCCATGATTTCACGGTTCAGGCGGTGCTTGCGCTCTTCACGGTGGCGACGATCACGAAATTCAGTAGCTATGGTTTTCACCTCTTAAGTAGGACGTCCGAAACTTGGGGCCAACAAAACTTGACTGCACCAAGCGGCGCAGCGAAGAAATGTCTCCTGATCTCAAGCTTTGTCGGCAATTGCGCTGGTGACGAGTCGAATGAATTCATCGACCGGCATCACCCCGAGATCCTTATTGCCTCGGGCGCGCACTGCAACCGCTCCGGCTGCACGCTCTTTCTCGCCTGCTACGAGAATAAAGGGCAACTTTTGCAACGAATGCTCACGTATTTTATACGTAATCTTCTCGTTTCTCAGGTCCAGTGCCACGCGCAGCGGGTGCTGAAGGTCCGCAAGCGCCAGTTTTTCAGCAATTTCGCGACAGTAGCCGGCTTGCGCGTCAGTAATGTTGAGCACGCCCACTTGCACTGGCGCCAGCCAGACCGGCAGCGCCCCGGCATGCTGTTCGATCAGGATACCAATAAACCGCTCCAGGCTGCCGACGATGGCGCGGTGCAGCATCACGGGCCGGTGCCGGTTGCCATCTTCGCCCACATACTCAGCATCCAGCCGCTCGGGCATGGAGAAATCAACCTGGATGGTGCCGCACTGCCACTGTCTCCCGATGGCATCTTTGAGCGTGTACTCAATCTTGGGCCCGTAGAAGGCGCCCTCGCCCGGTGAAATCTCGTACACGCAGCCCGAGGCGTCCAGACTGTTGATCAGCGCCGTTTCGGCCTTGTCCCAGCTTTCATCGGAGCCAATGCGTGCCTCCGGGCGGGTCGCTACTTTGTAGATGATGTCGGTAAAGCCGAAATCACGGTAGACGTCCTGCAGCAGACGGGTAAAAGCCAGAACCTCAGGCTGAATTTGGTTCTCGGTGCAGAAGATGTGCCCATCGTCCTGCGTGAAGGCACGCACCCGCATGATGCCGTGCAGGCCACCCGTCGGCTCGTTGCGATGGCACTGCCCAAATTCGCCGTAGCGCAGCGGCAGGTCCCGGTAGCTCTTGATACCCTGCTTGAAGATCAGGATATGCCCTGGGCAATTCATCGGCTTGAGCGCGTAGTCGCGCTTTTCCGATTCGGTGGTAAACATGTTCTCGCGGTACTTGTCCCAGTGCCCAGTTTTTTCCCAAAGCGTTTTGTCCAGTATCTGGGGGCCTTTGACTTCCTGGTAGCCGTTGTCGCGGTAGACGCGGCGCATGTACTGCTCCACTTCCTGCCACAGCGTCCAGCCCTTGGGATGCCAGAACACAGTACCCGGCGAATGCTCGTCAATGTGGAACAGATCGAGCTCGCGGCCGAGCTTGCGGTGGTCTCGCTTTTCAGCCTCTTCCAGCATCGTGAGGTAGTGCTGCAACTCCTCCTTGGTAGCCCAGGCGGTTCCGTAAATGCGCTGCAGCATTTCGTTGCGATGATCCCCGCGCCAATAGGCCCCAGCCACCTTCATCAGCTTGAAGTGCTTGAGCTTGCCGGTACTGGGCACGTGCGGCCCACGGCACAAGTCTTCAAAGCCGCCCTCGCGATACAGGCTGACATCCTCGCTACTGGGAATGCCGGCGATGATCTCGGCTTTGTAGTGTTCGCCCAGGCCTTTGAAGTAGGCTACAGCCTCATCGCGCGGCAGCACGCGCCGCGTTACCGGCTCGTCCTTGGCAGCCAGTTGCGCCATGCGCTTTTCAATAGCTTCGAGGTCTTCTGGGGTGAAGGGCCGCTTGTAGGCGAAATCATAGAAGAAGCCGTTTTCGATCACAGGGCCAATCGTGACCTGCGCCTCCGGGAACAACTCTTTGACCGCATAGGCCAACAAATGGGCCGTGGAGTGGCGAATCACTTCCAGGCCATCGGCGTCTTTGGCAGTCACGATGGAAAGCGGGCTGTCCTGCTCAATTCGGTAGCTTGTGTCAACCACCTTGTCACCCACTTTGCCGGCAAGTGCTGCTTTGGCCAGACCAGAGCCGATCGAGGCCGCAACCTCGGCCACGGTGACCGGGCCTGGGTACTCGCGTTGGGAGCCATCGGGAAGTGTGATGTGAATCATGAGAATCCTTGTCAAATCTTGTGTGCGATCCGTAGGGCGCTTTTCCCCTGCCAAAAAACAAAAAAAGCGCGGAACCATTCCGCGCTTTTCTGGGTGAGGGGTGAGATCCCGTGCAGGCGCGAACCGCTGACCTTAACGGCCAGCCAACTTCTCTGAGCTAGTTCGCGGTGTCATAACCAACATGCCTTTCTCGCCCTTATGTAAAGATCTTCGTATCCATTTTAGCCTGTCGAAGTCGAACTTCGAGGAGTGGACCAGACCTGAGCAGAAAGGCACTGAGTGGTGTCCTCACGCCGCAAGGCATTTCGCGGGCTGATTCCCGATCCATTCGTGTGAAAATTAATTGCACGCAGCAGAAGTTACCCGTCTTACAAGTGCTCTATCTCAATAAAAATCCATCGCTTAGCCCCTGGCGCCTGTCCGTCGCCCCGATGATGGACTGGACTGATCGCCATTGCCGGTATTTCCATCGCTTGCTCAGCCGCCACGCCCTGCTGTACACGGAAATGGTGAACGCGGGCGCGGTGCTGCATGGCGGCACCGAACGGCATTTGCGCTTTGATGCGCAGGAGCAACCCGTAGCACTTCAATTGGGCGGCTGCGAGCCTGGGGATCTGGCGCGCGCCGCGCGACTCGGAGAAGCCTGGGGCTACCGGGAAATCAACCTCAATTGCGGCTGTCCCAGCGAGCGCGTACAACGCGGTGCCTTTGGCGCCAGCTTGATGAAAGAGCCAGCCTTGGTGGCCGATTGCGTCAAGGCCATGCGCGATGCGGTACAGCTGCCGGTCACAGTCAAGCACCGCGTGGGCCTGGGACGCGACGAGAGCTACGGTTTCGTGCGCGATTTTGTCGGCCAAGTGGCGGGCGCAGGCTGCGAGGTCTTCATTGTGCATGCACGCAATGCCTGGCTGGAAGGCCTGTCGCCCAAGCAAAACCGCGAAATTCCCCCGCTGCGCTATGGGGTGGTGCATCAACTCAAGGCTGATTTCCCGGACCTCACCTTCGCGATCAACGGCGGCCTGTCCAGCGATGAGGCGCTGGCCGAGCAATTGGCGCAGCTTGACGGAGCGATGATCGGCCGCGAGGCTTACCACAATCCCTGGTGGCTGGCCCGCTGGGACACGCTGTATTTCGGTGCGCCGCCGCAAGAAGTCACACGCGAGGAAATCGAGGAAACCATGGTGGACTACATGGCACGCGAACATGCGCGCTATGGCACGCCATGGCCTTCGATTGCCCGCCATATGCTGGGTTTGCGCCACGGGCTGCGCGGCGCGCGCCTGTGGCGCCAAGTTTGGAGCGACCATCACCTCAAGGACTGGCCGGCACAAACCGTGATGGAACGAGCCAGGGCCGCGCAGGAAACAGCCCAAACCAAGGCGGCGGACGAGCCAGAGCCTCTGGCCTAGTGCAGTGGTTCATGCTTGATGGCACAAATAAAAGCATGAATTTTTGGTTCTGGCAAGGCGGAAACCGCAGCGATGCCCTTAGGTATCGCGGGGATTTGCAACGCAGCCAGGGCCGAAATGACGCCGTTTTATGTGCCAGATAGCGTGAAACACTGTACGAGGGCCTGTTAACACTATGCAAGGGGTCGCGAAGGTCATCAGAACCTGCCCATCAAGGCGCGCGACGCAGTGCGTGCGTCCGCACGCTCAAGGAGCGCAACGCCCAGGGGCGGGCTCTGATGGCCTTCCCTTTGCGAGACAACGCGATCCCCTTGCATAGTGTTAACAGGCCCTAGCTGACGACCCTGCGTTTCAAGCCAAACGCCGCTCCACCCAGCCTGCGAGCGGCTCCGGGCGACCGAAGAAGTAGCCCTGCAACACATCGCACTGACAGGCGGTCAGAAAATCCGCCTGCGCCTTTATTTCAACCCCTTCCGCCACCACGCGCAGGCCCAGGTTGCGCGCTACAGCAAGGATGGTCTGAACAATGGCGGTGTCACTCGGGTCTGCGGGTGTGTCCTGCACAAAGCTCTTGTCGATTTTGAGTTCGAACAATGGCATGCGCTTGAGGTAGGCGAGGCTGGAATACCCGGTACCAAAGTCGTCAATGGAGAACCGCACCCCCAGCGCAACCAGCTCGCACATGCGCGCAATGGTTTCCTCCATCTGCTCTGCCAGCAGGCTCTCAGTCACTTCCAGGATCAGGTGGTCGGCACGGGCACCACTCTGGCCCAGCATGGTTTGCACCCGCGTGACGAAGCCCTCCTGTCGGAACTGCCGTTGGCTGACATTGACCGACAAGGGCACCAATGCACCCCCCGCCTCCAGCCGCGCCAACGCGCTGCAGGCCTGCTCGATCATCCAGTCGCCCATGCGCACGATCAGACCGGACGCCTCGGCAACCGGAATGAATTCGGTCGGCGAGACGGCGCCGCGCTGCGGATGTTGCCAACGCATCAGCAATTCGCCTCCCACTACTACGCCGCCGCAATCGACCTGGGGCTGAACGAACGCGCTGAACTGCGCGTCAGCAAAGCCCACCTTCAAATCCTGCTCCAACGTCAGCCGCCTTTGGACGTCTGTCTGCATGGCCGACTCAAAAAAGCAGATGCGATTGCGGCCCAGGTCCTTGGCTCGGTACATCGCCGTATCCGCCTCGCGCAGCAAGTCCTCCACGCCTTCGCCTTGCTTGGGAAACAAGGTCAATCCGATACTGGCGGTGCTGGCAAAAGCGCGCCCGCCCAAATTGAACGGCTCCTCCAGAGCTTCGCGCAGACCCTCTGCGAGACGCAGCGCCAGCATGCCTGCCTCGCCGACTTCGTCCGAAAGATCGCTGACCAACACCACAAATTCATCACCCCCGATATGAGCCACGGTATCGGTCGAGCGCATGGCCAGCATCAGGCGCTGCGCCACTTGCACCAGCAAGAGATCACCCGCCGAATGCCCTTGGGCGTCATTGATCTGCTTGAAGTTATCCAGATCCATGAACATCAGCGCGCCAAAGCGCCCCGCATGCGATGCGGCGCCCAGGGCCTGCGCCAGTCGGTCCAGCAGCATGCGCCGATTGGGCAGCTCCGTGAGGGGATCGAAATAGGCCAGACGGTGCGTTCGCTGAGCTGCCTGCTTTCGTTCAGACACGTCGCGCAGCAGCGCAATGAATCGCACGCCCTGCGCCTCTTCGGTCCCTTTCTTCTTTGCCACGGAGAGCTCGAACCAGCGACTCTCGCCATCCACCACGAGCTGAAATTCATGTCCAAAGGAATATCCACGCGCCGCCGCCGCGTCCAGGGCCGCCTGGCATCCATACGCGGTCTTGCTGGAAGCAGATTCCTGGAGGGTGCGTCCGACAAGCTGCTCCGCCTGGACGTGCAGCGCTGATTCCGGTGCGTTGTGGCAATGCAGAACCCGCCCCTCGGCATCGAGTTCAAACATCCAGTCTGGGGTGGCGTCCAACGTGGCCTGCAAATCGTCTCGCGCACCCCAAAGCGCCTGCGTCATGTGCTGCGCCAATGCCAGGGCGTTGTCACGGCGAATAGACAAGTACCAGGTGAACCAGCCGACGCCCAAGCTCAGCGCAATGGCCAGAAGTGCAATCAGATAGCGGTCCTGATCCGCAAAGCCTTGTTCGAAGGCTGACAAAGGCTGCACCACCACGGTCCAGTCGCGTCCGGCCGCCTCAATGGTGCGGGAGGTTGCAACCGCAGGCACCTTGTTGGGGACAAAGGTCGAAGATTGGTACAGCAACGAGGCGGGCTGATCTGCCGGGCCGTCGTAAATGGCGAGCGCCATCTCGTCGTCGGTAAGCCGCCCAATGGCCTCTACATATTCCCTGACGTGAAACGGGCCGGAGACCCAACCCCTCAAGGCCCGCCTTCTCTCAGCCACCGAACCGATGGGCATTTCGCTATGGTAAATAGGCAGGTACATCACCACGCTGGGATTCGCCTTCGCGCCCACATCCTGGCGCAGAACCAATCCCGTTGTGAGCGCCGGGAGTCCGGTATCGCGCGCCCGGTTCTGGGCGTCGAGTGCTTCCGGCACTGTGGCAGTATCGACGCCCACAACGCGAAGATTCTCCTCGCTTTGCGGCTCGATCAGGACCAGCGGACGGTATTGTTCTCGGCGGCCCGGCGGACGAACGGCGTAGTTGGCAAAACCCAGCCCGCGCATTCGTGCTTCGTGTTCTGCGATTTCACCCGCCGCCGCCCGAACAATGAAAGCGACGGCTTGCAAACCCGGCAACACCTGCTGCAACTGCAGTGGGGTGACGTACGCATGCAACTCGGCACGGTCGATGGAATCGGACCCCTCGTAGTAGCCCTTCAGCCCCCGCAACACCATTTCATGCGCCAAAAGCCGGTCTTGAAGGGAGTCGACAATGCGTTCCGCCGCGCGATTGAATGCGGCTTCGCGCCGGGTTTGAATCTGCCGGCCCTGATCTTGCCAGTAAAGCACCGTGAGCGACAAAAGCACGAGGCTGATCGCTGGCCCGGCCAGCGTGGGCAGGCGCCAATGCCCTTGCTGGGTGCGAAAGCGTCGGAAGAAGTGCGGCGCGAACATCGAGACGTAGGGTCGGGGCCCGAAAGAGGGCAGGGAAAACAAGAGAGGCTCATTATTAATGCGTTGCTCCGCTCATCGCGAAACAATCTGACAGCGCGAGGCCCGCTGCACAGGCAACAATACGACTTTCATGGCAGAGCCGCACATGCCCACACTCGACTTTGAACGCGAACGCGCGCGATTTCTCGACTTCCACGCCGAGCACGAGCCCCAGTGGCGCACTGAAGCCGCAGCCTATACGGGTCAATTGCAGCGCATCCTGTCATCCACGGTGCCTGGATGCAAGCTCGAGTGGCGCGTCAAAGACGCCAAGGAAGCCCTGCGCAAGTTCTCGCGCAAATACCGGGCATCGCTCGAAGAAAGCGGCGCGCCGTACGAAATCCGCCATTACGTGACTGACCTCATCGGACTGCGCGTGGTCTGCCTGTACGAGGACGAGCTGGAAAAAGTGGCTTCCATCGTCCGTCAACATTTCGATGTGATCGAAATGACCGACAAAGTGAGCGCCGTGGAAGGGACCGAATCGTCGTTTGGATACAAGGGGCTGCACTTGGACCTGCGCCCCGCCGCGCCAGACGGCGCCGAGACCAGCACCGGCACGGCGTTTGAATTGCAGATTCGAACCGTGATTCAGGATTCCTGGAGTGTGCTGGATCACAAGATCAAATACAAAAAGGCCATTCCCGGCCCTTTGGCGCGCCGCATCAACGTGCTAGCCGCCCTGTTCGAACTGGCCGATCGTGAATTTCGTCAGATTCGTGACGAGACGGAACTGGAGATCCGCCAGGCGCCAGATGAGAGCGAAGTTGAGCTGGACGCCTTCGAAACCGCGCCGCGCACTGGCCGAGACGTTGCAAGCAACCAACTGAATGCTTTCACATTCCTGAAGATTGCCACGCATTTCTTCAAGGAATTTGAGTTCGAACCGCACAAAGTGGAGGGTTTTGTTGTTGATATCCACGTTTGGGCGCCAGACATCACCCGCGCGCGCTTCAATCACTTGATTCGCCACCATATCGGCACGGTCAAGCGCTACCGCCAGTTCCTCGAAGATCAGCAGCCGGGCGGTAGTTTCAACCCCTACACCGTGATGCGCCACTGCCTGTACCTGGGGGATCGGGTTGTTTTCGCCCCCGCCCTGCGCAAGGTTGCCAGAACGAGTTTCGACGCCTGGCTCCAAACCAATGCGCCACGGGAAAAATCCTGAACAAAAATGGCGTCTAGGGCTTGACTGGCAACGGTACTAAGCTATTTATATTATAGTAATTTGATCGGTTGCTTAACCCGCCTGCTTCTTGGGCATGCTGTCACGCACGAGACTCCCCATGGGTAGTTCTACGGGGCGACGTGCTTGACGAAGTGCTGTTATATTGCACTGCAACATAAACGGACTCACGATGCTTTATCAGATCTACGAAACCCAGCGCTCGTTCATGGAGCCGTTTGCCGACTACGCCCTGGCCACTTCCAAGCTCTACAGCAACCCGCACCTTCCGCTGCAAAAAACGCCCTTTGCACAGCGCATGTCCGCCAGCTTCGACCTGATGTACCGCCTGGCCAAAGACTATGAAAAACCCGAGTTCGGCATCACCGCAGTGGATGTCGACGGAGTCGAAGTGGCAATCCACGAGCGCGTTGAACTGCGCAAGCCATTTTGTGAACTGCGCCGTTTCAAGCGCTTTTCCGATGACCCCGCCACGTTGAGCGAACTCAAGACCCAACCGGTGGTATTGATCGTCGCGCCGCTGTCGGGCCACTATGCAACGCTGCTGCGCGATACGGTGCGCAGCATGCTGCAGGGTCACAAGGTCTACATCACCGACTGGACGAACGCCCGACTGGTGCCGCTGAGCGAGGGTGCGTTCCATCTGGACGATTACGTCAATTACGTCGAAGACTTCATCCGCCACTTGCAGTCCAAGTATGGGAACTGCCACGTGATGAGCGTGTGCCAGCCAACCGTGCCCACCTTGGCCGCCGTATCACTGATGGCCAGCCGTGGTGAGAAGGTGCCCCTGTCAATGACCATGATGGGCGGGCCCATTGATGCTCGCAGCTCCCCTACTGCTGTGAACGATCTGGCGGTCAAGCGCAGCTACGAATGGTTCGAAAACAATGTGATCTACCGCGTCCCGTCGAGCTTTCCAGGCAAGGGCCGACGGGTGTATCCCGGTTTCCTGCAGCACACGGGCTTCGTTGCCATGAACCCGAATCGCCATGCTGGCAACCATTACGACTACTTCAAAAACCTGGTCAAGGGCGACGACACCAGCACCGACGCCCACCGCGCCTTCTACGATGAATACAACGCGGTGCTGGACATGGACGCGGACTATTACCTTGAAACCATTGAAACCGTGTTCCAGAAATACAAGCTGGTCAACGGCACCTGGGATGTTCGCGCCCCGGACGGAACGCTCGAACGCGTGCGCCCACAGGACATTCGTGCCGGCGCGCTGTTGACGGTGGAGGGTGAGCTGGACGACATTTCGGGATGCGGCCAGACCCAAGCGGCGCACACGTTGTGCTCGGGTCTGCCCGGCAACGAACAGCGCCACATGGAAATCAAGGGTGCCGGCCACTACGGTATCTTTAGCGGTCGCCGCTGGCGTGAGTCGGTGTACCCCAAGGTACGCGACTTCATCGCTGAGCACCAACGCGCAGCCAACGCCGAATCAACGCAAGTTGCCAAACCGAGCGTGAGTGCCAAGACCGTCGTTCGCGCTGCGGTGGGTATCCAGATCGAACCCGAGTCGCCCAAAGTGGCGAAAGTAGCCAAGAAGCTGATTGCCACTCGTGCCACAAAGCCCGCAACCGCACCCGCACCCGCAGCTTCAGTCGCCAAGCCGGTTTCGGCCAAGGCAAAGCCTGCAAAAGTCGCTGCGCCGGCCAAGCGCGCACCCAAGGCGGATACGCTTGCAGCTGCGGCAACCAAGAATGTGGTAGCGGCGAATGTGCGTACTGCGGCTGCCGCCAGGCCGGCAGCGCCACCAGCCAACGGGCCGGCCACCCGCTGGGTCGGTGCACCCACCCAGCCCACAGGCGCAGCGGCTCCTGCAGCGCAGCCCGAAGTGCAGGAGAAGGCGACCGCAGTCACGGCAGCCCCGCCGCCCACCGTGGCGCGACCTGCATCACGCAACAAGGCCTGAAGCCATGGCTCCGCCGCCCGACCTTGGCGGTCTGGCGGCCCGCTTGGTGGCCGCCTTGCCGCAAACGCAGTGCACCCGCTGCGGTTACCCCGATTGCGCAGCCTATGCGCAGGCCATTGCGAACGCAGAGACCGACATCAATCGCTGCCCCCCAGGCGGAGCAGAAGGTATTGAGCGCTTGGCCGCTATCACTGGGCAAGCCATCCGTACACTGCACCCGGATGTGGGCTCTGAAGAACCACGCAGCTTGGCGGTGATCGACGAAGACTGGTGCATTGGTTGCACGCTTTGTCTGGCCGCCTGCCCCACCGACGCCATCGTCGGCGCCAACAAGTTCATGCACACGGTGGTCGCTGAACATTGCACGGGCTGCGCACTGTGCGTTCCTGTTTGTCCCGTGGACTGCATCGCGATGACCAATGTCAGCGGCTCGGCTACCGGCTGGGCGGCTTGGTCAGACGGCCAGGCAACGCATGCGCAGGCGCGCTATGAGGCAAGACAATCGCGCCTTGCGCAGGAGCGCGAAACCGGCAACCCGTCTGCGCCCGCCGCAACAGAACGCAGCAAGAAATCGGTTGTTGCTGCCGCTTTGGCGCGAGCCCGGGCGCAGCGTGCGCCCTAGAACAGGCGTTGAAGCGCTTCAAGCGCCGCCGACCAGGGCCTTGTACACGCCACACCCCACATACAGGTCGTCGACCAGGCAGACATAAGACATCTTGGTCTGCACTTTGCCGGACGTGGGATTGACATAGTCGTACTCGACCCAACCCGGCGCACTTTCTGCCTGGGCCATGATGTCCGCCATCAACTGGTCTCCAGCGACGCCCGGTACGTCTTGCACGCGTGTTCCCACCTTGGCGCTGTTCCCGCCAAACGCCAGGTAATGCCCTGCATCATCCAACGCAAAGACATACATGTCGCGGTCGTGCCAGGGTTGGTTTTTGTCGGTAATCGTTCGCAGAAACTGCTCGCGCGAGAGACCATTTCGCAATGGAACGACCCGCTCCACGAGAGCACGCGCCTCCTCGGCCGTGCCCTGCTGCAACTGAAAGCGGGAGACCGCCTTCGACAGCGTGCTGGCGCGCTCTCCCAGCGCCAGTGATTGCGCCACGGCGTGCTCCACCATCTGAGCGTTCTGTTGCGTGATCTGGTCTAGTTGCTGAACTGCCGAAGTGATTTCGGACAAGCCCGTGCTTTGCTCCGCTCCCGTGGTGGCAATCTCGGACATGGTGAGCGCCACGGATCGAATGCCCGACGCCATGCCGGCAATGCTCTCACCAGCGGTACGGATCAGACCCGCGCTCGCCTCCACTTGCTGGACCGAGGCACCAATCAACTGACGGATCTCGCGCGCCGCCTCGCCCGAACGCCCCGCCAACATGCGCACTTCCGAAGCCACTACGGCAAAGCCGCGCCCCTGCTCCCCGGCACGCGCCGCTTCCACCGCAGCGTTCAGTGCCAGGATATTGGTCTGAAAAGCAATTCCATCGATCACGCCGATGATTTCGTTCATGCGCCGCGCACCCTGCTGAATCGCCTCGACCGACTCCACTGCACGCGCCATGGCCTTCGCGCCCTGCTCTGCTGCCTGGCTGACCTGGCTGGCGCGCGCATCAGCCCCCTTGGCCGTCTCGGCATTGCTGTGGACGGTGCTTGACAACTCTTCTACGCTGGCGGCGGTTTGCTCCAGGCTCGCCGCCTGCTGCTCGGTGCGATCGGCGAGCGAGCGGTTGCCGCTGGCGAGCACCTCACCGGCATGCGACACCAGGGCCGAGTTGCTTCGCACATCGGCCACCATGGCAGACAGCGTCAGCACCATGCCGTCGAGCAGGCGCCCCAACTCTGCCATCTCACTGCTGCCGCGCAAGGCGGTGCGCGCCCGCAGGTCGCCTCGGGTCGCCTGCTCCATGGTGCGTGCCAGAACGGCAATATCCGCAGTGAGCCCATTGGTGACCACGGCCATCAGATAGATCACCAGCAGCACACAGGCCCCAAGCACCGTCCACAGCAACACCGCTGACGCACCAGCACCGGCCAATGCGGCCACAGCCAGCAAGGCCGCAAGCGCCGCCACAGAGACAACGGCCATCTGCAGCGACACCCGCATGCGCCCCAACGCCCAGCGCCCAGGACGCAAAATCATTGTCAGGAACATTCCAGCCCTCCTAAATAAAAAAAGCGCCAAGGACCTCGCGATCGGATCGGGGCCGGACGGAAGGACGGTGCATCACAGGCGCGCCGGATCGAAGCTTCACTGATAATCCATGCCCATGAATCCCCTGTTACAACGACTGCAACCGTATCCCTTTGAACGGCTGCGTCAACTTTTTTCGGGTGTGGTTCCGCCCGCACAGTTGCGCTCCATCAGCCTGGGGATGGGAGAGCCCCGCCACCCCACACCGGCGTTTATTACACAGATACTTGTCAGTAATCTGACAGGTCTGTCAAACTATCCAGCAACCGCGGGTGAGCCCCGGCTGCGCGAGGCCTTTGCCGGTTGGCTCGCCAGACGCTACCAGGTGCAGTTGGATCATATGACCCAAGTGCTGCCAATCAACGGCTCGCGCGAAGCCTTGTTTGCGATTGCGCAGACGGTGGTGGATGCCAGTCGACCTGAACCGGTGGTGGTATGCCCCAATCCGTTCTACCAGATCTATGAAGGAGCGGCCCTGCTCGCCGGTGCCACCCCCTGGTATGCGCCCAGCGATCCAGAGCGCAATTTCGCAGTCGATTGGGACAGCGTGCCCGCCGATGTGTGGCAACGCACCCAACTCCTGTACGTGTGCTCGCCCGGCAACCCCACCGGGGCCGTGATGCCCCTGGCCGAGTGGGAAAAGCTGTTCGCCCTCTCGGACGCCCATGGCTTCGTCATTGCTTCGGATGAGTGCTACAGCGAAATTTACTTCCAGGGAGCGCCTCCTCTGGGTGGCCTGGAAGCAGCCGCGCAGCTGGGGCGCAGCGATTTTCGTAACCTCCTGGCCTTTACCAGCCTATCCAAGCGCAGCAATGTGCCTGGCTTGCGCAGCGGTTTCGTGGCAGGCGATGCGGCCTTGATCAAGGACTTTTTGCTCTACCGCACATACCACGGCGGTGCGATGTCGCCGCCCGTACAGGCGGCCAGCATTGCCGCCTGGGGCGACGAAGACCATGTGGTAGCAAACCGACAGATGTACCGCGACAAATTCGAAGCCGTGACGCCGCTGCTTGCGCCCGTGCTGGATGTGGCCTTGCCCGACGCGGGTTTCTATTTGTGGGCCCGAATTCCCGACGCACTGGGCCTGTCGGACACGCAATTCGCCCGCGCGCTCCAGGCTCAATACAATGTGACGGTCCTGCCTGGCAGCTATCTCGCGCGCGAAGCGCAGGGCGCCAATCCGGGTGCGCAGCGTATCCGCATGGCGCTGGTGGCGCCAACCAGTGAATGCGTGGAAGCCGCGCAGCGCATCGTGCAATTTGTCCAATCGCTTTCCTCGAAACCAACCTCATGACGCAGCAACTCCAGAGCCTTATCGACACCGCGTGGGACAACCGCGCCAGCCTCTCGCCCACCAGCGCGCCCAAAGAGGTGATGGACGCTGTCGAGCATGTGATTTCCGAGCTCAATACCGGCAAGCTCCGCGTGGCCACCCGCGAGGCCGTCGGCCAGTGGACCGTGCACCAGTGGATCAAGAAGGCGGTGCTGTTGTCCTTCCGCCTCAAGGACAACGAGATCATGAGGGCCGGCGACCTGGCCTTCTTCGACAAGGTGCAAACCAAGTTTTCGCACCTCTCTCCTGCCGACATGCTGGCCACGGGCGTGCGCGTGGTGCCCCCGGCCGTCGCACGGCGCGGCAGCTTCATTGCCAAGGGCGCTGTGCTAATGCCTTCCTACGTCAACATTGGTGCCTACGTAGACGAAAACACCATGGTGGATACCTGGGCCTGCGTAGGTTCGTGCGCGCAGGTGGGTAAAAACGTCCATCTCTCGGGGGGTGTCGGCCTTGGCGGCGTCCTTGAGCCGCTGCAGGCCAACCCCACCATCATTGAAGACAACTGCTTTGTCGGCGCCCGCTCCGAAGTGGTTGAAGGTGTGATCGTCGAAGAAAACTCCGTCATCAGCATGGGCGTCTACATCAGCCAGAGCACGCCCATTTACGACCGAGCGACGGGCGAAATCACCTATGGCCGCATTCCCTCGGGATCCGTGGTGGTCAGTGGGAATTTGCCCAAGGACGGCGGGCGCTACAGCTTGTATGCGGCCATCATCGTCAAGCGCGTGGATGCGCAGACCCGCGCCAAGACCAGCATCAACGACTTGCTGCGCGACTAGAAAAACCGCCAACGGCTACGCACACCGACACCACCCCGAGGGAGACACGCATGAGCACAATGGAACGCATCCTGCGCCTGATGGCCGAGAAAAAGGCCTCGGACGTCTATCTGTCGGCCAACGCACCAGCGCTGATCAAGATCAACGGCGAGTGCGTGCCGATCAACAACCAGATCCTGCCGCCCGAGGCGCCGCGCAACCTGCTCTCGGAGATCGTGCCACCAGACCGGATCGAGGAGCTGGAGGAAACCGGCGAACTCAATATGGGCGTACCGCTCTCGGGCGTGGGGCGCTTTCGCGTCAGCGGCATGCGCCAGCGCGGCAGCTATGCCGTAGTGATCCGCTTCATCAGCCAGCAGGTGCCGGAACTCGACAGCCTGAATCTGCCCTCCATTCTGGGCGACCTGATTCTGGAAAAACGTGGCTTGGTGCTGCTCGTCGGAGCCACGGGTTCAGGCAAAAGCACCACGCTGGCCGCCATGATCGATCGGCGCAACAACCTGCAGACCGGCCATATTCTGACGATCGAAGATCCGGTCGAGTACCAGTTCAAAAACAAGAAGTCCATCATCAACCAGCGCGAGGTCGGCTCTGACACCCAGTCGCTCCAGGTCGCGCTGAAGAACGCGCTGCGCCAAGCGCCCGACGTGATCTTGATCGGCGAAATCCGCGACCGCGAAACCATGTCGGCCGCGATTGCCTATGCGCAGTCGGGCCACTTGTGTCTTGCTACGCTGCACGCCAACAACAGCTACCAGGCGCTCAATCGCATTCTCAGTTTCTACCCCGTGGAAGTGCGCGAAACCATGCTGGGGGACCTTGCCTCGGCCTTGCGGTCCATTGTCTCTCAGCGGCTCGTGCGCACCACGGTCGGCGAGCGCGTACCGGCCGTCGAGGTCATGCTCAACACCAAGCTGGTGGCGGAACTCATTGAGAATGGCGACTTTTCGGGTGTCAAGGAAGCCATGGAAAAATCCATGGCCGAAGGCTCCCAGACCTTCGAGGAAGATCTGGCCCGACTGATTCTGCAAAACCGCATTGATCGCAAAGAGGGTCTGGCTTTCGCCGATTCACCCACCAACCTCATGTGGCGGCTGCAGAACGATTTTTCCATTGCGGGAAAGGCCGCTCAGGCCACGCAGCAAGCCCGCGAAGCGCAAGCGCAGGACGAGGAGCCTTCATTCACCGAAATCGTGCTCGACGTGAGAGGCAGTGATTGAACACGGCCGCCCCTTCCGCCCCTCCCCGCACACTTGAGCTGGCAGAACAACTCATTGCGCGCCCCTCCGTCACCCCAGACGACGCTGGCTGCCTGTCCCTGCTGAGCGAGCGCCTGACGCCCCTCGGCTTCCACTGCGAGGCCATGGACAGCGGGCCGGCGAGCTTCCGTGTTCAAAATTTGTGGTCAAAAAGGCCCTCAGCGCTTATGGGACGGGCGCAAGATGCTATAAAAACAATAGTTTTTGCTGGACACACCGATGTGGTTCCCACCGGCCCGCCAGGCGAATGGACCAGCCCGCCCTTCGTGCCCACACAGCGGGGCGGCAAGCTCTACGGCCGCGGCGCAAGCGACATGAAGACCTCCATTGCCGCCTTCGTGGTGGCCGTGGAAGAGTTTCTGGCGGCCACTCCCGAACCGCTGATCAGCATCGCCCTGCTGCTCACCAGTGACGAAGAAGGCCCGTCGGTGGACGGAACCAAAGTGGTGGTCGAGCAGCTTCGCGCGCGCGGTGAGCGGATCGACTGGTGCATCGTCGGCGAGCCCACCTCGGTGGCGCGCACCGGGGACATGATCAAGAACGGCCGCCGCGGCACGCTCAGCGGGAGGCTGGTGGTGCGTGGCATTCAGGGCCACATCGCCTATCCGCACCTGGCGCGCAACCCCATTCACCAGGCAGTGCCCGCGTTGGCTGAACTGGCTGCACTGCGATGGGACGAAGGCAACGCCTTTTTCCCGCCCACCAGCTGGCAGATGAGCAACATCCACGGCGGCACGGGCGCGAGCAACGTGATTCCCGGCGAGGTGGTGGTGGATTTCAACTTCCGTTTCTGCACCGAATCGAGCGCGGAGAGCCTCAAGCAGCGCGTGCACGCGGTGCTCGACCGCCATGAACTCGAATACGAGCTGCAGTGGACTTTGGGCGGCGAGCCCTTCCTGACCACGCCCGGCGAGCTGGTGGACGCAGTGCAGCGGGCGATTGCCGACGAAACGGGCCTGGTCACCGAACTCTCCACCACCGGTGGCACCAGCGATGGCCGCTTCATCGCCACCCTCTGCCCGCAGGTCATCGAGTGCGGCCCGCCCAACGCCAGCATCCACAAGATCGACGAGCACATTGCGCTGTCCGACATTGAGCCGATAAAAAACATCTACCGCCGCACGCTGGAGCACTTGAACACGCTGGCGGCCGCCCAACGATGAGCACCACCGCTTTGCCGCCGCTGGCGGGCGCCACACTGGGCGCATTGGTGGATTCGGGCGCTACCTTGCTCAGTGCAGCTGGCGTCTCTTTTGGCCACGGCACCACCAACGCCCACGACGAAGCCGCCTGGCTGGTGCTCTGGCGCCTGGGCCTGCCCTTGGACACACCCCTCGGCGATACACCGGATTCAATGCAAAATCGGCCTGTAACGCAGGCGGAGCTTGCGCAAGCAGCTACTCTTTTTGAAGAACGTATCGCCACACGCAAGCCTGCCGCCTACCTCACGCAGGAAGCCTGGCTGCAGGGCGTGCCGTTCTATGTGGACGAGCGCAGCATCGTTCCGCGCAGCCTGATTGCCGAGCTGATCGCCGATGGCAGCATCGATGCCTTCCTCAGCGACAGCACGCACACCGTGCTTGACTTGTGCACCGGCAACGGCAGCCTGGCCGTGCTGGCCGCCATGGCCTGGCCGGACGTGCAGGTAACTGGCGCCGATATTTCTGCCGACGCCCTGGCCGTCGCCCGCATCAACGTCGACAAGCACGGCCTGGAAGAACGCATCGCACTGGTGCATTCTGATGGCCTGGCCGCCGTGCCCGGCCCCTGGGATCTGGTGGTCTGCAACCCGCCCTACGTGAACCAGGCGAGCATGCAGACACTGCCGCCCGAATACCGCGCCGAGCCCGCGCTGGCCCTGGCGGGCGGGGCCGACGGCATGGACTTCGTTCGCCGGCTGCTGGGCGAGCTGCCTGACCAACTCTCCGAAGAAGGTGCACTGCTGCTGGAAATTGGCAACGAGCGCGCGCACTTCGAAGCCGCCTTTCCCGAGCTGCCGGTGTACTGGCTGGACACCAGCGCAGGTGCCGACCAGGTGCTGCTCATCACTCAGGCCGCGCTGCGCGGCGGCGCAGGCGTGCGTTAGCTGCACCCAGCCCGCTTCTTGCATCCCAGCACCATCTTCAGCGCCAGACCAGAGCGCTGACCAAGGTGGCGCGCTGTTTTCTACAGGGCACAAACCCGCCAGCCCGGCCTCATCGGGCGCACGCGGGATAATCGCCCCAAGGTTTCCCATTTCATGATCACTCTCAAAAACGTCATTCTTCGCCGCGGCGCCAAAGTGCTGCTCGACCGCGTCAACGCCACCATCAACCCCGGAGAACACGTCGGCCTGGTGGGCCGCAACGGCGCCGGCAAGTCCAGCCTGTTTGCCCTGTTCAACGGCAACCTGCATGAAGACGGTGGCGACTTTTTCATCCCGACCCAATGGCGCATGTCCCAAGTGGCACAGGACATGCCCGAAACCGACCAGCCAGCGACCGATTTCGTCGTGGCCGGCGATACCCGCCTGATGGAGGTACAGGCCCAGTTGGCAGCGGCCGAAGCTGCCGACGACGGCATGGCCATTGCCCACGCCTACACCGACCTGCACGACGCGGGCGCCAACGATGCTGTGCCGCGCGCGCAGGCGCTGATTCTGGGCCTGGGTTTCAAGGTCTCCGAGTTGGACAAGCCGGTGGACAGCTTCTCGGGTGGTTGGCGCATGCGCCTCCAGCTGGCCCGCGCCTTGATGTGCCCAAGCGACCTGCTGCTGCTCGACGAGCCCACCAACCACCTGGACCTCGACGCCCTGGTCTGGCTGGAAGCCTGGCTCAAGCGCTACGAGGGCACGATGATCGTCATCAGCCACGACCGGGAGTTCCTCGACGCCGTGACCAATGTGACCATGCACATCGACCATGCGCAATTGACGCGCTACGGCGGCAACTACAGCAAGTTTGAAGACTTGCGCACCGAGCAGCTCGAACTGCAGCAGTCGAGCTTCGCCAAGCAACAGGACAAGATTGCCCATTTGCAGAAGTTCATCGCCCGCTTCAAGGCCAAAGCCAGCAAGGCCAAGCAGGCGCAAAGCCGGGTCAAGGCCCTGGAGCGCATGGAGAAAATCGCGCCGGTGCTGGCGGACGCCGACTTCACCTTTGAATTCAAGGAGCCTGCCAACCTGCCCAATCCGATGCTGACAATCACCGATGCCTCGTTTGGCTACCTGGGCGAGGACGGCGTAGAGACCACGATTCTGAACAGCGTCAGCCGCAGCGTGCTGGCGGGCCAGCGCATCGGCATCCTGGGCGCCAACGGACAGGGCAAATCAACCCTGGTCAAGACCATTGCCCGCACCATGGCGCCGCTGGCGGGCACCATCACCGAAGGCAAGGGCCTGTCGATTGGCTACTTTGCCCAGCAGGAGCTTGATGTGCTGCGACCGCACGAAAACCCGCTGGAACACATGATCCGCCTGGCCAAGGAGGCCGGCCCCAACAGCCGCGAACCCAGCCGCGAGCAGGACCTGCGCAGCTACCTGGGCAGCTTCAACTTCAGCGGCGACATGGTCAAGCAAAGCGTGGGCAGCATGAGCGGCGGCGAAAAGGCGCGCCTGGTGCTGGCGATGATCGTCTGGCAGCGCCCCAACCTGCTGCTGCTCGACGAGCCGACCAACCACCTCGACCTGGCCACACGCGAGGCGCTGTCCATGGCGCTCAACGAGTTCGAAGGCACGGTCATGCTGGTCAGCCACGACCGCGCCCTGCTGCGCGCCGTGTGCGACGAGTTCTGGATGGTCGGGCGCGGCGCCGTAGGCCCGTTCGACGGCGACCTGGACGACTACCAGCGCTACCTGCTTGATGAAGCCAAGCGACAACGCGAGTTGGCCAAGACAGAAGCTGCAGCCGAACCCGTCGCTCCTGCGGCCACTATAGAAAAGAGAGCAGCACCCGCAGGCTGTTCGAGCGCTGGAGCCAAAAATGTCATTGACTTGGCAAGCAGCGCAGCGCCAGACGCGCGCGAGCAACGCCGGCTGGCGGCTGACGCGCGAGCGCAGCGGGCACAGCAGCTGCGCCCGATCAAGCGAGAGATTGACCAGATCGACCAGCGCCTGGCTGCGTTGGAGGGCGAGCGCGCAGCGCTGGAGGCGCAATTGAGCGACCAGCCTACCCCAGCCCAAATGGCCGAATGCGGCAGGCGCTTGAAGGCAGCTCTTGAAGAAACCCAGCGCCTGGAAGAGCGCTGGCTCGAACTTTCTTCGGAACTGGAAGGCGCCGCGCAGGGAAATTGAGCCGAGAAACGCTGGCACGCCCCAACGCTTGGCCTTGGTGAATTGGGCGCTTGGCGCTTGCTGCATAAGCCCAGAAAGCTATGCATTACATAGCAAAAATACTGTATTTTTCCGGGGTTTTGCCCAGTTGCATTTTATTGCGATCTGGGTGTCAACGGGCTGGGGCGCGGGGGCGTTGTAGGTCCATCTCAGGAGTTAATCACCATGAACAACACCACCCACACCGCCCTTTCTTGCTGGCCCGAAGACGAACGCGATCGCAAACGTGCACCTGCGCGCTTCTGATCCGCAGAGCCTGCGGCCTGCCTGACGCCTCGGTTCAGCCATAAAAAAACCCCGCTTCGCGGGGTTTTTTTATGGCTGCGTGGCGCCGTCAGCCCATGTGCAGGCCGCCGTTGACCGAGAATTCGGAACCGGTGGCATAGCCGCCCTCGTCCGAGGCCAGCCAGGCAATGATGGAGGCAATTTCACTCGGCTCGCCCAAGCGCTTGACCGGCACCGTAGCAACAATTTTCTCCAAAACGTCGGGACGAATCGCCTTGACCATGTCGGTACCGATGTAGCCGGGCGCGACGGTATTCACCGTCACGCCCTTGGTGGCCAGCTCCTGCGCCAGCGCCATGGAAAAACCGTGCATGCCGGCCTTGGCGGCTGAATAATTGGTCTGGCCAGCCTGGCCCTTCTCGCCATTCACGCTGCTGATGTTGACGATACGGCCCCAGCCCTTTTCCACCATGTCAGCAACCACCTGTTTGGTGACGTTGAACATGCTGTTGAGGTTGGTTTCGATCACCGCATCCCAGTCTTCTCGCGACATCTTGAGGAACATGCGGTCGCGGGTGATGCCGGCATTGTTCACCAGCACGTCAATGCTGCCGTGCTCAGCCTTGGTCTTGGCGAAGGCCTCTACTGTGGAATCCCAGTCGCCCACGTTGCCTACCGATGCATAGAAGGTGTAACCCAGCGCTTTTTGCTCTGCAATCCACTTCGCATGGTCGCGTGTGGGGCCGCAGCCGGCGATCACCTTCAAACCCTCTTTGTGGAGGCGCTGGCAGATGGCGGTACCAATACCGCCCATTCCGCCCGTGACGTACGCTACTCTTTGACTCATTCTTATCTCCTCTTGGTGAACATGTGGCCGATGGATTCCACTCTAGCGGCGATTCGTGCCAGGACCGTGAAGGTAAACACCGAGGCACGCGATTTTTTGTGTCACAAGGTGCCAGGTTCAGGCCCGATCAACGCTCCAAGGCCATCGCCACGCCCATACCGCCGCCGATGCACAGCGCCGCCAGGCCTTTTTTTGCATCACGGCGCTGCATTTCGTGCAGCAGTGTTACGAGAATACGGCAGCCGGACGCGCCAATGGGGTGGCCAATGGCGATGGCGCCACCGTTCACGTTGACTTTGGCAGGGTCAATGGCGAGTTCCTTGTTCACGGCGCAAGCCTGAGCGCCGAACGCCTCGTTCAGCTCGAACAAATCAATGTCGTCGGTGCTCCACCCCGCGCGCTGCAAGGCCTTGCGCGTGGCCGACACGGGTCCCATGCCCATGATGGACGGGTCAAGCCCGCTGGTGCCATAGGCAGCAATGCGCGCCAGCGGCTTGAGGCCCAGCGTCGCAGCCTTCTTGGCGCTCATCACCACCACCGCAGCCGCGCCGTCGTTCAGGCCCGAGGCGTTGCCAGCCGTCACGCTGCCAGCCTTGTCAAACGCTGGGCGCAGACCCGCCAGCGCTTCGGCATTGGTCTTGCGGTTGAGGTATTCGTCGGCACTGAAAACCACCGGATCGCCCTTGCGCTGTGGAATGTTCACGCTGACGATTTCATCAGCGAAGCGCCCGGCGTCCTGCGCTGCAGCGGCCTTTTTCTGGCTGGCAAGCGCCAGGGCGTCCTGCATGTCGCGCGTGATGCCGTATTGCTTGGCAACGTTTTCGGCAGTGATGCCCATGTGGTACTGGTTGTACACGTCCCACAGACCATCGACGATCATGGTGTCGACCATCTTCCAGTCGCCCATACGCTGGCCGTCGCGCGAGCCGTTGAGCACGTGGGGCGAGAGGCTCATGTTTTCCTGCCCACCGGCCACCACAATTTCGCTGTCGCCGGCGGCAATGGCCTGTGCGGCCAGCATTACGGCCTTGAGGCCTGAGCCACAGACGGCATTGATGGTCAGGCCCGGAGTTTCCTTGGCCACGCCGGCCTTCATCAGCGCCTGGCGCGCCGGGTTCTGGCCAACACCAGCGGCGAGCACCTGGCCCATGATGACTTCGCCGATCTGGTCCATGCCCACACCAGCGCGTGCAATGGCCTCCTTGATGACGATGCTTCCCAGCTCGGTGGCAGGGATCTTGGCGAGCGCGCCGCCAAACTTGCCAACTGCGGTGCGGGCGGCGGAAACAATGACGATGTCTTCCATGATTTTTCCTTGGGTTGAAATGTTTTTGAGAAGGGATTCAGTAGTCCGTTGCGAAGGCGGCGCTACACGGCGCCACAGCGCTTGCACCTAGCGCGGGCCAGACCAGCGGCCGCCGCGCAAGGGCCTGTGCAGGTCGCGCCCCCCCGCCGCGCTGGTGGCGGCCCCCTTCCCGCTGCGCGCAGCGCTGCGAGAGAAGGGGGAAGCGGCGCAGCCGCTCAGGGGGTTGCCCTCCATATCAGGCTTTTTGTTTTACATAGCGGCCGGGTGCGGGCTCGATGGCCTTGAACTTGGCCCCCTTGCCATAGCGCTTGGGCGCGGCCACCTGCTTGCCCGCGTGGCCAGACAGCCAGTCGGACCAGTCGGTCCACCAGCTGCCTTTGTGCTCGCTCGCGCCTTCAAGCCAGCCTTCCAGGGTGGCAGGGAATTTACCGTCGTCGCGCGTCCAGTGCTTTCGCTTGTTGGCAGACGGCGGGTTGATGACTCCGGCAATATGGCCGGATGCACCCATGACGAAGCGCTTCTTGCCCGGCAACACCTGCGTGTTGGCATAGGCCGCATTGATGGGAACGATGTGATCTTCGCGCGAGCCGTAGATATAGACCGGGAGCTTCACCTTGCGCAAGTCGAGCTTTTCGCCGCACACGGTCGTCTTGCCTGGCTTGATCAGGTTGTTCTCAAGGTAGGTGTTGCGCAGATACCAGGCATAGAACGGCCCAGACAGGTTGGTGCTGTCGCTGTTCCAGTACAGCAGATCAAACGGCGGCGGCGTCTCGCCCTTGAGATAGTTGCCCACCACGTAGTTCCACACCAGGTCATTGGGCCGCAGGAAGCTGAAGGTGGAGGCGAGATCCTGCCCCTTCATGAGTCCGCCTTCACCCATCTCGAATTCGCGCATGCGTACAAAGCCTTCAGTGATAAAGACGTCGAGGATGCCGGTGTCGGTGAAGTCAATCAGCGTCGTGAGAAAAGTGGCGCTGGCCACGGGTTGCTCGCCACGCGCCGCGTGCACTCCCAATGCATTGCTGAGCATGGTGCCGCCAACACAAAAACCGAGGGCATTGACCTGGCTTGCATCGGTGATTTGGCGCGTAACCTCGATCGCCTCCATGACACCGTGCTCGATGTAGTCGTCCCAGGTCTTGTGCGCGAGCGATTGGTCGGGATTGCGCCAGCTCACCACAAAGGTGTGGTGGCCTTGCGCAACGCAGTATCGAATCAGCGAGTTCTCTGGCTGCAGGTCCAGGATGTAGAACTTGTTGATGCTCGGAGGCACCAGCACGAACGGCAACTCGTACACCTTGTCGGTGAGCGGCTTGTACTCGATGAGCTGGAACAAGTCGTTCTCATAGACCACAGCGCCCTCGGTGGTGGCGACGTTGCGGCCGACTTCGAACAGGCTTTCATCGGTCATGGACACATGGCCCTGGCGCATATCGCTCACCAGGTTGGCCATGCCCTGGGCAATACTCTCGCCCTTGGTTTCAATGGCCTTGCGCTGCGCTTCAGGGTTGAAGGCCAAAAAATTGCTGGGAGACATGGCCGCAATCCATTGCTCCACCCCAAAGCGCACCTGCGCGCGGGTCTTGCCGTCGCCTTCGACTGCATCGGCCAGGCCCATGAGGGTGCGCGCATTGAGCAGATAGGCTGCGGCCGAGAACGCCGCTACCGGGTTGTCGCCCCAGGCTTCAGACGCAAATCGCTTGTCGCCCGTGGGCTGGGGTGCACTCAGGCCTTCCGCCCAAAGTTTGGCCGCCTCGTCCACGTATTGCTTTTGCAGCGCTTGCAGTTTGTCGGGGGCCAACCGGATCGATGCAGTCGCACCGGCGGTCGGGGCAACCGGCATCTCGATTTGCTGAAAAACCTCCAGCGCGCGCTTCCAGTTCTCACCGAAAACTTCCTGGTATTGCTGGGCACTTTGGGCCCAGAGCGAATCGGAACTCATGCTGTCTCCTCGTGGGCAGGCGGCGCCCGTTGAGGCAGGCGCCTGGTTGCGCCTGCCACTGCTATCGTAACGCCCCATGACCCTTGTTTTCCTGACTCCGGATTTCCCATGTACCTGATAGTGATTGCATGGCTGTATGTGGTGGTGCTGATGGCTGTCGCCGAGGCGACGAGCACGACCGGCAGCGTGCTCGGTGCCCTCATCACTTTTGCGCTCTATGGCGCACTGCCGCTCTCTATCGTGATCTACATCCTGGGAACGCCCGGAAGGCGACGAAAAATTCGTGCGCGCGAAGTGCAGGAGCGCCAGATGCACGAGCGCACTGTGGCGGCGCAGGCCGCCTCGCAGGCTTCAGCCCAGCCAGATGCAGGCAGCCATGCGCCCGGTGCCGCCGCTGGGCCCGCCACCCTGCCGGTGCGAGAAGAAGCGTGAGTTCTGCGCCACCGTGCACCAGGCGTCGCTGCCATCGTTGCCGTAGACCTGGCTAACGCCCAGCGCTGCAAGCCGCTGGCGCGCCAGGGCTGGCAAGTCAGCCAGGTATTTGCCCCCCACCTGGGGGGCGAAATGCGCTGCCGCCTGGGCATTCACGGCACAAAACGCCTCCCGCACCTCTGCGCCCACTTCAAACGCCTGCGGGCCGATGCAGGGGCCGAGCCAGACCAGCAAATCGGCCGCATCCCATGCTTCACTTGCTCCCTTTTCAATAGCTTTTAGCTGTTGATGGGTAAGCGCTAGCACCCTAAAACGCTCCAAAACCGACTCCAGAACTCCGCCCACGAGTCCACGCCAACCGGCATGTGCAGCGGCCACCATGCGGCCCCGCTGATCGGTGATCAGCACCGGCAAGCAGTCGGCCACCATGATGGTGCAGGCCAGACCGGCTTGCGCGGTCAAGGCAGCGTCGGCACAGGCACCATCGCTGGCGCCGGGCGCCAGTTCAAGCACCGACGAGCCGTGCACCTGATTCAAAAACACCGGCCGTGCACCCGGCGTAGCGTGCTGCAGCGCGGCCTGCAGGCGCTGGCGGTTCATTGCCACCGCATCGGGCGCATCACCCACATGGGTGCCCAGGTTCATGCTGGAAAAAGCACCTGTGCTCACGCCGCCAGCGCGCGTGCTGCACAGCGCGTGCACGTGCGGGGGTGCGGGCCAGCACGGGCGCAGCCAATCGGCATCGGCCGCCAAGTCCTCCCCCTGCACAGGCGGCACGGCGCGGTGACAATGCGAGCTTTCAGACATGGACGCGAGTGTAGCCACGGCACTGCCCGCCGCGCCCGGCGCCAATGACCACAAGAGGTATCTGATGAGCTATGTCTTTCCACCGCCGCCCGTCACCAGCGTTCCTGTACTGGGCACCGAGGCGCGTTTTCCCGTGCACCGCATTTACTGCGTGGGACGCAACTACGAGGAGCACGCCAAGGAGATGGGGTTTACCGGACGCGAGCCGCCGTTCTTCTTCATGAAGCCGGCGGACGCCTTGGTGCTGGCCGCGGGCGAGGAGCCGGCGCTGCTGCCCTACCCCAGCCTGACGCACGATCTTCACCACGAGATTGAACTGGTGGTCGCCATCGGCAAGGGCGGGCGCAACATCGCTGCGGCCGACGCGCCCAGCCACATCTTTGGCTATGCCGTGGGCCTGGACATGACGCGGCGCGACCTGCAAGGCGAGATGAAAAAACAGGGCCGCCCCTGGTGCATCGGCAAAGGTTTTGACGCCAGCGCGCCCATCACCCCCATCACCCCGGCGGCGCAAGCGGGCGACGTACAGCAGGCGGGCATCTGGCTGCAGGTGAATGGCCAGGAACGCCAGCGCAGCCGGGTGGCCCAGCTGATCTGGAACATCAGCGAGGTCATCGAGCACCTCTCCAAGGCCTGGCAGCTCGCGCCGGGCGACCTCATCTACACCGGTACCCCGGCCGGCGTCGGAGCCGTACAGCCCGGCGACCTGCTGGAAGGCGGCGTCGACGGACTGGCGCCCCTGAGTCTGCGGGTGGCGTGAAGCAACTCATTTTTCAATAGCTGCTCGCGCAGGTGGAACAAGCGCTGGTGGCCTATTTGTTTATAAATTTCGCATGAGCTTGCACAACCCTATTCGCCATTGCCGCGACTGCGGTACCGCCGTGGTCTACCGCCTGCCCGACGACGGCGACACCCGCCAGCGCGCGGTCTGCCCGAACTGCGGGCGGGTGCACTACGAAAACCCGCTCAACGTGGTGGGCACCATTCCCGTCCTGCCCGATGGCCGCGTACTGCTGTGCCTGCGCGCCATTGAGCCGCGGCGCGGCAAATGGACGCTGCCGGCGGGCTTCATGGAACTGAACGAAACCACGTCCCAAGGCGCAGAGCGCGAGACCGACGAAGAAGCCGGTGCGCATATTGCGTTAGGCCCGCTGTTTTCGGTACTCAACGTGCAACGCGTGGGCCAGGTGCATCTGTTCTACCGAGCCGAACTGCTGTCTGAACACCTGGATCCTGGCTACGAAACATTGGAAGCCCGGTTTTTCGCCGAGCACGAAGTGCCCTGGGACGAGCTGGCGTTTCGCACAGTGAAAGAAACCCTGGTGCGCTTTTTTGCCGACCGGCGCGCGGGCAGCTTCGGCGTGCACTGCGTGGATATCGACTGATTCAACCTGAATCCGACAACTGACCGCTTGTGAATGTCTCGAAACCCGTGTGAACATTGGCCATGGCCACTTCGATCGTGCTCACCTGTTGTGTAAAGACGCTATACACCCGCCAGCACCAGACTCGCACCTTGCCTGGCACGCCGATGGCGGCACTATAAGGGGCGCATCCAACTGCCGGATTTAGGCTAACGGTGCGCGCGGGTATCGGACGCGCCGCACCGGCTCAAGCGAACAGCTCGTCGAGCCAGTCCATCGAGACCGCCGCCGAATACGCCAGGTTGGCGTTTTGGCAGTGCCCGTCTGCTCCCTCCAGGTCGGTGAACATGTGGCGCGTGGCCGGGCCACCCACGCCGTGGTGGAAACGCTCAGCCTGCGCCAAGGGCTCGGCCCCTTCCCCGCTGCCCGTCAACCCGAGCACTGGGCAGCGGATGGCCCGCAGGGCCGTATCGTTCACGCGAAAATCGTGCAGGCGCTGGTACGCGCGTTTGAAGCTCTCCTGCCCCAGGCGCACCATGAGGTTGCGCATCATCTCGCGCGTCTGTGGTGGGATGACTGTGGGCGGGATGGCATCCACATCGGCCAGGCGGATGTCCTCGGCATCGGGCATCTGCGCTGGGTCAAAACCGGCAAAGGACGCCATGTAGGCGTGCAAATCCACAATGGGTGAATTGGCGATCAGCGCGCGGATGCGCGGCTCGTGCGCCGCCATGCGCGTGGCGAAATAGCCGCCGAAGCTGATGCCCATGAGCGCCACGCGGCGCGGATCCGTGCCGGGACGGGAGAGCACATGGTCCAGCGCCACCTTGGCCACACGCTCGTACTCAGGGATGAACGCGATGCCCGGATGGAAACGCAGCGTGTCCATCTGCCCCGGGCCGGTGAACAGCATCAGATGGTAGCCACGCTCGAGTGCAGCGCGGCCATAGGCCAGCCAGGTTTCCTCCAGTGTGCCGTCGTAGCCACTGATGATCATCAGCGTCTTACCTCGACGCGCGCGCGCCTGGGGCGCACGGATGTAGTAGGCGGGCAGGGGCGTTTCGCCGAAGGGCAGCGAAAATGCCTCGAACGCCCCGCCCTGCTGGTGCATGGCAGCGAGGAAGCACTCGCGGCTCTTGAGACCCAGCTGCGCATGCTTGGGGTCGAGCACGCCGCAGTAGTATTCGGCCGCGCGGTAGCTGTTACTCGCCACCAGGTACTGGTCGCGCGCGCTCACCACATGCCCGCGCCGCGCGCGCGCGGCGGCGTCCTGCTCCTGGCGCACGCCCGCAGCGGCGAACTCGGCCACCCAACTGGCCGGAACGCCGTTCTGGATGCGCTGCGCCAACGCCAGACATTCGCCCACCGAGGCGCCGCCGTAGCGCACAGCGCCGAGCTGGCGCATCAACTGGTAGTCCATCTCGGCGTCGGCAAAGCCTGCCACGCGTGTGCGGCCACGCTCCAGACTCTCGGTGGGCTGGGCCTCTTGCGCCGGCGCCAGCACCGGCATGGCCAGACCCGTGGCGGCCGCAGCCATGAACCCGCGTCGGTGCGACAGGCCCGCGTTCTGCTGCTTCTTCATCGCTTGTCCCCTTTCGTTGTAGGTGAAATCGCCCTCCTCCCCAGGCGGCATCGAAAATAACAGTCTTGGCAGTTACTACAAAGGAGAAAACCATGTCGTCAGCCAAGTTTTTGCACCTACCATCCTTGACCGGACTGGCCATGGCCCTGTGCCTGCTCACGGCCCATGGGGCGGACGGCAGTCCCCTTCCCGCACCCGACTATGCCCGCCCCGAATCCTGGCTCGCTCTGCCCGGGCAGCCCTCGGCTGCCGGGTTCACGCCCAAGGGTGGCGGCTTCACGGACCTGCAGGCGCAGGCGCGCGCGGATGTGTTCTACATTCACCCGACCACCGGCATGCGTAAGGACATGCTCAACGTGCCTGTGGACGATCCCGACGCCGCCAAGCTCGGCGATCTGATGCTCATGGCCCAGGCCACGCCCTTCAACGGCGTGGCGCGCGTCTACGCCCCGCGCTACCGCCAGACAGCACTGCCCGTGTACGAAAAAAGCGAGGATGAGCAGCAGGCACCCATGAATTACGCCTATGCCGACGTACGCCGCGCCTTCGAGCATTACGCCGTCCACCACAACCAGGGGCGCCCGTTCTTCCTCGTGGGCCACAGCCAGGGGGCCAACCACGCCCAGCGCCTGCTCTCGGAGCTCATCCAGGGCACGCCGCTGCAACAGCGTATGGTCGCGGCCTACCTGCCGGGCATTCCTCTGCCTCGCTCGGTGTTCCAGGAGGACCTGCACCACATCCCGCCCTGCACCCGGCCTGCACAGACGGGTTGCGCCGCCGTGTGGGGCGTCTTCGGCGAGGGCAAGGGCAACAATTTCGACGAGTGGGAGCTGGTGACGCACTGGAACGCACGACAACAGCGTTGGGTGGCCGCGGCGGGCCAGCCGCTGGTGAACGTCAACCCCGTGAGCTGGAGCAAGAAGACTCCCCGCACAGCCGCCCGCGTCCACCGTGGCGCCGTGCCCTTCGGCGTCGAAGCCACCCATTTCACGCAGCCGCGCGGGCAATTGGTGCGCGTGCTCGACGACGGCCGCTATGCACTGGTCGCGCCGCCGCTACCACCCGAACTGTTCAACGACGGCGGCGTCTTTGGCGGCACCAACTATCACGTGTTCGACATCAGCCTGTTCTGGCTCGACCTGCGCGAGAACGCGCGCCGACGTCTGAATGCCTTCTTGCTTCAACGCGACAAACTGACGGCCCCCTTGCTGGGGCCGACGGCAGCCGTTTCAATACGCGCAGGTCAACCTGTTCATTGGCGTGTTCGCGCCGTAAATCGGCCTGTCCGGTTCAACGCCCTCGGTCTGCCGCTTGGGCTGGCGCTTGATAACACCACGGGCGTCGTCACCGGGGTGGCGCAATCTGTAGGCGTCTATCCCGTTATCTTGAATGCAAAAAATGCAAGCGGCACGGATACTGCCGATTTGGCCCTGACAGTGAAGGAGTGAGCGCACGCCTTCGGGCAGCGCACAGGTCAAGCCCCGAATGCTTTACCTATTGAATGATCTCCCAGCCCCAGCTGCCGCAAAAACGGCAGCGCGCCCTCCGCCGCCTTGCGACCTTCTTCGATGGCTTCGGCGGCGCGGTAAAAATCCAGCAGGCCCAGGTGCGCCAGGCGGGGCGCAATTACCACTTCGGGTGGCTCGCCTGCCATGCGACTGCGCGTGATGCGCACCTGCATGATGTTGACGCTGCCCATTACCACCTCCAAGAGCGAAGGCAGCCGCTCGCGATCGTGGTCTCCCGTGGGCAAGAGCGCGACGAAGCCATCCTGCAGGCGACGCACCCAGGGGGCAGAGGATTCGGCGCTGGCCGCCTCGTCCTCCAGGGCCTGCTCTACCGGCTCGGCGGGGGGCGCCGGGCGCGCCGGGCTGCGCAGGTGGCGACTGAGGATATCGGCGTTCAGATCCACGGCAATCACCACGTCGGCGCCCATGGCGCGTGCCAGCGACACCGGCACGGGATTGACCAGACCGCCATCCACCAGCAAACGCCCATCGCGCTGGGCCGGTGTAAACAGACCGGGCAAGGCCATCGAGGCACGCACCGCGTCGGCCGTGGAGCCGGTGCGCAGCCACACCTCGCTGCCCGAATGCAAGGCGGTGGCCACGGCGGCAAAAGGCATGTCCAGCGCCTCGATGTCGCGGTCGGAAAAATTGCGGCGGAAGAACTCGATCACCCGCTCGCCCTTGAGCATGCCACCCGAGAGCTTGAAATCCATGAACGAGAACACGGTGCGGCCCGTCAGTCCCAGCGCCCATTGCTCGAAGCGGTCGAGTTCGCCCAGCGCGTAGGCTGCACCCACCACGGCACCAATCGAGGAGCCGCAGACCAGATCGGGACGGATGCCGGCGGCCTGCAGCGCGCGAATCACACCGATGTGCGCCCAGCCGCGCGCCGATCCGCTGCCCAGGGCCAGGCCAATGACGGGTTTGCGCGTCATGCCGACTTGCCCAGCAGCGCCATCAGACCGGTTTTGTCGAGCACAGCCACCCCCAGCTCTTGCGCTTTTGCGAGTTTGCTGCCGGCATCCTCCCCCGCCACCACATAGTGCGTCTTCTTGCTGACCGAGCCTGCGACCTTGGCACCAGCGGCTTCCAGCATGGCTTTGGCGTCCTCGCGGGTGAGCGTGGGGAGCGTGCCGGTGAGCACCACCGTCTGGCCGGCGAGGGGCAAGGTGGTGCGCTCGACGGGCGGGCCTTCCGGCCAATGCACGCCGCAGGCGCGCAGTTGTTCGACAACTTCGAGGTTGTGCGGCTGCGCAAGGAAGGTGTGGATGGCTTCTGCGACGACTGGACCTACATCGGGCACCTGCAACAGTTCCTCGGTGGTGGCGTTCAGGATGGCATCCAGACTGCCGAAATGCCGCGCCAGGTCCTTGGCGGTGGCCTCGCCGACATGTCGGATGCCCAGTGCAAACAGGAAGCGTGCCAGCGTGGTGCTTTTCGACTTCTCCAGCGCCGCCAACAGGTTTTGTGCCGATTTTTCGCCCATGCGCTCCAGCGCCAACAAGCCGACGAGACCAATGCGGTACAGGTCCGGCAAGGTGTGCACCACAGCGCCATCCACTAGTTGATCCACCAGTTTTTCGCCCAGGCCGTCAATGTCCATGGCGCGGCGCGCGGCAAAGTGCAGCAGCGCCTCCTTGCGTTGTGCCGGGCAAAAGAGCCCGCCGGTGCAGCGGTGGTTGGCTTCGCCGGGTTCGCGCACCACGTCGCTGCCGCAGATGGGGCAATGTGTGGGCATGCGAAAGTTGGGCACATACGTCTCTCGCGGAGGATGTCCGTGAATATGCTTTACAGGCACCCCGTCGACAAAAATGACTTCAGGAGAGTCAGCTAGGGGAGGCAATGTGCCTACAACTTCCGGGATAACGTCGCCCGCGCGGCGCACGACCACCTGATCGCCCACGCGCACGCCTTTTTTCCGAATCTCGAACAGGTTGTGCAGCGTGGCGTTGGTCACTGTGACGCCGCCCACAAACACCGGCGCCAGCCGCGCCACGGGCGTGAGCTTGCCGGTGCGGCCGACTTGCACGTCGATGCCTTCGATGCGCGTCACCATCTCCTGCGCCGGGTACTTGTGCGCCACGGCCCAGCGCGGCTCGCGCGTCTTGAAGCCGAGCTGGCGCTGCAGGGCGAGCGAATCGACCTTGTAGACCACGCCGTCGATGTCGTAGGGGAGCTGGTCGCGTTCGGCGGCGATGCGTTCGTGGAACGCTATCAATTCGCTAGCTCCCAGCGCTTGTGTGGTCTGCGCTGCGACCGGAAAACCCCATTGCTTCAGTTGCTGGAGCAGGTCGAAGTGCGTGGCGAAATCCGGGCCGCCCTGCTCCACCGGCGTGACCTCCCCAAAGCCATAGGCAAAAAACTTCAGCGGCCGCTGCGCTGCAATGGCCGGATCGAGCTGGCGCACGGCGCCGGCGGCCGTGTTGCGCGGGTTGATGAAAGTTTTCTGGCCGCGCTCGCGCTGGGCTTCGTTCAGGTTTTCAAAGTCAGCCCGCGCCATGTAGACCTCACCGCGCACTTCCAGCACCGGCGGTACGTCGCTCGGCAGCCGCAGCGGAATCTGCCGCATGGTGCGGATGTTGTGCGTCACGTCCTCGCCGACTTCGCCATCGCCGCGCGTGGCGGCCTGCACCAGCACGCCGGCCTCGTAGCGCAGGTTCATGGCCAGGCCGTCGAACTTGAGCTCTGCCACGTAAGCCACGGGTGGCGCATCCGCCGCCAGGCCGAGTTCACGCCGCACGCGCGCGTCAAACGCCTGCGCACCGGCAGGCGACACATCGGTTTCGGTGTGGATGGACAGCATGGGCACGGCGTGGCGCACCGGCGTCAGCTCCGGGCGCGGCGCGCCACCGACGCGCTGGGTGGGTGACTCGGGTGTCACCAGCCCAGGGAACTGCGCCTCCAGCGCCTGCAGCGCGCGAAACACGCGGTCGTATTCCGCGTCTGGCACCTCGGGCGCGTCCTGCACGTAGTACAAGTGCGCCCAGCGGTTGATCTGCTGGCGCAATGCTTCTATTTTTATAGCTGCTTGCGCTTGCTCTGATTGCGCTGGAGCCGAAAAAAGGTCTAAATTCTTTGGCATTTCAATGCGACATGCAGCGCCCAATAGCATAGGGCGCATGAGACTGGCGCGGCCCATACCAGCGGCCGCCGCGCAAGGGCCGCCCCGCAGCGCTGGCGGCGTCCCCCCACCTGCGGCGCGCAGCGTTGCGAGAGAAGGGGCTGAGGGCTGCGGCTCCAAGCCTGCCTGCGCAGGCTTGTGGACATCCCCGAAAGGCTGTCGCCTCGGGCGGCTGCATGGAGGAGCGAAGCGACACAGGGGGGGAGAGCGCTAGCTAAATACCCGCCGCGCCTGCGGCGAGCCGGCCGAGAGGTCGCGTCCGTCGAGCTTGTCGTAGAGTAGCTCCAGGTCACCGGCAATCGGATCCATGGCCATGGCGGGAAGCGGCGAGCCATTCTGGTCGCACAGCAGCGCGTCCATGCTTTCGCACAACTGCGCCGCCACCTCACGCAGGCGCGCAAACGGCTGCTCGCTGCGGTGCACCTGAGCCACGTCCAGGCTCAGCAGCAGTTCGCGCATGGCCGACTGCTCCGGGTTGTCCGACAAGGCCGCCTGGGTGTCGAATGACAGGCTGAGCACCGCCCCGCCCCCTTCTCCAGTGGCGGGCAACACCATGCGCCCTGCCAGCGTGCCCGCCACGAAGCCAACACGCGCCGCGTTCTGGTGCACATAGCCGGGGCTCCAGGCGGCTTGGCGCGCGCGCAGCACAAAGGCGAGCTGGGCGTCGTGGTCGCTGGCGAACTGATCCAGTTCGCGTGCGCGGGCCACCTCGTGCAGCATGTCGGGAAAGTCGGGCGCGGCGCCCACGGCATCGGCAAAGGTCTGGGTCTTGGCGACAAATTCCGAGAACTCGATTTCGTTCAGCGCGCCGGTGCGGTTGGCCAGTTGCACGCCCGCCTGGAAGGCCCGGTAGCGCTGGCCAGGCGCGGGCATCTCCCATTGGCCGCTCGCTTCGTTCTGGCCTTCGATGGCAAAGGGCTTGCTGCCAGCGCGGCGCGTGGGAGGCAGTGCGGCCAGCGCGGCTTCGCCCGAGACCGGGTGATCGAGCGAGAGCGGTGCAATGGCGTCGATCAGCGCGTCCAGCGCATGGCGGCGATCGGCGCTGTGGCTGGACGGCGGGAACGTCAGAGCCGATTCGTCCGGCACGGTAGCGGCGAAATCGCCATCGCGCTCCTCGGGGGCGGATGCCCTTGCGCATCCGCCAGGTCGGGCAGCGGGGCGACGCCATCAAACGCCGGCTCCTGGCGCGGCGCGTCGCTGCGCTCGGCCCGGCGCGGTGCGTTCTTGTGGTTGGTCCAGGCGTTGTAGGCCACGATGAGGGCCAGCAACACCGCGCCGATGACGGCCAAACTGATTTGCAGGGTGCTCATAAAAAACGTTCTCGGCTTGCGAAAAATGGGTCGCCAGGCGTAAAGCTCAATTCTGTCCGCTGCGATTGTGAGACATCCGCGACAGCGACTGCGGCGGGCGCCGTTGCTCTTGGCCAGCGCCACCGTGGAACTGGCTCCGCCAGGCCACTGGAGGCGTCCCTCTCAGGGGGAAGGCGCGAAGCGACGCAGGGGGCGTCATGTGCTAGCCATCGACAAAGCCGACTCCATGTCGACCGCCACGATGCGCGAAACGCCCTGCTCCTGCATGGTGACACCAATGAGCTGCTGGGCCATTTCCATGGCGATCTTGTTGTGGCTGATGAAAAGAAATTGCGTGTCCGTGCTCATGCTGGTCACCAGGCGGGCGTAGCGCTCGGTGTTGGCATCGTCGAGCGGCGCATCGACTTCGTCCAGCAGGCAGAACGGCGCCGGGTTGAGCTGGAAGATGGCAAACACCAGCGCAATGGCGGTCAACGCCTTCTCGCCGCCCGAGAGCAGATGAATGGTCTGGTTTTTCTTGCCCGGCGGCTGCGCCATGACCTGAACGCCCGAATCCAGAATTTCGTCGCCGGTGACGATCAGGCGCGCATGGCCGCCGCCGAACAGTTCGGGGAACATGCGGCCAAAGTGCTGGTTCACGGCGTCAAAGGTGCCCGAGAGCAGTTGGCGCGTCTCGCCGTCGATCTTGCGAATGGCGTCTTCCAGGGTGTTCATGGCCTCCTGCAGGTCGGCGGTTTGCGCGTCGAGGAACACCTTGCGTTCGCTGGCCGCAGCCAGTTCTTCCAGCGCGGCAAGGTTCACGGCGCCCAGCGCCGCGATGCCCTGCTGCAGCCTGTCGATCTCGCCCTGCAGGCCGGCCAGGCGCACGCTGCCCTCGGCAATCGAGGCCTCGAGCACGGCCATGTCGGCGTTCGCCTCCTGCAGCAGCGTGCTGTACTGCTCCAGTCCCAGGCGCGCGGCCTGCTCCTTGAGCTGGAATTCGGTGATGCGCGCGCGTTGCGGCTCCAGCGCGCGCTCGATCTGCATGCGCCTCTCGTCGCTGGCGCGCAGGCGCGCGGTCAGGTCGTCGTAGCGGCTGCGCTCGGTAGCCAGTGCCTGCTCGCGTTCCATCTTTTGCGCCAACACCTGCTGCAGTCCGCCCTGGGCGGCGGCGTCGGAGAGGCGCGCCAACTCACCCTGGGCGCGCTCGCGCTCGGCGGCCAAGGCCGCCGTCTGACTGGTCGCAGTCGCCAGCGTGCGCTCCAGCTCGGCCCGGCGCGCAGCGGCGCTGCGCTGGGAGAACGCAGCCTCCTGGGCCTGGCGCTCCAGGGTGCGCTGCTGCTCGCGGCAGGCCGCGAGGCGCCGTTCGGCCTCGATCACCCGCTCGCCCAGTTGGGCGTGGCGCTCCTGTGTGTCGGCCAGCTGCATGTCCAGCTCTTCAAAGCGGCCTTCAGCGGTGGCGGCGCGCTCCTGCAGATCGGCCAGTTGCGCTTCGACTTCCGCCAGGTCGGCATCGATTTGCGCGCTGCGCGCACGCGCCTGCTCGGCCAGCTGTGCCAGGCGCAGGTGCTCCACCTGAAGCTCGTGGGCCCGGCTTTGCGATTCGGCCGCTTCGCGCCGCGTCTGCGCCAGGCGCTGGGCGCTGTCCTGGTACTGGCTCTCGGCGCGGGCCAGGGCCAGGCGCGCTTCGTCGCTGATCAGCGCCTGGGCGCGCAGCTCTTTTTCGAGGTGCTCGATTTCCTGGGCGCGCGCGAGCAGGCCCGACTGCTCGGAGTCCTGGGCGTAAAAGCCCACGCTGTGCGCGGTGACGGCGTGGCCACCCGGCACGTACAGGGTCTCCCCTGGCGCCAGGCGCTCGCGCAGGGCCAGCGCGTCGTCCAGGCTGCTGGCGGTGTAGCAACCCTGCAGCCATTCGTCCAGAATGGCCGAGAGGCCCACGTCATGGACGCGCAGCAGGCTGGCCAGGCGCGGCAGCGCGGTGGCCGGCACGGCTGGCGGGGCCGGCGGCAGACTGAAAAACGCCAGGCGTGCGGGCGGCGCCTCGGTGCCGCTCGTGCCCAGAAACCCGCGCACCGTTTCCAGCCGCCCGATTTCGAGGGCGGAAAGGCGCTCGCGCAGTGCGGCCTCCAAGGCGTTTTCCCAGCCGGTTTCGATGTGGATGCGGCTCCACAGGCCGGCCATGCCCTCCAGCCCCTGGCGCTCCAGCCAGGGCTGCAATTTCGATGAAGTCTTGAGCTTTTCCTGCAGCGCTTTCAGGGCTTCCATGCGCGCCGAGAGCTCGGCCAGACGGGCACTCTCGGCGTTCACCGTCTGCTGGCGCGTGCGGCGCTCGTCGTCCAGCAGGGGCACCGCGTCCTGCAGTTCGGCCAGGCGCGCGGCCTGGGTTTCAGCCACTTCGCGCGCCTCATCGAGCTGGATCTGCAAGTTCTGCAACCGGGCTTCGTCGGGCGCTGCCAGGGCATTTTTGTCGGTGCGCAGGCGCTCAAAACGCTGCTCTTGCTGGCGCTTTTGTTCCTGCAGGCTGCGCTGCTCGGCCGCCAGCACCTGGATCTGCTGCTGGACTTGCACCACGGCGGCGCGCTGCTCGTCGGCGCTGCGCTGGCTGGCGCGCAGGGCGTCTTCCAGATCGGGCAGCACTGCGGCCTGCTCCTCCACCTGGGCGGCCAGCATTTCGGCGCGCTCCTCGGCGTCCACGCCGGCGCCGGTCTGGTTTTCCAGCTCGGCCTGGGCCTCGCTGCTGCGCCCGGTCCATTCTTCGGCCTGGGCGGCGAGCTGCACCAGGCGCTGCTCCACGCGCTGGCGGCCTTCGATGACGTAGCGGATTTCGGCTTCGAGCCGGCCTACTTCGGCCGTGGCTTCGTAGAGCTTGCCCTGGGCCTGGTTGACCTGGTCCCCGGCAGCGTAGTGGGCCTGGCGGATGGTTTCCAGCTCAGACTCGACATGGCGCAGGTCGGCGGTGCGCGATTCAAGGTCGTTCAAGGCCTGCAGGCCGTCAAGCCGCACCCGCTCCTGCTCGGCCTCGGCGTCGGCGCGCTTCAAAAACCACTGCTGCTGCTGGCGCAACTGGGCCTGGGCGCTCAGGGCCTGGTAGCGCTGGGCGACCTCGGCCTGTTTTTCCAGGCGCTCAAGGTTGCCGCCGAGCTCGCGCAGGATGTCTTCGACGCGGGTGAGGTTCTCGCGCGTGTCGTGCAATCGGTTTTCGGTCTCGCGCCGGCGCTCCTTGTATTTGGAGACGCCTGCGGCTTCTTCGAGGAACAGGCGCAGCTCTTCGGGGCGGCTTTCAATGATGCGGCTGATCGTGCCCTGGCCAATGATGGCGTAGGCGCGCGGCCCCAGGCCGGTGCCGAGGAACACATCCTGCACGTCGCGGCGGCGCACCGGCTGGTTGTTGATGTAGTAGCTGCTGGTGCCATCGCGCGTCAGCACGCGCTTGACGGCGATCTCGGCGTACTGGTTCCACTGGCCGCCGGCGCGGTGGTCGTTGTTCTCGAACACCAGCTCGACGCTGGCGCGGCTGGCCTGCTTGCGGGTGGTGGTGCCGCTGAAGATCACGTCCTGCATGGACTCGCCGCGCAACTCGCTGGCTTTCGATTCGCCCAGCACCCAGCGCACGGCATCCATGATGTTGGATTTGCCGCAACCATTGGGCCCCACCACACCCACCAGTTGGCCTGGCAGCAGGAAGTTGGTCGGTTCGGCAAACGACTTGAAGCCGGAGAGTTTGATCGAATTGAGTCGCACGATGCACCAGGAGAACCACGGGCCTGCACCCCTTGGCGGCGAGGCATTGGCCCCGGCCCTGCCACGGTTGGCCCAAGCCGCGCATGTTACCCGACACACCGCTGTGCAAAGGCACAATGGACCACCTCCTTGCCCCGGCCAAAGAGCCGCCACTGCCATGCTCGCCGCCCTGCTTCTCTTCGTCCACCTGATCAGCATTGTCGTCTGGGTGGGCGGCATGGCGTTCGCGCATTTCTGCCTGCGCCCGGCCTTGCCCTTGCTGCCACCGCCGGAGCGGCTGCGCTTGATGCACGCCGTGCTGACGCGCTTCTTGAACTGGGTGCTGGCTGCCGCGCTGCTGACGCTGTCGAGCGGCCTGGGCATCATGGTCCTGGCGGCGCGCGCGGGTGCAACCATGCCCTGGAACTGGCATGCCATGGCGGCCATCGGCCTGGTGATGATCGCCATCTTTGCCTTCGTGCGGTTGGGGCCGTATGCGGGCCTGGCGCGTGCCGTGGCCGCTGCCGACTGGTCCGCAGGCGCCGCGGCACTGGCGAACGTTCGCAAAGGCGTGGCCGCCAACCTGGCGCTCGGCGTGCTGGTGGTGGCGATGGCAGTGCTCGGGCGCTGAGATTTTGATGAAAATCTGACTCTAGCGCTTATCCAGTAAGAGTTAATAGCTATATTTTCAATAGCTACTGACCGCGTTTTCCATGACGGGTGGGCTTTGTCATTCCGTGTCTTTTGGAGTGTCTCGGCGCTCGATGCAGCTTGGTTTTGGCGGTGGATTGCGCGCCGCTGCGGCCTTCCGGACCGAAGAGGAGCGCGTGCCGCCTTGCGTTTTTGTTTGTCCTCCAGGCGATGGTGTCAAAACGTATTTTTCATTGAACCGTCATCATTGCGGGGCAAGAATACGCCGAACGAAACGGAGCTTGCTCATGCCTATGGAACTGTTGCGAGAACTCGCACACACGCCTCTGCCCTGCACGCTGGGCGACGAAAAGGACATTGATCGTTTGCGCGTTTTGCGTGCGACGGGCTATATCGCCGCGATGCTACCCATGCCAGGCTCACAAAGCCGGCTGGGGCGCGTGCTGGCGATCACGCCGGAGGGCCGGGAGGCACTCGCGCGCGCGGCACCGGAATCCGTTGACAGTGGTTTTGCCCGGCATGCTGACGGCGTCAACGAACGTCGCCCTGTGCAAACGACGTAAGCCCAGCACCACCGCGCCCAAGTCGGTCTGATGCAAAACCCGGATTACAAAAGGGTTTTCAACAATTGCTTGAACAATGATTGTCTAGTCAAGTAAATTCTTGGGCATGGATTTCCCTGAGCCCTCCCTTGGCAACGCTGCGCAGGCCACAGCGCCGTCCTCGAATGGCACAGACGTTGGTGCGGAGCCGACCCGAGCCACAGCGCAGCCCCCTTTCTACACTCCGGCCAATCTGGCACCGGAAGACAGCGTGGGTTATCTGCTGCGCAGCGTGCTGTCGTCGATTCGCTGCGCTGCCGACGCGCAATTGCAGGGCCGTGGGCTGACCTTTGCGCAATGCCTGCCCCTCTACAAAATATCGCACTGCAAGGACACCACACTCGCCGCCCTGGCGCGCGATCTGGAAGCCGACCCAGCCACGGTGACGCGCTTGCTCGATCGTCTGGAGGCCAAGGAACTGGTCGTGCGCGAGCGCTCAACCAGCGACCGCCGCGTGGTCCATGTGCGCGCCACGCCGCTCGGCGCGGCCATGGCGCAAGAACTCACTCCGGTGCTGGCCGACACCCTCAACGCCCATCTGGACGGTTTTTCCACCGACGAATGGCAGCACTTGCTGGCGCTGTTGCGCCGCATGCTGGCCAATGGCGACGCGCTGCGCCATCCCAGCATTCCCAGCTGACGTTCTTCTCTCCTTCCTACGCCATGCCTGACACTCTGCGGCCGCACCAGCGCGGCATTTCTCCCGCCGTGCGTGTGCTTGCACTTGCTGCGGTCGGCCTGCTGAGCGCTTGCGCCAACCCCGGCCCGCCCCATGCGGCCCTGGCGCGCACCCAGCCGCAGGCTTTGGGCCTCTCGCCATCCGGAGACGACACCGCCCACCTGCCGCAGGTCCGCTGGTGGACGGCGCTGGGCGATGCCAGGCTCGACAGCCTGATTGACCAAGCCCTGGCGCAGCAACCCAGCTTGGCCGTAGCGCGTGCGCGCGCATCCCAGGCCGCAGCACTGGCGGAGGCCCGCCACGCCGCCAACGGCCCGCAAGCCCAATGGACGCTGGATGCCACGCGCCAGCGCTACACGGCCAACGGTTTGGTGCCACCGCCCGTGGCAGGCAACGTCTATGACAGCGCGAATCTGCAGGCTTCGCTGAGCTGGAGCCCCGACTTCTTTGGCCTGCACCGTGCCGAGCTGGAGGCATCGCTGGGCCAGGCGCGCGCGGCGCAGGCCGATGCAGCAGCGGCAGCCAACACCCTGGCGGCGCAACTGGCAAGGGCCTACGTGGCACTGGCCCGTGTACTGGCCGATGAGGAAGTCGCCGAGCAGGCGCTTGCGCAGCGCCAGGCCATCGAGCGACTGACGCGCGAGCGCGTGGGCGCGGGCCTCGACAGCCAGGTGGAGCTGACGCAAACCCAGGCCGCCGTACCCGACGCCCAGGCACAAATGGAAGCCTTGCGTGAACAGGCCACCCTGGCGCGGCGCCAGATTGCGGTGCTGGCCGGACAGGCGCCAGACGCACTCAGCACGCTGGCACCGCGTCTGACCGCTCTGGCGCTGCCCGCCCTACCCGCAATGCTGGGCGCCGATTTGCTGGGCCGGCGGCCCGACATCGTCGCGGCGCGCTGGCGTATCGAGGCCGCCACGCAAGGCGTCGGCGCAGCCCGCAGCGAGTTTTATCCCAACATCAATCTGGCGGCTTTTGTCGGCCTGAACGCGCTGGGGCTGAACCGCTTGTTCGAGGCCAGTTCGCGCCAGGCGGGCATAGCGCCCGCGCTGCGGCTGCCGATTTTTGACGGCGGGCGCCTGCGCGCGCAGCTTGGCGGCCGGCAGGCCGAACTGGATGCTGTGATAGCGCAGTACAACGGCGCCGTCCTCGATGCCGTGAAACAGGCAGGCGATGGCCTGGCTTCCGCAGCGTCGATTGCCCGCCAACAATCCCTGCAAGCGCAAGCACAGGCTGGAGCCGAAAAGGCCTACCGTTTTGCGCAAGAGCGCTACGCCGCGGGCCTGGGCAACTACCTGGTGGTGCTCAGTACCGAAACCCAGGTGCTGGCACAGCGCCGCCAGGCAGTGGCCCTGCAGACCCGCGCACTCGATGTGCGCCTGGCCTTGATGACCGCCCTGGGCGGTGGTTGGAGCGATGACACCGCTGCGCTACAAGTGGCAGCCCACTGACCGCTCCCCCCGAAACCCCTATTGACAGCCCTTCCCACACCATGAGCGCACCTCTCACTCCCACTGAAAGCAAGACGGCCCGGCGACGTGGCCTCACGATGATTGCTGTCGCCGTCGTACTGGTCGGTATCGGCTGGGGCGGCTGGCACTGGGTCAACGGCCGCCATTTTGAATCGACCGACAACGCTTACGTGGCGGGCAACGTGGTGTTGATCACGCCCCAGGTGGGCGGTACCGTGGTGGCCATTGGCGCCGAGGACACCGACCATGTGCTGGCCGGCCAATTGCTGGTGCGGCTTGACCCGGCGGACGCCCGCGTGGCGCTTGATCAGGCCCAGGCCCAGCTGGCGCAAACCGTGCGCGAGGTACGCGCCCTGTATGCCAACAACGCTACGCTTCAAGCGCAAATCAGCCTGCGCAAGGCCGATCTGGCCCGCGCCCAGGCCGAAGCCACCCGCCTGCAGGACGACGTGAAGCGCCGCGCCCCGCTCATGGCGAGCGGCGCCGTGGGCAAGGAAGAGTTCCAGCACGCCAACGCCGTGGTGAACACGGCCAAAAGCACGGTCGCGGCCGCCCAGGCCGCCCTGCTGGCTGCACAAGAGCAGCTCGCCGCCAGCCAGACGCAGACCGATGGCACCCGCATTGAAGAGCACCCCGGCGTGCTGCGTGCTGCCGCCCGCGTGCGCGAAGCCTTTCTGGCCTTGCAGCGCATGGAGCTGGTGGCCCCCATTTCCGGCCACATCGCCAAGCGCGGCGTGCAATTGGGCCAGCGCGTGGCGGCCGGCGCACCGCTGATGACGGTGGTGGCACTGAACGATTTGTGGGTGGACGCCAACTTCAAGGAAAGCCAGTTGCAAACCTTGCGCATTGGCCAAAGCGCCGAGCTGGAGGCCGACGTCTACGGCAGCAAAGTGAAATACCACGGCACCGTGGTGGGGATGGGCGCGGGCACGGGCGCTGCCTTTGCACTGTTGCCGGCGCAGAACGCCACCGGCAACTGGATCAAGGTGGTGCAGCGCGTGCCGGTGCGCATCACGCTGGACGCGGGCGAAATCGCCGAGCACCCCCTGCGCATAGGCCTGTCGATGGACGTCCGGGTGGACACCGCAGATCAATCCGGAAAAATGGTTTCCGACACGCAGCGCAGCGCTCCCGTGGCCACCACCAGCGTGTTTGACGCCCAGATGCAGGCGGCCGATGAGGCCGTACAGCGCACCATCGCGGCCAACCTGGGCCGCAAGGCGAGCGCACATGCCAAGGCAGCGGCCGTGCTGGCGGCCGCGCCGCGCCCAGCGCTGCACTAGGGCCTGTTAACACTATGCAAGGGGTCGCGAAGGTCATCAGAACCTGCCCATCAAGGCGCGCGACGCAGTGCGTGCGTCCGCACGCTCAAGGAGCGCAACGCCCAGGGGCGGGCTCTGATGGCCTTCCCTTTGCGAGACAACGCGATCTCCTTGCATAGTGTTAACAGGCCCTAATAATCCATGACCGCTGCACAAGCCCCTGCCGAGGCGGCACCGCTGATGCCGCCTGCACCCCCCGCAGCGCCTGCACCGCCGGCGATGCAAGCTGCGGCGCATCCGCCCTTGCACGGCGTGACGCTGCTGCTGGGCACACTGGCGCTCTCGCTTGCCACGTTCATGAACGTGCTCGATTCGTCGATTGCCAACGTCTCCATCCCCGCCATTGCCGGCGACCTGGGCGTCAGCCCGGCGCAGGGCACCTGGGTAATCACGAGCTTTGGCGTCGCCAACGCCATTTCGGTGCCGCTCACCGGTTGGCTGACGCAGCGCTTTGGCGCCGTGCGCCTGTTCACACTGAGCATTTTGCTGTTCGTGCTGACCTCGTGGCTGTGCGGCTTTGCATCGTCGCTGGAGATGCTCGTGGTGTTTCGCGTGCTTCAGGGCCTGGTGGCCGGGCCGATGATTCCGCTCTCGCAAACCCTGCTGCTGGCGAGCTACCCGCGCGCTCGGGCCGGAATGGCGCTGGCGCTCTGGGGCGTGACCACGCTGGTGGCGCCGGTGGTGGGGCCACTGCTGGGCGGCTGGATCACCGACAACATCTCATGGCCGTGGATTTTCTATATCAACGTCCCCGTCGGCCTGATCGCTGCGGGAGTGACATGGAGCATTTACCGGCACCGAGAAACACCACGAAGAAAACTTCCCATCGACACGCTGGGGCTCTCCTTGCTCGTGATCTGGGTCGGCTGCGCGCAGCTCATGCTCGACAAAGGCAAAGAGCTGGACTGGTTTTCTTCTCCGTTGATCCTGGCGCTGGCTGCCATCGCGGTGATTGCCCTCGCCGTGTTTCTGGTATGGGAGCTGACCGACGACCACCCGGTCGTCGACCTCACCCTGTTTCGCGAACGCAACTTTGCTTTTGGTGTGCTGTCCTTGTCGGTGGCCTACGCACTATTTTTCGGCAACGTGGTGCTGCTGCCGCTGTGGCTGCAGCAGTTCATGGGTTACACAGCCACCAATGCCGGCATGGCACTGGCGCCGGTGGGCATTTTTGCCATCGTTCTTACGCCGCTGGTCGGCCGCAAGGTGAGCGAGTGGGATCCGCGCCGCATGGCGACCGGGGCCTTCGTGGTGTTTGCGCTGGTGCTGTGGATGCGCTCGCAGTTCACAACGGACACGGATTTTTGGCACATTCTGGTGCCTACCGTCATTCAGGGCGCTGCCATGGCGTTCTTCTTTATCCCGCTCACCACCATCACGCTGGCCGATTTGCCGCCCGAGCGCATTCCAGCGGCCGCTGGCCTGAGCAATTTCGTGCGCATCATGGCAGGCGCCATGGGTGTATCGATCACCACCACGCTGTGGGACAGCCGCGCAGCCCTGCACCACGCCCACCTGACCGAAGGCCTGGTGCAAGGCCAGGGCGTGTTTGGCCAGACCCTGCAGCAGCTCACTGCCACTGGCATGACGCAGACCCAGGCACTGGCGCTGATCAACCGCCTGATTGATCAGCAGGCCTTCACCCGTGCCGCCGACGACGTGTTTCTCGCCTCTGCAGGCCTGTTTTTGGTGCTGATTGCGCTGATCTGGCTGACGCGGCGGCCCGGCAGTGGGGGCAGCGCGGGCGCTGCGGCAGGCGCGCATTGACGAGGAAAATCCTGGGGACAGATTCCGGCATTCCCATTCGGCAGAACCGAATCAGGTCAGCTGTCGTCTCTACCTCTTCGCAGCCCCATGCGCCCGCACCAGTGCCGCAAATTCCTGGGCAGGAACAGGACGGCTCAGCAGGTAGCCTTGCCACGCATGGCAATGGTGGCGCTCCAGAAAGGCCTGCTGCTCCTGGGTTTCCACCCCTTCGGCCACCACCTGCAGGCCCAGGCTGCTGCCCAGCGCAAGAATGGTGCGAACGATGGAAGCATCGTTGGGATCGGTCAAAACGTCGCGCACGAAACTCTGATCAATCTTGAGCTGGTCCAGCGGCAAACGCTTCAGGTAGGACAGGCTGGAATAACCCGTGCCGAAATCATCGAGTGAGAAGCCCACGCCATACGATTTCAACTCGCTCATGCGGGCCACGCAATCGTCCACATCGTGCAGCAGCAGGCCTTCGGTCAGCTCCAGTTTCAGTCGGCGCGCCGCCGCCCCGGTGCTGGCCAGCGTAGCAAGCACCTGCTGCACAAATCCCATCTGGCGAAACTGGCGTGGGCTGACGTTGACGGCCAGGCTGAGTTCGGCCAGTTGGGGATCGTCGGCCCATTGCGCCAGCTGCCTGCAGGCGGCTTCGAGCACCCACTGCCCCAGCGGAAGAATCAGGCCGGTTTCTTCGGCCATGGGAATAAAGCTTGCGGGCGATACAAAACCGCGCTGCGGATGGTGCCAACGCAGCAGCGCTTCGGCAGCAATGATGCGCCCATGGTCCACCTGGGGCTGGTAGTAAAGCTCGAACTGGTCGAGCGCCAGACCGGCACGCATATCCACCTCCAGCGCAGCGCGTTCGCTGGCCTGGGCGTGCATGCTGGGATCGTAGAAACACAAGGTGTCGCGGCCGGCAGCCTTGGCCTGGTACATGGCCAGATCCACGCGCTGCAGCAGTGCGTCCACACTGTCTTCATTGGCGCTGAATACGGTCACACCCATGCTCAGCGTGCTGTGGTGCGACTCGCCGTCCATTACATAAGGTTCGCGCAGCGACGCCAGAATTTTTTGACCGATCTCATCGCAATGCCTGCGGGCTGCCTCCATGCTGTCACCGACGTTTTCGAGCAGCACGGCAAATTCGTCACCGCCTGGGCGGGCCACGGTGTCGTCAGACCGCACACAGGCAAGCAATCGCTCGGCCACCAGCTTGAGCAGTTGGTCACCGCGCTCGTGTCCGCGTGTGTCGTTGAGCGCCTTGAAGTTGTCCAGATCAAGCATCAGCAGCGCGCAGTGCGAGGGCGGCTTGCAGTGTTTGAGGCTTTGCTCCAGGCGGTTGACCAGCAAGCGGCGATTGGGCAGCGCGGTCAGGAGGTCGTAATAGGCCAGGGTCCGAATCTCTTGCTCTGCGGCTTTGCGCTGCGACAGATCGACAAAGGTCACAAGCAGCTGCGTGCCTACCCAGACACCGGCAATTTCCATGGTGCGCGATTGCTGATCGGCGCCGACCACGGTGAATTCCCCGCTGGGGATAGCCGCGCCTTCGTGGTACGCCTTGCGCGTGGCAAGGTGCCAGTCTTCTTGAAGCCGCGCCCGGTACTCGGCATCCGGATAGGCCTTTTGCCACCACGTCTGCCCGTCCGGCAGATCGCTCTCGCTGTATCCGGTCAGTTCGGTGAACCGCTGGTTGCAAAGCGTGACAGCCCCGTCGCGCTCGAGCAGCAACACACCCACTGGCAATTGCTGCAGCAAGGCACGCAAACGCGATTCATTGCGGCGCAGGGCCTCTTCCATGGCATGGCGGGCGGTTATGTCGTGCAGCACCACGATGGCGTGGGTGGCAGCGCCTTCGCCGTGCTCGGGCCGCATCGCGGAGATCGTGCGGGCCACCCAGCGTGGTTGCGGTGCGGCGGTGCCGGCAGCAGCGTCGCGGGGCGCCGCAAGCGGCAGCTCCATGGAAAACTCTCCGCCTTGCATGCGGCGCAATTCCTGCATTTGCGCCTGCGCGCGCTCGGCATCCGCGCCCGGCTGAAACAACTCGCTGAGCGCACGGCCGCGCAACGCAGTTCTGTCACTGCCCACAATGGCGCAAAAGCGCTGGTTGATTTCAGTCAACTGCTCTGTTTCGGCATCGACCAGAGCGACACCCACAGCAGCCTGGTTGAACAGCGCCAGAAAACGCCCTTCGCTGCTGATGAGCGCGGCGGCGGAGTGGCGGGCCCGCAGCAGTGCAATGCGTCGCTGCTGCGACAACAGGCTGAATACGGTGCCCAACAACAAAACGAGCGCAGCGCCCACCAGGGCGCTGTTCAAGGGAAGGCGTGTCTCAGGGGGACTCAAAAAGCGCTCGGTGGGACGAAAATCAAGGCGCCAAAGGCGGTTGTGCACCACCAGTTCACGCTGCGCCGGTCGCAGGTGGTCCAACGCACGTCCATGGCCACCGTGAAAAAACATCCCCGCCTCACCGGCGCCCGACTTCCCACCCCGCGTGCCCAGGTCGTGCAGTTCGATGTCCATATCCTCGTTGCCGGATTTCGACTCGATCGCTTGCATCAGCTCGCGCACATTCACCGTCATCGCCACCGCACCCAGAAAATTCCGTCCAGCCGCTGGATCTCCCTCGGCGCGCATGGCGTCAAACACCGGCACACGTATGACGATTCCGGGGCCGGGGTGTGCAAGCGTCTCCTGCAGCAAGGTGAAAGGCGCCGACATGACGACCTGGCCGGTATCGCGCGCGTAGTGCATGGCCTCCAGATTGGCGGGTTGGGAGCTGATATCAAAGCCCAGCAAGGCTTCATTGCCCTGCAGCGGCCACAGAAAATCGGCGACAAAGTACTCGCTGCGCGGCGCCGATGGATGAATGGCAAAGCCTGGATTCCCGTCGGCCCACAGGGAGCGGTCCGCCCGAACCTGCTGCTCAAACGCCTCGCGATCTGCCTGGGCCACCCGGCGCGTGAAGGAGAGATTGACCAAACCGGGCGTGCGCGAGCCAGCGGCAAGCTCCTCTGCCACGCGCTGAAACTGTGCTCGCGTCAGCGCGGGATTGGCGACAAACAGACCTCGCAACCCATACACCACCTCGGTGTCGTTGGCCAGGCGCTGCTGCAGCGCCTGATAGATCTGCGTGGCCTGTTGCTCAAAGCGCGCCTGTTCGATGGCGGTGAGCCGCGCGTCCTGCTCGCGGTACAGCACAACGCTGGCGAGCAAACCAAGCAGGGCCACCAACGCCGCGTGGAGCCAACGCGACGAAGGGACAGCAGGCAGGGATGTGGACATGAGAGGCCCTGATCGTACCCTTGTGCGCACGCTTCATGAACGATTGCCTACTGGACTGGTCGCGCCTGTTTCACGGGGAATGACCGCTCTCGTCGAGATAGCAAAGCACGAAGCGCAGTTGCGCCTGGAAACGGGGAAACCTGACCACATCGAGAGCCTTGGACCTACGTTCCAAACATCTGTCAGGGACCAATATGGCGACTCATCACGCAGCCCCAAAAGGAAAAATCCATGTCCATCTCGCTCATTCTCTTAATCGTCCTGATCCTGATTCTGGTTGGCGCTCTGCCAACCTGGGGCCACAGCCGCTCCTGGGGATATGGCCCCAGCGGCGGCATCGGTCTGGTGGTGCTGATCCTGGTGGTGCTGCTCCTCATGGGCAGGATCTGACCGGTTCATTCGCTGTCAGCAAAGCAGACAGAGGCTGATCGGCGGCCCAAGCGCGGCGGCCCCCATCAGGGACGCCGCGCTTTTGCCCCTACGCCGAACGCGGGGGACGCTCCGCTCGCGCAAACGCGCCGGTCAGGGCTGACAGCTCTTTCTGATCGACCCGGCCATCGCCGTTCCCCCTTGCATCCAAGAGTCCCAGCAAAACCTGGGACAAAGCGTCGCCGGTGCGGTCACTCGCCGCGCGCGCCAGGCCTTTTTGGAATTCCTCTTGCGAGATGCTGCCGTTTTGATCGATGTCGAAGCTGCTTGCCAATTGCTGGGTTTGCTGCTCGGTTGCACCAAAGCCCACCAGCAGAGCCTGGAAATCCTGCCGCGACACCGTGCCCTGCCCCTCCACGCCCGACGGCGATTGGGCCGATCGCCCCACGCGCCGCGTAAGCGCGCTGGCCGATTCTGCCCCGAGCGCCCCCTGGCCCGCCAATCCCCGTGCCTCGGGACTCCAGCGCACCAGAGCCGCCGGCCCGGCATCAGCCGCCTCCCCGTTGCGCTGCGGCGCCGCCGCCGCCTTGCCCGTGCCGCTCTGCGAGGCGTTGAATAGCAAGGACGCCAGGGATGCCAGTCCGGAAATGAGGGGGGTCATGCAATGAACTCCTGATGGCAGAAAGCCAATGGCTGCGGCCAAACCGCCGCAGTTCAGACCTTAGTCGCCTGGGCGCACCGTGGTGCCCGAATAAGCGGGCCCCTTGCTGGTCGATTCTCGGCGTCGGTGCATCTGCACAGAGAAAATTCCAAGGAAATTGGCTTCTAGCGCTTATCTGACATGCCTTTAACGCTCTCTTTTATATAGCATTCGATGGCAATAGATGTTCTTGTTTTGCCGCCACCGCGCTGCGCACGAACTCCCAGGTGGCCTGCATGCGCGAGACATGCTTGTTTTCTTCGGGCATTGACATCCAGAAGGTGCGTACAAAGTGCGCGGCACTGGGTAGTACGCGGCGCAAGCTGGGGTCCTGCGCCGCAACAAACGCCGGCAGAACCCCCAGCCCCGCTCCGGCACGCACGGCCTCGTACTGGGCCAATACACTGGTGCTGCGCAGCGAAAAATGCGCCGGGCGGTGCAGTTCGTCGAGGATTTGCAGCTCCTTGGTGAACAGCAGATCGTCCACATAGCTGACAAAGCTGTGCCCCGCCAGATCGGCCGGGCTGCGAATGGGCGGGTGTGCCGCCAGGTAGTCGGGTGCGCCGTAGAGCTGCAGCACGTAATCGGTCAGCTTGACCACCAGCACCGCGCCGCGCGCCGGGCGCTCCAGCGAAATCACAATATCGGCTTCGCGGCGCGACAAGTGCACCAGGCGCGGCAAAGCCAGCAAGTCAATCACCAGACCGGGGTGCTCCGACGCAAACTGCGCCAGCTGCGGCGCCAGCACCAGGTTGCCAAAGCCTTCGGTGGCGCCAATGCGCACCGCGCCGTGCAAGCCCTGGCGTACGCCGGGCGCGGCGTGCTCCACCGCCAGAAACGCCGCCTCCATGCCTTCGACCTGAGGCAGCAGGCCGCGTCCGGCCTCGCTGAGCCGGTGCCCGGCCGCTTCGCGCGCAAACAGCGGCGCGCCCACCTGCTTTTCCAGCGCCTGAATGCGCCGCGCCACTGTTGTGTGGTCCACCCCCAGCCGGCGCGCGGCACCTACCAGCGTACCGGCGCGCGCCAGCTCCAGAAAATAGCGCAGGTTGTCCCAGTCCATCGATGTCGGGCCTCTTTATGTGTTCGCTACGGATGAGATGTGCGTTTTTGCAAACTCCGTGCGCATGATTGTCTATTGTGCTGACAATTCTGCACAGCTACCATGCCAGGGTTCTCTGCACTGTTGCCAGTGCCGCCACCCTGCCCTCTTTACTGGAGACTTCCCATGAACGCACCCACGCCCGTCGCCGCCCTCGCCCCCACCGTCAAACTGCTGATCGGTGGCAAGTTTGTTGAGTCCAAAACCAAAGAGTGGCGCGATGTGGTGAACCCGGCCACGCAGGAGGTGCTGGCGCGCGTACCGTTTGCCACCCAGGACGAAATCGAGGCCGCCATCGCCTCGGGCAAGGAAGCCTTCAAGACCTGGAAGAAAACCGCCATTGGCACCCGCGCGCGCATCTTCCTCAAGTACCAGCAACTGATCCGCGAAAACATGGCCGAACTGGCCGCGCTGCTCACCGCCGAGCAAGGCAAGACCCTGCCAGACGCCGAGGGCGATGTGTTCCGTGGCCTCGAAGTGGTCGAGCACGCCGCCAGCATTGGCAACCTGCAGCTGGGCGAGCTGGCCAACAACGTGGCCGGTGGCGTCGACACCTACACGCTGCTGCAACCGCTGGGCGTGTGCGCCGGCATCACCCCATTCAACTTCCCGGCCATGATTCCGCTGTGGATGTTCCCCATGGCGATTGCCACCGGCAATACCTTCGTGCTCAAGCCTTCCGAGCAAGACCCCATGGTCACCATGCGCCTGGTGGAGCTGGCGCTGGAAGCCGGCATTCCGCCCGGCGTGCTCAACGTGGTGCACGGCGGAGAAATGGCGGTGAACGCGCTGTGCGACCACCCGGACATCAAGGCCGTCTCCTTCGTCGGCTCGACCAAGGTCGGCACGCATGTGTACAACCGCGCCACCCTGGCCGGCAAGCGCGCGCAATGCATGATGGGCGCGAAGAACCACGCCATCATCCTGCCCGACGCGAACAAAGACCAGACCCTGAACGCCTTGGCAGGCGCGGCGTTTGGCGCCGCTGGCCAGCGCTGCATGGCGCTGTCGGTGGTCGTGCTGGTGGGCGAAGCGCAGAAGTGGATTCCCGAGCTCGTCGAGAAGACCAAGACGCTCAAGGTCAACGCGGGTACCGAAGCCGGCACCGACGTCGGCCCGCTGATCTCCTGCGCCGCGCTCTCGCGCGTGGAAGGCCTGATCGAGCGCGGCATTGCCGAGGGCGCCAAGCTCGAACTCGACGGCCGCAAGCCCACCGTGGCGGGCTTCGAGAAAGGCAACTTCGTCGGCCCGACCATCTTCTCGGGCGTCAAACCCGGCATGGCCATTTACGACCAGGAAGTATTCGGCCCGGTGCTGGCCATCGTCGCCGCCGACGACCTGGACCAAGCCATCGAATTCATCAACGCCAACCCCAACGGCAACGGCACCGCCATCTTCACGCAGTCGGGCGCTGCGGCACGCAAGTTCCAGGAAGACATCGACGTCGGCCAGGTCGGCATCAACCTGCCGATCCCGGTGCCAGTCCCGCTGTTCTCGTTCACCGGTTCGCGCGCTTCCAAATTGGGCGACCTGGGCCCCTACGGCAAGCAAGTGGTGATGTTCTACACGCAGACCAAGACCGTGACGGCGCGCTGGTTTGATGACAGCACGACTTCGCACGGCGTGAACACCACGATTTCGTTGAAGTGAGGAGCGGTGCAGGCACGCGCCGCAGCGTTGCGCACCGCGCGGCACAGGCAACGGGGTCAGATCACGATTTCGCCCTGCGAAACTCGTGCTCTGACCCCGCTGCCGAACTATGGGGCGCAGTCTCTGCTACCTCGCTGACGCCTGGCACGCAGGGTATCGGTTAAAACCGCTGCTAGCGCTTATTCAGTAAGCGCTGGCAGCTATCAAAACAAAAGCAAACCTACTGGGAGACCCGCTGATGGACTTTGAACTCAACGAAGACCAGCGCGCCTTTGCACAGACTGCGCGCGACTTCGCGGTGGCCGAGCTGGCGCCGCACGCGGCCGAGTGGGATGCGCAGGCCATCTTCCCCAAAGAGACGATTGCCAAAGCCGGCGAGCTGGGTTTTTGCGGGCTGTACGCGCCCGAATCGATTGGTGGCCTGGCGCTGCCCCGGCTCGATGCCACGCTGGTGTTCGAGGAAATGGCGGCGTTTGACCCGTCCACCACCGCCTTCATCACCATCCACAACATGGCGACCTGGATGCTCGGCACCTGGGGAACCGAAGCGGTGCGCGAGCGCTGGGGCGAGCCGCTGACCAGCGGACAAAAACTGGCCTCGTACTGCCTGACCGAGCCCGGCGCCGGGTCCGACGCCGCCTCGCTCAAAACCCGCGCCGACCGAACGGAAAGCGGTTACCGCATCAACGGCTCCAAAGCCTTCATCTCCGGCGCCGGCGCCACCGACGTGCTGGTGCTCATGGCCCGCACCGGCGACGCTGCATCGGGCGCGCGCGGCATCAGCGCCTTTGCCGTGCCGGCCGACGCCCCCGGCGTCAGCTACGGCAAGAAGGAAGAAAAAATGGGCTGGAACAGCCAGCCCACGCGCACCATCAGTTTTGACAACGTCGAAATCCCGGCCGACCACTTGCTCGGCAGCGAAGGCGAAGGCTTCAAGATCGCCATGAAGGGGCTGGACGGCGGGCGCATCAACATCGCCACCTGCTCGATCGGCGCCGCGCAGGGCGCGTTGACGCAGGCACAAAGCTACATGCAGGAGCGCAAGCAGTTCGGCAAAGCGCTGGCGAGCTTTCAGGCGCTGCAGTTCAAGCTGGCCGACATGGCGACCGAACTCGTCGCCGCGCGGCAAATGGTGCGCCTGGCCGCCAGCAAACTCGACGCCGGCGCGCCCGACGCCAGTACCTACTGCGCCATGGCCAAGCGCTTCGCCACCGACGCCGGCTTTGCCGTCTGCAACGACGCCCTGCAACTGCACGGCGGCTACGGCTACATCCGCGAGTACCCGCTGGAACGCCTGCTGCGCGATGCCCGCGTGCACCAGATTCTGGAAGGCACGAACGAAATCATGCGCGTCATCATTGCGCGGCGCATGCTGGAGGGCGACGCTCCCGATGCGATTCGCTAGCATTTCAGTAGCTGCTAGCGCATGACCGACAAGCGATAGCGGCCTTTTTTGTCAACAATCCAACCGCTGCCGCCATGCCCGCTCGCCCTCTGGCCGACGAAACCCTGCACCTGATTGCCGCCGTGCGGGACGCGCTGGCCGAGCAGCTGGGCGCGGAAATTCCGGTAGAAGAACGCACGCTGTTTGGCAGCTGCGCCTTCATGGTGGACGGCAAGTTCTGCGTGGCCGTCAAACGCGAAGACCTGCTGGTGCGCCTGCCGCCCGACGAGCACGAAGCCACCGCCGAAACCCCTGGCCTGCGCGAAATGGACCCACGCGGCGGCATGCGCGGCTACTTCTGGGTCGAGCCCGACGCCTACGCCACCCGCGCCCAGTGGCAGCGCTGGATTGGCGGCGCCCTCGCCTTCAACCCGCAGGCCAGAGCCTCGCCGCGCCGCCGCAAGCCGCCGACGGCATCCGGCCTGGAGGCCGAGCACAAGTTCCGCCAGCATTAGTGCGCAAATTTCAAGCTTTTTTGGCCCCTAGCGCACATCCTATAAGTGCAAGCAGCTATCAAAAACAAAGCAAACCTGCCCTCAACCCTCAGTACCAACAGGAGACACCACCATGCAAATCGCATTCATCGGCCTAGGCAACATGGGCGGCCCCATGGCCCTCAACCTGCAAAAAGCCGGCCACGACGTCCGCGCCTTTGACCTCTCCAAACCCGCTTGCGAGAAGTGCGGCGAGGGCGGCCTGAAGATCGCTGCCGACGCCACCGCCGCCGTGCAGGGCGCCGAAGTCGTCATCAGCATGCTGCCCGCCAGCCAGCATGTCGAAGCCCTTTACCTGGGGCGCGACGGCCAGCCCGGACTGCTTGGGTCCATCGCCAAAGGCACGCTGGTCATTGACAGCTCGACCATTGCCGCCGCCACCAGCCAGAAAGTCGCCAAAGCCGCAGAAGCGGCCGGCATTGCCTTCATCGACGCGCCGGTATCCGGCGGCACCGGCGGCGCCATTGCCGGCACCCTCACCTTCATGGTTGGCGGCGACGCAGCCGCGCTGGAACGCGCCCGCCCCCTGCTCGAGAAAATGGGCGCCAACATCTTCCACGCCGGAGCCGTAGGCGCCGGCCAGACCGCCAAGATCTGCAACAACATGCTGCTCGGCATCCTGATGGCCGGCACCTCTGAGGCGATTGCCCTGGGCGTCGCCAACGGCCTCGACCCCAGAGTGCTGTCAGAGATCATGCGCCGAAGCTCGGGCGGCAACTGGGCACTGGAAAAATACAACCCCTTCCCCGGCGTGCACGAGAACGCCCCCGCCAGCAAAGGCTACGCGGGCGGTTTCGGGACGGACCTGATGCTGAAGGATTTGGGCTTGGCGCAGGAAAACGCCACGGCCATGAAGGCCAGCACGCCGTTGGGTGGCCTGGCGCGCTCGATTTATGCGGCGCACAGCCTGGCGGGGCATGGCGGGGAGGATTTTTCCAGCGTGATCAAGATGGTGCAGAAGAAGAACTGAACTGCTGCTGCGCGCTTGCGCGTTACAAGTTGAGACAGGCGCTGTAGGATGTGACCACATCGCAGCGCCCGCTCTCGTTTTAATCCGGGATTTTGAAGCTTACCTATCGTCTTTTCGCGTCACAGTCACGAAGCAACAAGTCACACTTACACTTTTTCTCCGCCCTGCCATAGCGCTGGCGCTGGCGCTGTCGTCCATTTCTAGTTTGACCGCATTAGGAGATCACCTTGGCAACCCATGAATCTGCTGAAGCACTTCGAGTAGAGATCGGCAAGGCCCTAGCCTTTCGTGAAAACCGACTCGAATCCCGATCCGAGTGGGGTTCCATCACGTTCGAGAAGGCTGCGCAAGACTTCAAGCGCGTCTTCGAACTCCTAGCCCACCTTAGCGTTCTTCCCTTGGAATACCTCACGGATTCCGCTGTCACTCAAATCCAATCTGAGACAAAGCAAACCTCGGAAGTCTTTGCACGCGTTGATATGTTCAATATCGAGCAAGAAACGCCTACACAAACTCGCGACAACCTAGTCAACGAGATTCATGGTCGGGCTGATCAGCTCTACACAATTGCAAGCCCCTGGATCCCATTTCTAGCCTATCAAAAGGGCGATGTCGCGAAGAACATCGACGCCTTGACAACATCAGTTGGTCAAGCTCAAACCTTGATTGAGAGTGCCAAGGCAACCATCCAGGCTCGACAATCGGAGATCGAGGGAATAATCACCCAAGCGCGCGAAGCGTCGGCTGCTGCAGGAGCTGCGGTCTTTACGCAAGACTTCAAGAACGAAGCAGTTTCCCTGGATGATCAGGCTAGAAAATGGCTGTTATTGACTGCGGGTGGGGCTGCACTCACGCTAGGTTTTGCCATCATCGTATGGTTATATCCCATAGCAGGCGACGACGTTCCAAGTATTGCGCAGCGATTTGGCGGCAAACTTGCTGCACTTGTGGTTCTTTTCACCGCGACTCTTTGGTGCGGAAAAACATACAAGGCGCTGAAACATCTATCGACGGTGAACCGTCATCGTGCGCTTAGTCTCCAGACATTCCAGGCGTTCTCAAACGCGGCTAGCGACGATCCGACGAAGGACGCAGTTCTGATGGAAGCAACGCGCGCAATCTTCGGGTCTACGGCAACGGGCTACCTCGACTCCAAAGGCGGCTCTGAATCGGACCTCAAGATCGTTGAAATTGCGAGGACACTCGGTGGGAAGGCCAGTGCTGCATAGCGGCGGAAATGCGATCTATCCATCAGTCAAGCGGGAAACCTAACGGCGCCCCATCAAGTGTTAGCCTTCGACATGCAACTGAGCCACAGAGATCAAAATCGAGAAAAAATACTCCTTGATTTTTGCAGAAAAAATCAAGGCCCAGCTATCACTGGGCGAAATAGCTATATAGCGCCAGGCGCGACCACATACCGTAGTGAGTTTTGTGATGCAGCGGCTGATTTGTTTCGGATCTACTCCAATGCAGGTGTTAAGTCGCCTCTAGGGAAACGCTGATCAATCACCGCTTCGCGCAGGCCAACATGTGATGGCTTTTGGATTTCACGATGCGATCTGATTGAAGTCTGTTTTTGTCGATTTCAAGGGCCAGAAGGCCCGGTTTTCTCCCCTATCGGGGCCGATCTCCCGTTCAAGACGCTCCTTGGGCTTGCAACGCCAGCAATCGTTTCTTGGCGATCACCAAATTGGCCAGGCCAAATAAGCTGAACATCTGCGCGCCGTTCTTGGCCAAGCCTTTGTAGCGGCTCTTCTGGTGCTTGAACAAGTTCTTCACTACATGGAACGGGTGCTCGACCCGCGCCCTGATTTGCGCCTTAACGCGCTCCAGCGCTTGCGTGAGTTCCTTGAGTGCCCCCTCGGCCATACCCTTGAGTTTGGCCCGCCCCATGGCCACGTTCCACTTGACGTCCGATTGGATGTCTCCGGCCTCCTGGGCCTTGATGATCTCTTCGCGCTTTTCCACACCCACGTAGCCCGCATCGGCAAACACTTCACTCTCTTGTCCGTGCAGCAACTCATGCGTGTGGGCCACATCGGATTCGTTGGCCGACGTGACATGCACGCTATGCACCAGGCCCGAGTCAGCATCCGCGCCGATGTGCGCCTTCATGCCGAAGTACCACTGGTTGCGCTTCTTGGTTTGGTGCATTTCGGGGTCACGCTCCTTGCGTTCGTTCTTGGTCGAACTCGGCGCATTGATGATGGTGGCGTCCACCATCGTGCCCTCGCGCATCATCAGACCGCGCTCGCTCAGGTGGGCGTTGATCTGGGAAAACATCACCTCGGTGAGCTGGTTGTCCTCCAGCCGGCGGCGAAACTTCAACACCGTTGTGGCATCGGGCGCCTCTTCGCGCCCCAGGTCAATGCCCACAAAGCTGCGGATCGCAGCGCTGTCGCTGACCGCGTCTTCCAGCGCTTCATCGGCCAAGCCGTACCACTGCTGCACAAAGTACAAGCGCAGCATGCGCTCGAGCCCAATGGGTGGGCGGCCGCGCTTGCCCGTGGGGTAGTACGGCTCAACGGCTTCGATCAACCGGGCCCACGGCACCACTTGGTTCATCTCCGCGAGAAACTTCTCGCGTCGCGTCACCCGCTTCTTCGTCTGGTGTTCGGCTGTGGCAAAGCTGATCTGCTTCATGATGTTTCGTCTCGGGTCGCCCTGTGACTATCAACGCTTCAGATCGCTTCGCCGTAGACGCACTGCGTCGAATAAATCAGCATTTCCCTAGCACGGATGGCACATCTCTTTAATGAACTTGATATTAGATCGTGTCGTGGAAACGACATGACACCAAGTGTCATTAATTACTTCTACGAAAGGCATTTATCCAAACGACTGCATGAGAAAAATTTTATCTTACTGCATAAAATCCTAAAAGAGGTCTGCCCCATCTGCGGCAAAAGAAAAGCCAACCTCAATGCGCACATCCAAGTAATGCATGGCGAAATGGCTAATGCAAGCAAGCCCTTCAGCCAACCGGACTTGCCTCCGGCAGACCGGTCACCTCCAAAGTTGGTCCTGCGCAGAAAGCTGTAGTTTCTGGTCATGGTTGTTTCACGCGCATTCAGCTTTTCAAGCGATTTTCCGTTCGGATTTTTGCGTAGCGTTGGGTTTCGCCGGCAGGCGCTTCACAGGTTTTTGGTTTATTTCGCATCTAGCACTTACGCAGTGCGCTCTAGAAGCTATGATTTTGCACGCATTACGTCGCCTCCGTGGCCCGGCGTTTTTGCACAGTTCGCGCCGGCCGTTGAGCTGTCGCACGCGGTATTTATTGCCGCGTCTAACCGGGCTGTGAAGCGGACCGACCCACAGCGAACTGCATATTTTGTTCGCTAACTTACTACTAGGGAAACGCTGATCAATCACCGCTTCGCGCAGGCCAACATGTGATGGCTTTTGGATTTCACGATGCGATCTGATTGAAGTCTGTTTTTGTCGATTTCAAGGGCCAGAAGGCCCGGTTTTCTCCCCTATCGGGGCCGATCTCCCGTTCAAGACGCTCCTTGGGCTTGCAACGCCAGCAATCGTTTCTTGGCGATCACCAAATTGGCCAGGCCAAATAAGCTGAACATCTGCGCGCCGTTCTTGGCCAAGCCTTTGTAGCGGCTCTTCTGGTGCTTGAACAAGTTCTTCACTACATGGAACGGGTGCTCGACCCGCGCCCTGATTTGCGCCTTAACGCGCTCCAGCGCTTGCGTGAGTTCCTTGAGTGCCCCCTCGGCCATACCCTTGAGTTTGGCCCGCCCCATGGCCACGTTCCACTTGACGTCCGATTGGATGTCTCCGGCCTCCTGGGCCTTGATGATCTCTTCGCGCTTTTCCACACCCACGTAGCCCGCATCGGCAAACACTTCACTCTCTTGTCCGTGCAGCAACTCATGCGTGTGGGCCACATCGGATTCGTTGGCCGACGTGACATGCACGCTATGCACCAGGCCCGAGTCAGCATCCGCGCCGATGTGCGCCTTCATGCCGAAGTACCACTGGTTGCGCTTCTTGGTTTGGTGCATTTCGGGGTCACGCTCCTTGCGTTCGTTCTTGGTCGAACTCGGCGCATTGATGATGGTGGCGTCCACCATCGTGCCCTCGCGCATCATCAGACCGCGCTCGCTCAGGTGGGCGTTGATCTGGGAAAACATCACCTCGGTGAGCTGGTTGTCCTCCAGCCGGCGGCGAAACTTCAACACCGTTGTGGCATCGGGCGCCTCTTCGCGCCCCAGGTCAATGCCCACAAAGCTGCGGATCGCAGCGCTGTCGCTGACCGCGTCTTCCAGCGCTTCATCGGCCAAGCCGTACCACTGCTGCACAAAGTACAAGCGCAGCATGCGCTCGAGCCCAATGGGTGGGCGGCCGCGCTTGCCCGTGGGGTAGTACGGCTCAACGGCTTCGATCAACCGGGCCCACGGCACCACTTGGTTCATCTCCGCGAGAAACTTCTCGCGTCGCGTCACCCGCTTCTTCGTCTGGTGTTCGGCTGTGGCAAAGCTGATCTGCTTCATGATGTTTCGTCTCGGGTCGCCCTGTGACTATCAACGCTTCAGATCGCTTCGCCGTAGACGCACTGCGTCGAATAAATCAGCATTTCCCTAGATATATGCGCGCAATTGGACTGACAGTCCTCCTCCTCTCCCTCAGCAATGTCTTCATGACATTCGCCTGGTACGCGCATTTGAAGGATCTCAGCGCCAAGCCATGGTTCGTGGCGGCGCTCGTCAGTTGGGGCATTGCGTTCTTTGAGTACATGCTGCAGGTTCCCGCAAACCGTATCGGGTATACGGCCTTGCCGCTCGGTCAGCTCAAAATTCTGCAGGAAGTAATCACGCTCACCGTTTTTGTTCCGTTTGCCTTTTTCTACATGAAGGAGCCACTGAAGCTCGATTATCTTTGGGCAGCGTTCTGCATTCTTGGCGCGGTGTATTTCATATTTCGAAGCAAATGGGGTGGCGCATGATTTTCGCTCTCTCACCTGTCAGCCTGGCGCCCTGTTCCCCGGCCAGCCGCTTCCTTTTTTATTAGGCACAAGGCATCGCTTGCGACCTTTTTGTGTTTTCTGCGTCTATACAGGTGCATCCATCTTGATGCGACCAGACAGGAGCTAGACATGAAACGCTTTCACGCCCACGTTGCCGTAGAGAACATGGAGACCAGCATCGATTTCTATAGCAAGCTGTTCGGCCAGCCGCCTACAAAAAAGCAAGATGACTACGCAAAGTGGATGCTCGACGATCCACGAATCAATTTTGCGATTTCTGCGAGAGGTCACGCGGTCGGCGTGAACCACTTCGGCTTCCAGGCCGATTCAGTGCAAGAACTCGCTGAATTAAAAACACGGGCGGACGCAGCATCTCCGGGAGAAGTGTTGGATCAGGAAAAATCCGCCTGCTGCTATTCCAATAGCGAAAAGCATTGGACGATTGATCCGCAAGGACTGGCGTGGGAGCATTTTCACACGGTGTCTGATGCACCTGAATTTGGCAGCGACACGGCACATCAGACGGGTGCATGCTGCATTCCTCTTCGCGGGTCGGATCAGGATGCGCCTTCTGCCAAGGCTGCTTGCTGCATCCCGAACGGTTCGTCAGCGTCGCAGGCGGCTTGTTGTGGCTGAAGTGGAAACGCTGCTGGCTGCGCCCACAACTTCAGAAGACCTTGGGGCGGCCTTCGCCGCTCTGCGCGGCAGTCTGCGCAACTACTTGCGCAGGCGCGTGAGCGATCCAAACCTGGTTGAAGACCTCATTCAAGACGTCTTCGTCAAGGCATCGGCTGCGATCAGCGCCAATCGAGCCCCCAATAATCTAACGGGATGGCTCTATGCCGCCGCCCGAACCACGTTGGTTGACCACTACCGCTCGGCACGGCCTGACGCGATGGAGCTGGATGAGAATCTGCCAGATACGCAATATGCCGATGATGCGCTTCTGCATCAGGAGCTTGCGATGTGTCTCAGGCCGCTTGCCCGGCAGCTCCCCGCAATCTATCGCGACACCTTGCTTGCCACTGAATTTGACGGAAATAGCATGCAGACCGTGGCTGACGAGCAGGGTGTGTCGTTGTCCGCAATCAAGAGCCGAGCAAGTCGAGCAAGGTTCATGCTCAAAGCAAAGTTGCTGGACTGCTGCCATGTCGAGATGACGGGTGGCCTTGTCACGGACTATCGCCGTCACTCATCCGATGCGCCTTGCAAGGGTGCTTGTGCCTCTTGAATCATCCATCTCTGGAACCCAGGCGCTTGTCATAGGCGGCGCGCTCAGCGCGGCCGCCGCGCTGGCGCACCTCGCGTGCGTCTTTGTGGGGGTACCGGCTTACCGGTTCATGGGCGCCGGCGAAAAGATGGCGCGCGCGGCAGAGGCGGGCAAAGTCCAAGCGACTGTCGTCACGCTTGCGATCGCTGGCGTTCTGTTCGTCTGGGCTGCCTACGCCTTCTCGGGCGCTGGCGTCATTGCCAGACTGCCGTTCACCAAGCCGGCGCTTATCACCATTTCCGCCGTGTACCTGGCCCGGGCGGCGTCGTTCCCGCTGCTCAAGCCGGCGTTCCCCGAGAACGCCCAAACCTTCTGGCGGGTGTCGTCGGGCATTTGCCTGGTGATCGGGCTGATGCATCTCTATGGCCTGATTGCGCGCTGGTCGGCCCTGTAAGGCGGCACGGCGATGTGCGGGCCGGCTTGCAGTCGCTCGCTGCTGCTTGCAAACGCCTGTTCACACGCTGGCGAACCCTCGGCCAAGGTTCGCGCAGTTGTCAGCCCTGGGCTTCAGCGCACGCCGCGCAGCGCGCTGCCATCCACGGTTCGCGTGATCGGGCAGTTGGCAACAATTGCGGTCTGCTCCAGCATCACCTCGCCGCGCTCTTGCGCCGCCAGCAGCTCTTCCTCGGATTTCAGCTCGCGCCCGGCGGCCGGAACCTGCCAACGCACCAACACCAGTCGCCACAAGGGGCTGTAGGCCGCGACAGCGTTGGCGCCGCCAGCAGGCAGCGGCGCCGACTGGAAGATGCTGATCTGCTCGCCCGCCGGAAACTTGTACACCCGCTCCAGCACCGACGAGCGACCGGTGATGCCCACCGCGCCGGCCAGACGCGGCGCGTAGTTGGCGCCGGCGGCCTTAGCCATGGCGGCGTCGGAAATATCGGTGGTCACGTATTCCACGGTGCGCCCATCCACCCAGGCACGCTTCAGGGGCAGCACGGTTTCCGTTCGACCGGCGTCAAAGCCGGGGCTGGCGCAGCCGGCAAGCAAGGCAGCGGCGAGCACAGCGGCTGCGGTGATTGAAGTTTTCATCTGGCAGGCCTTCCATCCAAAGCTGTGGCAAAAAAAATCCCCGCTCCATGGTGCCATGGGGGCGGGGAGGGGCTTCAAGGCGCTCTGCTGAGGCCCTGAGATGCGCTTACATGTGGTCGATCACGAGGCAGAAAGCGAGCGTAGGGCGGTGCAAACAGTAGCAGCGCGGTGCGCCAGCAGATTGCCATGGAGCCAATCATGGAGCCATTGCGAACCGCAGTGGAAACTCCTTCGCTCCGCTTTGCCCTACTGCGCTGCACCCGCTTCTGTTTGTGCGAAGTGATGGAGGGTACAAGGCTACTGACGTCCGTTCCCGACGCGAAAAGCCCTTCAGTTCGTGAAGCCGAACGACGTCTCGAGGCTGGGGGCAGTCATCCAGTTTTGGCTGACCAACGACCGCTATCACCAATACCGGTCATCGGACTTTTCACGAGCAAATTGACCGCTGTACTGCGCGGGGCCCGCGATCGGATAGGGCTCCCATGGGTGGGGCGCAGGCGCCGTCTTGAATTCCATTGAGACGTGAGCCCGCCACTTGGCACCCATCAACCTTTTAACAGTGCCCGCTGCCTGCGCCAGCCCAAGAACCCCAATACCGCCGACAGCAGCCCCAGCGCCCAAGGCGCATCCACGGGAATACCTACCGCACCACCGCCGAGAGGGCCGGCTGCCAGCGCAAAAGGGTCACTGATGCTGCCTGGGGTCGCGTTAGAGTCACCCACGCCGTCATCGGCAACGGTGTAGGTCACCGTCAGGCGGTCACCACTGAGAGATGCGCCACCAAGCTGGAACCAGGTAGATGCCGCCGCCACGCCACCAACGGCGGGGGTGGCAGGGCCAAACTTCCAGAACTGCGTGCCTCCACTCATCGAAAGCCTCGGCGAGCGTCTGATTTTCGGAGAGCGGAAGGATGTTGTCGCGTACCCGCTGAGGAAAGTTCGGCATCGCTCTAAGTCCTTCGTTAGAACATCATTCAACACAGAGCTATCTACCGACGCCTTTTCCCACTCGGCCAGGGAAGCTCTCCGGTCAGTTCGGCAAGACCACCGTCATCCACAAGGCGTACGCCGAAGCGGGTGACCTCGACTTCTGGCAGATCCTCTTCGTCAAACCATAAGAGGGACAGCGTAGTGTCGGTGGGTTGGTAGTGCCTGGATAGCTCGAACATGTCGAGACCCTTCTCCCAGTTCTCAAACCATACGTCCTGAGCGACCTCATCCACTCGGGTTCCACTAACACCGCCCGCCCTTATGTCGTACGCCACCGACCCAGGTGGAACCGGCGTCCGAGCAGGAATGCGGGCGTTTGCGTGGCGCAGGGTTGTGGACCGGGCGGCATACCTAACCATTCCCCTGTCCATAGTGACGAACGCGCAGGGAATGCTCGCAAGATTCGCGTAGCGGGATGCTGCGGCAGGAAATGAGGTCTGGAACTCAGCAGCCATGAATTCAATGACCTCGAGCGAAGGATCGCCATCGGGCACCTTGTTCAACCACTGCTGGTACGGCATCAGCAGCTCGGCAGCGAAGAGATCGCACATCACCTCATTAGAGTCTCGCTTTGAGAACGACCAGGATGGAACTTCGTCATGAGTTGATGGCAGTCCAAGCACGATATGGGCAAGCTCATGGCACACGGTGAACCGCTGCCGTCTCTCGCTCTCCAGCGAGTTCACATGGATGATGTGCTTGCCTTTGGGTGTTGTGATGGTGGAGCCTGACTCCCCCTTTCCCATCTCTTCTTTGATGACCTTGGCATTGGCGGCCACCAGATACGGGCAGAGATCAGTCTGAATGTTGGAGGTATCGACGCCTGCCACAAAGGCTCGAGCTCGTTGCAAGACGTCTGCTTCATCCATCTATTCGTCGTCCTCTTCAAAAGCTCTCCTGATTCGAGCGATTAAGGTGGCGGGGTCCGGCCGGGCTGTCCCGCGATGACGAACACCAGCTGCCGCCGTAAATATGTCCGTGGCAATAGAGTCATCGGCCAGAACATACCTCACCAAGTCGACATCTGTATCAGGGTGTTCCACCAGCCAGGAAATGACTTCGGCGTCTCGGTCACTTGGCTTCAAGACTTTCAAGAGCTTTTCGAGCAGCTCTTGCGATGGGCTTGCTTTCTCTCCGCTTTCCAGTCGATGAACGTAGGCGTGGTCGATGGTTGCCAGTTGGCCCAACTCCCGCAATGAGAGGGTGCGCCGTTCTCGGAGCTCGCGGAGCGCCGTTCCCAGGCCGGTTTGTGGCATGTGTTTTCCTGAATTCAAAGTAGGGGCCAGATTCCCAGTGTGCAGCCAATACGAATTGGCGGATGTCAGATGTTGTCGACTCAAGAATCAATGGACATAGAAAAGCGGTAGCCCTCTTGCAGGCAAAGATGATTTCGATATACTGTTGTCCAGCCAGACAACACGACTCAAGCGTTTAACGGGGCACATTGTATTGGCAAGGTTGATGACCGTTGTTCCGTCTGGACAACAGACTTTGCCACAACATCATCGCGTTCGCAATGCCAACCTACGGGTGCACCAATGACTACGCAAAAGCAATTTACTGACCTCCTCTACGAGATTGAGCCCTCGACCTCCACCGTTAACGCCTGTTCCAGCGCACATACGACGCTGCGTGCCGCCCTGAAATCGGATGATGAGTTCGCCAAGGTTCATAAGACCGACTTCCTGTCTGGTTCGCACAAGCGGGACACCGCGATCCGTCCTCAGAAAATCGACGGCGTACTTCAGCGCCCCGACGTGGACATCATCGTGGTGACGAAGCACAGCAAGGACGATGACCCCGACGACGTACTCACCACCCTGGAGAAGGCTCTGCGCGACGCCGGCTACAAAAACGTCAAGGTCAACCGCCGCTCAATCGCCGTAACGCTGTCCACGGTTGATATGGACGTGGTGCCCATCATCGAGAACGGGCTGTCTTACCTTATCCCGGACAAACAGCTCGGCCAATGGCTGACCACCAACCCTCCTGCGCATACGCAGTGGACGATTGACGAGAACAGTCGCACGGGCGGCCGTTTCAAGCCGCTGGTTAAGCTCTTCAAGTGGTGGCGCCGCGTCAATCTCGCCGACCTGCGCCGCCCGAAGGGTTTCATCCTGGAGTGCGTGGTTTCGAAGTTCATGAGCACGACACAATCCAACTACGAGGCATTGTTTGTGGATCTGCTGGAGTCCATTCGCGACGATTACGCTGGCTACGCCGCGGCAGGCCTGGTGCCGTTCTTGGAAGACCCAGGGGTAGCCGGCAACAACGTGTTCTCTCATGTGACGGCCGACGAGTTTCAAATCTTCTATGACAAGGTCAAGGAGCATGCAAAGCTGGCCCGGGATGCCAAGAACGAGACGGACGACGACAAGGCACTAGAGAAGTGGCGCGAGGTCCTGGGATCCTGCTTCCCCGCAGCTGCCTCTTCCCGCTCTGCCGCGTCGTCGCTGGTGCGCCCGGTTGTCGGTGTGGGGCTTTCGTTCCCGGCAGTGGCCGCAGTCCCCAACAAGCCGAGCGGGTTCGCATGATGTCGCCGTTGCAGGCCCAGCCCAGTCGGATGGTGCGCGAGGCGCGCCTTCTGCAGGCTCTCCCATCCGAAATTCACACCTTCAAACTGAACGGCTGGGGAAAGGCCGGAACTGGGAACCTATGTGCGTACTTTCAGTTCAGGGTTGGCGACTGGGTCTTCGATGGGGTACTGGTGTATCCATCCCTGTTCCCTGACGTGCCCGCCTTCATCCGTCCACGGCATGCTGAGAATCGGGTGAGCCGGCACCAGTTTGGTGGCGATGGGGTGCTATGTCTGGAGTACGGCCCAGACAACTGGGTTTCGACATTTACTGGTGCCGATCTGGTTCGCAGCGCACATAAGCTCCTTTGGAGCGAACTCATCAGCTACACCTCACCTCGACGGCTCAAGGCGCCGCTGTCGCGCCACGAACTGAACGCAGCGCAAGAAGCGCGGTTCGAACCGTACCGCTTCGTCCTGTCGACCGGGTTTCAGGAACTGCTGCGAGCACGCGCTGCCCCTGGCCTGTATCCACTCGAAATACATCTCTCCTCATTGGACGGCGTCCGGGTCGCAGTTCCAACCTGCATCGGCGACGTATCAAAAATGCAGGTGGCGGAAGTGCCTGCTAGTGGCTGGCCAGGCGCCTGTGTTCAAGCCGGTTGGCTTGTCATTGCTCAGGGTGAAGCTCTGCACTCGGGTGATCTCAATCTGCAGGCGTTAAGGGCCCAACTCGGAGAACTCTGGCCCATCGGTGCGCGCGATGCCAACCTTGCTCACGAATACTTCATCGTCGTGCACAGCCCTACGAATAAGCTCCGAGCGTTTCAGGTGGATGCTTCCGAGCGCCTCACGGAGTATCACCTGCTTGATTTTTCCAACGACAAGGGTGGCCGACTGCCCGACAGCTTTCGCCCGCTCGCAGACGCTCATGTTGCTATCGTGGGTGCAGGGTCTCTGGGAGGAAAGATTGCACTATCCATGGCGCGTGCAGGTGTTAGGAGATTCACGTTGGTGGACGAGGACATTTTGGGTGCTGCGAACCTTGTGCGCAACGCTCTGGATTGGCGGTCTGTGGGCTTCAACAAAGTAGATGCACTCAAGCGCGACATTGAGTTGGTGGCTCCGGGCGTGATGGTGGAAGCCACTCAATTGAACATCGGCGCACAAGAGAACCCCGGGGTCATGGCACGGTTGTACGACGCTCTGACCGAATGCAGCCTCGTGATTGATGCAACAGCCAATCCCCACGCGTTCCTGACGCTGTCGGCACTGTGCAAGTCGGCGAAGTTGCCCATGGTCTGGGGTGAAGTCTTTGCGGGTGGCTTTGGCAGTCAAATGGCGCGCAGTCGGCCAGGCCTGGATGGAGACGCGGCGTCCATACGCGCATGCATTCACGCCTACATGGCGCAGCTCGAACCCGTGCTAGGCCAAGAGGCACAGGATGCTCGGCGCTATGCCATGGCCGTTGATGGTCAGGTGCTCGTCGGTAGCGATGCTGATGTGTCGGCCTTAGCCGCCTCAATGACGCAATTCGCCATCGACACGCTGTGCGCCGGAGAACAGTCTGAATATCCGGTCGCAGCTTACTTGATGGGCTACCGCAAGTTCTGGGAGTTCAAGCAGCCATTCGACACGATACCCATCGATTGCTCGACAGCCCTACTCACACCCGAGACGGTGAAGTTGCTTTGTCCTGAGGACGTGCGAATCCTCGAGGGGTTGCAGTCGGCGATGGAGGACGGCCCTGATGCTGCAGCTGATACTGCCAGCTGATGTTCAAACCGCGCTAACCCGTGCTCTAAGGCATGCGGGAGTACGAGAATGCGGCGGGCTGCTTCTGGGAGAGCATGTAGGCATTGACCAGTTCGCAGTCCGGATGGTCACCGTGCAGCGACCTGGAACGGTCGCAAGCTTCGTGCGGAGCCTTTCTGGCGTCGCAGCCTCGATCAAGCGCTTCTGCGCCAAGCAGGGCAACGACTTCCGGCGGTTCAACTACCTGGGCGAATGGCATTCGCATCCGAGTTTCTCAGTGCAGCCGAGCTCGACAGATCACGGCTCAATGTTAGACATCGTCACCAACCGCCAAGTGCAAGCGAACTTCGTGGTCTTGTTGATATTGAAGCTGAACACATCTGGGCAACTCGAGGGTAGTACACACACCTACCTTCCAGACGGAAGATTCGGCCACTCAACTCTTGTGTTCGAAAGCTGCAGATGAATTCACCACTTTTCCAGTCGCAGGCACTTGGCGGCGTGGTCGCTCGAAGCGGATTCGAGTACCAAGACGCCTACCTGCTGGAGAGCATTCCACGCCTTCTGGCAGAGACCGCCTTCAGCCATGCAGTCAGCGAGCTTCTTGGTGACATTGAGTTCCGCTACTTCCGACCCGGCGGCGGGACTTACTGCATCACGTACGAGGCCAAGCGACATCAGCTCAGCAAAGCAGAGTTCTGGAATGAGGTCGCGCACTTCAAGGAATTGCACGATTCCGCTCAGGACGAGTATGTACAGTTTGTGCTTCTGTGTGGCGGCTTCGTTGGTGAGTTTGCTCCGCTGTTCAACAAGCTTGCGCGATACCGTGGCCCCGCAGAGGCGCTGAATCAAGACTCCTCCATCCGTATCGCTGCTGCAGAGGACATCGTGGATTCCATTGTCAAGCTGGGTCAGACGTCAGAGCTTGCCACTTTCGTTCTGGAGCGCGTGGCCTTTGTTCAATACAGCGACGCCCAAGTTGGGCCCGGTTTTGGTATGAACATGGGCAGGTACCTTTCTGAACTGAACCTGCGTCGCCAAGAGGAGGACGCCTTTCGTGCGAAATGCAAGGAGCTCGTGGCACAGTCAGCGAAGGGCGTTGTCTATCGCAAGGACATCGAACAGGCCCTTATGGACAGCGTGCCAGGGGCGGCTGAACGTTGGCGGGCCAGGCCGTCCGCCTTGCAGCTATCAGGTCTGGGCTTTGATCTCGGCCCCCTTGGCCTGGACGTGTCGGCCTTCAACGGCCCGAACAGAGGAACTGCTGGTCAAATGGCCTGGGAGCAATTGCAGCGCAGCTTGGCGGAATTGGGAAAGTTCGTGTTGGCCAGTCGGCCGCGCCGCGGCATTGGCCTTACAGCCAAGCATCGTATGTCGACTGCGTGTCTGTTGGGACACACCTTCTCGGCAACAGGCAACTTCACGCTCATCATGGAACACAACGACCAGCTCTTTGACACGTCGGTTCATGAGCAGGCAAAAGAGCAGTTCTTTGCTGACCACGAGAGTGCTGTCACCTCAAGTGGGCTGGAGGGGGTGGTCGCCATCAGCTTCCCCATCGTCTCGAATGCGGATGTCGACGTTCAGGCTAAGGCATTCGGCCTGGACACATCGCCAAAGCTGTCGATGACCTCCAGTTCCGTTGTCTCGGACATTGCCACACTGAACCGGGCAGTGCACGAAGCCAAGGTGAAGTTGGCTGAGTTCCGCGGTCGGCATCAGTTGAGTTGCATTCACCTCTTCATCAAGGCGCCCTCTGTTTTTGCGATGGCGCTTGGCCACCGGATCAACGGCATCGGTGCCATTCAGCTGTACGACTGGGACCAGGGAAAGTACATACCCACGGTCCGGCTTCGATAAACGCCCTCAGACCTTGGGCTTGACCAGGATTAAATCAGACTCCTCAATCCCGCTACGCAGATGGAGTTCCGGCGTCGAATCTTCTGGTATTCCTTCGAGCATCAAAGCATTTTTAGCTTGCCTGAACGCATTGGGAATTGACTTGCCAAAACCAATAGCGGAGTAGAACTGTGAGGCAAATACACGTGCTGCTGTGTCGCCAATTTCCTGATTCATACCGATGGCAGCATCTACGTATTGAGTGCAGGCGGCCGCTTGGTTGTACGAATGGCATGTGTTAAAGAACACCAGCCGAACAGAGTCAAAAAGCTCAAATGTACCCACTAGGCTTGCTAGAGAAACGAAGGCTGCATCACCGTTACGGTCCTGCAGAACCAACTCGTCTTGGTTGGTGCCATGCCCACTAAAGTGGACAACAGTAGGTCCCAGCTCATTCATGTACTGAAGAATGTCTCCAGACCGTAAAGCCCAGCGTGACTCGAGTTTGACGGCATCGCGGTGATCTGAGAGACGGATTTTCTGCTGAATCTCTCGTACCTCTTCGTCCAAAAGAAGCCTGCGGTCGGACGCCGTTGCCGGATCAGTAGCGAAGAACGCGACCACGATTTGCTCGGGCAATGCACTTAACAGATCAACGCGTGCAATGGTCTCGCGATGAAGTACCTCGTGCTGCATCAGACTCGATTTCATCGTTCGCAACTGCATCTGCTGAGCATCCTGCTGGCGCTTTTGCTCCTCATTTCTTTTTTTCAGCGCTTTCGTCTCTTCGCTGTCCAGCCTCCCTTGAGCCGTCCCAAGCTTTTTCTGCTCGTCCGCGATCTTCTTCTCTAGCTTAGCCACCTCACGCTCATGTTTTGCTTGCTCTTCAGCATATCGACTAGCCTCGCGCAATTTACTTTGAAGGATTGAGGTAGTGCTGGTTTTGTTCGCGGCGGATCTTGCGGCAAGGGATTTTTTACCTGCGTCGGCAGCCTTTTGTACTTCCTTTGCCTTTTGGTCCATTGCTTTGGCAATGCCATCCAGAATCTGAGTGACCTGACGTCGGTACATATCCACACTCATTTCCACCCTCCTCTATGGCATCGGGTCAATTCAAAGTTGAATCGGCTTGCCACTCTTCTTTCATACGACTGAAGATCTTACATGTGTCAAGCTCTTCGCTCGGCCGCTTTGCAGCAGTGATCGGTCGGTCACGATCCAAACATGACAGACTGCAACCGCTGCAGACCGGCCGTTCGTGAACGCTGCTTTAGGCTGATCGGCGCCACTGACGGCAGACCGTCCGAGCGACAGCTGTATCCGTTAGCCGACGTTCAACGGGTAGCGACTCGTAGGACTGCTTCGCGCCAGGAAGCGACCGTGCATGGCCTGATACTCGTCTAATCTCAAATTCTGTCGTCGTGCTGTGTTCACATTTCGCTGCACTCAGAAGCTTCTGGATAGGCTCAATGCAGCCCCTGTAGCCGGAACCGCTTCGCCAAGTACGGTACTTGGCGATTGGTATGCCAATCTGGTTCGTGTCGGACGGACCCAGGTCGTGTTGGCTGTCGCCGAGCGAACCCTGTTGCCAGTGGTAGTGTCAGCAAAAGACGGGCGTTCTCTTGTTCAGCGAATCGTCGAGACCCTGGATCCAATGCTTGTGTCCATTGGAGTTCCAGTAGACGACATAGTCGCCGAGCGCCACGCGATGCAGCACTGGGTCGTAGGGAAGACCGCTAGCCGGAGCATCTTGGGCTCGCTTAACGACATGGTGTTTCAACTCCAAGTCGGGCTGACCCACTTCCCCGATCGAACGCTCCTGGCGCATTCGCTTTGGTTGGCAAAGACACCCATGAAGGTCATTGAATATGGAACGCCGGATCGAGCAACCGCTGCAGCCTTTGCCACGCACCGTGCGCTAAGTGCCGCCCGCAGCGAATGACTGCCTGTGCCCACTCCAATCGGCCGCACTCGCTGCCAAGCGGTTGTAAGCCTGAACAGAAATTCCACACCCCATTACCCTCTTGGCCGGAGTAGCGCCGGATAGCCCTTCTCCCGCAATGCAGCAACGACCTTGTCCGTGGACTTCCACGAATCACCCCTGAGCCGTGCCACCAGCTCGGTCCAGACGCGTTCGAACGCCCGCAGTGCATCGGCCTCATCGAAACGAATGCCCGCCGGCAGCAGCGGCGCGATGTCTTCCGTCAGGTTGCGCGTGAGCTTTTCCAGCATGCGCTGCTCGGCCATAGCGCGTGTGATTGTCTTGTCCTCCAGAGCCAGGTAGTGGTCGAAGCAGGCAACCAGCTTGTCCACTTCCAATGCCAACTGGTCCAGCCCGTAGGCCAGGTCGAACAGGTCACGGTTCTTGCGCCGTTGCAGCAGCGCGCGCAGCTTGGTGCCGAACAGTTCCTCGGCCGCGAAGGACGCGATCTCGGCTTGGCCCTGATACCAGCCGTTCTTCACCGTGAAGGGATAGGTCTGCACGCCGAACAAGGACTCGTGCTCGCGTGTATTGATCTCGACCTTCAGCTTGAGCATCGACTGCGGGTCGGCTTCTGGCGCGAAGCGGAACACCAGGTGCATCGAATGCCCTGCCTGCTCGCGCTTGCACGGCCCGAGCCATGCCAATGTCTCGCGGATCGCATCGACAGCAGCGCCAATCGGCTCCGGTTGCGTTTGCACCAAGTCGATGTCTTCCGAGTAGCGCAGCGGCCGCACGAACAGCAGCTTGTTGATCGCGGTACCGCCGCGAAACGCAATCTTGCCGCGCAGCGCCGGCGCGTTGAACAGATCGCACAGGGCACGGCAGATGATCAGATCCTGCTCGATCTGGCGAAAGTCGGGCCACGGCGCAGACGCGCTCCAGGCTTGGAGATAGGCCTGCGGAATCAAAAATCGACCTCCACCGATTCATTGAGGATGAGGCGCCAGCCGGGCGCCTTCTCGTGCAGACCAGGGAGCCCTTCCACCAGCGGCTTCACCGATGGGTCGAGCAGCGCGGCCGTCTTGGCCTGGCGCACAAACGGCCTCAGCGCATCGGCCTGCGCCACATGGCCCGCTCGCTCCAGCAGATAGCCCAGGCGACGCACCGCCGAGTTCTCGTAGTGCACCGCGATTTGTGCTAGATCGCTGGGCTTGGCTTGCCCGCCCAGGTCTTTGGCGATCTGCGCCAGGCCGCCGATGCCGGCCGCCTTGTGGAAGTAGCGGGCACAGTCCAGCAGCGTCAACTCCAAGCCGGCGACCTTCGCAAAGCCGGCTTCGCTCTTGAGCGACCCCAACCAGCCGGTCTGGTTGACTTGAACGAATGCCTGCGGGTTTTGATAAACGAATTCCAGCCGCTGGCGACCAATCTCGAAGCCTCGCATCTGCCGAGGTACGATGACCTGAAACACCATCGCCGCCTGGTGCGACGCACCGTGAAACGCCGCGGCACGCAGCAAGGCAATGCGGTAGTCCAGTTGCAGGTACTGCATCAGCGGGTCGATCCAGCGCACCGGATCGGGCGCACCGAAGGCGCGATCCTCCGGTCGCAGGATCAGGTAGAAGCCGCGCCAAGGACGGGCAAGGCGTTTCTTCCTGACCTGCCGCGTCAATGCAACGCTCAATGCGTGCGGCGACAAGTCGAACGCAGCCTGGGCCTCTTCCCGCGTGAAGTAGGCCCGGCCCTGAGCAAGACGCTTTTCAAAAAAGGCTTCAATGGACGGCACTCCCATATCATACGCAAAAATTGACATAATTTGTATATTTATGCGTATGATTCAAGACAATTTGGAGTGATACCCTCCCCCACTACCCGGATTTCCTGGCATCCTGGCGGCCACGCCGAAACCCTCTATCCCCCGCCATGAAGGCTTCCAGCATGTGCGGAATCAGCGTCACCGCATCAACCGCCTCGCCATACGTCTGCGCATGCAACGCCGCGTAGCGATCGAGCTCGGTTTTCAGACTGGCCGGACAGACGAAGGTCAGCTTCACGCTCTCACCCCTGGGCAGCGGGCCCAACCTCAGCTTTCTGGCCGTGCTCATCGAACCCCTCCACGCTGAACGAACAAGGGCTGGTACGGCCGCAACACCAGATCGCGGTTCACGATGATCCGCACCGGCAAGCCCGGTCGCATGGTCAGCGTCGGCTGGATGTCGAGATTGCGCCGCGTCATCTCCTGCCCCACCTGATTCACACCGTCCTGCGCGCTCTCGCGAGCCGCGACCACGATGCGATTGCCCTCCTGCCGACTCTCAGGCGCCGCCAGCTCAGCCCCCACCCCGAGCAGCGTCGTGAGCGCCGCCCCCGCCACGACGCGTCCCCAATGCCAGTCCACATCGTCCTGCAGCCCGGCATAGCCCGCCGGGTCGGTGCCCACCAGGTTGTCCAGCGTGAGCGATGACGTGTCCGGCAGGATGATCCGGTTCCACACCACCTGCACCCGGCTCTGCCCGTAGCTCACCCGGCTGTTGTACTTGCCCAGAATGCGCGAGCCCTGCGGGATCAGCAGGAACTTGCCCGTTGCCGAGTCATAGACCGGCTCCGTCACCGTGGCGATCACGTCGCCCGGCAGGTCCGACTTGATGCCCGTCACCAGCGCACCGGCGATCACCGCCCCCGCCATCACCTGGTACGGCGAAGCTGGCATCTGCAGATCGGCGGAATTGCGGGTGGGCGTCAAACCGCCTTTGAGGAACGCCTCCTTCTGCTCCTGCCGGTCCTGCACAACCACCGGATCGGCAGGCTCGGGGGCCGAGACCGGCCCCGCCGCCAACGCATCCAACCCGGTCAGTGCACCGCCCAAACCCACCGCCGCAGACCCTGCCTGATCCGCCGCCGCCGTACGCGTGCCCTGACTTCCCGAGCCAAAAAACACCGGCGAAGCTGCAGCCGCCTCGGCCTCCTTGCGCAGGGCATCCTCGGGATCATGGCTCGGGGCCGCATAGTCGGCCACGGCCGACTGCCGCGAGGCCACGATGGCGGGCCCGAGATCGCCCGGCAGCGGTGGCCCCAGCTCAGGCACATCCGCCGGTAAAGCGGGCGGCAAAGGACGCGACAGCTTCGAATAATCCGCCGGAAGGCCATCGAGCCCTTCGGACTTGCTCACGCGATCGACGTTGTACAGCTCGGCCTGCCCGAACACCGCGCGCCGCTGCGGCTGCAGCGACCAGATCGTCGCCCCGAGAACCAGGGCCGCCAGCCCCCCGGTGAGGACAACCAGCGTGCGCCGGTTCAGGCGCGTGACCGGGTGCGGTCGGGCCCGCAGCGCCAGCGCCTCGGGCGCCACCTTCGCCGCCTGCGGCGTGTGGCCGGATGCGTCTTCCTGCGGCATGCTCAGTTCCTCCGCACCCCATCCGTGCGCTCGATGCGCACCACGTCGCCCCCGCCCTTCCCATTCCCGCCACCCAGGCGCAGCTCCGCCGCGCCAAACAGGCGATCGACGATGTAGTACGGTGACCGAAACCGGTAGTTGACCAACTGCCCTCCTCCCTCGGCCCCGATCACGAACAGCGGCGGCAGCTCACCCTGTGCGATGCCCGCAGGGAACTGGATATAGACCTTCTGTCCATCATCAAACGCCCGCAGCGGCTTCCACGGCGGCGTGCTGCCGCTGATCGCATAGCCAAAGCGCAGCTTCTGCAGCGACAGGCCGCTATCGACCGGCGCGGCAGCCTGTGCGGCCTGCGCCTGGCGCTGCAGAGCCAGCATCTGATCCTTCGGATACTCCCAGGACACCGAGGCCATCCAGGTCTTGTCGGTGGAAGTCAGCTCCAGCAGATAGGTTCTGCGGCTCGTCGTCACGACCAGGTTCGTCTTCAGGCCCGAGCGGATCGGCTTGACCATCACGTTCACGCGCCGTTGCGCGCCGCTGCCGCTGGACGTATCACCGACGATCCAGCGCACCGTATCGCCCGCGGCCACCGTCACCAGCTCCTCGCCGGGCTGCAGCGACACCACCGTCACCCGGCCCACGGCCGCATAGACCTGGTACAGCGCTCCATCACTGTACGGCCAGACCTGGTTCGCATTCACATAGCCCTCACGCGTGGGCGCAATGCGCGCCTGGGCATTGGCGCGCGCCACGCGCAACGTCTCGTCCGCGGGTTCCGCCGCGGGCTTGGTCTCCGGCAAGGGCTTGAGCTGCGCGGGCAGCGCGAGCACCTCGGGCACGGCCACCACCTCCACCGGTGCAGGCGGCTCGGGCAGGGGCTGCGCCTGCACCGGCTCATCGAGCGCGATCACCGGCGGCGGCTTGCCCTGCGTGGCGCAGCCCGCCAGGGCCACAAGCATCAACGGCAAAGCGTGAATGGACAAACGCGTCTTCATGGATCAACTCCTTCGGTGGCATCCAGCTCCCGGCTCCACGACAAGCCGTTGACGTAGATGCCCAGAGGGTTCTTGCGCAGGCGCCGCTCGGTGCGCGGGCCCTGCTGCACGATGGAGAGCACCGCGTTCCAGCGCTCGATGCCAGCGGCCGCTCCGTTGACATAGCGCCGCTCGGTCCAGCGCAGGTTGAACGACTGCTCGCTGGCGCGCGTGACGCTGCTGACCTGCACCGTCACCGACTCCGTGCCGATGCGCGCGAACGGATCGTGGGTGCGCGCGTAATCGTTGAGCACGGCCGCGCCCTTGTCGGTCGTGTAGTCATAGGCATCGAGCCAGTTCTGGCGCACCACGATGGGATCGATGGACAGGGACCGCACCAGCGTGATGAAGCGCGCCAGATGGTGCGCGACCTGCGCATCGCTGGGCGTATAGGGCGCCGCCGCCTCGCCCACGGCGCGCACCTGCCCCGCCTGATCCACCTCCACCACGTAGGGCGTGACGATGGACTGCGCCGAGCGCCAGACGAGGCCCGCGGCCATCAGCAACGCCAGCAGCATGCAGCCGAACGCCATCCGGCGCCAGTTCCTCGCCTGCACGCGCGCCGAGCCGATGCGCTCGTCCCAGACCTGGCCGGCGGCCTGGTAGGGAGTCAGGGGCTGGGGCGTCTGCGCATACCGCACCCAGGGTCGTTTGAATCGCATGCAATCTCCTTGGCAAGCACTCAGGTGCCGGACTCATCGCGCAGGCTCGGGCCGGAGCCACCGCCGCCGTGGTCGCCCGAGCGCAGCACGTGCGCGCCGGTCATGGCCGCCTCCGCCACCTGCTGGCGACGGCGCATGCGCTGCGCCCAGGCGGGTTCCAAGGTGGCAGGCGGTGAGCCGGCAGGTGATGCAGCAGCGGGTGGCGCACCAGCAGGCGCTGCGGCTGGGGCCACAAAGCCCTTGACCTTGTCCTTCACGGCTCTGGCCCCGGCCCTGGCCATATCCGCCACGCCGGCCCCGCTGCGATACGCCGCCTTGGCGCTGCCCGCAAGCGTGGCCACCGAGCGGGCCGCGGCAGCGCCACCGCCGAGGGCCGCACGCGCGGCGCCGGGCGCCATGCGCGCACCAGCCGCAACGGCCGAGCCCGCTCCTGCGGCGGCCGCCCCACCGGCGACAGCCAGGCCCGCCGCACCGATGGCCGTGCCCGCAGCCGCACCGGCCCCGAGCTGCGGTGCCCCAGATACCAGTCCGGTGGCGATCCCCGGCCCGAAGATGCCCAGGCCCAGCATGGCCAGGGCCGCAAGCATGACGACCAGCGCATGATCAATGCTTGGTTCGGCTCCTGGCGCCAGCGCGAACTCAGCAAACAGGGTCGAGCCGATCCCCACAATGACGGCCAGCACCAGCACCTTGATGCCCGAGGCCACGACGTTGCCCAGCACCTTCTCGGCCAGGAACGCCGTCTTGTTCCACAGCGCAAACGGCACCAGCACGAAGCCCGCCAGCGTCGTCAGCTTGAACTCAATCAGCGTGACGAACAGCTGCACCGCGAGAACGAAGAACGCGACGATCAGTACCAGCCAGGCAAGGAACAGCACGGCGATGGTGTCCAGGTGCGCGAACACCTCCGGAAAACCCGTGAGATCGCCGATCTGCGCCATGATCGGCCGCCCGGCCTCGATGCCCACCTGCGCCAGGTGCCCCGGCTGCAGCAGCTGCGCCTGTGACAGGCCCGAGCCCGAGGCCGTCAGGCCCAGCCCGGCCATGGACCTGAAAACAATGCCCGCCAGCTGGTTGAAGTTGCCCAGGATGTAGGCGAACGCGCCCACGTAGAGCACCTTCCTGATAAGGCGCGCCATCACCTCGTCGCCCTGGCCCGAGGCATGGCCCATGGCCCAGGACAGGCCCGCGAGCGTGATGTCGATCGCCACCAGCGTCGCCGTGAGGAACGCCACCTCGCCGCCCAGCAGCCCGAAGCCGGAGTCGATGTAGCGCGAGAAGACGTCCAGGAAGCGGTCGATGACCGCCACGTCGTTCATTGCGAGCCCTTCGGCGCGGGCGTCGGCTTGCGGTCATCGTCCTGCCAGAAGCCGCCGGGCGGTGACGCGGGCGGCGTGTACTTCGGCCCGCCCGAGCCGAGGAAGCGTTTGCGCGTGGCCTCGGCCACGGCGTTGCACTGGGCATCGCCGACCTTGGCGTGGTCGGCCTTGCAGGCGGCGCGCAGCTCGCGCAGCCGCTCGGGGTTCGCCACCAGGGCATCCACCGATTCGATGGAAGCCGGCCGGTCGCAGCCGGCCAGCAGCAGCGCCGTGGCCGCGATCATGAAATACAGCGTCTTGCGCATGTCCACCTCACGGGTTGCCATAGAAGTTCACGCGGTAGGGCGTGTACGGCGTGCCCTCGCCCAGAAAACGCCGACGCACCTCCCGTGCGCGCTCGCGCACCGCCGCCTGCCGCGCCAGCTCCAGCGAGGCGGCGCGGTCCTGCGTGAGCTGCAGCCGCTGCGTCTGGATGGCCTGCTTGGCCTGCAAGGCCAGCAGCTGATTGGTCGCCTGCATCGCCTGCAAGGCGCCCACGGCCGACTGGCTCTTGCCCACGAGATCGGCCAGCACGCCCTCGTCTTCGCCCAGGTTCTGCGACACCTGGGCCTGCATCTGCATCGCGGTCTGCAGGCCCGAGAGCGTGTGCTGCCAGCGCTCCTGCGCGTCGCGGCTCATCTGCTCGCCGCTCACGCTGGCGCCGTAGTGCTCGGGGTACAGGCGCGCAAACGCCCGGTCCAGCTCCGTCACGTCGTAGGCCAGGCCCCGGGCCTGGGCGATCAGCTGCTCGGTCCGCGCCAGGTTGGCGCGCAGCCGGCCGAGTACGCTGGAGGGCAGGCTCGCGAGATTGCGTGCCTGATTGACGAGCATCTGCGCCTCGTTTTGCAGCTGGCGGATCTGGTTGTTGATCTGCTCCAGCGCGCGCACGGCGGCCAGCGCGTTCTCCACGTGGTTGGTCGGGTCGTACACGATGTCGGCGCCGCCGCCCAGGCCAAACAGGGCATGGGCCGGTGGCGCGGCGCCCAGGGCAAGCATTGCGGCCACGGCCAGCGCCAGGCTCCGGTGCTTGATGAAAGAACGAAGGGTCATGGTGCATCTCCTTGGGAAGGGAAGTGATCCAGCAAGTCCGCGGCCCAGTCCAGGCCGCGGTGACGCAGCCAGGCGGCAGCAAACGGTGAAGGCGTGCCTGGCAAAGAGGTGGGGAGCACCGCATCGATGTAGCGCTGGTCCTGCGGCGTGCCAGCGCCCGCGAACGCGAGCGCCGCCGGCCCCAGGTCCAGCTCGAACAGGCGGTTGCCCAGACGCGACTGGTAGTAGTAGTCGCGCTTCGGAATCCCCGTGGCGACGATTTCGATCTGGCGGTCGTTCAGGCCGAAGCCCTCATAGATCGTGCGAATCTGCGGCTCGCTCGCCTGCGGGTTGGGCAGGAAGATGCGGCTGGCGCAGCTCTCGATGATCGCGGGCGCGATGCTCGAATCCTTGATGTCGGCAAGGCTCTGCGTGGCAAAGATGACGCTCACGTTTTTCTTGCGCAGCGTCTTGAGCCACTGGCGGATGCGCGCGGCAAATACCGGGTCATCCAGGAACAGCCAGGCTTCGTCGAGGATGAGCAGCGTGGGCGCGCCGTCAAAGCGCGCCTGCAGGCGCGCAAAGAGGTAGTGCAGCACCGCCATCACGGCGGCGCGACTGGCCATCAGCTCTTCCATCTCGAAGCACTGCACGTCGGCCATCCCGAGCCGGTCGCAGTCGGCGTCCAGCAGCCTGCCATGCGCGCCGCCCAGCACGTAGGGCGCCAGCGCCTGGCGCAGCGCATTCGATTGCAGCAGCACCGCCAGGCCCGTCATCGTGCGCTGCTCCAGCGGCGCTCCGGCCAGACTCTCCAGCGCCGACCAGACGGCGGCCTTCTCGTCCGGACCGATGCTGACGCCTTCATGCAGCAACCGGCCCTCGATCCACTCGGCGGCCCAGGTGCGCTCGCCCTCACGGTCGATGCGCGCCAGCGGCTGGAAGGCGATCTGCCCTTCCATGCCCAGGTCGTAGTGCTCGCCGCCCAGCCCAAGGATGGTGGCGCGCATGGAGCGGCCCATGTCGAAGGCAAAGATGCGCGAGCCCGGGTAGCGCCGAAACTGCAGCGCCAGCGTGGCAAGCAGCACCGACTTGCCCATGCCCGTGGGGCCCGCGACCAGCGTGTGGCCCACGTCGCCGATGTGCGTGACCAGCCGAAACGGCGTCGCGCCGTCGGTGCGCGTGACGATCAGCGGCGGGCCGTCCAGATGCCCGTTCTTCTCGGGCCCGGCCCACACGGCCGAGACCGGCATCAGGTGCGCCAGGTTCAGCGTCGAGACCATGGGCTGGCGCACGTTGGCATAGGCGTGGCCGGGAAGGGACGACAGCCAGGCGTCCACGGCGTTGAGCGTTTCGGGGATGGTCACGAACCCGCGCCCCTGGATGGCGCGCTCGGCCAGGCGCAGCTTCTCGTCGGCGGCGGCGGCGTCCTCATCCATGACGGTGACGGTGACCGTCAGGTAGCCATAGGCCACCTGATCGCTGCCCAGCTCCTGCAGGGCGGCGTCGGCGTCCGCCGCCTTGTTGCTGGCGTCGGTATCGACCAGCGGGCTTTCCTGTTGGAACAGGGTCTCGCGCAGCAGCGCAATGACGTTCTTGCGCTTGGCGAACCACTGGCGGCGCAGGCGCGCCAGCTCCTTCTCCGCCTCGGCCTTGTCCAGGCACAGGAAGCGCGTGCTCCAGCGATAGGCAAAGCCGAGGCGGTTGAGGTCATCGAGCATGCCCGGCCAGGTCGAGGCCGGGAAGCCCCGCACCGAGGCCACGCGCAGGTGCTGCTCGCCCAGCATGGGCGCCAGGCCGCCGATGAGGGGCGAATCCGCCAGCAGCGCGTCGATGTGAAACGGCACCTCGGGTACGGCAATCGAATAGCGCCGCGTCGAGATGGCCGCATGCAGGTGGGTCAGCGTGTGCGCATCATCCAGCCAGGTGATCTCCGGCATCACGCCATCGAGCAGGTCCAGCACGCGATCCGTCTCCGCGATGAAAGCGGAAAGCCGCTCGCGCCAGTCCACGCCTTCGGTCGAGCGGTTCTCGTAGAGCAGGCCCGCCGCGCGAGCGCGGGCTTCCTCGGGCGGCAGGTACACGAGCGTCAGGTGGTAGCTGCTCTCGAAGTGGCTGCCCGCATCCTCGAAGGCCGCGCGCCGCTCCTCGTCCACGAGCCAGGACAGAAGTTCGGGGAAGGTGGAATGCGGATAGCCGGCGGCAGCGCAGCGCTCTGCCTCGATGAACAGCGCCCAGCCGGAACCGAGTCGGCGCAGCGCGTTGTTCAGGCGCGCCGACGTGGCGATCAGCTCGCCTTGCGTGGCACTGTCCAGGTCCGGCCCCCGAAACTTGGCCGTGCGCTGAAAGCTGCCGTCCTTGTTCAGGACGACGCCCGGCGCAACCAATCCTGCCCAGGGCAGCCAGTCGGCGAGCAGCTGCGGGCGTTGGCGGTATTCGGCAAGGTTCAGCATGGCGGCGCTCCCTCACACGTCCAGCAGCAGCCGGTGCTTGATGTGGCGCGCGAAGACCGCCATGAACTGCGGATCGACGCGCGCGCCCCAGACCGCCAGCGCATGGCCGGCGATCCAGAGCACCAGCCCGGGAATCCACAGCTGCAGGCCCAGGCCCACGGCGGCGGCGAGCGTGCCGTTGGCAATGGCCACCGTGCGCGGCGCGCCGCCCAGCAGGATGGGCTCGGTGAGCGAGCGATGCAGCGGCACTTCAAAGCCGAGCGCAAGGCGCGGTGCGCCCTCGTTGGCGGCGTTCATGCGACCGCCCCGCCCGAGAACGAGAAGAACGACAGGAAAAACGATGAGGCGGCAAACGCGATCGACAGGCCGAACACGATCTGGATCAGCTTGCGAAAGCCCCCGCTGGTGTCGCCGAACGCCAGCGCCAGGCCGGTGGCGATGATGATGATCACCGCCACGATGCGCGCCACCGGCCCCTGGATAGATTCGAGGATGGATTGCAGCGGGCCTTCCCAGGGCATGGAGGAGCCGGCCGCCCGCGCGGTGCTCGACAGGGACAGCAGGAAGGTGAACAGCAGCAGGCCCGGCCGGTACGGTTTTACGGAAATGCGGGCAATCGTCATATCGGATCTCCTGTGGTGAATGACGAGGGATGAAGTGGCAGCGAAGGTGACGCGGCGATGTCCGGAAACCCCGGCGCCATGGCGGTATCGAGCAGGTAGCCCCGGGCGTCATGGCCGACGACGCGGGCGATCTCGCGCACGCGTCGCGCGTGGCCACGCCCGGCGATGTGGACGACGACGTTGACCGCCTCGGCAATCAGCGCGCGCGGCACCGTCACGCTGACCTCCTGGATCAACTGCTCCAGCCGCGCCAATGCGCCCGCGGCCGAATTGGCGTGCACCGTGGCAACGCCACCGGGATGGCCCGTGCCCCAGGCCTTGATCAGGTCCAGCGCCTCCGCGCCCCGCACTTCGCCCACGACGATGCGGTCCGGGCGCAGGCGCAAGGTGGCGCGCACCAGATCGGCCATCGACGCCGTGCCGGGCTCGGCGCGCATGCCCACGTGGTCGTCGCTGCGGCACTGCAGCTCCACCGTGTCTTCGAGGATCAGCACGCGGTCGCCCGTCGCCGCGATCTCGTCAAGCAGTGCATTGGCCAGCGTCGTCTTGCCGGTGCTGGTGCCCCCGGCCACGACGATGTTCTGGCGCTCGCGCACCGCCTGGCGCAGGAACCGCGCCTGGGCCTCGCTCATGACGCCGGCAAGCACGTAGTCGGCCAGCGTCATGATGCGCAGCGCCCGCTTGCGGATGGCAAACGACGGCGCGCGCACCACCGGAGGCAAGGCCCCCATGAAACGCTCGCCCGTCCCGGGCAGCTCCGCCGACAGCAGCGGCGCGCCCGAGTGCACCTCGGCGCGCACCTGCGCAGCCACCAGGCGGATGATGCGTTCGGCCACGGGCGCCGCCATCCGGTGCCCGGTGGGGGCGCGGCCCGAATCCAGCCGGTCCACCCAAAGCGAACCGTCGGGGTTCAGCATGACCTCCACGACCTCCGGGTCGTCCAGTGCGGCGGCGATCTCCACCCCCATGGCGGTGCGCAGCATGCGGCTGCGGCGCAGGCCGGGCTCCCGGTCCCATGAATCGTCGGTCCGCGTCATACTCCGCCCTCGTCATCGCTGGCGGAACCGATCTCCTCATGCACTTCCCGCACCAGGCCGCGCCCGCGCTGGATGTGGCGGGCAAGCTGCTCGACGAACTGCGCGTAGCGGGCCCGGCCCTGGGCGCGCAGCGCTTCCTGCTGGTGCTCCGGCACCGGCAGCGCCAGCGTCAGGTAGTGGCGCACGAACAGCGCCGTGGCCTCGATCAGAATGCCCTGGTCGCGTTCGAGCCGATCGAACTGGCGCGACAGGCGATCCAGCCGCTTGGCCAGGGCGGCCTCGCGCTGGTCCATCGCGTCCGGCGACAAAAACGAAGCCAGCGCCACCGCGACCACGGACGACTTGGAGACGCCCCGGTGCACGGCCAAGTCTTCCAGCCGCCTCGCGTGCTCGGGTTCGATGAAGAGGTTCAGGCGTGTACGGGTCATAGGGCAATCCCGTCGTCGGGGTCCAGCGCTGCCAGCCGAGCGCTGCGCACCGAGCCCTGGTCGAGCAGCCGGTCGAGATCGCGCGGCAGCAGCGGCGCGCCGTCATCGCGCTCGTCGTCCAGCACGATCAGGTCGCCCGCCTCGGGCGCCTGCTCCAGCTCCCGAGACACGTCCAGTTCTGGCTTGAGCTGCCGACCGCCTTCGTCCACCAGCCCGGCCGCATCGCCACCCGCCGCGTCGGGTACGGGTGCGGGCACGGTCAGACCACTCCAGTCGTCCGGGCGCAGTGGTGGCGCATCGGGGTACCGACCACTCGCCAGCGTGGGCGGCGGCAGCACGCGCCGCTTGAAATTGGCGTCCGCGTAGTAGCGCAGCTTCCCCGCCTTGATCGGCGGGCGGCTTCCCACCATCACCACCGCCTCATCGGGCGGCAGCTGCATCACTTCGCCGGGCGTAAGCAGTGGGCGGGCCGTCTCCTGGCGCGAGACCATGAGGTGCCCGAGCCAGGGCGCCAATCGGTGCCCGGCATAGTTGCGCTGCGCACGCAGCTCGGTGGCGGTGCCCAGCGTCTCGGAAATCCGCTTGGCCGTGCGTTCGTCATTGGTGGCGAAGGTCACGCGCACATGACAGTTGTCCAGGATCGAGTGGTTGGGCCCATAGGCCTTGTCGATCTGGTTCAGGCTCTGTGCAATCAGGAAGCTGCGGATGCCGTAGCCCGCCATGAAGGCCAGCGCCGTCTCGAAGAAGTCCAGGCGCCCGAGTGCCGGAAACTCATCGAGCATCAGCAGCAGCTTGTGGCGACGTGCAATGCCGTCGCTGCCATCCAGCGACTCGGTCAGCCGCCGTCCGATCTGGTTGAGGATCAACCGGATCAAGGGCTTGGTGCGGCTGATGTCCGAAGGCGGCACCACCAGGTACAGCGACACCGGATGCTCGGCCGCGATCAAATCGGCGATGCGCCAATCACAACGCGAGGTGACTTCGGCTACCGTGGGATCACGGTACAGACCGAGGAACGACATGGCGGTGGAGAGCACGCCCGAGCGTTCGTTGTCGCTCTTGTTCAGGACTTCACGCGCGGCCGAGGCGACGACGGGATGCGGCGCGTCGCCCAGGTGGGCCGTCGTCATCATGCGGTGCAGCGTCACCTCGAAGGGACAGGCCGGGTCGCTGAGAAAATTGGCCACGCCGCGCAGCGTCTTGTCCTCGCCCGCGTAAAGCACGTGCAGGATGGCGCCGACCAGCAGCGCGTGCGAAGTCTTCTCCCAATGGTTGCGCTTCTCAAGCGCCCCTTCGGGATCGACAAGGATGTCGGCGATGTTCTGCACGTCGCGCACTTCATGCGCGCCGCGGCGAACCTCCAGCAGCGGGTTGTAGGCCGCCGACTTCGCATCCGTGGGGTTGAACAGCAGGCAGTGCGAGAAGCGCGAACGCCAGCCGGCGGTGATCTGCCAGTTCTCGCCCTTGATGTCGTGGATGACGGCCGAGGCGGGCCAGGACAGCAGCGTGGGCACCACCAGGCCCACGCCCTTGCCCGAGCGCGTGGGTGCGAAGGTCAGGACGTGCTCCGGCCCTTCATGGCGCAGGTACTGACCGCAATACAGGCCGAGGAACACGCCGACCGGCTTGTCGAGCCCCGCCTTGCGGACGTCCTGTGCGCTCGCCCAGCGCGCCGAGCCATAGGTCGTGACGAGGCGCGACTGGCGCGAGCGCCAGACCGCCATGGCGACGGCCACGCCCGCGGCGGCCACACCGCTCGTCGCCGCGATCGCGCCGCCGCGCACGAAGATGCGCGGCGCGTAGGCGTCGAACCAGTACCACCACTCGAAGAGCTTCCACGGTTCGTAGACGGGCACGCCGCCCAGCTCGAACCAGGCCCGTCCCAGGCGGGCCTGGTAGCCCAATGCATGGGCCGTCCATTGCGTGGCAGCCCACACGCCGCCCAGCGCCACGCTCGCCACGGCCGCCATGCGGCCGAACAGGACGCCGGTGTGCGCACCCGCCCCATTGCCTGCCCCTGCGCCGCTTCGAGACGCCATGTCCGCTGATCCCTCCGGCGTACCGCACGCCCCGCGTGCGTGCCCCATGACACGCGCCACCGGAGTCTGGAATCAACACGCCGCGCGGCCCACCCATCGGGGCGTAGTGCAGCGCAAGCCGTCAAATCCCTCAAAAGAAACGCAATGGCCGATCAAGACTCCGTCAGGGCCGAAGGCACGCGGCCCTGGCCACCCGAGCCGAGCATCTCAGCAGATGCCCCAAGAGTCCAAGGCCGATGGCGCGACGGCTGTCGCCAAAACGCCCGAGGGGCGTAACGATCGCTACAAAGACCGGGTATGAGTAAGAAAGCGTTGCACCGCCTCGGGCAAGCCACCGCGCTGGTGCTTGTAGAGCACGTAGGTGTGCAGGCGCAGATCGCCCTGCAGCGGCACGGCGGACACGTCGGTGCGCCGCAAGGTCTCGGCATGACCGCTGTCGGTCACGCCCACACCCAGCCCGGCCGCGATCCGCGTCACGCAGCCCATGAAGGTGCGTGCCTCGCCAGCGATCGATGGAGCGCACGCGCACTGGGCCAGCAGGGCATCGATCTGGCGCCGCACACCGGGTTTGTGGTCGGCGTGGCAGACGATCATCGGAAAGCGCGCCAGATCGGCCAGGCCCAGGGCGCCTTGCCGCTCCAGTTCATGCCCCCGCGGCAGCAGCGCAATGAGCGGGTAGTCCCACACGGGCTCCTGCACGATGCGCGCGTCCTCGGGCACCCCGAAGGAAAAACCCACATCCACTTCTTCGCGGCACAGGGCGGCGGCCAGCTCTCGCGCACGCATCTCGGACAGCTCCAGCGGCACCTCGGGCGCAATCGCCTGCCACCGGGCCAGGCACTGCGAGAGCCTGGGCTGAGCCAGGCCATCGGCCACGCCAATATGCAACGGCGCACGATGGTTTGCATCCGTCGCACGCACAACGCGTTGTGCACGTTCCAGCCGAATGAAGAGGTTGAGAGATTCCTTGAACAGTCGCACACCAGCAGGTGTAAGGCATAACTTGCGCGGTCTTCGCAAGATAAGCAGCACGCCTAAATGATCTTCCAGATCGCGAATCGTGCGTGACAGCGGTGTTGGATCGATGTGAATACGCTCCGCTGCGCGACGGAAATTGAGCTCCTCTGCAACCGCAATAAAGTAGCGAAGATGCCGTAACTCGATCATGTCAATCTAACATCTCAGGCGCTCCATCGATGTCACGCCGGAAGTGTTTTCTAGCCATAGTTTTTAGCGCTTAGTCGGTGGCACGTCGGTGCACGAACCGTGCGCCACTTCGGCCGCCATCCCTATGCTTTCACCCAGCGTCGGGTGCGGGTGGATGGTCGCGCCGATGTCCACGCTGTCCGCGCCCATTTCGATGGCCAGGGCCACCTCGCCGATCATGTCGCCCGCGTGCGTGCCGACGATGCCGCCACCGACGATGCGGTGCGTGGTTTCGTCGAACAGCAGCTTGGTGAAGCCTTCGTCGCGGCCGTTGGCAATGGCCCGGCCCGAGGCAGCCCAGGGGAACAGGCCCTTGGTGATCTTCACACCCTGCGCCTTGGCCTGGTCTTCGGTCAGGCCGACCCAGGCGACCTCGGGGTCGGTGTAGGCCACGCTCGGGATCACGCGGGCGTTGAAGGCGGCCTTCGCCAGCTTTTCATCGCCCAGCAGTTCGCCCGCGATGACCTCGGCCGCGACGTGGCCCTCGTGCACCGCCTTGTGCGCGAGCATGGGCTGGCCGATGATGTCGCCGATGGCGAAGATGTGCGGCACGTTGGTGCGCATCTGGATGTCGACGTTGATGAAGCCGCGATCCGTCACCGCCACGCCTGCCTTTTCCGCCCCGATCTTCTTGCCGTTGGGGCTGCGGCCCACGGCCTGGAGCACCAGGTCGTAGGTCTGCGGCGCGGGGGCGGCCCCACCGTCCGCACTTTCGAAGCTCACCTCGATGCCCGCGTCCGTCGCTCGTGCGCCCACGGTCCTGGTCTTGAGCATGACGTGGTCAAAGCGCGGCGCGTTCATCTTCTGCCAGACCTTGACGAGGTCGCGATCGGCGCCCTGCATCAGGCCGTCGAGCATTTCCACCACGTCCAGGCGTGCGCCCAGCGTGGAGTACACCGTGCCCATCTCCAGGCCGATGATGCCGCCGCCCAGGATCAGCATGCGCTTGGGCACACCCGCCAGTGCGAGCGCGCCGGTGCTGTCCACGATGCGCGGGTCTTCGGGCATGAAGGGCAGGCGCACGGCCTGGCTGCCCGCGGCGATGATGGCGCGCTTGAACTGCACGACCTTCTTGGCGCCGGTCTTTTCCTGGCCGCTGCCGGTGGTTTCTTCCACCGCCAACTGGTTGGTGCCGACGAAGCTGCCGTAGCCGCGCACGATCGTGACCTTGCGCATTTTGGCCATCTGCGCCAGGCCCCCGGTGAGCTTGCCGACGACCTTGTCCTTGTGGCCGCGCAGCTGGTCGATGTGGACCTGCGGCGCGCCGAAGTCGATGCCAGCGGCCTTCAGGTGCGCCACTTCATCCATGACCGAGGCCACGTGCAGCAGCGCCTTGGACGGAATGCAGCCGACGTTCAGGCACACGCCGCCCAACTGCGCGTAGCGCTCGACGATCACGACCGACAGCCCGAGATCGGCGGCGCGAAACGCCGCCGAATAGCCGCCGGGACCCCCACCCAGCACCAGCACGTCGCAATCGAGGTCGGCGCGGCCTGCGAAGTTGACTGCTACAGGCGCAGGAGCTGCTGATGCTTGACTGGCGGGCGCTGGAGCCTGTTTTGGCTTTGAAACCACAAGCGCTGGCGCGGCGGTGTCGGCGACTTCCAGCGTCAGCAGCACGCTGCCTTCGCTGATCTTGTCGCCGAGCTTGACCTTGAGCTCCTTGACGGTGCCTGCGTGGCTCGATGGGATTTCCATTGAGGCCTTGTCGGATTCGACCGTGACGAGGCTTTGCTCGGCGCGGATCGTGTCGCCCACGGCCACGAGCAGCTCGATGATGCCGACGTCCTTGAAGTCGCCGAGGTCGGGAACCTTGATGTCCATCACTGCCATCTCAGGCTCCTTTCACAGCAGGATGCGGCGGTAGTCCGCCAGCACCTGACCGAGGTAGGCGTTGAAGCGCGCGGCGGCGGCGCCGTCGATCACGCGGTGGTCGTACGACAGCGACAGCGGCAGGATGAGACGCGGCACGAAGACCTTGCCGTCCCACACCGGCTTCATTGCGCTCTTGGAGAGACCCAGAATGGCCACTTCCGGCGCGTTGATGATGGGCGTGAAGTGCGTGCCGCCGATGCCCCCGAGCGAGGAGATCGAGAAGCATCCGCCCTGCATGTCGGCGCTGCCGAGCTTGCCTTCGCGCGCCTTTCTGGCGAGCTCGGACATCTCCTGGCTGATCTGCAGGATGCCCTTCTGGTCGGCGTCCCTGAGCACCGGCACCATCAGGCCATTGGGCGTGTCGGCCGCAAAGCCGATGTGGTAGTAGTGCTTGTAGACGAGGTTCTCGCCGTCCAGGCTGGTGTTGAACTCGGGGAATTTCTTGAGCGCCGCGACCACCGCCTTGATGACGAAGGCGAGCATCGTGACCTTCACGCCGCTCTTGGCCTTCTCGCCCTCCTTGTTGGTCTGCACGCGGAAGGCTTCAAGGTCGGTGACATCCGCTTCGTCGTTGTTGGTGACGTGCGGGATCATCACCCAGTTGCGCGCGAGGTTGGCGCCGCTGATCTTCTTGATGCGGGAGAGCGGCTTGGCCTCGACAGCGCCGAACTTGGCGAAATCGACCTTGGGCCAGGGCAGCAGATCGAGGCCGACGCCGGAGCCCGAGCCCGCTCCCCTGCCCGCCTGGGCCTGGGTCTGCGCGGTGCCCGCCATGACGGCGCGCGTGAAGGACTGCACGTCTTCCAGCGTGATGCGACCCTTGGGGCCCGAGCCCTTGACCTCGCCCAGCGGCACGCCGAGCTCGCGCGCGGCCTTGCGCACCGAGGGACTGGCATGCGGCAGGCCGACGGCGGACTGGGCCGGCTGATGGGCGGGCTCGCTCGCAGGCGCGGCCTGCACCGGCGCCGGTGCGGCGGCAGGCGCAGGCACCGGAGCGGCCACGGGAGCAGCGGCGGCTGCCGGTGCGCTCGCGCTGGGCGCCACCGCGCCTTCGAGCACGGCGATCAGATCACCCACGTTGACCTTGTCACCGAGCTTGACCTTGAGCTCCTTGACGACGCCCGAGGCCGAGGACGGGATCTCCATCGAGGCCTTGTCGGATTCGACGGTGATGAGCGACTGCTCCTCTTTCACCGTGTCGCCCACGGCCACGAGAAGCTCGGTCACAACCAGGTCACGAGCATCTCCAACGTCGGGTAAGGTTACGACGGTCACGCTATTTGAAACCTGCTGCGCAGCGACTTCAAGCCGGAGCAGAAGCTCGCCGGATTCCAACTCCGCACCGACCTCGGCCAATACCTCGCTGACACGACCTGCCTCAGGCGATCTCAATTCGATTGCTTCCTGCGGCGTTTCAACGGTCGCGAGCAGCGCACCGGTCTGGACCACTTGCCCCGCACGCACAAGTATCTCGAGGACCTCCAGCTTCTGGGCGGGGTCTGGCGCGACAGCGCAGATTTCAATTGTCTTCATAGAAAATTTAAGAGCGAGCTATGAGCAACTACAGGTCTCTCAGACCTCCAGCCACTCCTTGCTTATGTCCTTGCGCTCCTGCAGCGATGCCGGCGTGCCCTCGAACACGATCCTGCCGTGTCCCATGACATAAAGGCGGCTGCAGACCTTGAGTGCGATGCTCAGTTTCTGTTCAATCAGCAGAATCGAGACGCCCTTGTCGGCAATATCGCGCAGCAACTCGCCGATCTGTTCGACAACCTTTGGCGCCAACCCCTCGGTCGGCTCGTCAATCATGATGAGCGACGGATCACCAAGAAGGCTGCGGCACATGGTTAGCATTTGCTGTTCACCACCTGACAGCACCCCAGCTTGTATCTCGGCTCGCTGAGCAAGGTTCGGAAACATATCAAGCATCCCAGCCACCGTCCAACGGCCCGCGTTCTTCCCCGACTTCAAACCCAGTTCAAGGTTCTGACGCACCGTCAACGTCGCAAAGACATCACGGCTTTCCGGAACGTATGCGATGCCAAGTCGTGCAATCTGGTGTGGTTTCAAACCCTGAACGGACTTATCGAAGAAGCGTATCGAACCTGTCACATCGACATCGCCCATGATCGCTTTAGCCAAGGTGGAACGGCCTACACCATTGCGCCCTAAAAGCCCAACAATCTCACCTGCACCGATCTGCAGAGTAACGCCCTGAAGTACGTGGCTCTTGCCATAGTAGGCATGTAGTTGTTCAACCTCCAACACGCTCAGCTCTCCGTTCCAAGGTACGCTTGCTTAACCCGTTCGTTGCAGCGGATGCTTTCCGGGGTGTCGGTTGCGATGACCTCGCCGTATACGAGTACCGAGATACGGTCAGCCAAGTCGAACACCACACTCATGTCGTGCTCAACCATCAGCAGGGTCCTATTCACGGATACCTTTCGTATCAGCTCCACAGCGACATGAGTTTCAGCTGCGCTCATGCCGGCGGTGGGCTCATCCAGCAACAGAACATCGCCGCCGCCAGCGACTGCGATGCCGATCTCCAGTGCACGCTGTTCGGCATAACTCAAATAGCCCGCTTGAGTCTGCGCACGATGCGTCAGCCCAATAAGTTCAAGAACCTCTTCAACTCGTTTACGGACGGACCCAATACCGTCAATACGCTTCCAAAATGCATATGAAACGCCGCGTGTCCACAAAACACCGCAACGCAAGTTTTCGAACACAGATAAACTCGGGAACAGATTGCTGATCTGAAAACTACGCGAAAGCCCACAGCGATATATATCCTCTGGCGGCAGGCCGCCAATACTCTTACCGTTGAGCAAAATCTCACCCGATGTAGGCACTATTCCGCCAGACAACAGTGCAAAAGTCGTCGACTTTCCGGCACCATTCGGACCAATAAGCGCATGGCGCTCGCCCCTTTGAACCTCCAAGTTCAGCCCACGGATGATCTGGGATGGTCCGAAGCTCTTTCGGACGTCATTCATGACGATGATCGACTCGCTCATTGCATTAGCCGCTTTCTGGATTCATTCATCACATCGTCAACTGCGAGCAAAAAATCAGATCGCATGTAGCGCCAACCAGCTACACCAGCTGCCAGTAGTACAGCCAACACGACCCAAGACCAGCCCGACGCAGCGTTCAGTGACACCGGGCCGATCGTCAGTACAGTGCCTTTGGCCTTCTCCACCGTGAGCCGATAAGCCAGCTCGATCGCGAGGCAGCAGGAGCCACTGATAAGCACAAATGGTCCCACCGCCTTAAGGTAGGGTACGGCCAGACGCGCCACCAGCCCAGCTCGCACCACGCCAAGGTGCATCTCTAGTAGCTGCGCGATTCCTCCTGGCAGATACATCACAACCAGAATGAACAGCAGGCCCAAATAGAGTTGCCATGCGGGTGTCAGATCGGACAATGAGAACTGCAACCAAGTTACCAGTATGGCACCGAGAATCGGCCCTGCGAAGTGCCCAACGCCGCCAATGAAGGTCATCAACAGCACCGACGCAGATTGGTGGGCATCAAGCATCGTCCCTGCAGCCATCTCAAAATTGATTACTGAGAGTGCGCCTGCGATACCTGCAAAACCACCAGAGAATGTGAACGCGAGAAAGCGGATCCGTTGCGGCGAGTAACCGACAAACGCTACGCGCATTGGGTTATCACGCACGGCATTGCAGAGGCGCCCGAACGGCGTGCGCGTCAGATAATACATGCACAGGCCGCAAACCAGGCACCAAACCAATATCAGGTAATACACCTGTGCATGGGAGCCGAATCGCAAGCCGAACAGCGCCATGGCCTTCGTGCGATCCACCGAGACGCCCTGTTCACCGCCAAAGAATCCGGTCATCAGTGCAGCCATCGCCGCCACTAATTCAGCCACGCCGAGCGTGATCATGGCAAACACAGTACCGCCACGTTTGGTGGAAATTGCTCCGAGGATCGCGCCAAAAAACAACCCGGTAGCGCCTCCGACCAAGGGGATAAGCAACAATGGAACTGGCAGGTTTTCGCCGGCCACCTTCGTGAGCACCTGGGCTGCAAAGAAGCCACCCAAACCGAAGTAGACCGCATGTCCGAACGATAGCAACCCTGTTTGCCCGAGCAGCATGTTGTACGAAAGTGAAAACACGATCGCAATTGCCATCAGGCAGACTGTGCTGATCACAGACGTCTTCGGAAAAACCACGGGCAGCAGAAGCAGTGCCAGCAGACCGACTAGCCAGATTGCGCCAGTACGCAAAGGTGCAGGGAGGCTGCCCTGTGTCGATATGGTGGCGCTCATGATTCGCGACTCCCCATCAGGCCAGTCGGTCGAAAAATCAGCATCAACACCAGCAGCAGATACGGCAGGACCGGGGCCAGCTGCGCCAACGTGACGTTCCAGAGCTCACTCAGCACTTGTGGTACGTTCATTGACAGCCCAATCGCACGAGCCATGTCCGCCAGCGAAAAATCCCCTGCGATGGCAAAGGTCTGTACGAGTCCAATCAGCAACGAAGCCAGCAGCGCGCCGGTCAACGAACCCAGTCCACCCAACACCACAACCACAAACAATAGCGGCACCAGGTTGACCGCCATGTTCGGCTGAGTAACCAGGGCTGGTCCGGCAATAGCACCCGCCAAGCCTGCCAGCGCCGAACCGACTCCGAAGACGAGCATGAACACCATTGGCACGTTGTGCCCCAGCATCGACACCATCTTCGGTTGTGTGAGCGAAGCCTGCACGATCAAGCCGACTCGAGACCTGGTCAGCACCAGAAGCAGCCCCAGGAAGATAGCCATGGAAACGAGCAGCATGAAAACCCGGTAGGCTGGATAACTCGTCGCCCACAGCGTAAACGCTGGGAAATCGAGTATCTCGGGTACTTGATAGCTCACCGGGATCCGCCCCCAGACCATCACCACGACTTCCTCGATCAGATAGGCCAGCCCGAAAGTGAATAGCAGCTCCGCCACATGGCCGTGGCGATGGACGTGTCGTAGTCCGAAGCGTTCGATGAGCGCTCCCAGGGCACCTACCAGCAATGGCGCCACCAACAGGCCGATCCAGAAGCCGAGCCAGCTGCTGATCTGGTAACCCAAGTAAGCACCGAGCATGTACAGACTGGCATGCGCGAAGTTCAGTACACCCATCATCGAGAAGATCAGAGTCAAGCCGCTGGCCAGAAGGAACAACAGCAACCCGTACTGAAGACCGTTGAGGGTCGAAAATACGATTAATTCGCTCACGGGCGTTCCCCCTGCGCGCAGGGAATTCCATGGGTTCGGTACATGACGCCCTCACTCCGGACGAACCATACGGCAGGTAGTCGCGGGTGTAAGCGCAGAGGCGGGAACAGTAGCTACGGTTTTCCAACCCCACCCGGTTTTCTCTTCATCAACCGGCACACCGCTTGAAAACGATGCTACATAGAGATCCTGGATGAGCTGATGGTCTTCCTTTCGCATCAGCACGTCGGCGCCGATCGCATTCTTGTACCGCATTCCCTCAAGCGCCAAGCCGACCTTCACAGGATCGGCCGAACCGACTTTGTTGATCGCCCGCACCAGCATGTCGATACTGGTCTTGGCCTGCAGATACCACCATCCCTGCTCGTTGTACTGTCGGCGGAAGTCGGCATTCAGTGCTTGCATTTCATCGCCGGGCACATTGGCATGCCAATTCACGACTTGGAAAACTTGACCATCCAGACCAGCTTGCTTGATAGCCGTCGGCGCACCCGCCAGGCCGCCATAAATGGTGTACCACTGCGTCTTCAGGCCGGCGTCGCCCGCAGCTTTCAACAACAGCGACAGATCGGCGCCCCAGTTTCCGGTAATCACGGAATCAGCGCCCGATGCGCGAATTTTCGCGATATACGGGGCGAAGTCGTTCACCTTGAGCAACGGGTGCAGCTCATCACCTACGATCTTTACGTCTGGGCGCTTGTCTCGCAGTTGCTTCCTCGCCTCGGTGCGAACAGACTGCCCGAAAGAGTAATCCTGATTGATCAGGTAAACGTTCTTGAGCGCAGGCTGCCCCTTCATAAACTCGACCAGCGCCGAAATCTTCACATTCGAGTCAGATTCGAATCGATAGTGCCAGAAATTGCATTTTTCATTGGTCAGTGCCGGATCCATCGGCCCGTAGCTCAGATATAGCACGCGCTTATCCGGGTTTCGCTCGTCGTGCTTGGCTATAAAGTCGGTGAGCGCAAGTGCAACGTTGGAGCCAAAACCTTGGTAGATGAATTTCACGCCATCGTCAATGGCTTTCTGTGCCTGCACGATCGTTTCTTGCGGAGCTCCTTTATTGTCGAAAAGCACTAGTTCAAGCTTTTTCCCACCCAAGACACCACCCGCCGCGTTCACCTTATCAATGAGGTAGCGGAAGTGCCTTGCGCCGTGCTCACCTGTGACTGCAGCACTACCGGACAACGGGTCGATGTAGGCCACTTTGATAGTGTCCTGAGCTGACGCAACGATCGGCAATGCACACAGGCCTGCAGCCATCAACAAGCCACGTCGAGAGAAGAAAATCGAATTCGTCATGAAATGTCTCCTGTTTGAAATTGAACTCTAAAGAACTAGTTAGACCAAGGAAATTTCGCCGAGGGCGGGGGCTTCTTCCAAGCGGAAGTGGCTTCAAGCTGCGTTGCCAACTGAAACAACGTGTGCTCGCAACCGAACCGAGTAGAAATCTGGACGCCTATCGGCAGGCCACTCTTCGAAACCGCCATGGGCATACTTGCAGCAGGGATGCCTGTCACGTTCGCAGGCACCGTGAATGCGAAAGAATCGATTACCCGCCTATATGCCTCGGTACCACCGTGGATCTGCGCATCAAAATAACCCAGGCGAGGAACCCCAAACGACAGCGTGGGAGTGAGCAGCACGTCATAGGTTTCAAAGAAGCGTCCTAGCGTTCTGGTAGCCGCCTGGAAGAACACCAGCCCTTGCAGATATTCCACTGCGCTACGACGGATGCCCAGTGAGAAGAGATGCTGATTAAACGGCTCCAACTGAGAAACCAATGTGTCGACATCAACCTGCCTGCTCTGGGCCATGGCGACCATCACACGTGTGATCGTCATTGGCCAAAATCCCTCGACGGCAGCTCGAAAGAGCTCGATGTCGATGGGCGGGGAGGCAAGGTCAACGTGATGACCAAGCGATTCACACAGTTGCGCCGTGGCTTGCGCCGCAGCTTGGCATTCTGGATCGACTTGGCAGGACAACATAGCCTCCAGGCTGAGGGCAATGCGCAGCCGCCCCGGAGAGCTTCGTGTCGCGTCGAGATAGCCCATTGGCGACGGTGGCGCAACATAGGGATCACCTGGCATGCTGCCTTGCGTCGCATCGAGCATGGCGGCGCTGTCGCGCACCGAGCGGCTTACAACATGCTCTGCCGTGATGCCACCAATCGACTCGCCAACATCAGGTCCTAGCGTGATGCGACCACGCGAAGGCTTGAGGCCAAACAACCCGCAGCAGGCGGCTGGAATACGAGTTGAACCCGCACCATCATTCGCATGCGCAACTGGCACGATACCGGCAGCCACGGCGGCCGCAGCACCTCCGCTGGAGCCACCAGGCGTGTGCGCAAGGTTCCAGGGATTCTTCGTGGCCCCAAACAGTCGAGGCTCTGTCGTGCCAACCGACACCATCTCCGGCACATTGCTCTTCCCGATGGTCACGAGGCCAGCAGCGCGGTAGCGACGCATCAGCTCGCTGTCGTGGTCTACGCGATTCTCGAGTAGGAGCGATGAGCTACCCGAGGTGACGGTACCTGCCATATGGCAGTAAAAATCCTTTACTAAAAATGGAACACCGCGAAAGGGACCGTCTTTGGCCATCAGGACCTCTTCACGCGCTAGCTCGTAAAGCGGCTGCGTCACCGCGTTGATATGCGGATTGATCTTCTCGCAGCGTTCGATTGCTGCGGTCACCAGCTCGAGTGGGGTGACTTCTCCATTTCGGACTAGCGCCGCCTGGTCCAGTGCATCGCGGTCGAGAATATCGTCAGCGCGCATCAAAGCCTCCATTGGTTCCACCCACAAGAAGCTGATCTGTCGCATCATCCAGCGCGCCTGAGAGGCGTTCAAATAGCTCGTCAAGTTCTGCAGGTCGGATGATGAGCGGCGGACAGATGGCAATCACGTCACCGAGATGCCGAACAATCAGACCTCGCTCGATAGCCCGCTCCAGCACCAATCGTCCCGCACACCCGACTGGGTCGAAACGCGTTCGGCTGTCCTTATCAGCTACCAGTTCAAGCGCACCCACCAATCCACAGCAACGCATATTGCCCACCAATGGGTGCTCCACTAGTTGCTGCAAACGCGCCTCGAACTGGCCTTTCAAGGCCTGGACCATCTTCACGACATCTATACGCTTGTAGGTGCGAAGTGCCTCGCAAGCTACAGCCGCAGTCACCGGATGGCCAGCGTAGGTAAACCCATGCCCGAAAATGCCGAGCCGCTGTGCTTCCTTCGCAACCACCTGATAGATTCCATCGGATATCAGAGCCGCACCGATCGGCAGGTAGCCCGATGACAATCCCTTTGCCACCGACATCATGTCCGGCACGAAGCCAAACGTCTGACAACCAAACCATTGGCCGGTCCGGCCAAATCCGGTAATTACCTCATCCGAAAGCAGCAGGATGTCATTGCGGCGCAGCACGTCGACAAGGCGCTCGTAGTAGCGCCGCGTCGGCACAAGTACACCGCCCGCGCCGCAGACAGGTTCAACGATCATCGCACCGATGGTGTCGGAACCTTCTCGCTGGATCAGGTGCTCTAGATTCACAATCGCCTGCTCGAAATAGTCTTCGTTCGACTGCCCAGGCTTGGCGTTCCGGTAGGCATCAATCGAGTCTGTGAAAACCACCTCCGCACCTGCGGGAACGAATGCGCCACGTACACTGGCAAGTCCACTCATCGCACTGGTGAAGATCGTGGCACCATGGAACGCACCCTCGCGGCAGATAATTTTTCTTTTGTGCGCACGTCCCAAAGCCGATTGATACAGCCATACCAGCTTAATCATCGTCTCATTCGCTTCCGCACCAGTGCTCGTGAAACTGATCTTCGCCTCGGGAATCGGGCTGATCTCACGCAATTCCTCACTCAAAGTGATCGACGCAGAATTGGAACGGTGGTTGAAGGTGTGATAAGTCGGTAGCCTCTCGAACTGCCTGTGGGCCGCAGCGGCAAGATTCCTGTTACTGAAGCCAAGGTTGGCGCACCATAGGCTCGACATCGCCTCGATGTAACGTCTACCCTTATCGTCTTCCACCCATATGCCGTCACCCTTTTCGATGATGAATGGCCCACGGCTCTGATGCACGATAGGGTCGGTCTGCGGATGCAGGATGCCTCGTACGTCCGCCGCTACAAAATCAATTGTCACGGGCGCACCTCGTCGACTTTGGCAGCCACGCAATCGATCTCGAAACGCCATTCGGGACGGCCGAGCGCCTTGACAATGGACAATGATGCTGCAGGGTACGGAGGAATGAACAACGCATCGCGGCAGCGGCGCACGATGGACAGATCTTCCTCGTAGCGGATGTAATAGTTCACATGTACCACGTCTCTGAGAGTCATACCCGCCGCCTCAAGCACCAAACCCAAGTTCTCGAACATGAGTCGCGCCTGGGATTCCACGTCATCGGGTATCACGCCATTCGGAGTCGCCCCGACCTGACCCGCTACATGCAGAACGCGCGCACCTAGTGGAATCTCGACAGCTTGGCTGTACGAGCCGAAGGGCGGCGCGACCTTCGAGGTTTCAATATGTTTGAGCATCTCTAGAACTCCTAAGGTGGTGGGGTCTATGCAAGCCGAGGCAGTCGACCGAGCAGACTCTCAATGGTTTCGCCGAGCGCCAGCAGGCGGGCGTCGTCGCCATAAATTCCATCCAACTCAAGCCCGACAGGTAAGCCCTCCGCAGTACGACCGGCAGGCAGCACTAAGCCCGGCAGACCTGCGCTGGCACCCGGATCGGTGTGACGCACGTAGGTGTTAAAGATCGGGACGGGCTTAGCGCCGTTGATGGACATATCTTGTGACGTCTGTGCAGACGCGATCGAAATCGCCGGCACTGGCGTGGCCGGGAACAGGATGGCATCGACCCGGTGTTGGACAAAGTAGTCTCGGTAATAGGCCTGTAAGCGCGGCCGGTGGATCGCCATGACATCCGGATAAGCAGAGCCGAAGGCGTCACTCAACACTGCCTTCCAGGCTCCTGCGACATCCGGGTTGGCGATCTGGGCGGCAATCGACGCCAGGGTTATTCCCTCGGCACCGCTTTCCATTAAATAGCGAGGTACGGCAGCGATCGGCTCATGCAACGCCAGTGCGGCAGAAACTTGCTCGTTCAACTCGAAGAGCTGCGGCATATCTGCGCCTACGAATACCACACCGGCTTCCGACAGCTTTCGTTGGACTGCCTCCATAGTGGAGCGAACACCGTCGTCCAGGTCCGCCCAAAGGCAGGGCGGAACCGCCAATCTCACACCACGCAACGCGGGCCGGGCTGACGGTCCCGAGCCCGTTAGCACTGCATCCAGCAGGACAACATCAGCCACGCAGCCAGCCATCAGGCCCGCTGTATCCTTGGTAGGACTGATGGGAAGAATCCCTGTGGAATCGTAGCGGCGGTTAGACGCTCCGTTGCCCACGGTGGGCCTGAAGCCTACTACTCCGCACAGCGACGCAGGGATCCGGATGGAGCCACTCGTGTCGGTCCCCAACGCACAGGGAACTATGCCACCAGCCACTGATGCGGCAGCGCCGCCTGACGAACCCCCGGTGATCTTCGAAGGGTCATACGGGTTCCTCGCAGTTCCGGGGAACGGGTCGCTATTGACATTGGTGATGCCGAAGGCCAACTCGTGCATGTTGGTCTTGGCCACCACGATCGCGCCAGCAGCTCGCAGACGCGCTACCAGCGGGGATTCGCCTTCTTGCGGTCTGAACGCCTTCAAGGCGCGAGTCCCGCCACTGGTGCCCCAGCCGGACACATTGATGTTGTCCTTGACGGAGATCGGCAGACCTTCAAGCGGAGCAAGTGACGCACCCGCCTGCCTACGCCTGTCGACCCGCTTCGCTGCATCAATGGCGGCCGACCAATCCTCGGCGATGAAGCAGTTGAGTGCACTCTGCGCCGCAGCACGCTCGCGGGCATGCTCCATGTACGCCTGCGCGGAAAGTTTTCCACTTGCGATTAGCGTTACGACATCGCTTGCGCTCAATCCGGACAGTACGGCCGTCGGTGTATTCATACTTCTCTCGCCTTTCGCTTTCTTGGTCTGTGCCTGGGACGGCGCAGCTACCCCAAAAGCAGGCAGCGTTAGTGCACCTCCGTACTTGAGAATCTGGCGCCGTGTGCGCAAACAGTCCATATTTGTCTCCACGTCTTGTCTAGGGTTAGTTGTTTCCGTCACTCGCGACGTTGCCTACATGCCTCTATAACCAGAAGGGCAATGCGTAGGCGTTAGCCACCTCGCGCGACCCGCCTTGCGAGGTCGAGGTATTTCTCCTGCTGTGCATGCAGCCGATCGGCAGGAGCGGAGAGCGCGATCGCGTAAGGCGAATGCCCGCCCTCCAGAGGGACCGCTAGGCAGCTCACGTCGTCAAGAAATTCTTCGTTGTCAATGGCGAATCGATTCGCCTGAATGAAACGGAATTCCTTCTCCAAAATAGCCTTTACCGTGATAGTTCGCGATGTTCTCTTCTTCAGCGGATGGCGCTGCAGATACTCGTAACTTCGACTGAGCGGTGCCAAGGCAAGGAGCAGTTTCCCTGCCGCGCGTGCGTGGGCATCAAGATACTGACCGTGGGGAACCTCTGCGGTAGCCACTGCATTCACACCTCTCACTACTGCCAATGTGACGATTTCTTCCTGCCACCAACCGACTGCGTAACAGGTCTCTCCGGTCGCTTCGGATAAGGCATGGACAATCGGGCGCAGATAGTCCGGAGCGGAAAATTGCCGCTGAAAGGCTGCACTGAGGAATCCGACGTTCAAACCAATGAGGTATCGGCGCTGCTCGTCACGCGAGAGAACTCGTAGGTGCAACAATGTATGGAGCAAGTGGTAGGTTGTCTGCCGCTCGATTCCAAGCCGTTCGCTGATTTCTCTAGCGAGCAATCCTTGATCGCTACTCGCTATCTCCATCAAGATATTGATTGCACGAGCAACCGAATTAATCCTCGGCTTTGCAGCGGACAATACTGTTTCCGTTTCAACGGAGAACACAGCTTCTTCTTTTTTATTCACATCAACACCTCACCCACGAGATTGCGAGCCGCATCTACGATTCGAGCCGTACTTGGAACGATTGCACTCTGCAGCACAGGAGACGCGGGCATCCGGCTGTCGAGACTGGCAACACGTCGGAATTGGACCGGCAAATACTTGGAGCTCTCTAGGATTCGCGTTATCACTTCTCCGCCGAACCCCCCGGTCTGGCTAGCCTCATGGACTACGACGATTCGTCTTCCGCATTGCGCCAGTGCCTTGTGAATAGCCTCTTCATCTAGCGGGGCCAACCAGCGGAGGTCGAGAACGGCAGCGTGAATACCGTGCTTCAGCAACACCTCGGCCGCTTCGATCATCTTCGGAACGACGCTTCCCCATCCAGCAAGAAGAACATCCTTACCCTCTACACGGACACACGCTCCACCAATGGGCGATGTGGGAGCGTCGAGGTCGACGATGCCCTTGGTCTGATAGAGCGCTCGGGACTCGATGATCACGCAGGGATCAGCATCTGCGATGGCGGCACGAAGCATGCCGTATGCATCTTCCGGGCAGGACGGCAGTCCGACCCGCAACCCAGGAATGTGCGCCAGCAAAGCTTCTAGACTCTGGGAATGCTGCGCACAGGATCCCGGGGTCGCGCCCTGCTGGGTTCGCACCACCATGGGAGCGCTGAACTTCCCACGCGTGAGATAACGGATATTCGCCGCCTGGTTTATCAGCTGATCGAGGGCGACCAACATGAAGTCGGCCCACATAATCTCGACTACCGGACGGCGCCCGCACATTGCAGAACCAACTGCTGCGCCGAGAATCGCACTCTCGGCGATAGGCGTGTCAAAAACTCGGTCGGCGCCAAACTCCTTCTGCAGATCTCGTGAGGCACCAAAGATTCCGCCGGCATAGCCAACGTCTTCTCCAAAGACCAATAGTTCTGGCCGATCCTGAAGCTCTCGGCGCAAGGCGTGATTGACAGCTTGTATGTACGTCAGCTCACGCCCCTCCGAAGTGCCAGTATTTGCGACCTCTTTTGGCACTGGCTGAAGCTCACCCACCACATGGAGACGAGCCTCGACGGGGTTTGGTGCAGCTAAGCCTCGCACTTCGTCCACGAGCGCAGCCACTTCAGCTGTCGCCTGCGCATCAATTGCTTCGACGTCTTTCGTTGCAACCAGACCCTGCCCAACAAGGCGTTCTCTCAGGAGAAGAAGCGGATCTTTGTCTTTCGCTTTTTTCCGATCTTCTTTGGGACGGTAATGCTCAATATCCCGGTTGTAGTGCCCCCAAAGACGAGGGAGCACGCACTCGATCAGTGTCGGCCCCTCACCATTACGAGCACGCGCGGCAGCCGCTTCTACGCTGTCTCTAACAGCTTTGGGGTCTGCACCATCAATAGTGATGCCTTGAATCCCATAACCGAGCGCTCGACGTGCAAGCCTCGAGACTTTCACGATTGATGACGTTGGCGTCATCTCCGACCAGCCATTGTTCTCGCAAATAAATACGACTGGCAGTTGCCGGCTGGCCGCGAACACAAGCGCTTCATGAGCAGCGCCTTGGCTCGTCGCACCGTCGCCAAAAGACACAACAACAACTCGATCGGATCCCTCAGACACACTGGCGAGCGCCGCACCACAGGCGATGGGTAGCCCTGCCCCCACGATCGAGTTTTCACCCAGGAAGCGCTGTTCGGGAGCCATCACAAGTGCCGAACCGGAACGCCCGCCGTTGATGCCGTCTGCCTTATGGCAGAGCTCTGCAAGAAGTGCCCGCGCTTCGATGCCGCTTTCAAGAGCCCATCCATGTCCACGGTATGTCGCCACCACTTGATCGTCAGCACGCAACGCCGCAATCGTTCCCACTGGCACAGCTTCCTGACCTGCACAGAAGTGCGCCGACCCCACGATCTGCGCATCGTCACCCTTGGTCAGTCGAAGCGCCGCCTCCTCAAAACTGCGGATAAAGCTCATCCGGCGATAAGCATCGAGCAGGAATTCAGAGTTCTCTTTAGTTGCCTCTTGCGTCATTTCCAGTTCCGCCGCTACCTGAGCGTTGTTGCACCGGAGTGAATGTATGGACTACTACCTCTATGTGTCAATTTAATGATTCATTTATCACCATTTGATGTTTCCAACGCTAGCGGGAGCATCTCTCAAGGGAGCGTTGTTGATATTTCGAGCGCTATAGCGCCAGCCCTCGTTGCGTATGCATCGCCCAAGACACCGAACTACCACGCACGGTCGCCGACAGCTGCTGCCCCAGCCGCCGCTCGATCACCGGCCGCCACGGCACGAGACTGAACCCGAGGCCATCGTCAAGCACGGCGAATCGGCCACTGGCAAGCTGGATCGACTGGCGATAGAAGCCACTGGCGCGCTGGCCGTCCTTGAGTGGGCGGTAACTGCGGCCGGTCTGCGCTTCGAGCTGCCGGCCGACGTGCGCCAGTTCGCGCTCGCGCAGCGTCGCCAGCAGGTTGCGGGCGAGGACGATGCGCTGGCCCCGGCGCTCGGCCAACCCCTGCCCGGCGAGGAAGTCCACGCGCTGCTGCATCGCTTCGCGCGCTCGCGCGCCGAAGCCCTGCGGCGCCAGCGCCTTGCCTTCGTCCAGCAGTTGCCGGTCCAGCCAGGTGGCACCGAGGGCGCGCACCTGCTGCTCGATGGGCAGGTGCGAGCGCAGTTCGATGGCCTGGCCGGGGGCCTTGCCCGCGTCATGCCGCTGAGCCTGCGCCCGCAAGTCGCCGGGGATCTTCCAGACGCCATCGCCCACGCGCTCCACGATGCCGGCGCGGCGCAGTGCCTCCAGCCGGCGCACGTGGATCTCCACCGTGGCCTGCGGGTCGCGCTGGCCGGCCCGCTTGAGCTGGGCGGCATGGCCCGCCGTGGTGTAGGTGCCGTCCTTCGATGCGGCCAGGATGGCGCGATCGACGGCCCTGGGTTGCCCCGCCGGCCTGGCCTCCACGATGCCGCCGATGGGCAGCTCGCCCAGGTCGGCACCGGCCTGCAGCTTGAGGTAGTGCGCGCGGCCGTCGATGCCATCGACCACCAGATAGCCGCGGTCATGCAATTCGTCCGCCAGGCCCTTGCCGACGATGCGGCCGAGCACGGGTGTGCCGGTCTCGCCGATCACCAGCTCGCGCTGCTGGCCGGCGAGGGCACGGCGCATGGCATGCAGCGCGTCCTCGCGCTCGCCCAAGGCGCCCAGCGTCGCGGCCAGGCCGGGTTTGAGCGTCCAGCGGTGGGCATCGATCCGCTCGGCCAGACCCATGCCTTCGAGCCGCTGCAACCGGGCGCGCAGGACGTTCTGGCGCTGGCGGTCCTGCGGGCTTGCCGTGAAGTCGATGCCGTCCGCACCGACCTGGCGGATCAGCGCCCGGTCCAGGCTGGTCAGGCGCTGCTGGTCCACCTCGCGCAGCAGGCTCTGGCGCATCTCGGCCTCGGTGCGCGGCCCCAGCCACTCGGTGGCGATCTCGCTGGCGCGCTGGCGCATGCCGTGGGCCATGTAGTCCGGGGCGATGACCAGGTGCTCGCCGCCGGCCGTGTGGCCGTTGAGCACGATGTGGGTGTGCGGGTTGTCCGTGTCCCAATGGTCCACGGCCACCCAGTCCAGGCGCGTCTCCAGATCGATCTCGATGCGGCGCATGAGCTGGCGCGTGAAGCCCTTGAGGTCTTCGATCTCCAGCCCATCCTCGGCTGAGACGATGAAGCGGAACTGGTGGCGGTCGGCCTGGCCCCGCTCCTGGAAGGATTGGAGGTCGGCCGCATCGGTGTCTGCGCCATAGGCTTGCCCCTTCTGCCCGTCGCGGGTGACGCCCTCGCGCTCGATGTAGCGCAGGTGCACGGCCACCGAGTGCGGGCTGGCACGTTGCAGCACCACGAAGCGGCTCTTGACGATCACGCGCCGGGCGTTGGCGCCCAGGCCCCGGCCGGCCAGCGTGGCCGCGACCCGCCCGCGGCCGAAGGTGTTGGCGGGCCTGTTGATGGTCTTGCCCGAGCGGCTGGTGCCGGCCCCGGACACCTGCTTGAGCACCTGGGTAATGAAGCGCTGCGGACGCGGGCCGGCGCGCGACTTCGGCGGCGAAGGTCGCACGCGGAAGCGGTCATCGTCACGCGATGCCATGCCGCAGTCCCTGGCGCAGCGTGGCGCTATGCAGCGCAAACGGCACTCGGCATCGACAGCGGCGACGCACATTCCGGTGTCCGCGCGGCACGCACGGCACCCCTAGCGGTGCCACCGCGAGCCCACGTGCAGACTGGCTTGCAGCGGCGCCGCGTGCCGCCCCCTTTATCTGGCCCTCTGCCCGCGCCCCCCGCATCCGCTCCCGGCTCCGGCATGCCGCCAGCCACGCGATGGACGCGCAGCGCCGCCCAAAGGGCCGCGCGGGTGCAGCCGGCGCTGCACGCTGGCGCGGGGCTCCCTGCACGCTGGAATGCAGGCGAAGCGCAGCTGCCGCCGCAGTCCGGCGGCACGGCTGATGCGCGCTCGGAGGCAGAAGCACGGCCCTCACCATGTCCACACCGGCTGCGCGATGCCGAGCACCGCGACGGCATCGATCGGCCCGAAATATCGGCTGTCAAACGACGCCGGATTCGTGTCGCTGAGCAGGAACAACTCGTGCCCTGCGAGCACTCGACAATGCGCCCACGGCTGCAATGGCCTGTGTGCACCATCGCGCGCGAGCGCGGCGGCGACGGGCACGCCGTCGATCCACACCAGGCGATCCACCACGCACACCGTCTGCGGCGCCACGGCGCCCACGCGCTTGAGGATGGGCACGCCCTCGGGCAGGTAGCCGCGCTGCTCCGCGAACGTGGCCACGCCGGCTGGAAGGCGGGCCAAGACGATGCTGCCGGGCCGTAAATGGCCGGACATCTGGCCGTGCATCGAGCCGGCGCCGTCGAGCGCATCGACGCGATACCAGCCGCGCGCCACGCTGTCGCTCGGGTTGAACACGACGCGAACGGGCAGCGGCAGCGCGATCGGCATGGCGAGCCCGGCCAGGGCGAGCCCCATGCAGGCCAGCAGCGCGCAGCGGTGCATGGCCGTCATCGCAGCGCCTCGCGGGCCAGGTGCGCGGCATGGCGCTCGGGCGTGTACGCGGGCAACGGCTGGCGCGCAGCCAGCCGGTTGTCGACCATGCGCCAGTAGAGCGGCGCGGCGGCGCAGGGATCGAGGCCGGCCGCATCGATGGCTTCGACGGCGGCGAGCACGGCCTTGACGCGCGGCTCGCCATCGGCGCGCAGCAGGATGCGCGCGCCGGGCGACACGCCCGAGATGCGTTGCGCGTCATCCAGCGGCCTGGGCGCCTGCAGCACCATGAGCTGCCAAAGCGCCGTGCCGAAGTCGTTGCCCAGCCACTTGACGCGGCAGCAAACGGCGCCCGGCATGAACACCGCCACGCGCCGCCAGCGGTCCAGCACGATCTCGCGCACCGGCTGGCCAAAACGCAGCCAGACATTCACGCGGCGCTCCAGGAAAGCAAGCGAGACGTGCATCGGCGCAGCCATCGGGGCCGGGGGCGACGCCACCTTCATGGCCGCACCTGCGGGTACTCGCGCTCCAGCAGTTCGCGCAACATGTCGGCGGCGGTGATGCCGCGCTGGAACGCGATCACCTTGATGCGCCCGCGCAGCGCAGGCGTTACGTCGATGGTCAGGCGTGCGGTGAACACCGCTGCCTTCGCCAGCGCAGCAGTGGTGTCCTCGCGATGCACCCAGGCAGTAGCCGGATCGGTGGCGGGCCGACGGCCTATGGCGGTGCGGCGCGGGGCCGTCATCGCAAGGCCTCCTGCACGGCCCACGCCAGCGCCGTGATCTCGCGCGCGGCCGCACTTCGGGGCGCTGACTCGCACACCAGTCGGCCCGCCGCCACACTGTCGGCAAACGCAATGCGCTGCGCGACGTCGGCGCGCAACGTCGGAAACGGCTGATCGGCCAGCGCCGCACGCGCCTCACGGCCGATCACGGTGCCGACCACGCGCCGGTTGATGACGAAGGCCGCGCGCAAGTCTGGCCGGAACACCCGCGCCTCATGGATCAGCGCCACCATCTCCTGCGTGGCCCAGACATCGTAGGCACTGGGCTGTACCGGAATCAGCACCAGGTCGGCCGCCAGCAGCGCCGAGCGCGCGAGCGCCGCCACCCGGGGTGGTCCGTCGATGACCACGAAATCCGCCTCCTGTGCGATCGCGGGCACGTCGCGGTGCAGGGTGTCCCTCGCCAGCCCGAAGACCCCGTACAGGCGCCCCTGACCGCTTTGCAGGCGCCGCTGCGCCCAATCGAGGGCCGAGCCCTGGGGATCGGCATCGAGCAGCGTCACGCGCCGCCCCTGCATCGCCAGCTCGCCCGCCAGGTGCGTGGCAAGCGTCGTCTTGCCCGCGCCGCCCTTCTGGTTGAGCAGTGCGATGACCTTGCCGATGCGGCCGACCTCGCTTCCTGACGCACTGGCTTCCCGCGCTCCGGATGCCACGCTGCCCGCTTTTTGAGCAGCGGCATTCACCCCCCATCTTTTATTCATAGAGTTAGTCCTTGTTATGGATAAAAGTTACGCAAGCCCCAAACCATTTCCCCGCGCGGGTTCCCGGCGTTTTTGCGCCGGTGATTCCCTGTGTCGGGCGCCGGCGATTCCCTGTGCGCCGCGCCGGTGATTCCCCGAGCCCGCGCACAAGCTATCCACAGCTTCTTCAACATATCCTGTGGACAAGTCACCAGGGGCAGCGGCAACCGGGTCGGCCGCGCCGACCTTGCGAAACGTCAGCCATTCGGTGCGCCCACGCCATTCGATGGCGAGCCGGTAGCCCGGCAGCGTCTGGCGGGCCGCCAGCGCGCGCAGGTGCAGTGCGAAGTCGCGGTAGCGCTGCAAGCTGCCGGACTTCAGGTACAGGTAGCGCAGCTCGAAGCGCCAGCCGCCCGGCTGACGCCCGCCGTGCTTGCGCACCAGTCGGTAGAGCCAGCGCTCGATGCCGCCCGTGAGGCGGAAGTAGGCCGGATCGAGCGTGAGCACCAGCGCGTTCTGAATGACGCCGGAATAGAACCAGTCCGGCAGGATCAGCTCGATGCCGCCGCTCTGTCCGTTCCTGCGGCCATCGGAGCGCACGTGCTCGCGCCACTCGTTGATCCAGGAGAAGCGGTGCATGCGCCGACCGGCCTGGCGGATCGAAGTCAGCACCGTGGTGGACTGCAGCCGGTCGAGGCTGGCACGCAGCATGCGGTAGTCCTTGGGCGCCGTGCCCCGGCCGGCAAAGCGCAGGATCTCGTGGGGCGTGGCCGCCATTAGGCGTGACGTGGCCCGGCCCTCGTCGCGCGCCTGCACGATTTGGCTGGCCGCCCAGATCAGCACGTCGGCGTCCCAGATGGTGGCGATGCCGTGCTCGGGCACGCCCTCCACGGTGAGTGAGACGCCGCCGGCCTCAAAGCGGATTGGCACCACGCGCCGCGACTTGGCCAGGCTGAAAAATGGATAGGCCATCAGGTCCTGTGCGTCGCGCAGCGCCATGTCCTCGGCCGGCTGCGCGCGAAACAGTTCGAGCTGTTCGCGTTCGCTGGCGTGCCTGTTCATGGCCGCTTCCATCCAGCGCAGCCAGGGGGTGCTCAGCGGGTCGAGCTGCGCACCGTGCGGCCCGGGTCGGACGTCATGCCGTAGGCGCGGCTGTCGGCCCAGGCGAGCAGGTCGGCCGCCGCATAGAGCACGCGGGCGCCGAACTTGCGAAACCGTGGCCCTCCGCCCAGCACGCGCTGCTTCTCCAGCGTGCGCGGCGACAGGCGCAGCAGCGCGGCCGCCTCGCCGGTGGTCAGGAATTCAGGCTTTGCGGTCGTGGCCGCGTCCAGCCGTGGCGCAGCCGCCGCCGCGCCGTGCGTAGGGGTCGAATCTCCGATTGCCATGGGGGCCTCCATCTCGCCGTGGGGGCCGCCATCCAGACGCAGCCCGATGCAGAGCAGTCTGGGCAAGAAGGGGCGTGGTGCGAAGGGAGATTCGGCGCGCAGCGTTCGTCTCCGTAGGCCTGCGTCAAGCGAGATGAAATTCAGCGCACCCCTGCAAGCCGCAGGTAGCCGCCGTCCACCAGGGCGCGAGCACGGGCGATGATGTGGCGCACCTGTGCGCGCAGCTCGCTGTCGGCGTGCCAGTGCGCCGCCACGGCATCAACCCCGAAAAGGACGACGGCCACGTCGCGCTGCGTGCCGCCGTCCTGCAGGGCGTCGAGCGCCTGCAGGCAGCGCATGTGCATGAGATCGACGCGAGTCACGGCCCTGGCCCGGCAGCACTCGGGGGAATCGCCCGCGAGCCGCAGGCACAGGGCTGCGCCCTCGGCGCGGCAGCTACCCACCGGCATCGTGACGTGGCAGGCCGCCCCCGCCTCCAGGTTCAGCGCCAGGCAGGCGCACACGCGGTTCGTGCCATCGCCCGCGCAGAACACCAGGTCCAGGCCGGTGTGCAGCACGCACTTGCATCCCGGGACGGCCCACGGCCGGAAGACCGCACTCGGCCGCACCCCGGCATCCCGCGCCGGCCGCACATGCGCCATGGCGCCTTCGGCCCCGATCCAGACCGGATGCACGCGGCGGGCATCGAGCCCTGGATCAAGGGCGACACCGCAACCCCCAGCGCCGCGCGGCGGCATCGCGTCGGGCAGGCGGCGCCTCGCGCCAGGCGGCACGGTAGCCCGCGTGGCGGCGCAAAAACTCCCAGGCCAGTGCCGACGCGTCCAAGGTCAGCGCGTACAGATAGGCGGCGGTGGCGCAGCAAGGCGCCGAAGATGGATCGGCATCGCGTCGAATCGTCATGAGGCGAACTCCAAGGGAAAACCCTTAAGCTGCCACACCCTCGAATGGAATGGCTCGCTATCGCGGCGAGGGCTGACCGCGCCGCGGGCCCGCCAGGTAACTTGTGCGACCGGTTGTGCGCATGTGGTCAGTCCGTGACCATCCCGTCGCGCCGAGCATCGACCACGTAGGCGGACAGGGTCTTGCGCGCGCGGTAGCCGGGCTCCAGCGCCACCGGCAAGCCCCTCGGGCCACGGATACCCGCCAGCATCGCCAGACTCACCTCGCCCAGGTCGGGACAGCCGACCCCGGCGTCGATCAGCCCGAAGGCGCGGTCGCCATCGGCGTCGAGTGCGGTCAGCACCCAGCAGGCGTCGCAGCCCGGGGCGTAGAGCTTGACCACCGGATAGGGGTCGGTGTCCTCGCCACGGTCGCGGGCCGCGCCGTTGGCGAGCATGGCGCGGCGCTGGTCATCGGTGAGGAAGGGCATGGGCACTCCTGCGGTCGATATTCTGTTTTGTACCATACAAGCGGGTGCATAAAAGATGCACAGCGACGAAATTCGTCGCCGTGCGCGCCAACCAGGATCCAGCTCTTCTTCAAGCCTTTGCGGCCGAACTCAAGGCCCGGCGCGCCGCGTCGAGCGTCAGTCAGGAGGGGCTGGCCTTTGCATCGGGCGTCACGCGCACCTTCGTGGCCAAGCTGGAACTGGGACAGACGAGCCCGTCGCTGACGACGCTGTTTCGCCTGGCCGAGGGCCTGGAGATCGGGCCCGACGAAATGATCCAGTCCACGATGAAGCGGTACAAAAAAGAGCTGCGGGCGCAGGCCAAGGCAGGGTAAGAGCATGGTGCGCATGCAGCTCGGCAGGCGCCACCCGCCGGTGGCGCCCATGGCCGCTACGCCAGGATGCGCCCGGCCAAGTTCGCCTCACGCGCATAGGCGCTCAGTGGTTTCCCGGCCCTGAAGTACAGATCGCGCTCCACCGGCAGCCCGAGCGGCCCGCGCAGCGCTTGGATCTCGGGAAGGCTTGCCCAGCCCATCTCCGGCCACCCCAGGCCCAAATCGCACAGCCCGAAGGCACGATCTTCGTCCTCGGGGTCGATCTCGGTCAGCAGCCATGTCGCGCTCGCATCGGGCATGAACAGCTTGACCACCGGCGGCGGATCAAAGTCCTCCTGTGCAAGGGATTGCCGACCATTGGCCAGCAGCAGCGCGCGCTGCGCATCGGTGATGAAAGGTCCGTGCATGTCGTTCTCCTGAACGGTGTCCGGGCGGGATTGCCCGGGACCGCACAAGGCACGGCGCAGCGCCGCCGTCACAGGTTCCGCAGGACGGCCGCCAGGCCCGCCAGCGTGCGCTGCACGCGCCGACCTTGACGGCCAGAACGTGCGACCTGAGGTCGCTTGAATTTCTGTTTCAGGAGGAAGAAATGACTTGATGAAACCGGCTGTTCCATCAGCTGTTCCCTACCCGGACATGCGGAGCTGGCAACGGCTCGGTGTGAAGCTCCGGGGACAACGTAGCCGCCGGTCTAACCGGTACGCCGAGCCGCGAGGCAAGGTGGAATCTGCTAGCACAAATGCGGATCGGAGCAAGGGATGGATGGGTACGACCAACACATGTGAACGTCCGCAAAAGCGCCGTAACGTCTATCGAGCCAAATGTGCTGACAGGCTCGAACCAAAAGGTACGCGGCAAGGCATGGTCTTCGTTCTCTGGACCATCATGGACAGGAATGCCGCCGGCGCACAGGACGGGTCCGCACCATCCGGAAATTCATGCGGAACAGGGTAAGCCCATCACGCTGCCGGCAACGGCAGGCGAACCGCGAGGGACGCTGTGGGCGTGGTGGGTAAAGGAACGCGGAGAAAGCGAATGCCCGGCTGTAATGGCCGGGATACGGGCTGCGACATCGCCCGACGCGAAAGCGGGCAGACTTCCGCGAGGTCATTCATGGCGAGAGAGTCTTGACAAACCGTTGTACGAGGAAAAGCAGATGACGGCAAACGACATTCCGGTGTCAGGCGCTGGTGCGTCCTTGCCCGATGCATTGATGTGGGATCTGGTGAACTGGAACCGCATCGAGGCAGAGGTGAAACGGCTTCAGATGCGTATCGCCAAGGCAGTTCGGGAAGGCAGGTGGGGCAAGGCGAAAGCCCTGCAGCGTCTGCTGACCCGCTCGCACAGCGGCAAGCTGCTTGCCGTCAAGCGAGTGACGGAAAACAGAGGCAAGAGAACGCCGGGGGTAGACGGGAAGGTCTGGCTGACCCCGGCGGCCAGATGGAAAGGGATGCTGTCGATGCGGCATCGTGGCTACCGCCCGATGCCGCTGAGACGGGTCTACATCCCCAAGAGCAATGGGAAGATGCGTCCGTTGGGAATTCCATGTATGCGGTGCCGGGCGATGCAGGCTTTGTGGAAGCTCGCCCTGGAACCCATCGCGGAGACGCGAGCGGACCTGAACTCCTATGGCTTCCGGCCAGGACGTTCGACCGCTGATGCCATCGAACAGTGTTTCAACTGCCTGTCGCATCGCACGTCGGCAGAGTGGGTTCTGGAAGGCGATATTCGAGGTTGTTTCGACAACTTCAGCCATGCCTGGCTCCTGAAGCACATACCGATGGACAAGGCGATCCTGCGCCAATGGCTGGAAGCTGGCTATGTCGATGAAGGGGCCCTGTTCGAGAGTCGGGCTGGCACACCCCAGGGAGGGATCATCTCGCCCGTGCTCGCGAACATGGCGTTGGACGGCCTGGAGGCTGCGGTTCTCGCGAGCGCCGGAGGATCGGAGCGCGCACATCGCAGGGCCAAGTTCAACGTCATCCGCTACGCCGATGACTTCGTGGTCACAGGCGCGTCGAAAGACGTGCTCGAATCCCAGGTTCTGCCTGCTATCCGCCGCTTCATGGCGGAACGCGGACTGGAACTGTCGGAGGAGAAGACCCGGATCACGCATATCGAGCAAGGGTTCGACTTCCTGGGTCAGAACGTGCGCAAGTACGGTCGCCAGTGCCTGACCAAGCCAGCAAAGAAGAGCATCAAGTCGCTGCTGGACAAGGTGAGGGCAATCATTAAAGGGAATGCAACCGCCACGCAAGCGGCAGTGATACGACTGCTCAACCCGGTGATCCGTGGTTGGGCCATGTACCACCGCCACGCTGCCGCGAAAACAACCTTTAATAGAGTCGATGACTTCATCTGGCACATGCTTTGGAGGTGGGCAAAGCGCAGGCATCCCGCCAAAAGTGCATGGTGGATCAAGAAGCGGTACTTCCGGACGATCGGGAATCGGAACGGGGACTTCGCAACAAGGGGCTCTGCCGACGGCAAAACTGTTGGTATCCAGCTCTTTCGTGCGATGACGGTGGCAATCACGCGCCACGTCAAAATCCCTGCAGCCGCCAACCCGTTCGACCCGGCATGGACTGAATACTTGGACCGCCGTCGAGCCTCGAAACGTTCCGTCAAACTGTTCGGTGCCAGCCTGTGGTGCTGAAGAATGGCTTGAGCCGGATGCGGGGTGACTCGCACGTCCGGTTCTTAGGGGGCGGCGGCGCAGTAATGCGCCGCTGCTACCCGACGCCGTGACACGCTGGAACCACTGCAAGCCAGCCCAAACACTTCCTGCATCCAGGCAAGCACAGCGCGCAGCGCCCCCGGCGCGAAGGCGTCAGCGATCGGCGCCCGAATGGGTCGAGACGCCAGGCGGCTCGATGCGCAGCACAAGAGCGCGGTGCGGCATCGCCGCAGACGCACGCAATCGCCGAACCGCCAAGCCTCATCTGCTGAGACCCGAGAAAACACAAAGACGGCTTCACGCTTAACTGGAAAGCCGCAAAACCGTAAAACCGGGACAACGTGCAAACGCACAAGAACAGTTCAGAGGAATCGGCTTTGCGACGGGGACGGCAGCGCCGCCGCCGATGCGCCCCTTCGCACCGCCGTCGCCGAACACCACAAGGCGCCCCGCCGAAGCGGGGCGCCCAGGGCGGCGTTTAGTCGCCCTTGCTGCGCGACCAGATCAGGTTGTGCGCGCCGTCCTCGCCTTCGACCAGGCGAGCGTAGATCGTTGCGGGGAACGACGGGTCATCCAGGGTCACCGAGAGGTAGGGACGGTCCGCGCGGCTGACCTTGCGCCAGCCGGCCCCGATGTCGAAGCCGCCGGCGGCGACGATGCGGAAGTCCGGGGCGTTCTCGCTGCCCTTGTCGGCTGGAACGATCCTGGCCTTCACGTTCAGCGTGAGGGTACGGACCGTGCCGGTGTAGCTGCCGTTCTGTGCGGTGAAAGTGCCGATGTGAGCCATGATTGAAATCTCCTTCGAGGTTGATCCAGGTCCGCGCCCATCGCGGCCTTGGGCAGTGATCCGATCAGGCAAGGCGCCGGGCGCGCCGCACCCGCAGGGCCGCAACGGAAGTGGAGGACCGGCAGGCACAAAAAATTTGTCTCGCGAGGAATGCGCACAGCGCAGGGGAAATTTGTTGGGCAGGCCGGTTGCGGCGATCGAGCCCGAGGCGCCCCGACCAGCGGGAGTGCGCCATGCCCACGCCAGGATTCACGGCAAATACAAGGCCGTGGGAGCGGACCAGACCTCGCAGGACACGCGCATGGTTCAGGCACCGTCACCGCCCGGCAGCATTCCGGCATGGATTCGGCCGCGCCGAATGCCAAGCCGGCTGACCACCCGGCAACGCACCACGCACCGCCGCATCGTCTCCATCGGACAGCGGGGCCGGCTGGCGCAAGATCCGTCCACCGTCCAACTCGTCGGCGTGCCGCCGCCGTTCACCGCGCGACCGCCCGGCCTGGATTGAGGACGGCATGCACCTGCGCACTCGCGCAGCGGGCCACTGAATGCCCCGCGCACCGCAGCGCGGGGCGCCTGGCTGGAACGCACGGGCAGCGCCCGCTGGATGGGGTGTTCTCACGCGCGCGGCACACCTGTCGCGCGCGCCGCGCCGAGGCCCTGGGGCCGAGGCGCGGCTAAAAGCCCCGGCCGAAGCCGGGGCACAGGCTCACGCCGTGGCGTGCGCTTCTTCCTCCGCGTCAGCCTCCGCGCCTTCGGCGTCCACATCGGTTTCGGCTTCGGCGCCTACCTCTGCTTCCGGTTCAGCATCAGCCTGCTCGATGGCCGCTTCTTCCGGCGTCCTGAACATCACCGGAAGCCACCCGGAACCCGCTGCCAGCCGCTCGGCCTCGGAGGCGATCTGCGCCTTCTTGAGCTTGGCGAGGCGATGTACCTCACCCGGCGCGAACACCTGCACCGCCTCCAGCGCCTTGGCCTTGGACACGTGGTCGAAGTAGCCCGCTGCCGTGGGCGTCCACCAGTCGTGCATGTCCAGCCCCACGGCCCGGGCCAGCGCCACGGCAGGCACTTCGGTCTCCCTCGACGCGAACGCCGCGACGGTGCGGCCCACGCACAGCGCCAGCAGAGACAGCAGTTCCTCCTGCTCCATCGCCAGCAGTTCTGCGAACAGCGCCTCGGGGTCGGACGGCAGTTGCGCCACCCAGGCCTCGCGCACCCTTTCCAGTCCCTGCGCCGCCGGGGACTCGTCAATGTCCGGTGCCATGTGCGACAGCCTGTCCTGCGGTGATGCGCTGATGTTGATGGACGCTGCGCCGTAGCCGTCAAGGATGACTCGGTGCGCCAGCACGTGCACCAGGGCCGCCAGCGCCACGCGGGGACGCCGCGCGACCTCGGCCTGCAAGGCCACGGTGCGGTGCGCGCTCAGGCGCCGGGCCAATTTCTCCGAGATACCCGGCCCCACTGGCTCCGCATCGGCTGTCTCGGTGCCGCCGCCGCCGGCGTCTGCTTCTCCGGCCTCCTGCCGCGCCTGCTCCCGCAGCGCCTTGGCCTGCTCCTCGCGCAGCAGCCCGCGATGCACCACCACCGCGCCCATGGGATCGACCGACACCACAGCCCCGGCCAGCGGCACCACGCCTGGCGCGTACACGAGCAGCCCCTGCTCTATGGTGTCCAGTTCATCGCCCAGCCGGTCGAGTTCTTCCTGCAGCGCCTGCGCGCCATCGTCGGACAGGTACTCGTCGTCGAGCTTGTCCTGAATGCGCGCCTGCTCGGCTTCCAGCTTGGCGATGCGCCTGGTCTCGGCCTTGCCGGGCTCCCGGCGCGTGGGCCGCGCCCGCTGCAACTGGTGCAGTTCCGCCGACGTGGCACGCGGCACGGCCTCCACCCAGCCCCAGCCCTCGGCTCGCACCAATTCGGCCACCGCTTCCAGCTTGTCCCGCGCCAACGTGCCCAGCAATCCGGCATCAGTGAGGAACACGCCGTCCTGCTCATCCGCGAACAGATCGCGCCGGATGCCGCCGCCCGCCGCCTCGTAGGCCTCCACCCCGACGAAGCGCGCCACCGGATCGCGGCTGGCGTCGATCTCGTCGCGCGTCAGGTGCTCGCGCAGCGCATCCGGGCTGCGCTGCCACTGCGGGGCCTCGAACCACACAGCCTCCTGGGCCTTGTGGTCATCCGTGATCGCCAGCGCCATCAACTGCTCGATGGAGACCTCTCCGGCCTCGCACGCGACCAGCAGCCGGGGCGAGACGTTGGCGAGCCGCAGCCGCCTGCGCACCACCAGCAGCGTGACGCCGAAGTCGGCCGCAATGTCCTCGATGGCACGGCCTTCGGCCGCCAGCGCCTTCCAGGCCCGCAATTCCTCGATGGCGCCCATCGAAACCCGCTGCACGTTCTCCGTCAGGCTCACGGTGCGCGCCGAGGCATCCGGCACCAGCAGGCAGGGCACCGGATGGTCGCACCCGATCCTGCGGCGCTTGGCCAGCAGCTTCAAGGCCGCCAGCCGCCGCTTGCCCGCCACCACCTCGAAAGACTCGCCACCGGGCGAGCCGGTGACGGTCAGGTTCTGCAACAGCCCCACGCGCTGGATGCTCGATGCGAGCGAGGGAATGCTGGTGCCGCCGGTCTTGCGCACGTTGCGATTCGATGGCCGCAGCTTGGACAGCGCGATCAGGTGCAGTTCATAGGGTGCCACCTCCGGCACGGTGATGGCCTCGGCCTGCGCCGGGGCGCTGGCGGCGGCAGCCGCAGCAGCGACTACGGCCTGGACTTCGGAATGGGAAACGGTGTTCATGTGAAATCTCCTGTCCCGCGCGGGGACGTGGTGAATGAAAAGAACGAAACGGGGATGGACTCACTCGGTGCTCTGCATAGGCGCTCTCCTTGGAAATTCGGGCTCCGCAGGGGCCGCGAAGCGCTTTCGCGGCCATGAGGGCCGGCTGGGGCCGGCGCGGGTGCACCGTCAAGGGGGACAAGCGAAGGCGCTGGCGCGGCCCGCAGGCGAAGCCGAGGACACGGGCGCCGCAGCGGCCCTTGACGGGGGAAGCGCCCGCAGAGGCCAGGCAAGCCGCCGGAGCAAGGCGTAAGCGGCGCGCAGGTGGCACGCAGCGCCACCGGAGAAAACCCGTTCGACATGAACGTCAGGAGAGGCAGGCCGATCCGGCACGGCCGGTTCGGCGGGCTTGGCAGGGGCGCCAAGCGAAGCGCGGCGGGGATGGGCTGGCCAGCCGATCCCCCGGAGGCAAGCGCAGCGCGCAGCGCCGCAGGCGCGAAGCATCGACACCCTGCGCAGCAAAAAAGGCGCCGCCCCAAAGGACGGCGCACCTGGGCATCAACGGCAGATCAGTTCGCCGCCGGCGCCACCATCGACTGCAACTGCTCGATCAACCCAGGCTCGACGAATACGCAAACCTGCTTGTCCTCGATCGGCACATTGAACACTTGGGTGAACGCCGTGCGCCGCAGATGCGCCACGCGGCCAGTGCGGTAGGCCTGCTCGGGCTTCATGCGCCCACCGGCCGGCGAGCCGCTGCGCTCGGGATCGCATTCGACCAACGCCACGAAGCCGTCATCGAACAGCTTCTGGTGCTCGGGGCACAGCCCCCAGCCCGTCGTCGTATGGCGCTTCATGCTCGCGCGCAGACGCTTGTCCAGCAGCAGGCTGCCGGTGTCGAAGGAAGTGCCGCACACGAGGCACACGCGCTGTTCCAGCGAAACGTAGGATTTGTCGTCCATGTTGGTCTCCGGTTGCTCGGGCGGGATTGCCCGGAACCGTGACCAGCACGGCGCAGCGCACGCCGTCAGGGGTCGAAGGCGCAGCCGCAGACGGCCGCCAGGCCGCAAGCGCCAGCGGCGCGCTGCCCTTGAAGGCGGAGCACGCCGTGATACGGTGAAGGGGACAGCAAGCCGTCCTTCATTCCCGCCGTACCCACAGGGTTCCAGTGGAACCGGGGTTTTCAGTGACCGCTGAAACAGGTGGTTCGAGTGAAATCACCAGGAACACCCCAGAATGATCGGCCGTCACAGCAGAACCTCACAGATCCATGCCTGCGTCTCCAGGAATGTGCTGGCTGAGATCAGTCGATAGATCGCAGCAACGGCTTGCGTAGACTTTTGTCATGTCCCGTTCCAAAGCACGAAAGCCGTCCGCACCAGCGCAGCCCTTTATTCCTGATCCGCCCGAACCCGAGTTGGGCGATGACCTTTTCTCCAGGAAATTCAAGCACTGGCGCGAGTGGCACAACGCCGTCGATTTTCTGACCAACCTCCACATCGACATGGATGAAGCTCAGGTGTTCTGTAACCCCCAGGATCCGCCGGATGTTCTGTACCAAGGCGCTGCTTTCGAAATCAAGGAGATCATGGACGAAGGACGCCGGCGGCACGATGAAGTCAAACAGGCCCGAAAGAACGCTTTCCAACACAAGGATCGAGCCAACTTCACTCAGGCATCGGTCATCGACCTTTTGCCGGAAGATGCCGGGAGATTGGTCGTGGCGCAGCTGGAGAGCATGGCCGGGCGCTATCACGCGAGCGTGAAATCCCGTACGGATTTACTTTTCTACGTCAACAAATTGGAGCACTGGTTCGATGATGGCCCCATGCCCAGCGCTAATCTTTTCGAGCCCTACGGCTGGCGTTCAGTCTCCGCACTGATCGCCAGCGGCGTGAGCATCGTGTTCTATGCAAATGCTTCTGCGCCCCGGTTTCTCCAAGACAATCTGGGCAAAGTACGGCGACGGTACGAGAGTTTTGCGATCGAATAGGCATCCGTTCCGGCCTGGAAACGCTGCTGGAGCAACGCGAGCCCTCTTCGCGGCGTACCGGCGTAAAACGGGCTCGCCAGACCGAGCCACACGCCGATGTGAGTCTGATTGATTCATAGCACTAAGTGCTATAAAATAACTTCATTGAAACGGTCGTATGCCGATTTACAACACTCGCTGGTTCGACCGCTGGGCGCGCAAGCAGGGCTTGCCTGCTGCGAGCCTCTGCGCTGCGGTGCGAGAGATGGCTGCGGGCCTGGTCGATGCCGAGCTCGGCGGTGGCTTGGTGAAGAAACGTGTGGCTCGGCCGGGCCAGGGAAAGAGCGGCGGCTTCCGCACGCTGGTCGCCACGAATCGCGGAGACCGATAGGTCTTCGTGTTCGGCTTCCCAAAGAACGTGCGCGGCAACATCGACAAGGACGAAGAAGAGGCCTTGAAGAAGTTGGCCGCACACTTGCTGTCGATGACGGCCGAGACGTTCGACCAGGCACAGCGGGCGGGCGAAATTCTGGAGGTGAACTGCGATGCGCAAAACCAAATCGTCGATTCTTGAAGCGGTCCACGAGACGGCCTTGGGGCTGCATCAGGCCGGCGCGATGGATCAGGTCACGCTGCGCGGGTTCGAGCGCCTGTGCCTACCCCCGGTCGAGCCCTTGAGGCCCGAACAGATCAAGCAGATCCGCGAGAACTCAAGAGTCAGTCAGGCGGTCTTCGCTCGTCTTCTCAACACCAGTACCTCCACCGTCCAGAAGTGGGAAATCGGGCAGAAACGCCCTACGGGAACCGCTCTCAAACTGCTCCATCTGGTCCAGGAGCGCGGCCTGGAAATTGTGGCCTGAGGCACCCGGCCACTCCAAGCCACTCAGGGGTCGGCCGACGTTCCATCATGATGCATCATCAGTGCGGCAGTTGATTGAGCCTCTCTGCGAGCTAGGTCTGGGGCCGCAAACATGCTAGAGCGTTTGAAGCAAATAAAGGGCGACGAGGCTTCAGAGCCTCGTAGTTGATGGTCTGCTTCAGGCTGATGTGAGTCGTTTGCAACTATGGATATCGGCGACCGTTATCGCCGAAAGCGGTCAAGTGGACGCCGCCTGCTTTCTCGGCTACTTCACACCCTAAACAGGCGGCGCGGCGTAAGGGCGTGGCGAAGCCGTCTTGACGACGGGTGGTGGCTCAGGCTCGGATGTCATGCCCCATCTCCATGCGAGCTACTCATGGCGCTAATTCAGCCCAAGTGGGCCAAGGTCACTAAGCAACAGCTTCCCGAGCAACTCCGAGCTTGTAAAGACGGCGTAGTCGTGGAAGTTGTCGTCCTTTTTGTCGTCGCCAAAGTCGCACACGGACTTCAGAGATACCACATGGGGGCGCGGTTCGCCGGAGTAAGCTGCTGCACAGAAAACGGCGTAACTCTCCATCTCGATTCCAATTAGGTTCTTGTGTTGTGCACGGATTTCCTGCATAGAGTCGGCTGACTGCAGTACCGCCGCGCCGCTTGCCATTGCTTCGATTATCACTTTTGGTGGCGCACTTGGCTTTTTACCCATAAAACCCTCATGGATTGATCTCATTAGATCGCCGTCGTCCCCCAATGCGCGCAACGCTGAACGTACAGCCTCCTCTAGCCGCCACTGATAAGCCGCAGGCTGAAATCTGGGCTTCGATGCATGTTCGTCATAAACCCATTTGCCACTTCCCCAGTCAAAGCACGGATCAGCGACAAGTACGTCGCCCATATCAGCCTTTCCCCGAACTCCTGCACATATTCCGGTCATTACAAGGAGGCGCGGCCGAAAGTTGGTTATCAGCTTGGTGGCAGTAACTGCCGCAGGGGTCAAACCCATGCGTGGAGATGCCACAGCGACTATCTGCAAGTCCCGCTCGGTATGCTTTACGGTACCGACCAAGTATCGCGACGGGTCATGCGGAATTTGATATTCGGTCCAGCCGTATGGAAGCCGTTTGAGCCCTGCTAATTCCTCGCCCTCGAGTGCGACTAAGACGCCAACATCGATATGGTAGGTCTGGCCATCGTTGAAAAATGGAGGCCGGCTTCGCGACTTGAGATAGTTAACCGCTTCTTTGATAGAGGCGCTCCAACTATCGTTGGAGTAGGAGAACAAAAGCAGCTTCCACAAGGGCATGGCGAACGCCGACTGGGCAGCATCGGCCCCATCGGCGTAGGCAGTTAAACCGATGACGTACGTTGGTGCTATAGCTCGAGCGTTGCCTTTGATGAAGGATAAAACATCTAGGGAAATGCTGATTTATTCGACGCAGTGCGTCTACGGCGAAGCGATCTGAAGCGTTGATAGTCACAGGGCGACCCGAGACGAAACATCATGAAGCAGATCAGCTTTGCCACAGCCGAACACCAGACGAAGAAGCGGGTGACGCGACGCGAGAAGTTTCTCGCGGAGATGAACCAAGTGGTGCCGTGGGCCCGGTTGATCGAAGCCGTTGAGCCGTACTACCCCACGGGCAAGCGCGGCCGCCCACCCATTGGGCTCGAGCGCATGCTGCGCTTGTACTTTGTGCAGCAGTGGTACGGCTTGGCCGATGAAGCGCTGGAAGACGCGGTCAGCGACAGCGCTGCGATCCGCAGCTTTGTGGGCATTGACCTGGGGCGCGAAGAGGCGCCCGATGCCACAACGGTGTTGAAGTTTCGCCGCCGGCTGGAGGACAACCAGCTCACCGAGGTGATGTTTTCCCAGATCAACGCCCACCTGAGCGAGCGCGGTCTGATGATGCGCGAGGGCACGATGGTGGACGCCACCATCATCAATGCGCCGAGTTCGACCAAGAACGAACGCAAGGAGCGTGACCCCGAAATGCACCAAACCAAGAAGCGCAACCAGTGGTACTTCGGCATGAAGGCGCACATCGGCGCGGATGCTGACTCGGGCCTGGTGCATAGCGTGCATGTCACGTCGGCCAACGAATCCGATGTGGCCCACACGCATGAGTTGCTGCACGGACAAGAGAGTGAAGTGTTTGCCGATGCGGGCTACGTGGGTGTGGAAAAGCGCGAAGAGATCATCAAGGCCCAGGAGGCCGGAGACATCCAATCGGACGTCAAGTGGAACGTGGCCATGGGGCGGGCCAAACTCAAGGGTATGGCCGAGGGGGCACTCAAGGAACTCACGCAAGCGCTGGAGCGCGTTAAGGCGCAAATCAGGGCGCGGGTCGAGCACCCGTTCCATGTAGTGAAGAACTTGTTCAAGCACCAGAAGAGCCGCTACAAAGGCTTGGCCAAGAACGGCGCGCAGATGTTCAGCTTATTTGGCCTGGCCAATTTGGTGATCGCCAAGAAACGATTGCTGGCGTTGCAAGCCCAAGGAGCGTCTTGAACGGGAGATCGGCCCCGATAGGGGAGAAAACCGGGCCTTCTGGCCCTTGAAATCGACAAAAACAGACTTCAATCAGATCGCATCGTGAAATCCAAAAGCCATCACATGTTGGCCTGCGCGAAGCGGTGATTGATCAGCGTTTCCCTAGGCCGCCTCCAACGGCAATCTGATCATCAGCTCGCCGAGGGATGTTGATATCGAGTATAAGTAAATCAAACTTTTGTTTGCTGATCTGCCGCTTTGCCTCATGCGCGTCCGTCGCGCGAACGATGTTGTCGAGAGTAATTCCTTCGCAAGAGAGTAGCGCCGATGATATTAGTCGGCGTTTTTCCTGCTCATCTTCCACTAGTAGTATCTTGATCATCTTATTGTCCTGGTGAAATTAGCTTTAGCAACTCGTGCTGCCATGCCGAGCCAGATTGCCTGAAATATACGGCGCCGCGGAAGATGTCGGGGAAGTCGCGCGCACAACGGTCTACTAGCTCCGCAAAAGTTACTTGGTCAGCTCCTTCGCCAAACGTTTCCAACTGCGTAACAACGATTACTGAGACTTTGACGGCATGATGGACAAGTTTGCGCATTAAGTCGTACCCGCCAAGGGGGCGGAGTCGGCCTTCTCGATCACTCCCTGCTCGGTCAAATGTAGGAAGCGTCATGTCCAAAACGACCAAGTCCGGAGTGGCCTGCTGTATCGCCCTAAGGCCGCTTTGGAAACTTCCGTGTATTCTGCAATCTATGTTGGCGATATTTTCGTTTAAGAGGGCCTTTAGTCGATTGGCTTTGAGGAAGTCATCCTCAACAATGTAGATAAGCATCAGACAACCTCATCTCGTGCGATGATGTCGGAAAGACGAAGCTCAACCTCGAATCTTCTATTCTCTTCGGACACCTCTAGAGCGATTGAGTGTCGTACAGAAAAATCGTATTCGACGATTCGCCAAATTTTGCTCAGACCGCTCCCACCTTCCTGCCTTGCAAATTTCATTGCAGTGTCGCGTTGATAGTTGCGCGCCGCTTCAGAAGCAAGACCTTGCAATTCACTTATTGAGACCGAATCCGCCACTCTATTGCCTATTTTGATATACACCATTCCATCCTTTTCGGTGGCATCTAGCGTCACATCCTCCGGTACCGTTTCGTAGCCGCTGTGTCTAATGATGTTTTGCAGCAATATAAACAATATCTCGACCATTCCGTCAAGAAAACGACCGGCGATCTTCCTTGGAATGCTTGGTGAAATGGAAGGTTCTATGGACGTCTGGACGTAGCAGTTTGCAATCTGCTTTCGTGCTACGTCAAGCGCAAGATCAAACTCAAACGGATCACGCGTAAAGTCCAGCGGACGGCGAAACCAGTTGGATACCATCTCTATAGCGGACTGAACATTTGTTCTGCCGTTGATAATCGAATCTCGGAACTGCGAGTAGCCGGGTAGATGGGATAGGTTTGAGGTCGAAGTTAACAGTGAGTTAACCGCAGAAACAATGGCGGGGAGCATCCCTTTGCGAAGCTCGTTTCGGATATTCGAAAGCGATTTCTCTACGCTTGACCAACAAAACGCGAATAGGCGATCCACGAATTCGGAGTATTCCGTTTTTTCGCCTATCGTCTTCATGAACTCTAGCAGCTCTTCGTTGGTGACTAAAAAGTTGAACAGTCCTTTGGAGTGGGTATCCACGCCGCGCACATGCAAGAGCTCTCGGAGATACAGGTCCAACTGGTCCTGAACACGGCTTGTGAATTTCACTAGGGCGCGCTTTATCTCGGATATCTCGTCGGAGGTGGCACCTTCAAATGAGTCAGCCCACTTTTTAGGTAATATATAATCGTCATCCAGTTCTCCCTTTGATATGAGAAGATCTTGGAGGGCGAGGGGACTCCGAATATGTCCTTCAAATGAACCATGTCGAATGGTGGTACTCAGATGCGTATCAAGGCCATAGGCAGGATTTATTGCGAACTGGGTTGTAAATTCGCTAAGCATGTTGCCGAAGAGCCCCTCGCGCTCCGAAGCCGGAAGTCGAAGGTCTTTTAGGTCGAACGCCGGATTATCACTAAGCAGATCGCCGATCAGTTTAGATATTCGCTCCACTTGATACGTCAAGTCTGGCGACCTTGATAGTCTTTGAAAGCGCTCGAAGGCGTCCTTGAGAGTTGCCTCTACGGCGCTTCTAATCCCGGCTTCATCAACGAATATTTTGCTCGACTCTACCTTTTTGAGTGCCTGATATATGTTTGCCTCTCGAGTGATCACTTTAATTTCGATTGCATATTGATCTTTGTTAGCTGGGTCAATTTCAATCAACCGTTGGCAAACTGCAATTCGCTCTTCGTCGATTTCTGTAACGCTTTCAAAATCGATGGTGTCGTCAAAAACTCTTGGGATGCAAATGTGTCGGAGAAAATATATAAGCCGCGATTCGCCAATTTCGGCAACTTGATCTACTAGCTTGCTGGGCCTGTCGCAGCAGAACTTCTCCATGATGCTCTCATAAGCATCTGAGATGTCGCGCTCCCACTTTGATGAAATATTTCTCGCCGCTATGTTCAAGAGAATGGCGAAAGATATGGTGCCCGCTAGGCTGCGATTGGGCGTGATCTTCTCGATTAGTTGCTCGAGTGGGTATAGCCGATAGGCGCTTGGATTTCTTAAGCAATGGTCTACAACCACAGCTAGTGCCGAAGCGATCTCACCGTTGGCTAGTAGCACTCTGTATAGATAAGCGCTCGCTCTGTTAACGACGAAAGGCTTGTCGGATGTAAGCGCTGCTTTGTAAAACTCGGATGCGATGTCAAACGCTCCCCGACGCATCGCAACATGCCCTTTATATAGCGTCCTGCGGTCATCCGGGATGTCTAATGAATCTAAAACCTTGTTGGCCTCATCAGAGGGGAGTCGAAGCGCCTCCCGTAGACGAAGCGAGGTGGAATATGGAAAGTCAGTGAATAGCGAGCTAGGAGTGCTCAAGGAGTTCAAGACGTCTTCGTGCCAAGGATTGACCCCGGTGCAAGATAGAGCGGTGAATCGATCTAGGTCTGTGTATTCACTGCCGTTGGAGACGTTATCGTGCGTCCGCTCTAAGAATGCGGCTAGCTCTATCGAGATGGCATGGCGCGGGCACATCAGACACAGCTTTTTCAGCCGAGCACGTGCGGCTGCGTAGCCTGGCCCTACCAGAAGAACTTGAGACATGCACGATACGATATCCTCTGTTAAAGAGCCTTTGAGCGTGGGGTCGGATAGACCTAGCCCTGTCATCGCCGACGCTCTCGCTGTTAATTCAACCGATGGTTGTATGTCGGCTAGGCACGTTTCGTATTTGCCTTCACTGTAAGCATCGAAATATTGAAGGTCGTCAAGATGCTGTTCGGTTCGTGTGTGCGTAATACCGAGCGCGCGTCTTAGCCCGTTCAATGCCGGGTCTGTTATGCCGTCCAGCAGTCGCACTGCACGTCCGAAGTTTGGTAGTGCCTCATTTCCGAATCGTGCAACCTGCAATTTGGCCATTGAGACGAATGCCAAGTACCTATCAATAATGGGGCGGCATTCTTCCCATGAGACGACTCTGGCAGGATGGGTAATCTTCGTTAGATCGTATGGTATGACGTGAAAAAGCGCGTAGTCGCCTAAGCCTCCGCCATCTAGTAGATCGGTTGCTTCCTGCGCAATCTCATTGTATGAATAATTGTCTTCGCTGCGGATGCTAAAATAGTATCCGAAAAGTCCTGCGAAAATGTCGACATCGCGATGACTTATAGCGGCTTCAAATAGAGCCTTTTGTGCGCTTAGGCCGTCCCTAAGCTGCACAAGCTGCAACAGATTCTCTAGGTACCATAGCGAGACTCCGAAGCGGCTGTTTACGTCTTCAAGGGTTTGTTTCGCTAGGTCCAGTTTGCCTGCGACAAGTGAGCGTTCAAATTGCTCTTTCAGCGAAGCGAACTGAGTGATTTCGGAGCTGTAGTTCCGAAGCACTGCTGCAGTCCAAAGAAACTCTTTATCGGCATCTACACTTGCCAGCCTTAGATGATTTGTGAATCGTTGGAAGTCTGCTGGGAATGGATTCACAACGATATGGCCTGCAAGCAATCGGTCTTTTAATAGCTCGCGTAGTGCCGTTGGGATGTGCTCCGCCGGTATTTCAGTCCTCGCTCTCGTCAAGCCCTTGCGAATAGTTGACGCTGAGTACACGGTGCGCCGAAACCGAATCAACGCTTCCCTGAAAGGTGCTGATTTTGATTTTGAGGTGCCGTGAGATCGCTTAGTCATTACTAAATTTCGCTCAAAACCCGGACAGATGCTGCTCACGCCCGCAGGAGCAACCTAATGCAAAAACAATAGGCCTGCATGTGCTTCTGCGCGATGTTGACGGTTTTCCCGCAACACACCAAGAAGTCAACATAATGGATGGTTGTGAAACACGACCACCGAATCGCCTCGGCATCGACGGAGGCCGTTTCGTTTTAGTCAAGTGAATCGCCCAGGGTTCCGCGGAGGCCCGTTAGTTTAAGTCAGACGGTCGCGGTCTGACCACCGCGTTGTCGATGGTAATTGGCTTCGAACTCAGCAGGCGGGACGTGGCCCAGCGGCCCCATCAGCCGGTGATGATTGAACCAGGCCACCCATTCCAGCGTTGCCAGTCCAACCGCCTGCTTGGTCTTCCACGGCCCCGAGCCAAAGGATGGCCTCGGCCTTGTAAAGCCCATTGATCGCATCGACCAGGGCGTTGTCGTAGTTGCCCCCTTGGTGCCAACGCCGGCTAGATGTCGACTTGATGGCGCTGACCGACCATTCGCCCTTCGAGGTCGACTGACCGCAACCGCTGCAGAGTTGCCGCTCTAGGACCAAGGCCCGCCCAAAGCTAAGCCCGAATTCCGTTCACGAGCCGAACATCGTCAGCAACGACATAAATCGGTCACCCCCCGCATCCTGCAGACTTCATGGCAAGTGCAGCGCGCAGACCCGAACGACGATCTGGGCCGAAGGTACCAGGGATCGAAGCCGTATGGCCGCGATTCGACAAAAAGCGCAGGGCGCAGTTCGCAAGCTCGACAGCGAGACGCCGTTCCCACCAAACTTGCCTCGAGCGCCCCACCCAGCTACGCCATGCCCCTCTCCGCTGGGTTCGCTCAAGCGCTCCACTTCTTCAGAATCGAGCTCAGTACGGATCACCTTGCCCTGCCTTGGAGCATCGTCATGAAGAGCCACCCGCCAGAGCCTCCCTCGCGACCCATCACCAGCTTTCCTCCTGGTGCGCTGGTGCGCACCTCGGACATCTGCCGAGACCCTCGGCGTGGCTACGCCGGCATCCTGCCAATCGACCGCAGCACCTGGCACCGCTGGGTCAAATCAGGCAAGGCGCCTGCCGGACGCTGCCTGGCAGGAACTTCGACCCGCGTCTGGGAAATTGAAGTAGTGCGTAGCCTGGGCACTATGCAGTGATCGCATCGATACGGTCGGCCAACCACTGTAACGCCTTGCGCCGCTCGTCGGCGAATTCGGCGTGGGTATAGGCCGCCACCACCGAGCTACGCTCCTGATGCGCCAGCAAGCGCTCCACCACTTCCCGCGCAAAGCCGTTTTCCCGCAGCAGCGTTGCTGCCGTCCCCCGTGTACCGTGAGGTGAAAACTCCGGGACACCGAAATCCAGGCGCTTGATGAAGTGGTTCAAGGTGGCGTCCGAGATCGGCTTGCCCGCTCCCCCAAAGAAGCGCGTCGGGAAGACATATTCGCCGTGACCAGTCATTTTTTTCAACTCCCGCAGCAAAATCACCGCCTGTCGTGACAGGTAGACGCGGTGTGGACTGCGCATCTTCATCCGCACCACCGGGATGTCCCACGTTGCCTCCTTCAGGTCAAATTCCTCCCATTTCGCCAATCGCAGCTCCGATTTGCGCACCATGGTCAGCATGAGCAATTTGGCTGCATAAATGGTCACGGCGCCGGCCGTGTGCTGCATGTTCACCTTCTTCCAAAACGCCGCCAACTCCTTCTCCGACAGATGACGGTGGTGGGTCTTGGGCGGCACCTTGATGACACCCCGAATCGCCACTGCCGGGTTGCTGTCCACCAACAGCTTTCGGATCGCATGGTTGAAGATCTGCTGGATGAGTGCCCGGCAGCGATCAGCCGTCGTTGGTACATGCTTGAGCGCCTCCACGATGGCAAGCACATGGGCCGGTTTCACTTCCACTAGAGCTTTTTCTCCGATCGTGGGGTTCACGTAGGCATCCAGAAGACGAATGGTCTGACTGCGGTAGCTCTCTGACCGATAAAACAGGGTATCGGCGATCCACTGCTTGGCAAATGAAGCGAACGAGACTCGGGCCCGATCTTCTGCTTCCCGCTGGGCCTCAGCCTCTCGCGTGAACTTGATCGGATCTACGCCCCTGACCACCAGCGCGCGCAACTGAGCATGCTTGTCGCGCGCATCGGCAATGCCGATTTCGGGATACTGGCCAATCGTCAACTTGGGGCGGCGGCTGCCAAGCCGATAGCTGTAGCGCCAAACCTTCGATCCGGTTGCCAGTACCTCGACGTACAACCCTCCACCGTCCGTGAGAACGTAGGGCTTGGCCCTGGGCTTGGCCGCGTTGATGACCATAGCCCGAAGAGCGTAGTTGACACTGCGATCTGCCATAGGTGGCTCCATGAAACCAGCGAGAAGCCGCCAGCTTGGCTCCATATTCTGCACCATGGAGCCATCCATGGAGCCATAAAACCGAGATACAGTCGGACCCTAGGCAACACCAGACAATAAAAAAGCCCTGAATCCATAGGGAAACAGGGCTTTTTTGCCACCCGGAGCAACCGGGTAAAACATAATTACATGTGATCGATCATGACCTGGCCAAAGCCCGAGCAGCTGACCTGCGTGGCGCCGTCCATCAGGCGGGCGAAGTCGTAGGTCACCTTTTTGCTGGCAATCGACTTCTTCATCGAGCTGATGATGAGGTCGGCGGCTTCCGTCCAGCCCATGTGGCGCAGCATCATCTCGGCGGAGAGGATTTCGGAACCGGGGTTCACGTAGTCCTTGCCTGCGTACTTGGGCGCCGTGCCGTGCGTGGCTTCGAACATGGCGATGGTGTCGGACAGGTTGGCGCCGGGGGCAATGCCGATGCCGCCCACTTGTGCGGCCAGGGCGTCGGAGATGTAGTCGCCGTTGAGGTTGAGCGTGGCGATCACGCTGTACTCGGCCGGGCGCAGCAAAATTTGCTGCAGGAAGGCATCGGCGATGCTGTCCTTGATGGTGATTTCCTTGCCCGTCTTGGGGTTCTTGAACTTCATCCAGGGGCCGCCGTCGATCAGCTCGGCGCCGAATTCCTTGGCAGCCAGGCCGTAGGCCCAGTCACGGAAGCCCCCTTCGGTGAACTTCATGATGTTGCCCTTGTGCACGATGGTCACGCTGGGCTTGTCGTTGTCGATGGCGTACTGGATGGCCTTGCGCACCAGGCGCTCGGTGCCTTCGCGCGACACGGGCTTGATGCCGATGCCCGAGGTGTTGGGAAAGCGGATCTTCTTGACGCCGAATTCATCTTGCAGGATCTTGATGAGCTTCTTGGCCTTTTCACTTTCGGCTTCGAACTCGATGCCGGCGTAGATGTCTTCCGAGTTCTCGCGGAAGATGATCATGTTGGTCTTGTGCGGCTCTTTCACGGGCGAAGGCACGCCGTCGAAATACTGGATGGGGCGCAGGCAGACGTACAGGTCAAGCTCCTGGCGCAGGGCCACGTTCAGCGAGCGGATGCCGCCGCCCACGGGCGTCGTCAGCGGGCCTTTGATGGAGACGACGTAGTCCTTGACAGCAGCCAGGGTTTCCTCGGGCAGCCACACGTCTAGGCCATACACCTTGGTCGCCTTCTCCCCTGCATACACCTCCATCCAATGGATTTTTTTCTTGCCACCGTAGGCCTTGGCCACGGCTGCATCGACCACCTTGAGCATCACCGGGGTGATGTCGCCGCCCGTGCCGTCGCCTTCGATGAAAGGGATGATTGGCTGGTCCGGCACATTCAAGGACATGTCGGCATTGACGGTGATTTTCGCGCCTTCGGCGGGAACCTTGATGTGCTGGTAGCTGGTCATGTAAGCAAAACTCCGTTGACGCTGAAGAACTTTCAGCAAGTTAGGCCAATCTCTCTAAACCTTTCAATTCTAGCCACAAAACTTTTCGCAAACCCTTGTCAACGGACGGGATTGGCGGCCGTTGTGGCTTAGCTTGGCAAGCTTTGCGAAGCATCAAAACAACCGGCGTTTCTCTTTTTCTGGAAAGTTCATATGAACAAACTTCTTGCAACCCTCGCAGCGACCCTTTTCGCGTTCGCTGCCAACGCCCAGACGGCTGCTCCTGCATCCGCCGAGCCCGCGCCAGCTCCCGTAGCAGCCGCCGCCCCCGAAGCCGCCCCTGCCCCCAAGGCCATGAAGGCACACAAGGCAACCAAAACAACCAAGGCCAGCCACAAGAAGCTTGCCAAGAAGAAGGCCCACAAGGCACCGGCCAAGGCAGTCTGACGGGTTGAGCGCTTGCAGCCAGCGCGCTGCCCGCTCTATTGGTTAAAAATGGCCCGTTACGTACGGGCCTTTTTCATGCCCACTTCCGAATATCCCCACCCCGTTTTCTTGGAGCCTTGATGTCTGCGCTGTCCCTGTTCTCCCGATTTCTGCAGCACCTGGCTCTCCTGGCGCTGCTCGCGAGCGTCGCCCATGTCCATGCGCAAGATGCACCGCAGATGGACTTGCCACGCGTCGAACTTGCGGCGGGCATGCACCGCATTGACGCACAAGTGGCCCAGACCCCTGTCCAACGCCAGATCGGCCTGATGCACCGCAAGTCCATGCCGCCCCAGGAGGGCATGCTGTTCATCTTCGAGCAGCCGGGTGTCCAGTGTTTCTGGATGAAGAACACGCTGCTGCCCCTCACGGCGGCGTTCGTTGCCGACGACGGCAGCATCGTGAATCTGGCGGACATGCAGCCACAGTCCGAAACCTCGCACTGCTCGAAAAAAGCTGTGCGCTATGTGCTTGAAATGAATCAGGGCTGGTTTTCCCAGAAGCACCTCAAGGCGGGTAGCAAGCTGAGCGGCGCACCTTTCTCTGTGCGCCGCTGACACCCCATTGCCCATCTGGCATCCGCCACAAGACAAAAGGCCGGTCCTCCTAGGCAGAGGGACCGGCCTTTTGTGTGCGCTTTTCTTGCGTGAGCCGGGGCGCGAACCCCAAACTGCCAGAAATGCGATGGCGCAAATTAGCTCTGCATGGTGGCCAGAGCCGCGTTGAGTGTTTTGCTCGGGCGCATGACGGCGTTCAGCTTGTCCAGGTCGGGCTGGTAGTAACCGCCAATATCCACGGCCTTGCCTTGCACTGCAGCGAGTTCGGCCACGATGGCCTGCTCGCCTGCGGCCAGCTTGTCAGCCAGAGGGGCAAACTTGGCGGCCAGTGCAGCGTCGTCGGTTTGTGCGGCGAGCGCTTGCGCCCAGTACAAGGCGAGATAAAACTGGCTGCCGCGGTTGTCGAGCTGGCCCGTCTTGGGGGACGGGTTCTTGTTGTTCTCCAGCAGCTTGCCGGTGGCTGCATCCAGCGTCTGCGCCAAAATCTTGGCCTGTGCATTGCCGGTCTTGAGGCCCAGGTCTTCGAGTGACACGGCCAGTGCCAGAAACTCGCCAAGCGAATCCCAGCGCAGGTGGTTTTCTTCCACCAGCTGCAGCACATGCTTGGGCGCAGAGCCACCGGCACCGGTTTCGTACATGCCGCCGCCCGCCATCAGGGGCACGATGGAGAGCATCTTGGCGCTGGTGCCCAGTTCCATGATGGGAAACAGGTCGGTCAGGTAATCGCGCAGGATGTTGCCGGTCACCGAGATGGTGTCCAGGCCGCGAATCACGCGCTCCAGCGTGTAACGCATGGCACGCACCTGGCTCATGATCTGGATGTTCAGGCCGGTGGTGTCGTGGTCTTTGAGGTAGGTCTCTACCTTCTTGATCAGTTCGGCCTCGTGTGGGCGGTAGGGGTCGAGCCAGAACACGGCGGGCATGCCCGAGTTGCGCGCTCGGGTGACGGCCAGCTTGACCCAGTCACGAATCGGTGCGTCCTTGACCTGGCACATGCGCCAGATGTCGCCCTTTTCCACGTTTTGCGACAGCAGCACTTTGCCGGTAGCCAGGTCGACGATGTTGGCGACGCCGTCTTCCTGGATTTCGAAGGTCTTGTCGTGCGAGCCATATTCCTCGGCCTGCTGCGCCATCAGGCCGACGTTGGGCACGGTGCCCATGGTGCGCGGGTCGAAGTTGCCGTGCCACTTGCAAAAGTTGATCATCTCCTGGTAAATGCGGGCAAAGGTCGACTCGGGCATCACGGCCTTGACGTCTTTCAGGCGCCCATCGGCGCCCCACATCTTGCCGCCATTGCGGATCATGGCCGGCATGGAGGCGTCCACGATGATGTCGTTGGGCGAATGGAAGTTGGTAATGCCTTTGGCCGAATCCACCATGGCCAGTTCGGGGCGGCCTTCGTGGCAGGCGTGAAGGTCTTTGATGATCTCTTCGCGCATTGACTGCGGTAGCGTTTCCACCTTTTCGTACAGGTTGGCCATGCCGTTGTTGACGTTGACGCCCAATTCTTCAAAGAGCTTGCCGTGCTTGGCAAAGGCGTCTTTGTAAAAAATCTTCACGCAGTGACCAAACACGATGGGGTGGGACACCTTCATCATCGTGGCCTTGACGTGCAGCGAGAACATCACGCCTGTCTTGAAGGCATCGTCGATTTCTTTCTCGTAGAACGCCACCAGCGCCTTTTTGCTCATGAACATGCTGTCGATAATTTCGCCCGCCTTGAGCGCGACCTTGGGCTTGAGCACGATGGTCTGGCCGCTTTGGGTGGTCAGCTCCATCTTTACGTCGCAGGCGGCATCCAGCGTCAGTGATTTTTCGCCCGCATAGAAGTCACCGCGGTGCATGTGGGAGACATGCGAGCGCGAAGCCTGGCTCCACTCGGCCATCGAATGCGGATTCTTGCGCGCATATTCCTTGACGGCACGAGGAGCACGGCGATCCGAGTTGCCTTCGCGCAGCACCGGGTTCACAGCGCTGCCAATGCACTTGGCATAGCGCGCACGAATGTCTTTTTCTTCGTCCGTCTTGGGGTCTTCCGGGTAGTCGGGAATGGCATAGCCCTTGCCCTGCAGTTCCTTGATACAGGCAATCAGCTGTCCCACCGAAGCGCTGATGTTGGGCAGCTTGATGATGTTGGCATCGGCTTGCAAAGTCTTTTCGCCCAGTTCGGCCAGCGTGTCGGGGACTTTTTGGGCGTCGGTCAGGCGCTCGGGAAAAGAAGCCAGAACGCGGGCGGCGACCGAAATGTCGGTTTCATCCACAAGGATGCCAGCGGGCGCCGTGAAGCTGCGCACGATGGGCAGAAACGAAGCCGTCGCCAGGCGCGGCGCTTCGTCTGTCAAGGTATAGAGGATGGTGGGTTGTTGGGCGCTCATGTCTTCTTTCAGTCAACAAAAAACAGGGGTGGCGCAGCCAAGCCGCAGCCCGCTGCATGGGATTTGGTCAGACTTCACAGGTTTTTGCCTGAAGCAAAAGTCCAATGCGGTCGATTTTGCAATCGAATACCACGATACGAAATTTTACTCCAAACCATGGTTTCATTGCGAACTCTTCTATAAGACTTCAGCTTCTCGTCGTCTCGTCCCCACGCAAAAAAGGGCCCTGAGAGATCTCTCAGGGCCCTTTTGTATGGGAAACCGCAGCGCTCAATAGCAAGGCGCCGCAACGCCCGCCTGCTTAAGCGAAATTGGTCTCGGCAAACTTCCAGTTCACCAGGTGCTCAAGGTAGGCCTCAAGGAATTTGGGGCGGGCATTGCGGTAGTCGATGTAGTAAGCGTGCTCCCACACGTCGACCGTGAGCAAGGCCTTGTCGGTTCCAGTCAGTGGCGTGCCGGCGGCGCCCGTGTTGACAATGTCGACACTTCCATCGGGCTTTTTGACCAGCCAGGTCCAGCCCGAGCCGAAATTGCCTGCAGCCGACTTGGCAAAGGCTTCCTTGAACGCAGCATAGGAGCCGAACTTGGCGTCAATGGCCGCAGCCAGCGCACCAGACGGAGCACCACCACCCTGGGGCTTCATGCAGCTCCAGAAGAACGTGTGGTTCCAGATTTGCGCAGCATTGTTGTAGATACCGCCATTGGCGGTTTTCACAATCTGCTCCAGCGGCATGTCGGCGAATTCCGTACCTTCCTGCAGCTTGTTCAGGTTGTCCACGTAGGCCTTGTGGTGCTTGCCGTGGTGGTATTCCAGGGTTTCCTGGCTGTAATGCGGGGCCAGTGCGTCAATGGGGTACGGCAGAGGGGGAAGCGTGTGTTGCATAGGGCTCTCCTGTTTTCAGTGGGTTTGAATGCCTTTGTGGGCGCGTGCGTCCGGCGCGCCGAAGTCACCGGACATTCTAGGAAGATCGCGCCCGATCTGCCGGCCCGCGCCTTGAAGTCCCTGCCGGCCAACGCAGATGCCGGGTTTGTCCTACAGCAGGCGGGGCGGAACCACGGTGAGTTCGATCTCGCCATCGGCCAGGCGCGCCCGCAGGGCGGTGGCCGGCGGGGCTTGGCGCACGCTGCGTACCAGTTCACCAGCGGGCGTTTGCAGCAATGCATAGCCGCGTTGCAGAACCAGCGCCGGGTCGAGCAATTGCAGGCGCAGCGCAGCGGTTTCCATGCGCTGGCGCTGTGCCGCCAGCGCGGTCTTGACTTTTTGAGGAAAATCGGCCTCCAGCGCTTTGTACACCAGCGCGTGCCGCTCACTATTTAATAGCAACGCCTGACCCAGGCGCTGGGCCAGGCCGGCCAGGGCCAGTTGTTCGCGCTGTGCCAGCAGCGAGGGACGCCCGAGCCGGGCGCCTGCCTGGTCCAGCCGCAGGTGGCGCTGATCGAGCTGGCGCTCTACGCCGTCCGTCAGACGCTGCTCCAGCAACTGCAGCGCTGCGAGCCAGGTTTCGCGTGGGGCCGACACCAGCTCGGCCGCCGCCGTGGGCGTGGCTGCGCGCAGATCGGCGCAGAAGTCGGCAATGCTGAAATCGGTTTCGTGGCCCACGCCACAGATGAGTGGCACCGGGCTCTGCACCACGGTGCGCGCCAGGGTTTCGTCGTTGAATGCCCAAAGATCTTCCAACGAACCACCGCCGCGCACCAGCACGATGACGTCAATAGGTGGCACCCCTATTTCTGGCGGCGCCTTGGCCAGGGCGTAGAGCTGCTCGAGCGCGCGCACCAGCGCCGCCGGGGCCTGCGCGCCTTGCACGGGTGCGGGCACCAGCAGCACTGGAATGTGGGGCACACGCCGCTGCAAGGTCGTGACCACGTCGTGCAGCGCCGCAGCGCCTGGCGAAGTGACCAATCCGATACCGCGTGGGGCCAGCGGCAGCGCCCTCTTGCGCGCAGCTTCAAACAAGCCTTCCGACTCCAACCGCGCCTTGAGCCGCAAAAACTGCTCGAACAAGGCGCCTTGGCCGGCTCGCTGGAGGTGTTCCACCACCAACTGCAGATCACCGCGCTGCTCGTAGACGCCCAGACGCCCGCGCAACTCGACGCTGTCGCCGTCGCGTGGAGCAAAGTCAAGCAAGCTGGCGGCGCGTCTGAACATGGCGCAGCGAATTTGGCCACCTGCATCCTTGATGGAGAAATAGCAGTGACCGCTGGAGGTACGCGAGAAGCCGGATATTTCGCCGCGCACCGCCACCGGGTTGAAGCGCGCAGCCAGCGCATCGCCCACGGCGTGGCACAAGGCGCCCACCTCCCAGATACGCTCTGCCCCGGTGGCCTGTGCTCTCTCAAACATGAGCGTGAAAACGAGTGTGGACGCGGTCTTCGCCGACTTGCTGCGCTGCAGTACTCCACAGCAAAGGACGAGCGGGCGGAAGGTAACAAATTTTTGCCAAAAACCCAGGAACGCCGCAGAAGTACATGCAAGTTATTGATTTCATTAGATTTTTATGTGCTCAAAAAATCATCAATCTGTTGCATTGACCTAGTGGTGCCGTTTTCCGGGCCATGGAACCGGGCTTATCCACAAAGTTATCCACATGTTCTGTGGGTGAAAAAGCGAGGCTGGATTGGGCGGCAAGACTGCCCGAACCGGCAAAAAAGCTGGTTCATAATGCCCGTTTGCCCAAACCCGCGCGGAGAGAGAATTGCTGTCCATCATACAAGCCGCAGGCTGGCCCATCTGGCCCTTGGTTGCCTGCTCGGTGCTGGCGCTGGCGCTCGTGATCGAGCGTTTTATTGCCCTCAAAACGGCGCGCATCGCTCCGCCAAAATTGCTGGATGAAGCCATTTCGGTCTCGTCCGTCACCCTCCCCGGCCCCGACGTTGTCGCGCAACTGGCGCAGAACTCGGTCCAGGGCGAGGTACTCGCGGCCGGTTTGCGGGCGCTCAACACCAACCCCCGCTGCAGCGAGGCCGATTTGCGCGCCTCCATGGAAAGCGTGGGGCGCCGCGTGGCGCATCAGCTTGAGAAATCGCTCGGCGCCCTGGCCACCATCGCTTCCGCCGCGCCGCTGCTGGGCCTGCTGGGCACCGTCATCGGCATGATTGAGATTTTTGGCTCACAGGGCTCTGGCGCCGTAGGTACGGGCAATCCTGCGCAGCTGGCGCATGGCATTTCGGTGGCCTTGTACAACACTGCGTTTGGCCTGATCGTCGCCATTCCCTCGCTGATCTTCTGGCGCTACTTCCGCGCCCGGGTGGACGCCTATCTGCTCACCCTGGAACTCTCGGCCGAGCAGTTCGTGCGCCACCTGCTGCGGATGCAGAAATGAAGGCAGCACACCACCGGCAATGGCAGCTTGGAAAAAGGCAGCGCCCATGAACTTTCGCTCGCGCGATCGGGACGAACCCGAGATCAACCTGATTCCGTTCATCGACGTGCTGCTGGTGATCCTCATCTTTTTGATGCTGACCACCACCTACAGCAAGTTCACGCAGCTGCAATTGACGTTGCCGGTGGCCGATGCCGAACAGATGCGCGACCGGCCCAAGGAAGTGATCGTCTCGGTCGCAGCCGACGGCCGCTACGCGGTCAACAAGACGGCGCTGGACGGACGCAGCGTCGACGTGGTGGCCGCAGCGCTTCGCACTGCGGCCAGCGCCGGCCCCGAGAGCATCATCATCATCAGCGCCGATGCCACGGCACCGCACCAGTCCGTCATCACGGTCATGGAAGCGGCACGCCGCGCCGGCCTTACGCAGATTACCTTCGCCACGCAGTCGGCAGCCAGCGCCGGCGCCGCGCCGCGCTGAGTCGTTCATGCCACAGCCGGCCGACCAGGCGTGGCCGCAAAGCAGTTGGCGCGGGCGCGGTGCAACGGCGCGGCTGCTGTGGCCCTTGTCGTTCTTCTATGGCGCCCTGGTGCGGCTGCGACAGCGCCTCTACCGGCTCGGCTGGCTGCGCAGCAGCCGGTTTGCCGTGCCGGTCATCGTGGTGGGCAATGTGGTGGCAGGCGGCGCCGGAAAAACCCCCGTGGTGATGGCGCTGGTGCAGCACCTGCAGGCACGGGGTCGGCGGCCTGGCGTGGTCTCGCGCGGCTACGGCCGCAGCAGCCAGGGCACCCGCTTTGCCGAACGGGGCAGCGCTGCCCAGGAGGTGGGCGACGAACCTGCGCTCATCGCCCGCCGCTGCCGCGCGCCCGTGGTGGTCTCCGAGCAGCGCAGTGACGCCGCAGAGGCGCTTTTGGCGCAGCACCCCGACACCGATGTCATCGTCTGCGACGATGGTTTGCAGCACCTGGCGCTGGCGCGTGACCTCGAAATTTGCGTCTTTGGCGCGCAGGGCGTGGGCAATGGCTGGCTGCTGCCTGCCGGACCGCTGCGCGAGCCCTGGCCCCGACCGGTGGATTGGGTGCTGTATGCGGGCTCGCCGCCACCAGACTGCGCGGCCGCCTGCTTTGAGATCGTGCGCAGCCTGGCCCATAGTGCCCGCACTGCGAATGGCGATGCGGTGGCATTGTCGGATCTGGCCGAAATCCCGTTGGTGGCCGTGGCAGGCATCGCCCAGCCGGAAGATTTTTTTGCCCTGCTGAGAAGCCGCGGACTCGTGCTTGCGCAGGCGCTGGCATTGCCAGATCACTTTGATTTTGATAGCTGGAAACCCAATATAGATAAGCGACAGAGGCTTATTTGTACCGAAAAAGACGCCGTGAAACTGTGGCCACGCTTCCCTGAAGCCCTGGCAGTTCCCCTGGAGGTGAGCATTGATCCTGCATTTTTTGCCGCGCTCGATGTCCGCCTGGACCAGCTCCAGCGCGCCTCGCTATCATCGCCATCCTGATTGCCAACGCGCTTTGCCGCCTGCTGCCATGGACCCCCGATTGCTTGAACTGCTCGTCTGCCCCGTCACCAAAGGCCCCCTCACCTACGACCGCGGGCGCCAGGAGCTGGTCTCTCGCAGCGCCCGGCTGGCGTACCCGGTGCGCGACGGCATCCCCGTAATGCTGGAGGTCGAAGCGCGCACGCTGAGCGACGAGGAACTCGAACAGTGACGGAGCAAGGCACGGCGGGCGAGATACGCTCCGCACCCGTGGCGGTGCGTTTCTCAGTCCTGATCCCGGCGCGCATGGCGTCAAGCCGGTTGGCGAACAAGCCGCTGGCCGACATTGCCGGCCTGCCCATGGTGGTGCGCGTGGCGCAGCGCGCCGCGCAGAGTGGCGCCCTGCGCACCGTGGTGGCAGCCGACGACGTGCGCATCCTGCAGGCCTGCGCCGAACACGGCATCGAAGCCATCGCTACCCGCGCCGACCACGCCAGCGGCAGCGACCGCTTGGCCGAAGCCTGTGTGGCGCTGGGCCTGGACGCCGACGATGTGGTGGTCAACGTGCAAGGCGACGAGCCTTTGATCGACCCGCAACTGGTGCACTCCGTCGCCGCCCTGCTGGCCCGCCAGCCGGGCGCCAGCATGGGCACGGCAGCGCACGCCATCGCATCGCTGGACGAGTTTCACAACCCCAATGTCGTCAAACTGGTACTGGACGCGAGCGGCTGTGCCAGTTATTTCAGCCGCGCACCCATCCCCTGGGCGCGCGACCTGCGCGGCAGCGACTGGTGGAATGGCGCCGCCGCAGAGGCACAGCCCAGAGTGACGGCACTGGCCGGTTTTGCACCGCTGCGCCATATCGGAATCTACAGCTACCGCGCTGGTTTTCTGCGCGCCTACCCGACGCTCCCGCAAGCCCCGACCGAAGCCATCGAGCAGCTCGAACAGTTGCGCGCGCTCTGGCATGGCCACCGCATTGCCGTGCACCTTGCCGAAGACGCACCGGGGCCAGGCGTGGACACCCAGGAAGACCTGGAACGCGTGCGCGCCCGGTTCGCCTGAGCCAACGAAGCCGCCTGCTCCCGCGTAAGCTGGCACGCAAGGAGCGCGTGCTATCCTCAAAAGCTGAACTAGAGCACGAGGCCGGAGGGACACGTGCCGGCGCCCAGCGCCACCCGCTTTCATCTACCTGGAGAAGACCCCATGAGACTCATTTTGCTGGGCGCCCCCGGTGCCGGAAAGGGCACGCAAGCCACATTCATCTGTCAGAAATATGCGATTCCGCAGATTTCCACCGGCGACATGCTGCGCGCCGCCGTCAAGGCAGGCAGCCCGCTGGGCCTGAAGGCCAAAGCGGTCATGGATTCGGGCGCGCTGGTCAGCGACGACATCATCATCGGCCTGGTCAAGGAGCGCATCGCTGAGCCCGATTGCGCCAATGGCTTTCTGTTCGACGGCTTTCCACGCACCATCGTCCAGGCCGACGCCATGAAGGATGCGGGCGTCAAGATCGACTATGTGCTGGAAATCGACGTTCCATTTGACGCCATCATCGAACGCATGAGCGGGCGCCGCTCGCACCCAGCCAGCGGCCGCACCTACCACGTCAAATTCAACCCGCCCAAAGTGGCCAACGTGGACGACGAAACCGGTGAGGCGCTGATTCAGCGTGACGACGACAAGGAGGAAACCGTGAAGAAACGGCTCGACGTCTACAGCGCGCAAACGCGCCCCCTGGTCAGCTACTACTCCGACTGGGCGCAGCGCGACCCCGCCAATGCCCCAAGTACCGTGCCATCAGCGGCACGGGCAGTGTGGAAGAGATCACCGCACGCGCACTGGCGGCCCTCGCCGAGTAGCCACACGCCAGGCTGGCGCCTGGACCTCCTGAAACGCCCCGCAAGGGGCGTTTTTCATGGCGTAGGTGATGACCGCATCAGCTCCAGCAGCAACGAGATGCGTGCCTTGACCGGCGAGAGGCCATCGGCCAGGGGCAGCCCATGGGCAGGCCGGCCCACCACCACGCCGAGCGGGCACCGTGTGCTCACACGCACCGCCACGCCTGCTTCTTGTGCACGCAGCAAGGCCACTTCCAGCGCGTGGTGCAGGGTTCCATTGCCGGTACCCGCCACCACGATGCCTCGAACGCCTGCTGAGACCAGCGCATCCACCTGCCTGCCGCATGCGCTGGCATGGCTGAGCACAATTTCCACCCAGGGCCATGCGCCAGGGTCGGCAGGCAGCGTCTGGGGCGGCTCGGCACCGACAGACCGTGCCGGCGGCCAAGGGTGCACCAGCCGCAACCTGCCCTCTTCCATCCAGCCTGTCGGGCCCGCATCGCCGGAGCCAAAGGCATCAACGCGGTAAGGCGACATTTTTTGCACATGGCGCGGCGCATGGACCGCTCCGGCACAGACCACACTCACGCCCAGAGCCCGCGCATCGGACGCCAACGCGACCGCATCCAGCAGGTTTTGCGGTCCGTCTGGCGATGCGGCAGTAGCCGGCCGCATCGCGCAGGTCAACACCAAGGGCTTGGTGGCAGGCAAGGTTTCAGCCAGCAGCCAGGCGGTTTCTTCGAGCGTATCCGTGCCATGGGCAACGACGATGCCGCGCACGCGTTCGTCCTGCAAATGCTCCCGGCAGCGTGCATGCAACTGCGACCAAAAACTCGCATCAGCGTCTTTGCTGTCGATCTGCGCTATCTGCTCGGCCACCCATGCAAGCGGTGGCTGCCCCTGCGCAACCGGAAGAGCGTCCAGCAGCGACTGCACCGTGCGCTCGCCGGCCCGGTAGCCAACGTTGTCGCCGGCTCGCGCTGAACTGCCAGCAATCGTGCCACCGGTTCCCAAAACGACAATCTTTGTGCCAATCACTTGCATCCCTTGAAAAACTGGTTAAAAATACAGCTACTGAAATTTTATACAGCTGTGCTCAGCATGGCGTACGAACATGTTCAACGGCCCCAAACTCACCGCCAGGCAGCAGCAGATTCTCGATCTGATTCAAACCGCCATTGCCCAGTCTGGCGCACCCCCTACCCGCGCCGAAATAGCCAAGCAGTTGGGCTTTAAATCGGCCAATGCGGCCGAAGAGCACTTGCAAGCGCTGGCCCGCAAGGGCGTGATCGAGCTGGTCAGCGGCACCTCGCGCGGCATCCGCCTGCGAGGCGACGCGGTGCGCAGTCTCAACGCAGCGCGGGGCACGCAATTCAATCTGCCCATCCCCGGTCTGTCGCAACTGGCCCTGCCCCTGGTGGGACGCGTGGCTGCAGGCTCCCCGATTCTGGCGCAGGAACATGTCGAGCAAACCTATTGTGTAGAAAGCAGCCTGTTTCAGCGCAAGCCCGACTATCTGCTGAAGGTGCGCGGCATGTCGATGCGTGATGTCGGCATCATGGACGGCGACCTACTGGCCGTGCAGCAAACACGTGAGGCGCGCAACGGCCAGATCATCGTCGCCCGCATTGGCGAAGAGGTCACCGTCAAGCGCCTGCGGCGCACCGCCCACGCGATTGAATTGCTGCCGGAAAACCCCGACTTTCCAGTCATCGTGGTGCAGCCCGATGAGCCTTTCGAGATCGAAGGCCTGGCCGTCGGACTCATTCGCAACACCATGCTGATTTAGCCGTTCGTCCACGCACTGCAGGTGGCGGGCGTTTGGCGGGCAGCAGTTCCGCCATCCCTGCAGTGCGTGAAGGCCTGGAGTTTTGGGCACCACGTTCTCGGTCCTTCGGTCTCTTTGGAAGACTGAGCAGGCGGCAGAACCGGTTGGCAACGAAACCTTCGGCCTTCTTTATTTTGAATCCTGCCTGTGTTCAACCATTGCCCATGGGAGCTTCACATGCAAATTGCGTTTCACCACCTCTCGCGCCTGTCTCTGTCCTTTGTCACGCTCTGCCGTTCCTTCGGAGGGGAAGCGGCACACAAACGCAGCCATGCTGCGAAGAATGCGCCGGCCGCTGTGGTGCACCCCATCGAATTGACTGGCACGAGCAGCCCGCCCCCAGCCACAAGCCCACGCAGCGCAGGCAGAGCAGCGCCGCAGGGGGCTCGGGCGGCGTCTGCCCGCTGCACGCGTCCACCGGTTGCCTCGCGGGCCAGCATTCAGCCTGCCCGCACCGTGCGCGTTCTGCGCAAGCGTGAAGGCTCGGCCGAGCATCTGGCCATCGTGGGCCGCATGGCCGACGTATGCGCCGAGCTTGATCGTCTGGCTGCGCGCGAGCGCCTTTGCTGATCCCTGTGGACAGGCAGAGTGCGCAAACTGCGGACCCACGAGGAAAGGGGCTTTTCATCCGAAGATTATTGTGAAAATTGCCTCTAGCGCTTTATAGATAAGCGCTTATAGCTACTTTTTCAATAGCAAATGCCAGATGTCTTCTGGCGTTGCACTGGAGCTTTTGGCCATTCTTGCGCCAAGAGATGCTGCCGCCTGAACACACAGCGATGGCCAAGCCCTGCAGCGTGCAAGGCACAATCGGGCCATGAACATCGTGATCCTCGACGACTATCAGGATGTCGTTCGCAAGCTCCATTGTGCCGAGCGCCTCGACGCCCACTCCGCCAAGGTCTATACCAACACGGTCAAAGGCATTGGCCAGTTGTCGGTGCGGTTGAAGGACGCAGACATTATCGTTTTGGTGCGCGAACGCAGCCACATCACTCGACAACTGATCGAAAAGTTGCCCCGCCTGAAAATGATCTCTCAAACCGGGAAGATAGGCGGCCACGTCGACATTGCGGCCTGCACCGAACGCGGCATCGCCATTGCCGAGGGCGTCGGCTCGCCCGTGGCACCGGCAGAACTGACATGGGCGCTCATCCTCGCCGCCATGCGCCGGCTGCCGCAATATATCTCCAATCTCAAGCATGGCGCATGGCAACAGGCGGGCCTCAAATCGGCCTCGATGCCAGCCAACTTTGGCATTGGCAGCGTCTTGCGCGGCAAAACCCTGGGAATCTGGGGCTATGGACGCATTGGCCAAATCGTCGCCGGCTATGGCCGCGCGTTTGGTATGAATGTACGCATCTGGGGCAGCGAGTCGTCGCGCGCGCAGGCCCTGTCCGATGGCTATCAGGCGGCCGTGACGCAGCAGGACTTTTTCGAGCAATGCGACGTGGTTTCTTTGCATTTGCGCCTGACTGCGCAGACCCAGGGACTGATCACGCTGGAGACACTCTCCTGCATGAAGCCCACCTCGCTATTGGTCAATACCTCGCGCGCGGAACTGATCGAGCCCGACGCCCTGCTCGCTGGCCTCAATCGGGGACGTCCTGGCATGGCTGCCATCGACGTGTTCGAAAGCGAACCGATTCTCCAGGGACATGCGCTGCTGCGCCTGGAGAATTGCATCTGCACGCCCCACATTGGGTATGTCGAGAAGGACAGTTACGAGCTGTATTTCGGATCGGCCTTCGACAACGTGCTCAATTTCATGCGTGGGACACCCACCAACATTGTCAACCCTGGAGCTTTGCAGGTCCGGCGCTGACGCGCTGCACCAACCTTGGCATGCGAGCACAAAAAAAGGCTTCCCCAAGGAAGCCTTTTTGCATGGTCTCGGGCTCCCAGGAGCCCGAACGAGACTTTGCTTAGTTCAGCGGGCTCTTCTTGCCGTCAATGTAGTTGTACAGCGTAATGGCGGGGTTCTTCATTTCGCCATTCTTTTCAAAGCTGATGTTGGCAGTCACGCCCTTGAAGTTCGACTTGGCCAGTTCAGGCAGGTAGACCTTGGGATCGACGGAATTGGCACGCTTCATAGCGTCAACCAGCAGCATCGTGGCGTCGTAGGTGTAGGGGCTGTAGACCTGGAACTGGCCTGGGTACTTCGCGTCGTAACGCTCTTTCCATGCCTTGCCGCCTGGCATCTTGCCGAGCGAGGCGCCGCCTTCAGCGCAAATCACGTTCGACAGCGTCTTGGCGCCGGCTGCAAGCTTGGCGATTTCGCTGGTGCACACGCCATCACCGCCAAAGTACTTCACGTTGGCCATACCGAGCTGCTCCATCTGGCGCAGCATGGGACCGGCTTGCGGGTCCATACCGCCGAAGAAAATAGCATCGGGGTTTTTCGCCTTGATGGCGGTCAAAATTGCCATGAAATCGGTGGCTTTGTCGGTCGTGAACTGCTGGTCCACTTGCTTCATGCCAAGTTCTTTACCGACCTTGGCGAACACGTCCGCGACGCCTTGGCCGTAAGCGGTGCGGTCGTCAATGACAGCGAAGGACTTGAGCTTGAGCGTGTCGTGCGCATAGTGCGCCAGACCGGCTCCCAACGCCAGGTCGTTGGCAATGATACGGAAGGTGGTCTTGTAGCCAGGCTTGGTCAGGTTGGGGTTGGTAGCCGCACCCGTGACCATGGGAATACCGCAGTCATGGTAAACCTTGGACGCAGGAATGGTGGTGCCCGAGTTCAGGTGACCCACTACGCCAGCCACCTTGGAGTCGCACAGCTTTTGTGCGGCTGCCGTGCCTTGCTTGGGATCCGATGCGTCGTCTTCGGCCTGAAGTTCAAATTTGATCTTCTTGCCGCCGATCGTCACGCCCTGGGCGTTCAGGTCTTCGATGGCCATGCGGGCGCCATTTTCGTTGTCCTTGCCGTAGTGGGCCTGTGCACCCGAAACCGGGGCGACGTGACCAATCTTGACCACTTGCTCCTGGGCCAGTGCCATGCCGGCAACAGCGGCAAACGCTGCGGCTACGGTCAGTTTCAACTTCAATTGCATAGGGATCTCCAGTAAAGATAAAACGCTGAGCATCTTTTTTGTGTCTCAACGCGGCGGAAGATAGCGCAATTTTCCAGATTGCGGCATTAGGGAACACGCGCAATCAGCGCATGAAGAGGCATAAAAGCTGCACTTATAGAGCTGGCGCAAGCTATTGATTTGACTTGGAAGCCAGCTCGTCCGCAACGGCTTCATAGACGGCATGGCGGACCACCGATTCGACCTCTTCGCGCAGCCTGGGCAGGATGGAGCGCGTTTGCTCCAGCACTACGGACGCAATCGCGTCGCGCAAACGCAGATCCAAGGACACATCCACACGCTGCATCACGCGGTGTACGAGCAATTCTTCGAAATCTTCGCTAAGCAGCTCGCGTGCCGACGCCTTCTGTACCGGCGTGGGCGGTGCCAGCGCGGTGGCCGCAAACCCTGTCTTTTCTGTAGCCGCAGCAGGCAACACGCTTGCCTGCGGTGCCGCCACAGGCGCGGCCTGTACAGGTTTTGGGACAGTGACGGGCTGAGCAGAACTTCTGACGGGTACCGCCAAACCAATCGGCACGGAAGGCGTGCTCACCACGGGCGGTAGCCGCCGCTCAGGCGCCGCCAGTGGCCGCTGCGCCGGCGCCGAATGCGGCACTGACTGCTCACCACTCGGCACCACCTCGGTGAGGGTGGGCACAAATCGCGGAGGAACTCGGGGCGTGGTGACCATCAAGCGCTCCTTGCCACCAAATCGTGGCGCTCCAGGGTATAGCCACGCTGCAGATAGTGCTTCCAGCGCCTGCGTGCGGCCGTTCGATCGGTCTCGTCGGTGGCGCTGACCACCTCAATCAGCCGCGCAAAGCGGCCGAAGCCGTCCGGCACCTCGTCTTCCAGGTTGAGCAGCACGTCGTGGTGCGAGGCAAGCTGGGCATCTTGCGTCAGCAGGATGGGCGATGCATCCACGCATTCGGCAGCGTCGCCGATTTGGCAGTGCGCCACAAAATCATGGGCGGACATATTCCATAGCATGGCATCGAGCGTCTCCAGTACGGGTGCGCTCGCTTGAATGACGAGCCGCCGGTCCTGCCGCAGCAACTTGCGCGCGACCCGGCAGGCGTGCTCCAACTTGTCCTGCGCGTTGAAGTGAAAGGCAATGTCGGTCATGCGCCAGGACGAGACGTGCGCACCTTGCGCGGCGCTGCTTTATTGCGTGCGGGCGTTGCCTTCTGAGACGTTGCAGCTTGCGCCTCGGCCCGAGCCAAAAGCCAATGCGTAAGCAAAGCCACCGGCCTGCCCGTCGCGCCCTTGGCTGCGCCACCTTTCCACGCGGTTCCGGCGATGTCCAGGTGCGCCCAGGGCACATCCCCGACAAAGGCCTGAAGAAATTTGGCCGCCGTGACGGACCCTGCGGGACGCCCGCCCACATTGCCCAGATCGGCAAAATTGCTCTTGAGGCCTTCTGCATATTCGTCGTCGAGCGGCATGCGCCAGGCGAGGTCGCCTGATGCCTCACCTGCTGCCAGAAGCGCCTCACCCAGGGCGTCGTTAGAGGCAAACAAGCCCGAACGCACGCCGCCCAACGCAATCACGCAGGCACCGGTCAGGGTGGCGATGTCGACAATGGCTTGCGGCTTGTGGCGCTTGCTGTAACTGAGGGCGTCGCACAGCACCAAACGGCCCTCAGCGTCGGTGTTGAGCACTTCAATGGTCTGCCCACTCATGCTGGTCACCACGTCTCCAGGCTTGACGGCGCGGCCATCGGGCATGTTTTCGCACGTCGGGATCAAGCCCACCACGTTGATGGTGGGCTGGAGTTGTGCCAGTGCACGGAACACCCCCAGCACGCTGGCTGCGCCACACATGTCGAACTTCATTTCGTCCATTTCCGATGCCGGCTTGATCGAGATACCGCCAGTATCGAAAGTGATGCCTTTGCCAACCAGCACCAGCGGAGCCTGCCCCCGAGCTGCGCCGGTGTAGCGCAGCTCGATGAAGCGCAGTGGCTCTGCTGAGCCCCGCGCCACGGCCAGGAACGCACCCATGCCCAGGCGCTCCACCTCCGCGGGCCCCATCACTTTGCACTGGACATTGGGATGCTTGGCCAGCGCCTTGGCGGCTTCGGCCAGCATGCTGGGAGTGGCGTGGTTGGCGGGGCGGTTGCCCCATTCGCGCGCCAGCTCCACACCCAATGCCACGGCCTGGCTGGTCTCGAACGCCGGAGCAACGGCTTTGGGTTCAGGCACGCCGAGAACGACCCGCGTGAGCTCCGAAGTCTCGGCCTTGGGCTTGGTCAGCGTGTACACGTAGCGCGCTTGCGCAATACCTTGTACGACAGCCGACACCGCAGACGCCGTCACACCGCCCGCAAAGCAGACCACAACGCGTTTGACGCCGGGGCTGCGGAATGCCGGGGCGATGGCGGCAAGCGCCTGGCGCACCGCCCGCGCATCGCCTGGCCCCGCGCCGACGAGAAGCAAGCGCCGCGCCGCCATGCCAGGAGGCTGGTACAAAGCCAGCGACTTGCCTGGCTTGGTTTCCAAGTCCTTGTTTTTTAGGGCCTGCGCAATCAGGCGTGCCAGCGGATCATCGCCCGGGACGAAATCCTCGCCTACCAGAACCACCAACTGATCGCATTTCTCCGCAGCAACCGTGCGCAAATCCAGTGTTTTGAGATCAAAGTTCATAATTGCCTTTTTACGTCTGTTCCATGTTATTCGATTCATCTCTGCGCAAGGAGCTGGGCCGCAGCTTCGGTGCGACGCTCGTGGTTTTGGTGACGGTGGTCATGACCATGATGCTCATTCGCACGCTGGGCCAAGCTTCACGTGGCAACGTCAGTCCTTCGGACGTCATGCTGGTCATGGGCTACACCGTGCTGGGGCAGTTGCCCACCATTTTGAGCCTGAGTCTCTTTGTTGCCACCATCGGCAGCCTCTCACGCATGTACCGCGACAGCGAGATGGTGATCTGGTTCTCCAGCGGCAAGGGCCTGGCCAGCCTGCTGCCCTCCCTGCTGCGCTTTGCCTGGCCAGTCATGCTGGTGGTAGCGGTACTGTCGCTGCTGGTCTGGCCCTGGGCCAACCAACAGATTCAGGAACTGCGTGCCCAGTACGAGCAGCGCGGCGACGTGGACCGCATTGCGCCTGGCGAGTTCCAGGAATCGGCCAGCGGCAAACGCGTCTTCTTCATCGACAAGGACAGCCCGGAACCCAATTCGGCAAGCAATGTTTTCATCGCAGCCAATGAACGCGATGGGCAAGCGATCACCTCGGCGCGCAGCGCCCGCATCGAAATGCGCGGCGCCGACCGGTTTGCGCTGCTGAGCAATGGCCAGCGCCTCGAAACAACGGTCGGCAAACCCGATCTCAAATTGAGCGAATTCGAGTTGTACGGAACCCGCGTAGGCTCGGCACGCACCGACTTTGGAGCCAATGGCTCCGCCAAAACCCGCAGCACGCGCGAATTGCTCGCACAGCCGGCACTCCCCCACCAGGCCGAACTGGCCTGGCGCATCGGCTTGGCCTTTACGGCGTTCAATCTGGTGGTCCTGGGGCTGGCGCTGGCCAGCGTGAATCCGCGCGCCAGCCGCAGCGGCAATCTGCTCTTTGCCTTGTTTGCTTTCGTTGTTTACTACAACTTCATGACGCTGGGCCAAAGCTGGGTGGGATCGGGGCGCTTTGGTCTGGTGCCCTATGTGGGGCTCCTGCATGGCGGCGTTTTGCTGTTTGCGCTGGCGCTCATTGCCATTCGCCACAACCGCTGGGCCTTGACAAACCTTTGGCGCGGGCGAGGAACGGCGGCATGAAAACGATTCGCTGGATGGTGTACCGTGAAGTGCTTGCGGCCATCGTGCTCGTCACGCTCGGTTTTCTGGCGCTGTTTTTCTTCTTCGACCTGATCGACGAACTGCGTTCGGTCGGCCAGTCTCCCGAACTCTATCCCGTGTCGCAGGCCGTGCTGTATGTACTGCTGGGCATGCCCAGCCATTTGTACGAACTTCTGCCGATCACTGTGCTGATCGGCACCATCTTCGTCATGGCCCGCTTTGCACAAAGTTCAGAGTTCACCATTCTGCGCACCAGCGGCCTGGGTCCGGGCCGCGCCCTCACCATGCTCCTGCTGCTCGGCTGCGCTTTTGTCGTGCTCACCTTTGCGCTGGGCGACTACGTGGCCCCGGCAAGCGACCGCGCAGCACAGGTCCTCAAGTCGCGCGGTTTGGCTCGTCTCACAAGTGGCGGCACCGGCGCCTGGCTGAAGGAACGCCAGGGTGAGGACTCCGTCGCCGTCAATGTTCGCGCCATCCGCTCTGACGGGCTGATGGAGGAGGTTCGTATTTTTCGCTTTGACGCCAGTGGCCGACTGGCATCTCAGACCCACGCGCAGACGGCACAGGTGGCGCCGGAGGGCGACGCGTGGCAGCTTGCGACGGTGCGCAGCAGCAGCTTCGTGCGCGATGCAGCGGGCGACACCGTGCGCGCCGAGCGATCGCAACTGCCGCAGCTGCGCTGGCCTACCGCCATCACGTCGGACATGGTGTCCGCTGCCGTGCTCAAGCCCGACCGCATGGCAACCATCGATCTTTTTCAATACGTTCGCCATCTGGAGGCCAACGGCCAGTCAGCGCAGCGCTATGAGATCGAGTTCTGGCGCAAGGTTTTTTATCCCCTGAGTTGCCTGGTGATGGTGGTGCTGGCGCTCCCCTTTGCCTACCTGCACTTTCGGGCCGGCTCGACCACCGGCTATGTGTTTGGCGGCGTGATGGCCGGCATCAGTTTCTTCCTGCTCAACAACGTGTTTGGCTTTGCTGGCAACCTGCAGCAGTGGTCGCCCTGGCTGACCGCAGCGGCTCCGGGACTGATCTACACCTTTGCGTCGCTGGCGGCCTTTGGCTGGCTGGTGCTGCGGCGCTGATGGCACCTGCGGAGCAAATGGGCGACTCCAAAGGCATCATCTTGTTCGCCCATGGCTCGCGCGACCCGCTCTGGCGCGCCCCCATTGAGGCCGTCCGGGCGCATATCGAGCACGCACAGCCGGAAACCCTGGTGCGCTGCGCCTACCTCGAACTGTGCGCGCCCGATCTCTCGCAGGCCGCTCGCTCGCTGCACGAAGCCGGCGCGCGCCAGCTCACCATCGTTCCGATGTTTCTTGGTACCGGACGCCATGCGCGCGAAGATCTTCCGCGGCTCGTCGCTGCGCTGCGCGAACAACACCCGGATCTGCAGATCGCATTGCAACAGGCCGTTGGCGAAGACCCTCGCATGACGGCGCTGATGGCGCAAATCGCCGTGGACCCCACGACCGGCTGAAGTCACCGGAGACGCAACGCTTCGGTGGGTCACACTCGAGCATGCTTTTCAGAGCGAGATATCGCATAATGATGCGATTCTTTAGTTGCAATTCGGTATGAACCTCCACCAATTTCGCTTTGTTCAGGAAGCTGCGCGCCGCAACCTGAACCTGACCGAGGCGGCCAAGGCGCTGCACACCTCGCAGCCCGGCGTCTCCAAGGCAATCATTGAGCTTGAAGGCGAACTGGGGGTAGATATTTTTGCGCGCCACGGCAAGCGGCTCAAGCGCATCACCGAGCCTGGACAGCATGTGCTCAAGAGCATCGAGCTGATAATGCGCGAGGTCGGCAACTTGAAACGCATTGGCGAGCAGTACAGCGCGCAGGACACCGGCACCTTCAGCATCGCCACCACGCACACCCAGGCGCGCTATGTGCTGCCGCCTGCCGTGGCCAAACTGCGCGAAGCCTACCCCAAGGTCAACGTCAGCCTGCACCAGGCCACGCCCGACCAGGTGGCCCGCATGCTGATCGATGAAGTAGCAGAGATCGGCGTGGCCACCGAGTCGCTGGCGGATTACCCCGAGCTCGTCACCCTGCCCTGCTACGAATGGCAGCATGTCCTGGTGATGCCGCATGGCCACCCCTTGGCGCAAAAGGAGCGCATCGGCCTGGAGGACATTGCCCACGAACCCCTGATCACCTACCACCCCTCGTTCACTGGACGCACCAAGATCGACCAGGCCTTTGCCGCGCGGCGCCTGCAGCCGCGCATCGCGCTCGAAGCCATTGATTCGGACGTCATCAAAACCTATGTGCGCCTGGGCCTCGGCCTGGGCATCGTCGCCGAAATGGCAATGCGCGACGACCCGCTGGGCGACCTGGTGGTGCGCCCCATCGGGCATCTCATCGGGCAAAGCGTGGCGCGCGTGGCTTTCAAGCGCGGTGCCTACCTGCGCAACTTCGTCTACCGTTTTGCCGAGCTGCTCAGCGACCGCCTGAGCCGCGAACTGGTGATGCGCGCCATGACCGGTCAGGTCAACGACTACGAACTCTAAACCTGCAAGACCCATCGCCATGGACACCGCCGCCGCACCGCGCACCCCCGCCCTTGCCAGCCGCCTGCCTCAAGTGGGCACGACCATCTTCACCGTCATGTCGGCGCTTGCTGCCGAGCATGGCGCCGTCAATCTCGGCCAAGGCTTCCCGGATTTCGATTGCGATCCGCGCTTGCTGGATGCGGTGAACGCCGCCATGCGCGCGGGCCACAACCAGTACCCACCCATGCCAGGTATGCCCGCCCTGCGAGACGCCGTTGCTACAAAAATAGAAGCACTCCACCGATACCAATACAGCGCCGGATCCGAAATTACCATTACAGCCGGCGCTACTCAGGCAATTCTGACCGCCCTCCTCGCCATCGTGCACCCCGGCGACGAGGTGATCGTGCTCGACCCCTGCTACGACAGCTACGTGCCCAATATCGCATTGGCAGGCGGCGTGGCGGTACGCGTGCCGCTGACGCCAGGGAGCTTTCGCCCGGACTTCGACAAGATCAGCGCGGCCATCACGCAGCGCACCCGCGCCATCGTCATCAACAGTCCACACAACCCGAGCGCCACGGTGTGGAGCGCGCAGGAGATGCGCCAACTCGACGACCTGCTTGCGCCCACCGACATCTTGCTCATCAGCGACGAGGTGTACGAACACATGGTTTTCGACGGCGCCGAGCACCAAAGCGCAGCGCGCTTTCCAGGCCTGGCTGCGCGGGCGTTCATCGTCTCGAGCTTTGGCAAGACCTTTCACGTCACCGGCTGGAAGGTCGGCACCGTTGCCGCGCCCGCCGCCTTGACCGCCGAGTTCCGCAAGGTGCACCAGTTCAACGTGTTCACCGTGAACACGCCCATGCAGGTCGGCCTGGCCGACTACCTGCAAGAGCCGGCGCCGTACCTGCAACTGCCAGCGTTCTACCAGGCCAAGCGGGATCTGTTCCGGCGCGGCTTGGAGGGTTCCCGCCTGCGGCTGCTGCCCGGCAGCGGCGCAGGCAGCTATTTCCAGTGCGTGGATTTCTCAGCCGTGAGCGACTTGAACGAATCCGATTTCTGCCAGTGGCTCACGCGCGAAATCGGTGTCGCGGCAATCCCGCTTTCGGCGTTCTATGGCGATGGATTCGACCAGCGCGTGGTGCGGTTTTGCTATGCCAAGCGGGACGAAACCTTGCGCGCAGGGATCGAAAAACTCCGTCGCATCTAGGAGGCTGTCGGACTTGGAGCGTCGAAAGCGAAAACCGAAGGTTTCACCAAAATCGGCCCCAGCGAGGACAGTTTTTGCCGGATTTGCAGCCTCATAGCCCCGCTATGGGGCAAAAAGACGGTGTTCTCGAAGAGCGGCGAAGCCAAAAATGGACCGCTGCGGTCGATTTGCAGCCGACGATTTCCAAGTCCGACAGCCTCATAGGGCCTACTTCAGTGGCAGGACGCGTCCAGCTACAACTGCTCAGCACGCAGTTGCTCGGCGCTCTTTGCCGAGAGCAGGCCGGGCGGTACGTCAAACACGGTCTTGGCCCCAAACTGGCCCATTTGCTGCAGTCGGTGCACGGCACGGGCGTAGGCGACCAGCACGCTGGCCGTGAATTCCGGGTTGCTCTCAAGCTTCAGACCGTATTCGATCACCTGGGTATGCGCGTCTGTCGTGTTGCCGCTGCGAATGACAAATCCGCCGTGCGGCATGGCGCTGTGGTTTTGCCGCAGTTCTTCTGCAGTGATGAAGTTCACCGCAGTGTCGTATTCGTCAAAGTAATGCGGCATGGTCACGATCGCTTGGCGCACGGCCTGCGCATCGGCGCCAGCGTTGAGCACCACGAAGCACTCGCGCGTGTGTTTTTCGCGTGTGGCGAGGCTGGGACGCGCGCCGCTGCGCACCTTGTCTACCGCTTGCGGCACCGGCAAGGTGTATTGCACGCCGGCAGCCACCCCAGGCACCCGGCGAATCGCATCCGAATGTCCCTGGCTCAAGCCTCGGCCCCAGAACGTGTAGGTAGCGCCATCCGGCAGCAATGCCTCGCCCATGACCCGGTTGACGGAAAACATGCCTGGGTCCCAGCCAGCCGAAATCAGCGCCGTCTTGCGATGGGCGAGCGCCGGGGCATTCACGGCAGCAAAGTATTCCGGGATGCGCGCATGCGTGTCGAAGCTGTCCACCGTATTGAACAGGGCCGCAAGCTGGGGGCCTTGCTCTGGCAGGTCCTCTTTCGAGCCGCCGCACAAGATCAGCACATCGATGCGATCTGTGTGCCCCACAAGCGTCTCCATGGCATGAATGGCCGTGCCAGCGTGCAACGGCTGGATTTGCTCTGGCGCTCTGCGGCTGTAGATGCCGACGAGTTGCATGTCAGGGTTCTTGGCGATAGCGGCTTCAACACCGCGGCCCAGGTTGCCATGGCCAGCAATGGCGACTCGAATCATTTGCATTTTCCCGGTTCTCCCTGGATCAATGGTTGTGAACCCACCCATGCGGGCGGGACTTGAGATAGCGGTGTCAGATCACTCGGCGCGCGCACCCGTGGTGCGCACGACCCGGCCAATGCTCAAACCCTGCACCAGAATCGAAAAGACAACGACGCAGTAAGTCAGGGTGAGCACCACGTCGCGCTCGGGTCCACCGGGCAACGAAAGCGCCAGCGCCACCGAAATACCGCCGCGCAGCCCACCCCAAACCAGCACCCGCGCCGAACCCGGCGGCAGTTGCAGCCACCGGGCGCCGGCACGTACCGGAAGGCCCACCGTGAGCCAGCGCGCCAGGAGCGCCACCAGGATGGCGACGGCGCCAGCCAGCAACAGGGGAGCGGAGAAGGAAATGACCAACACCTCCATGCCGATGAGCACGAACAGCACGGCGTTGAGAATTTCGTCGATCAGCTCCCAGAACATATCCACGTAGCGCCGCGTGGTATCCGACATGGCGCGTGCGCGGCCACCGTTGCCCACCATGAGGCCCGCCACCACCATGGCCAGGGGCCCCGACACATGCAGATGCGCGGCCAGCGCGTAGCCGCCCACGACAGCGGCCAGGGTAATCAGCACCTCGACCTGGTACTGGTCGATGGTTTTCAGCAGCCACACCGTGATCAGCCCCAGCGCCAGTCCAAACACAATGCCGCCGCCCGCTTCATGCGCCAGCAGCGTGAAACCCTCCGTCGCTGTGGGCAGGCCGCCACTCGCCAGCACCCCCAGCAGGAGTGAGAACAGCACCACGCCGACGCCGTCGTTGAACAGCGACTCACCAGAGATCACCAGCTCCAGCGTCTTGGGCGCGCCGGCAGATTTGAGAATGCCCATCACCGCAATCGGATCGGTGGGCGAAATCAGCGCGCCAAACAACAGGCAGTACAAAAGCGGCAGCGGCACGCCCAGAAACGGCAGCGCCAGCCACATCCCCAGGCCAACAAGCACCGTGGAGAGCAGCGTTCCCACCAGCGCCAGGCCCGCCACCGTAAAACGGTACTGTTTGAGCGCGGCGATGTCCACGTGGAGCGCACCGGCAAATAGCAGGAAGGACAGCATGCCCTGCATCAGCACCTCGGAAAAATCGAGCGTCCTGAGAAACGATTCCTCGTACCGGCGCAGGCCGTGGTCCAGCCCGGCGGCACTGAGCGCCACGATGAGCAGCGAGAAGCCCAGCGCAATCACCATCACCCCGATGGTGGTGGGCAGGCGCACAAAGCGGTGGTTCAAGTACGAGAGCAGCGCCGTAACGACGAGGCAGATGGCAGCAATGTCCAGCATAGGCAGCAAAAGGGAGCAACGCGCTCAGAGCAGCACGATGTCGTACTGCTCCTGGCCCATGGCGGCCTCGGTCTGCAGCGAAATGGGCTTGCCGATGAAGTCCGACAGGCCGGCCAGGTGGGCGCTTTCTTCGTCAAGGAACAGCTCCACCACCGCAGCCGATGCAATGACCCGGAACTCGCGCGGGTTGAACTGGCGCGCTTCGCGCAGGATCTCGCGCAGGATGTCGTAGCAGACGCTGCGCGCCGTCTTGACGCTGCCTTTGCCCTGGCAGGCGGCGCAGGGCTCGCACAGCATGTGGGCGAGTGATTCGCGCGTGCGTTTGCGCGTCATCTCGACCAGGCCCAGGTTCGAAAATCCTCCGGCCATGGTTTTCACGCGGTCGCGCGCCAGGTGCTTGCGGAACTCGGCCAGCACCGCACTCTGGTGCTCTTCGCGCAGCATGTCGATGAAGTCCACGATGACGATGCCGCCCAGGTTGCGCAGACGCAATTGGCGGGCGATGGCGCCGGCCGCTTCCAGGTTGGTCTTGAAGATGGTGTCGTCGAAATTGCGCGCGCCCACGTAGCCGCCCGTGTTCACGTCCACCGTGGTCAGCGCCTCGGTCTGGTCGATGATCAGGTAGCCGCCCGATTTGAGGTCCACACGCCGGCCCAGCGCACGGGCGATTTCCTCGTCAATGGAGTACAGGTCAAAAACCGGGCGCTCGCCGCGATAGTGCTGCAGCTTGGCAGCGGCGGCGGGCATGAACTCCAGACCAAAGGCGCGCAGGCGCTGGAACTGCTCCAGCGAATCGATGCGAATGCTTTGCGTGTGCTCGCCGACCAGGTCGCGCAGCACACGCTGCAGCAAATCGAGGTCCTGGTGCAAAAGCGAGAGCGGCGGCTGGCGCAGCGCGGCGTCCTTGATGCGCGTCCAGGTCTTGCGCAGATAAGCGATGTCGTCAGCCAGCTCGGCGTCGGTGGCGTCTTCGCCATTGGTGCGCAGGATGAAACCACCCCCACCGCCCGAAGCCTTGTCACCCACCAAGGCCTGCAGCCGCGCGCGCAGGGCTTCGCGCTCGCCCAAAGGGATCTTTTGAGAGACGCCCACATGCTCGTCCTGCGGCAGAAAGACGAGCAGGCGCCCGGCCACGCTGATTTGCGTTGACAGGCGCGCGCCCTTGCTGCCGATCGGGTCCTTGATGACCTGCACCATCAGCGCCTGGCCCTCAAACACCTGCTTCTCAATCGGCACCTGCGGCTCGCTCTTGCGCGCCAGCACGCCCGCGTCGCCCTCCGGGTGGCGCTGCCAGACGTCGGCCACGTGCAAAAACGCGGCGCGCTCCAGCCCAATGTCGATGAACGCCGACTGCATCCCCGGCAAGACGCGCGCCACCTTGCCCAGGTACACGTTGCCCACCAGGCCGCGCTCGAGCGTGCGCTCGACATGCAGTTCCTGCACCGCGCCGTGCTCGACCACGGCGACGCGCGTCTCCTGCGGTGACCAGTTGATGAGAATGTCTTGTTGCATGGTGGCGGGGCTCATTCAGACGGCAAAACCGGCGGCGCGCAGCAGTTGCGCCGTTTCAAACAAAGGCAGCCCCATGATGCCCGAATAGCTGCCGCGCAGCATGGGAATGAAAGCGCCGGCCCGCCCCTGCACCGCATAGGCCCCAGCCTTGCCCAGCGGCTCGCCGGTGGCGACGTAGGCGGCGATCTGCCCGGGCGTCAGGGCGGCAAACTGCACGGTGGACACCGACAGCGCCGCCAGCCGCCTGGCGCCCACCTGCAGCGCCACGGCGGTGAGTACGCGGTGGCTGCGGCCGGCCAGCTCGGCCAGCATGCGCGCTGCGTCAGCCGCGTCTTCGGGCTTGCCATAGATACGCCGGCCCAGCGCCACCGTGGTGTCCGAGCACAGGATGGGCGCGGCAGGCAGGCTCCGGCGGGCATGGCGCTGCACCGCTGCATCGAGCTTGAGGCCGGTGACGCGTTCCACATAGGCTTTGGGCGCCTCACCGGGCAGTTGCAGCTCGATGGCTTCGGCGTCCTCAAAGCTGTCGCCCTCGGCGTTGGGCAGCAGCAAGGCATGGCGCACGCCCAACTGATCCAGCAGCTGGCTACGGCGCGGACTTTGCGAGGCAAGGTAGAGGAAGTCTGGCATGAAAATTTAAGGTAAAACTGCCCTCCAGCGCTTATTCCACAAGCACTGGCAGCTATTGAAAGGATAGTATTTTGCACCGCCCTGCCACAGCGGCGCGCCCACCCTATTCCCGATGGTAGGGGTGGCCGGCGTTGACCGACCAGGCGCGGTAGAGCTGCTCGATCAGCAGCACGCGCACCATGGCGTGCGGCAGCGTCAGGTCCGACAGGCGAATGCGCTCGTGCGCGGCCTGGCGAAACGCAGGTTCGAGCCCGTCGGGCCCGCCAATGACCAGCGCCACGTCGTCACCGCTCAGTTGCCAGCGCGTCAGCCGCTCGGCCAGGGCCTTGGTGGTGAGGCTGGTGCCGCGCTCATCGAGCACCACCACACGCGTGCCTTTGGGGATGGCTGCCGTGATGCGCTCGCGCTCGGCGGCGTACAGCGTGTCCAGCGTTTTCGAGCCGCGCGGCTCGGTCTTGACCGCCTTGAGTTCGACCTTGATCTCAGGCGGAAAGCGCTTGGCGTAGTCGTCGTAGGCGGTTTGCGCCCAATCGGGCACGCGCTGGCCGACGGCCACGATCAGCAGGCGCATGGGCTACGCAACGGGGTCAAGCCTTGCGGCCGGGGGCTTTGCGGGCGGGAGACTTGCCGGTCGCCGACTTCGCCGCAGGCGCCGCCTTGGCGGACGCAGCGCCGCGCTTCGGCGCAGCCGACTTTTTCGCCGGTGCGGCTGCGCTGCGCGGCTTGACGACCACGGTTTTCACCGCCGTCGTTTTTGCAATGGGCGATTTCGCAGCAGGCGATTTCGCAGCGGTTTTGGCCGTCGCCTTGGCAGCGGGCTTCGCGGCCGATTTCACTCCCGGCTTTGCAGCAGCCTTTGGCACTGCCTTTGTAGCTGCCTTGCGCGCTGGCGCGGGGCTGGCAGGCGCTGCCGCAGCGCTCTTGCGTGCCGGGGCTTTCTTTGCCGAAACTTTTGCCGGAGTACCGCCTTGGGCTTCTGCCGCCTTGGCCGCGCGGCGGGCGGCCGTCTTCACGGGCACTTTGGCTTCTGGCGCCACGGGCTTGGCCGCGCCCAGTTTGAGTCGCACGGGCATCTCGCCCCACAGCTCTTCCAACCGGTAATACTGGCGAATACTGGGCTGCATGATGTGCGCCACGGCGGCGCCGCAGTCCACGATGATCCATTCCCCGTTGTCCTCACCCTCGGTGCGCGGCTTGGGGAAGCCGGCTTCCTTGACCGCATCGCGCACACTGGCGGCCAGCGCCTTGGTCTGGCGATTCGACGTTCCCGAGGCCACGATGACACGCTCGAACAGCGGCGAGAGGTGCTCGGTGTTGAACACCTGAATGTCCTGCGCCTTCACGTCTTCGAGGCCATCCACAATGGCGCGCTGGAGTTTGGCGACGTCTTTCTTGGCGGCGGATTCCGAGGTTTTGGAGGTGGTCATCAGGTGGTGTGAAAGGTAAACAGGGTGAAAACAATATAGCGTGGGCTTGCCACAGCGGCCAGCGCTGGGTAAAGCAGCCCGGCACCATCGCCGGAAAATTGAAGTGAAATAGGGCTCTAGCGCTTTACCCTCAAGCGCGAGCAGCTCCTGAAATTATAGCTGGCGGGTGTTGCGGGGAAGCCCGTCTCGTCAAACCCAATCGCGTGGCACGAGAAAATGCTCGGTCAATTTCGCCTCGGGCGAGCCTGCTGCAGGCGTCCGCCGATAGGCCCAACTGGCCAGCGGCGGCATGGACAGCAGGATGGATTCGGTGCGCCCGCCCGACTGCAAGCCAAAGTGCGTTCCCCGGTCCCACACCAGATTGAACTCCACATAGCGGCCGCGCCGGTAGAGCTGGAAATCGCGCTCGCGTTCACCGTAAGGCGTATCAAAGCGGCGCTGCACAATGGGCAGGTAGGCCGGCAGAAAGGCATCGCCCACGGCCTGGGTCATGGCCATGCTTTGTGCAAGCCCCAGCTCGGAAAAGTCATCGAAAAACACGCCGCCCACGCCGCGCTGCTCGGCGCGGTGTTTAAGACTGAAGTAGTCGTCGCACCACTGTTTGAAGCGCGGGTACTTGTCGCTGCCGAACGGCGCGAGCGCGCCCTGGCAGCTGCGGTGGAAATGCACCACGTCTTCGTCAAAGCCGTAGTAAGGCGTCAGATCCATGCCGCCGCCAAACCAGCACACGGGCTCGCTACCAGCATGGCCGGCCGCGATCATGCGCACGTTCATATGCACGGTGGGCACGTAGGGGCTGCGCGGATGGAATACCAAGGACACGCCCATGGCCTCGAACGGTGCCCCCGCCAATTCGGGCCGGTGCTGCGTGGCAGACGGCGGCAGGCGCGGTCCGCGCACATGCGAGAAACCACAGCCGGCGCGCTCGAAAACGCGCCCACCTTCGATGATCTTGGTGATGCCATCGCCCTGCAGTTGCTCGCCCTCGCCCTTGCGCCAGGGGTCCACCACGGCTTGGGCACCGCCCTCGCCTTCGTCCTCAATCGCTTGCAGCGCGCCGACGATGCGGGTCTGCAGGCCGAGCAGGTAGTCGCGCATGCCAGCCACACCGGCGCTTCGGCCAAAAATATTGTTCATGGATTCTTGATGGCGCGGTGGCCAATGTCGCGCCGGTACTGGGCGCCGTCAAAGTGGATACCGCGTGCCACGTCATAAGCACGCTGCTGGGCCTGGCGCACGTTGTCGCCCAGGGCGGTGACGCACAGCACGCGTCCACCGCTGGTGCGCACCACGCCGTCCTCCAGAACCGTGCCGGCATGGAACACCATGGCGTCGTCCTGGTCCTGCGGCAGGCCCTGGATGGCGTCGCCCTTGCGCGGCGCCTCGGGGTAGCCGTGGGCGGCCATCACCACGCCCAGCGCGGTGCGGCGGTCCCATTGCAGTTCGATCTGGTCCAGCTTGCCGTCAATGGCCGCGCCCAGCACATCGAGCAGATCACTCTTGAGACGCATCAAGATCGGCTGGGTCTCGGGGTCGCCCATGCGGCAGTTGAATTCCAGCGCTTTGGCGTGACCCTGGGCATCGATCATCAGCCCGGCATACAGGAAGCCGGTGTAGGGAATGCCGTCCTTTTCCATGCCGCGCACCGTGGGCAGGATGATTTCGCGCATGGCCCGCGCGTGCACGTCGGCTGTGACCACCGGCGCTGGCGAGTAGGCCCCCATGCCGCCGGTATTCGGGCCTTCGTCACCGTCCTGCAGGCGTTTGTGGTCCTGGCTGGTGGCCAGTGCGGCGACGTTCTTGCCGTCGCACAGCACGATGAAGCTGGCTTCTTCTCCCGCCAAAAATTCTTCAATGACGACGCGCGCCACTCCTTCGTTGTGGGTCACGCCGTATTTGTTGTCCACCAGCATGAAATCCACGGCGTCGTGGGCCGCCTTGAGCGTCATCGCCACCACCACGCCCTTGCCTGCTGCCAGGCCGTCGGCCTTGATGACGATGGGCGCGCCCAGGCGCTCGACAAAGGCATGGGCCTTGGCGGGATCCGTGAATGTGTCGTAGTCGGCGGTGGGAATGCCGTGGCGGCGCATAAAGGCTTTGGAGAACGCCTTGGAGCTTTCCAGCTGCGCTGCGGCCTTGGTGGGCCCGAAGATGCGCAGGCCGTGGGCACGGAATTCATCCACCACACCGGCCGCCAACGGCGCCTCTGGGCCCACCACGGTCAGGCCGATCTTGTGGGCCAGCGCCCATTCGCGCAGCGCGCGCACGTCGGTGATATCCAGGTTGTGCAGATCGGGCGAGAGCGCCGTACCGCCGTTGCCAGGCGCCACAAAGACCCGCGTGATCTTGCGCGACTGGGCCAGCTTCCAGGCGATGGCGTGTTCGCGGCCACCGCCGCCAATGACAAGTACGTTCATGTTGGGGAAAAGAGGTCAGATCGCCGCGTTGTGGAAGACTTCTTGAACGTCGTCGAGGTCTTCGAGCGCGTCCAGAAGTTTTTGCATGCGCTCGGCGTCCTCGCCGGCCAGCTCGATGGTCAGGTCCGGGCGCATGGTGACGCCCGCGTCGGCCGGCTCCAGGCCCGCAGCCTGCAAAGCATCTTTGACGACCTCAAACTCAGCGGGCGCGGTCAGCACCTCGATGGCACCGTCTTCGTCGGTAATCACGTCGTCGGCGCCGGCTTCCAGCGCCACTTCCATGACCTTTTCTTCGTCGGTGCCCGGCGCGAACACCAGTTGCCCGACGTTCTTGAACTGAAAGGCCACCGAGCCGGTGGTGCCCATGTTGCCGCCGTACTTGCTGAAAGCGTGGCGCACTTCGGCCACGGTGCGTACGTGGTTGTCGGTCATGGTGTCCACGATGATGGCCGCGCCGCCGATGCCGTAGCCCTCGTAGCGGATTTCCTCGTAGTTCATGCCTTCGAGCGTGCCCGAGGCCTTGTCGATGTTGTATTTGATGCGGTCGGCCGGCATGTTGGCCGCCTTGGCCTTGTCCACCGCCAGGCGCAGGCGCGGGTTGGCCGACAGATCGCCGCCACCGGCGCGCGCCGCCACCGTGATTTCACGGATGATGCGCGTCCAGATCTTGCCGCGCTTTTCGTCCTGGCGCCCCTTGCGGTGCTGAATGTTCGCCCACTTGCTGTGTCCGGCCACTGGGAGTTCCTCGTTCGATACTGATTTAAGCTATCAGTTGATTCTACTTTTCGCTCACACACCATGGCTGACCCTCTGCTGATCGCGAAAAACGGCGCCACCGAGTGCTTTCTGTTGCCCGGCCTGGCCAACCGGCACGGCCTGATCACTGGCGCCACCGGCACCGGCAAGACGGTGACGCTGCAAAAGCTGGCCGAACAGTTCTCATCCATTGGCGTGCCGGTGTTCATGGCCGACGTCAAGGGCGACCTGACCGGCATCAGCCAGCAGGGCAGCGTGCCCGAGAAGCTCGCAGGCGTGTTGCAAAGCCGCGGCCTGGACCTGCCCGAACCCGTCGCCTGCCCGACCACCCTGTGGGACGTGTTTGGCGAGCAAGGCCACCCGGTGCGCGCCACCATCACCGACATGGGCCCGCTGCTGCTCGGGCGCATGCTCGATTTGAACGAGACCCAGCTGGGCGTGCTGAACCTGGTGTTCAAGGTGGCCGACGACAACGGCCTGCTGCTGCTCGACCTCAAAGACCTGCGCGCCATGCTGAGCTACGTGGGGGAGAACGCCAAGCAGTTCACCACCGACTACGGCAACGTGAGCGCGGCCAGCATTGGCGCCATCCAGCGCGGGCTGCTGCAGATTGAAAGCCAGGGCGGCGAGCAATTTTTTGGCGAACCGATGCTGGCCATCGACGACCTGCTGCAAACGGTAGGTGGCCGTGGCGTCGTCAATATCCTCGCCGCCGACAAACTGATGAACGCGCCGCGCCTGTACGCGACCTTTCTGCTGTGGATGCTGTCGGAATTGTTCGAGCAGCTGCCGGAAATCGGCGACCCCGAGAAGCCCAAGCTCGTCTTTTTCTTTGACGAAGCGCATTTGCTGTTCAACGAGGCGCCCAAGGTGCTTGTCGAGCGCATCGAACTCGTGGTGCGGCTGGTGCGCTCCAAAGGCGTGGGCGTGTATTTCGTCACGCAGAACCCGCTGGACATTCCGGACAGCGTGCTGGCGCAACTGGGCAACCGCGTGCAGCATGCGCTGCGCGCCTTCACCCCGCGCGACCAGAAGGCCGTGAAGGCGACGGCCACCACCATGCGCCAGAAGCCCGGCCTGGACATTGAAGCCGCCATCACCGAGCTGGCCGTGGGCGAAGCGCTGGTCAGCCTGCTTGACGCCAAGGGCCGCCCGAGCATCACCGAGCGCGTCTACGTGCTGCTGCCCGGCAGCCAGCTCGGCCCCATTTCGCCGCAGCAGCGCCGCGCGCTGCTGAACCAATCGCTGGTGGCGGGCGTATACGAAAAGGTGGTGGACCGCGAATCGGCCTACGAAAAGCTCAAGGCACGCACCAACGAGGCGGCAGCACAAGCACAAGCGCAGGTGCCCGCAGCCAAAGGTGGCGCTGCACCCGCCCAGGATGGCGGTGGTCTGCTCGGCGGGTTGAACGACGTGCTGTTTGGCAGCACCGGCCCGCGCGGCGGAAAGCGCGATGGCCTGGCGCAGACCATGGCCAAGTCGGCCGTGCGCACCATGGGAACCAGCCTGGGGCGCGAGATATTGCGCGGCGTGCTGGGCAGTGTGTTTGGCGGGCGCAAGCGCTGAGCATTTGCCAAAATACTATGAATTTCGTAGCTGCTAACGCATATAAATAGAGCGCTGGAGGCAATTTTCATGCATATTTCAACGCCCTGCGGTCGGAGCGCACCATGAGTTGGCCCGACCTCGACTTGCCCACGGCCCAAGACGTGCACGCCGCCGCCGAGCGCCTGCGCGGCATTGCGCACCGCACGCCGGTGCTGCGCTCCAGCACGGCCGACGCGATGCTGGGCGCGCAAGTATTTTTCAAGTGTGAAAGCCTGCAGCGCGGCGGCTCCTTCAAGTTCCGTGGCGCCTACAACGCCTTGGCGCAGCTCTCGCCCGAGCAGCGCGAGCGCGGCGTGCTCACGTTTTCGGCCGGCAACCACGCACAGGCGATTGCCCTGGCGGCGCGCATGCTGGATATGCCAGCGCTGGTCGTTATGCCGCACGACGCGCTCTCGTCCAAGATGGCTGCGGCCCGTGCCTACGGCGCCCAAGTTGTCACCTACGACCCACTGACCGAAGACCGCGAAGCGATCAGCCACAAATTGTCGAAAGAACGTGGCATGGTGCTGGTGCCGCCGTCCGATCATTTCGACGTCATCGCCGGCCAAGGCACGGCCGCGCTGGAACTCATTGACGAAGTGCCGCGCCTGGATGTGCTCTTTGTCGGCGTCGGCGGCGGCGGATTGCTGGCCGGCAGCCTGCTCGCCACCAAAGACGCCTTGCCGCTGTGCCGCGTCTACGGCGTGGAGCCCGAGGTGGCCAACGACGGCCAGCAGTCGCTCGCCAGCGGGGAAATCGTGGAAATCGCGCTGCCGCGCAGCACCATTGCCGACGGCGCCCGCGCCACCGCCCTCTCGCCGATGGCATTCGACATCATCCAGCAGAGCGTCGAAGGCATCGTCACCGCCAGCGACCCGCAACTGATGGAAGCCATGCGCTTCTTTGCCGAGCGCATGAAAATCGTCGTCGAACCCACCGGCGCGCTGGCACTGGCCGGCGCCCGCCACAGTGGCTGCGACATTCGCGGCACACGCGTGGGCATCATCGTCAGCGGCGGCAACGTCGACCTGGCGCGCTACGCCCGCTTCCTGGCTGATTGAATGAACTCCCCCCTGAGTCGCTTCGCGCCTTCCCCCCTCTCTCGAATCGCTGCGCGATTCGGGAGGATTGACGCTCCCAGCGCGGCGGGGCGGCGCGGCCGGCTTGGGCCCTTGCGCGGGAGCCCTGGCTGGTGCCGCGCCTGCGTCATAGGTAGCGGGTCCTCAAGAACGTGAAATCCATCACTTAACGTCCCTATTCCTCCCATATCCCATGAGCAACGTCCACCTCATTGACCACCCCCTGGTGCAGCACAAGCTCACCCTCATGCGCCGCAAAGACGCCAGCACCAACAGCTTTCGCCACCTCCTGGGCGAACTCTCAACGCTGATGGCGTACGAGGTGACGCGCGACATGCCGCTCTCGGACATCGAGATCGAGACCCCACTGGAGACCATGACCGGCAAGGTCATCGACGGCAAGAAGCAGGTGCTGGTCTCCATCTTGCGCGCGGGCAATGGCTTTCTGGACGGCATGCTCAACGTGATTCCCGGCGCGCGCGTGGGCCACATCGGCCTGTACCGCGACCCGGCCACGCTGCAACCCGTGGAGTACTACTTCAAGATGCCGTCCGAGATGGAGGAACGCGACATCATCGTCGTCGACCCCATGCTGGCCACCGGCAACTCGGCTTGCGCCGCGATTGACCGGCTGAAGAAGTTGAAACCCCGTTCCATCAAGTTCGTCTGCCTGCTGGCCGCACCCGAAGGCATTGCCACGATGCAAAAGGCGCATCCCGACGTGCCGATCTACACCGCAGCCATCGACCGTGAGTTGAACGATCACGGCTACATCCTGCCGGGGCTGGGGGATGCGGGAGACCGGATTTTTGGGACCAAGTAGGCGACGCACTTCAGCCGGCTACCGCGTCACTCTTCAACGACTTCCCCCAGATCGCTGGCAATCAGCTTGAACTGCGCCAGCGCCGCTTGCAGGTCTTCCACAATCTCCAGCGCAATCAGGCGCGGTGCGGGCAGGTTGTCGCTGTCGGCGAGTGAATCGTCCTTTAGCCAAAAAATATCCAGACTCGCTTTGTCCCGCGCGATCAGCTCTTCGTAGCTGTAGGCGCGCCAGCGACCGTCCGGGTTCTCGGGCGACCAGGTCGCCTGGCGCTGGTGGCGGTTGTTGACGTTGTAGAGGTTCACGAACTCTTGCAGATCGTCGCGGCGCAGCGGGTTGGTCTTGAGCGTGAAATGCTTGTTCGTGCGCAAGTCGTAGATCCACAACTGCTTGGTCCACGGTGACTCGCTCGCGGGCTTCTTGTCGAAGAAGAGTACGTTCGCCTTGACACCCTGCGCGTAGAACAAGCCCGTAGGCAGGCGCAGCAGCGTGTGCACATCGCACTCGTGCAGCAGCTTTTTGCGGATGGTTTCGCCCGCGCCGCCTTCAAACAACACGTTGTCTGGCAGCACCACTGCCGCGCGACCGTGGGTTTTGAGCAGGGTCTTGATGTGCTGCACAAAGTTGAGCTGCTTGTTGCTGGTGGTGGCCCAGAAATCATCGCGCTCAATGGTGTCTTTTTCGGTGCTGGTGCGGCCGTCTTCCCCCACGATGACGGTGCTGCTCTTCTTGCCAAAAGGCGGGTTTGATTCGAATGCTGCGTGCAACTCAAGAGGTGCAAAGAGCGCTGCAAACAACGCTATGTCGTCAATTGCTTTTGCAGCGAAAAGCATTTCAGCCGCGCTTTTTGTCATATCTGGCGGCCCTCAACACCAAACGCCTTCGCCAGCGTCGACTGCCTCAGCGCCTGCGCGCGCTTGAGGTTGGTATCGACCTCGGCTTCGACTTCGCGGATGATGGACAGGTGGCGGTCTACTTCGGCGACGATTCGGGTTTGCTCGGGGAATGGCGGCAGTGGAACCGAAAGTGCTTGCAGCTTTGTTCCATTGACATTGGCTTGCCCCACCTGCTGCGTGACAACACTCTTGACCCATTGCCTTCCAAAACTCGAATTGATGTATGCCGCCAAAAACTCGGGCAATGCACCAGCAAGCGTGCGAACGCGAATTAGGTACGACGCAAAGGAGTAGTTGGTTGGCTTTGAGCGGAATACTGCGACCTTCCCAACCAACTCAGGGCTATTGGTTCGGTTGAACAGCAGATCGCCATCTTTCAATAGGAGCTTAGGAAACTCCTCGTGATCGCTGGGCAGGTACTTCAATTCGTCAAAGCGCAGCTCACCTTCAAAGATGTTGCCCATTCGAAGAACGGGGATACCTGTCAGGTCATCAGAGGTTTTTGAGGACGAGCCATATTCCACGAGCTGCGAAATTTGCTCCACAGACGCCTCTGCCCACCCTTCTGGGACGCTCTCAATCAATGAGCGTTCAGCAGTTGCAGGCTCAACATACTTTTTCTTAAGCGCCCACTTCGTCCGCCGCTCCTCAAGAATCCGCTGCAAAAGCTGCTCGCCGGTTTCGTAGGTGCGGTCTTCGCGGTGAGCCAGGCTGGCTTCGGTTTCGACGAGGCGGCCTTCGACGGCGGCTTTGAGGACGGAGGCTTTGTAGCGTTTGAGGTTGGCTTTGACGCGCTGGAGGTTGGCGACGGCTTCGTCGAGGCGGGAGAATTGTTTTTCGAGTTCGGCGACGATTTCGCGCTGCTCGTCCAACGGTGGCAGCGGCAACGGAATATCTTGAATCGTCCGCGATGAAAGATGCTTCACCGTGATGGACGACGTTGCGTCGTTGATTGCCTTCAAGTAGCCCGGCAGGACGTAATCGAGGAAGCGCGGCAAGTACAGGGCTTCATCGACCGTGATCTTGCAAACCCGCTGATTGAGCAACGAGAGTGGACCGCGCCAGCGTGCGCAGTTGAAGTCACCATCCATGCCAACGAGCAGGTCACCAGCGCTCACGACATAACGCTCATCAAAGTCGCCGGAGTAAAAAGTTTCGGAAGCCGGACTGCCCACGTCGCGAATGCGAATGAGCGGCATGCCGCCATCCCGGGTAAAGAGCTCAGCCTTGAACGCGTAGCCATTCAGTACTTGCCCGACGTCACCCAGGCGAACTCGTTCCCAATGAGGTTTGGCTGCAAGAAGCGAATTTCCACCGGCAACGATGTCATCTAAAGAAACGGTAAGTGCCATAACTACGCCGCCAACTCCCGATTCATTTCCTCAATCACCCTGGGCAGTGCCGCGCCAAAGAGCTGGTGCACCTTGCCCAGGCCGCCCTCGGTGTTGAAGGGGGCGTATTCAAAGTCGTCAATTTCAATGCCGAGGTTGGCGGCGATGTGGTCGCGGATCATTTCTAGCCAGTGTTGTTGCTCTTGCGTGAACGGTTGGGGGTTGTGCTGCTGGTGCTGCGCCAGCCAGGCTTTGAAGTTGGCCTGCACGCGCTCGGGGTACGGCACCAGCTCGTTGGTCTGCTGCATGGCAAAGCGCACCAGGCTGACGAGGTCAGTCAGCAGGCGGCGCTGGCTGGCGCCTTTGACCTTGTCTTTTCGAATGGCGGCGTAGGCTTGCCACAGGGCGCCTTCGTCCATCAGGTGGGGCGGCGCGTGCAGGGCGTCGGCCAGCGCTTTGACATCTTCAAACTTGAGCGGCGCGCGGGTCGGCCTGTTGTACAAAATTTGCAGCGCAGTGATTTCGTCTTTGTGCTGGGCAATGAAGGCCTCAAAGCTTTGCACCAGTTCTGCTGCGCGGTCGCTACCCTCGGAAAAAGTGGCGCTGATCAAGCTGTCTTGCGTTACGGTGTCGATCACCAGGTCGGCCTTTTGCTTCATTTTCAATAGCTGCTCGCGCAAAGCGGGCGTACTGAAAGGCTTGGTTGCGTCTCTAAGCCGCGCATCGGCCTCAAAGGGCGACATGTCTTGAGTGGCGTCGATGTTGAGCGCTTGCACAATGCCGCGCGCCAGGTCGCGCAGGGTTTTGCCGCCGCTCAGCTCCTGCACTTTGGCCTTGTCGGCGTCTGATGCATCGCGGTCCAACCGCGCCAGGCGGGCGGCGATGCTGCTCAGCACTTCGTCTTCCACATTGCCCAGGCTGACGGCTTGCAGCAGTTTGTCCAGCCCCACGCTCTTCTTTTGGTCCATGGGGCGGCTGTCGGTTTTGTCGCGCTCGCACACGCCCACGGCATCGACGATGACGAAATGGTCTTTCTTCACCCCCTCCCCCGGGTTGACGGCGGCCAGGTCGGTGGGGTTGCAGATGCGCACGCCCCGGCCTTTCATTTGCTCGAAGAAGCTGCGGCTTTTTACGCTGCGCATGAAGACGACGATTTCCACTGGCTTGATGTCGGTGCCGGTGGCGATCATGTCCACGGTGACGGCCACGCGCGGGTAGTAGGCGGTGCGGAAGTCTTTGATGAGTTGCTCGGGGCTGGTGCCGGTAGTTTTGTAGGTAATTTTTTGCGCGAACTCGTTGCCCCGGCCAAACTCTTCGCGCAGGATTTCGACAATCTTCTCGGCGTGGTTGTCGTCTTTGGCAAACATCAAGGTTTTGGGCAGCTCCTGGCGCTGGGGGAACAAGTCAACGTTCCAGTTGTCCTTCAGCGTGCGCACCACGGTGCGGATCTGGTCGGGCGTTTGCACGGCGCGGTCGAGCTCGGCGGGGTCGTATTCAAAGTCTTCGTCGAGCTGCCAGGCGGTTTTGCGGCGGGTGGCTTTGTCCAGCGTTTCCAGCCAGTAGCCTTTTTCGACCTTGGCGCCGGCCTCGGTCACCTCGGTTTTGATGCGGTACACGTCGTAGTTGACGTTGACGCCATCGGCCACGGCCTGCGCGTGGCCGTATTCCATGACCAGGTTCTGGTTGAAGAAGCCAAAGGTTTGTTTGTTGGGCGTGGCCGTCAGGCCAATGAGGTAGGCGTCAAAGTACTCCAGCACCTGGCGCCACAGGTTGTAGATGCTGCGGTGGGCCTCGTCCGTCACCACAATGTCAAAGCTCTCGATGGGGATGGCGGGGTTGTAGCCAATGGGGTCGGCCTGCTTGAACAGGCTCTCCATGCCTTCGGTGCTTTCTTCGTCGGCATCGGCCGGCAGTTCGCGCCCCTTGAGCATGCTGAACATGCGCTGGATGGTGCAGATGACGACGCGGGCGCTGGTGTCGATCTGGTTGCTTTGCAGGTGCTGGACGATGTATTCCTCGCCAAACTTGTAGTTGTTGTAGGGCGAGGCGTAGGCGTCAAACTCTTTCTTGGTCTGGCGCGCCAGGTTGCCTCGGTCTACCAAGAAGAGCACGCGACGGGCGCCGCCGAATTTAATGAGGCGGTAGATGAAGCCGATGCTGGTAAAGGTTTTGCCGCTGCCGGTGGCCATCTGGATCAAGGCCTTGGGCTTGTTGGCGGCAAGGCTTTTCTCCAGGTTTTCAATCGCCGTGATTTGCGCGGGCCACAGCTTGTAGCTGGCGCCGCCGGTGCCCCATTCGGTTACCAGCTTGGGCATGGTGCGCATGCGGGTGAGGAAGGTGCCCGCCGCATCTTGCGCCGTATTGGAACCCGCCGGCGCCTGCAAATAAGTCAGCCACTGCAGCAGCAATTCAGGGCGGAAGAAGGCGAAGACGTTGCGTGCGCGGGGCTCGGGGTCCAGGCCGTTGGTGAAGTGGGTCTCGACCCCGGTGGACTCCCACAGGAAGGGCAAGGGCCTGCGCCATGCGGGCAAGCTGGCGGGCAGGCCTTGGGCGTAGCGGCCAGACTGCACTTCCACACCGATCAGCGTTGCGCCCTCTTTCTTGGCTTCGATCACGCCGCAGGCTTTGCCGTTGACATACAGCAGGTAGTCGGCAAAGCCAAAACCAGGGTTGAGCGGGAATTCGCGGATGGCGACGCCAAGGGCCGCATGGATGTTCGCATCGGCGACGCCGCAGACGTGCCAGCCCGCTGACAGCAAGAGTGCGTCTATGGTTTTCCGGGCTTTTGCCTCTGGCGTCATGCTGAACCTCCCTGCGGGCGATTCTAGAAGGCCATCAGCCCTTGGAACTCAGCTTCAAAATTTGAAGCAGCATTGGCGCTCGGCTGCTTCGGTCGGCGCCCTGCTCCCAGCCCTCAATCCTTGAAGCTCGGCACCTGCTTGCTCATGCTGGCCGTCATCGCGGTGGTCAAGTCGCTGCTCATCAGCATGGCGGCGTTCCACGTAGCGATGTAGTTCAAGCTGTCGGCCACCGTGTGGTCGCGGGCGTAGGTGATCATTTCCTTGGTGCCGCGAATCGACAGGGGCGACTTGGCGGCGATGGTGGCCGCAATCTCGTGCACGCCGGCGTACAAGGCCTCACGGCTTTCGAACACGCGGTTCACCAAACCCATTTCCTTGGCTTCGGCCGCGTCGAACTTGCGGCCGGTGTAGGCCAGCTCGCGGGTGATGCCCTCGCCCACCAGCTTGGGCAGGCGCTGCAGCGTGCCGACGTCGGCCGTCATGCCGATGTCGATTTCCTTGATCGAGAAATAGGCGTCGCCGCTCGCGTAGCGCATGTCGGCGCAGGTGATGAGGTCGATGCCGCCGCCAATGCAGGCGCCGTGGATGGCGGCGAGCACGGGCTTGCGGCAGCGCTCCAGGCTGGTGAGGGTGTCCTGCAGGTCGAGGATGACGCGGCGCAGTGCTTCGCGCGTGCGGCCATCGCAGTCGTTCTTAATCTGCGGACCCAGGCCCATCATCATTTGCAGGTCGATGCCGGCGGTGAAGAGCTTGCCCTCGCCTTGCAGCACGGCGACGCGGGCTTCGGGGGTTTCATCAACCCACTGGAAGGCGCGGCGGATGTCCTGCCACATGGCGGCGTTCATGGCGTTGGCCTTGTCCGGGCGGTTCAGGCGCACGGTGGCGATGTGGTCTTGCAGCGAGACAGCGAGGGTTTCAAATTGCATGGAAGGCTCCAGTTTCAAGTGTTTTTGGCGTCCAGCGCTTATGCAGTAAGCGTGAGAAGCTATTAATTCAATAGTAACTCGATCAGACTTTTACATCCGTCGCGGCCGCCCGCCATTGGCGCTCAATGTCTGCTGCGCTCCACGGGGCATCGGTGTTCACGGTCAGTGCCAGTGCCTGCTCATGCACCGTCAGCGGTTCGGCTGTGCGCTGCTGCGCTGCCAGTACGGCCAGATCGGCCTCGGACGGGTCGTCTCCTGCCGCAAGGCGACTCTGTACACGCGCTTGCAGGTCTAGCTCGCCGGCGCGGCAGTGCAACACGGTGAAGGGCACACCCAGCGCCTGCGCCACGGCGTGCATGCGCACGCGCTCGCTGCGCCGCAGGAAGGCGGCGTCGACAATGACCGGGTAGCCGGCCTGCAACAGCGCGCGGGCCTGCTCGGCCAGGTGCTCGAAGGTGCGCTCGGATGCGTCGGGCGTGTAGATGTCGGCGCCGCGCGCTGCCGAGTCGGCCAATGGCGCCAGGCCATGCAGGCGCTTGCGCTCTACGTCCGAGCGCAGGCGCACGGCGCCGGCCTGGGCCAACAGGGCAGTGGCGACGGTGGATTTGCCCGAACCCGACAGACCATGGGTGATGAGCAAGCGCGGCTGCATGGGCTGGGCCAGTGCCTCGGCGCAGGCCAGGTAGTCAGGCCCGCACGCCTGCGCCCCACCTTGCCCGGTGCGCAGCCGCGCCGCCAGGGCGCGCACCAGGGCACGGTAGATTTCGTAGGGGCGCAGCACGGCCAGTGCTGCGTAGTCGCCGGTTTCGCTCAGGTAGGCATCGAGAAAGCGCCAGGCCAGATCCGAGCGGCCATGGGCATGCAGGTCCATGGTGAGGAACGCGGCATCTGCCAGGGTGTCGATCCAGCGCAGGGCCGGGCTGAACTCGATGCAGTCGAAGGCGGTGAGCGCGCCCTCCAGCCGCACCAGGTTGCTCAGGTGCAGGTCGCCATGGCCCTCGCGCACATGGCCGCCCGCCTGGCGCTCGGCCCACCGCCCTTCCAGCCCGGCAAACACCGGGCGCAGCGCCTGCAGCCGGGGCGCAGCGGCATCGTCCAGCACGCTGGCCAGGGTTTTGAACACATCGCCAATGGCCTGCTGCACCTGGGCGGCGCTGCCCCACGCACTGCCGGCCGCCGCCACCGGGCAGGCGGCATGAAACTGCGCCAGACGCTTTGCAAAACGCTGCAGCTCGGGCGCTTGCAGCGCGCCCCGGCGCACCAGGGCGTCGGCCTCGCTGGCGCTGGCGAAGCGGCGCATGTGCACCACCCAGTCGATGGCGCTGTCTGCCGCTTCGCCCGGCGCGCCCAGGCGCGGCGCCTGCACGCTGCCCAGCACGGGCAGCACGTCCAGGTACAGCGATGCCGCGAGCCGCTGGTTCAGGCGCAGCTCTTCTTCACAAAAGTGGCGCCGCGCAGCCACGCTGCTGAAATCGGCAAAGGGCAGGCAAATCGACTTCTTGAGCTTGTAGGCGTGGCCGGGCGTGAGCAGGATGTGCGAGAGATGGGTCTGCACATGCGCCACGGGCCCACCCGCCTGCTGCAGCACCAGCGCCAGATGGTTCGCCAACGTGGCTTCGTCCTGGATTTGCATGGTCAAATCAGCCTCCAGCGCTTGCTGCACATGCACCGGCAGCTATCAAAAAGCGAGAAGCTGCGGCACAGCACCATGCGCACCCTCGCCTCTGGCAGCGCCAGCGCGCCTGGGCGAAGCATGCGCCAGCGGGCCGCAAGCGGCTGCCAGGCGCCGTGCACCGCCCCTGTCGTGCTCACACCCTGGCGACCTTCATGGCCGCCAGATACGGCGCCAGGCGCTTGGCCATTTCGTCGCCCAGGGCCTGCAGGCCGCTCATGGGGCGCACCATGACTTCGAAGTCGACAATCTTGCCGTCGTCGTCGAACTGGATCATGTCGATGCCTTTGAGCTCCTTGCCGTTCACCTTGGCGCTGAATTCCAGCACCACGCTCTTGCCGTCGGCACTGGCGAGTTCGCGGTGGTAGCTGAAGTCTTCAAACACCTTGACCACCGTGCCCAGGATGAGCTGCACCGCCTGCGCGCTGGGGTACGGCGTGTGCGCCATGGGCGAGCGGAACACCGCCTTGGGGTGCAGGATGGAGGGCAGCTCGGCCAGGTTGGCTTCGGCAATCATGGCGTGCCATTTGGCCATGCTCTCTGCCACTTTGGGCGCAAGCATTTGCGCAAAGCCCTTGGCCTGTGGGGCGTCGATCTTTTTCGCTGAAGTGTCCAGGCGCAGCGCCAGTTCGGTGCCCTGCTTGATCGCCCGCTTGGCGTCGAGTTCGACCGCCTTGTCGGCGCCGCCGATCAGGTGCACGGTGCAGCCTGCGGCTTCCAGTTCGGCCTGCAGCGCGCGCTGCGGGTCTTGGCCGGCGCAGAGAATGACGTTGTCTACCGCAAGCACGCTGTCTTTGCCGTCCACGGTGATGTGCAAGCCGGCGTCGTCCACCTTGCGGTACTGCACGCCGGGGATCATTTCGACCTGGCGGTTCTTGAGGGAGGTGCGGTGGATCCAGCCGGTGGTCTTGCCCAGGCCCTCGCCGACTTTGCTGGTCTTGCGCTGCAGCAGGTAAATCTTGCGCGGAATCTCGCCCAGCTCCGCCGCCTGCACGCCACCCCGGTGCGTAGCGGTGGTGTCCACGCCCCATTCGGCGAAGAACTTGGCCTTGTCGAGGCTGGGGCTGACGCCTCGGTGCAGCAGGTATTCAGAGACGTCAAAGCCAATGCCGCCGGCGCCAATCACCGCCACGCTCTTGCCGACCGGTTTCTTGTCGCGCAGCACGTCCAGGTAGCCCAGCACCTTGGGGTGCGTGATGCCGTCGATCTCGGGCACACGCGGCACGATGCCGGTGGCGAGTACCACCTGCTTGAAGCCGGCGGCCAGCAAATCCTGCGCCGCCACCTTGCGGCCCAGTTGCAGCTTGACGCCGGTCAGCTCGATCTGCTTGCCGAAGTAGCGCAAGGTCTCGTAGAACTCTTCCTTGCCCGGAATCTGCTTGGCGATGTTGAACTGGCCGCCGATTTCTGCCGCCGCATCGAACAGCGTCACGTCCAGACCCCGGCGTGCGGCTTCGGTGGCAAACGCCAGGCCTGCAGGGCCGGCGCCGACGACGGCGACACGGTCCTTGCGCGCCAGCGGCTGCATCACCAGAATCGTTTCGTGGCAGGCGCGCGGGTTCACCAGGCACGAAGTGATCTTGCCGGCAAAGGTGTGGTCCAGGCAGGCCTGGTTGCAGGCGATGCAGGTGTTGATCTGGTCCGACAGGCCCGCAGCCGCCTTGTTGACGAACTCGGGGTCGGCCAGGAACGGCCGGGCCATGCTCACCATGTCGGCCATGCCATCCGCCAGGATCTGCTCGGCCACCTCGGGCGTGTTGATGCGGTTGGTAGCGACCAGCGGAATCCCCACCTTGCCCTTGAGCTGCTGCGTGACCCAGGCAAAGGCCCCGCGCGGCACCTTGGTGGCTATTGTTGGAATGCGCGCCTCGTGCCAGCCAATGCCGGTGTTGAGGATGGTGACGCCGGCGGCTTCGAGCGCCTGCGCCAGTTCAATGACTTCTTCCGTGGTCGAACCGCCTTCCACCAGGTCGAGCATGGACAAGCGAAAGATCAGGATGAAGTTGGCGCCGGCGCGTGCGCGCGTACGCCGCACGATTTCCAGCGGAAAGCGGATGCGGTTGGCGTACGCGCCGCCCCATTCGTCGTCGCGCTGGTTGGTCTGCTGGGCAATGAACTCGTTGATCAGGTAGCCCTCGGACCCCATGATCTCGACCCCGTCGTAGCCGGCGCTTTGCGCCAGCGCCGCGCAACGCACGTAGTCCTCGATGGTCTGCTCGACTTCTTCACTGGTCAGCGCGTGCGGCTTGAACGGGCTGATCGGCGCCTTGAGCGCGCTGGGCGCCACCAGTTCGGGGTGGTAGGCGTAGCGGCCAAAGTGCAGGATTTGCATGCAGATCTTGCCGCCGGCGTCGTGCACCGCCTGCGTCACCACCTTGTGCTTGTCCGCCTCGGCCTGCGTGGTCATGGCGGCGCCGCCTGGCATGGGACGGGCCCGGTCGCTGGGGGCAATGCCGCCGGTCACGATCAGGCCCACACCGCCGCGCGCGCGCTCGGCGTAAAAGGCTGCCATGCGGGCAAAGCCGTCCTTGGCTTCTTCCAGGCCGACGTGCATGGAGCCCATGAGCACGCGGTTTTTGAGGGTGGTGAAGCCCAGATCAAGGGGCGCCAGCATGAGGGGAAAAGCGGACATCGCGGAATCCTTGTGGAGGTGGGGAGAGCCAGTCGCCTATGCAACCAGTTGCACAAAAGTGTACGAGCGTTCTTTTATTTATGCAACTGGGTGCATAGTTCTTTATAGTTTGATACCCTGCGTCCATGTCACTGGCCCACGCTGTACTCACTTCGCTGTTGGAAAAACCCTCCTCAGGCTACGACCTGGCGCGGCGCTTTGACAAATCGATTGGCTACTTCTGGCACGCGACGCACCAGCAGATCTACCGCGAACTGGCGCGCATGGAGCGTGCCGGCTGGATCGAGAGCAGCATTCCCGCTGACGCAGGCAAGACACGCAAAAAGGAATACCGGGTGCTGCCTGCGGGCCGGACAGAACTGGCACGTTGGGCCGTGCAGAGCGCCCCGCCGGCCGAACTTCGCGACGAATTCATGGTCAAGCTGCGCGCTGACGCCGTACTGTCCGAAGTGGACCTGCGGCCGGAACTCGCCCGCCATCTCGCGTTGCACCGGGACAAACTGGCGCACTACCAAGCCATCGAAGCACGCGATTTTCCAGTGGCAGGGACATTCTCGCGCCACGCGCAGATCCAGCACATGATTCTCAGAAAAGGCATCCTGTACGAGCAGTCGTCAATCCAGTGGACACAGGACATGCTTGAAGCGCTGGAGTTGCTCGCATTGCCATCCATTCCGGGCTGACCGCAACCCCGAGCCGGCACACAAAAAAAGCCACCGAAGCCGCAAAGCTTCGGTGGCTTTTGTATGGGCGGGCTCTCAAGCCCGCTGCCACACCAACGTGATCAATACACGTCGTTTTGCGTGTTGTGCAGGTTGAAGTGGCCAGTAGGCGTGACCAGACGTGGGTCCTTAATGACCTTCTTCAGCTTGAGCGTCTTGTCGTCGACCACCACGATGGCGCTGACCTTGTCCTTGGCGCTCCATACCGAGAACCAGACTTCGTCGCCCGCCTTGTTGAACTCAGGCTGCACAACGCGCTTGGCGCCGTCGTCCTTGATGTCGGCCCACTCGGCGATGGGCAGCGTGACATAGCCCTTGTCGAGGTTCTTGATGTCGAACACCACCACGGCCTGCGAAACCTTCGGATCAGGATTCAAAGGCGCATCCGAGTACAGGTGGTTGGACTTGGGGTGGCTCTTGACGAACAGAGCGCCGCCGCCAGGACCCGTCAGCTTGGCCACTTCCTTGAAGGCGTATTGCTTGTTCTTCTTGGGGTCGGTGCCGATCAGCGAGATCGTCTCGTCGCCCAGGTGACCGGTTGCCCACACAGGACCAAACTTCGGGTGAATGAAGTTGGCGCCGCGGCCGGGGTGGGGAATCTTGCCCACATCGACGATGGCCGCCAGCTTGTCTTCTTTCAGGTCAAACACCGAGATCTTGTTGCTGTTGTTCGCCGCCACCATGAAGTAGCGCTTGGTCGAGTCCAGGCCGCCGTCGTGCAGGAAAGGCGCCGAACCGATTTCGGTCATCTTCAAGGCGTTGAGGTCGGAGTAATCCACCATCAGCGTCTTGCCGGTTTCCTTGACGTTCACAACAAACTCGGGCTTGAAGTGGCTGCCCACGATCGAGGCCACACGGGGCTCGGGGTGGTATTCCTGCGTGCCCACCACGTTGCCGCGGGTCGAGACGATTTTGAGCGGCTCAAGCGTGTCGCCATCCATGATGACGAATTGCGGCGGCCAGTAAGAACCGGCAATCGCGTACTTGTCTTCATAGCCCTTGAACTTGCTGCTCTCGATAGAACGTGCTTCCAAGCCCGTGCGGATTTCTGCCACGGTCTCGGGGTGCTCCATCCACATGTCGATCATGTTGACCTTGGCGTCCCGGCCAATCACGAACAGGTAGCGGCCCGAAGCCGACATGCGCGAGATGTGCACGGCATAGCCGGTCTTGAGAACGCTGATGATTTCCTTCGAATCACCGTCGATCAGCGCAATCTCACCCGCATCGCGCAGCGTGGTCGAGAAGATGTTGCTGATGTTGTACTTGTTCATCTTCTTCTTCGGACGCTTGTCCGGAGCAATGAGAACTTTCCAGGTCTTCTTCATGTCGGCCATGCCGAATTCCGGCGGGACCGGGGGGTCTTGCTGGACGTAGCGAGCCATCATGTCGACCGTGGCTTCGTCCATTTCACCCGAGGTCTGCCAGTTCGGCATGCCGGCGGGCGAACCGTAGGCAATGAAGACCTTGAGGTAGTCGGTGCCCTTGGCGAGCGTGATGTCGGGTGTCAGCGGTTTGCCGGTGGCGCCCTTGCGCAGCACGCCGTGGCATCCCGCGCAGCGCTCAAAATAGATTTGGCGGGCCCGGTCGAACTCGGCCTGCGTCATCTTGGGTGCTTTGGGGTTCATGCTCTGGTACATGGGTACATCACCCATGGGCGAAGAGCCAGCTTGGTAATTCAGCTCGGTATCCGAGGCAAAGGGTTTCTTTTCCTGGGCTACAGCGATCAGCGCCAGCGAGGAAAGTGCCAGGGCCGCGAGGCGCGCCAGCTTGCGGGTAGTCATACAGGCTCCTTGATTGCCACAGCCCATGCCAATTCCCCTTCGGGGTACCCGCTGAAGGCTGCGACAGATCGATTGCAGCGGGATGAATCCATATTCCTACACGTCATAGTGGGTATAGTTGATTCATCTCAAATAGCTAACCGAAATGACCATTTAACAACGGGTTTACCCTAGAAATGTCATTGAAGTCCAGACGACCAGCGGTCTTTCACCAAGAACGGCCAGCCAGCGCCCGCACTACCGAATAAGTAGCGCCCGAAAATCGTTCACATTGGTGCGCGTTGGCCCCGACACCACCGAGTCGCCCAGCGCGCCAAAAAACCCATGCCCATCGTTGGTCGCAAGGCTGGCGCGGGGGTTGATCCCCAGTGCCCAGGCCCGCGCCAGCGTATCGGGCGCCAGCCAGGCGCCGGCGATTTCCTCCTGCCCGTCGACACCGTCGGTGTCTGCCGCCAGACCGTAGATGCGCGGGTGGCCTGCCAGCGCCAGGGCGCACGCCAGCAGGCACTCCACATTGCGCCCGCCGCGCCCATCGCCGCGCACGGTCACTGTGCTCTCACCGCCCGAGAGCAGTACGCAGGGCCCTGCTACCGGCTGCCCCCGGTCGGCCACCTGGCGTGCAATACCGGCCAGCAACGTGCCCATGTCACGCGCCTCGCCCTCCAGGGCGTCGCCCAGGATGTAGGCCGGGTAGCCCGCGTCACGCGCCACCTGCGCTGCGGCTTCCAGCGCCTGCTGCGGCGCGGCAACGATTCGGCTCTCGCAGCGGGCAAGCCTCGCATCACCCGGCTTGACCGATTCGCCGGCCCCTGTTTCCAACAGCACGCGCACGCCATCGGGCAGATCCATACCGTAGCGCTGCAGAATCTCCAGTGCGTCGGCGCAGTGCGTCGGGTCGGCCACGGTGGGGCCGGAGGCAATGTCCATCGGATCGTCGCCGGGCACGTCGGAAATCAAGAGCGTCAACACCTGCGCCGGGTGGCACGCTGCCGCCAGGCGCCCCCCTTTGATGGCCGAGAGGTGGCGGCGCACGCAGTTCATCTCGCGGATGGTGGCGCCCGACTGCAGCAGCCCACGCGACAGCGCCTGCTTGTCGGCCAGCGTGACCCCCGGCAGCGGCAAGGGCAGCAGCGATGAGCCACCGCCTGAAATCAGGCACAGCACGAAATCATCGGCCCGCAAGCCTTCGCACAGCGCCAACATGCGCCGCGCGGCCTGCTCGCCCACCGCATCGGGTACCGGGTGCGCGGCCTCAACAATTTCAATGCGCTCGCAGGGCACGGCATAACCGTAGCGCGTCACCACCAGGCCCCAGAGCGGCCCCGGCCAGTGCTGCTCCACCGCGCGTGCCATGGCCGCAGACGCCTTGCCCGCCCCGATGACGATCAGCCGCCCACGCACCTCTGCCGGGTCGGGCAAATGGGGCGGTACGCAGCGCTCGGGCTGCGCCGAAGCCACGGCTGCGTCGAACATGGCGCGCAGCAGCGCGCGGGGCGCAACTGCAGGCGGCAGAGAGGGTGGCGATGGATCAGGCATGGCTAGCAATGGGTGGTTCAGCCAGCAGTCTGGCCGATTTCGAAGTTCGCCATTTTTTCCAGCGCGCGCACCATGGCCGAATGGTCCCAGGCCTTGCCGCCGTGCGCTGCGCAGCTATTGAACAGCGCTTGCGCCGTGGCGGTGTTGGGCAGGGCCACGCCCAGTGCACGGGCGCTCTCCAGCGCCAGGTTCAGATCCTTTTGGTGCAAGGCAATGCGAAAGCCTGGGTCAAACGTGCGCTTGATCATGCGTTCGCCATGCACTTCCAGAATCTTGCTTGACGCAAAACCGCCCATCAGCGCCTGGCGCACCCGCGCCGGGTCGGCACCGGCACGCGCCGCAAACAGCAGCGCCTCGCCGACCGCCTCGATATTGAGCGCCACGATGATCTGGTTGGCCACTTTGGCCGTCTGCCCGTCGCCATTGCCGCCCACCAAGGTGATGTTCTTGCCCATCACCTCGAACAGCGGCCGGATACGCTCAAACACCTCCGGCGCGCCGCCCACCATGATGGACAGCGTGGCGTTCCTGGCCCCCACCTCGCCGCCCGAGACAGGGGCGTCGAGGTAGTCGCAATCGAGGGCGTTGATCTTTTGCGCAAACTGCTTGGTCGCAATGGGCGAGATGCTGCTCATGTCCACCACCACCTTGCGGGTGCTGCCGGCTTTGGCAAGGCCTGCGGCCAAGCCGCCCTCGCCAAACAACACGGCCTCGACATCCGGCGTGTCGGGCAGCATGGTGAAGACGATGTCGGCCCGCTCGGCCACACCGCGCGCACTGACGCACTGCGTGGCGCTGCTTTGTGCAATGTGCGCTGGCAGCTTGCCCCGGCTGTAGACAAAAAGCTGGTGGCCCGCCGCCAGCAGATGGCCCGCCATGGGCGCGCCCATGATGCCCAGGCCAATGAAACCGATTTTGAGAGGGGATGAAGTCATTGCGTGTCCTTGCGATTCATGCGGAAAGCGCCGTCAGACGTTCGCGCCAGGCCAGGCCCGCCGTGGTGCTGGTGGCCGGCCTGTATTCGCAACCCATCCAGCCGGCGTAGCCGATGCGGTCCAGCAGAGCAAACAAAAAGGGGTAGTTGATTTCGCCCGTGCCGGGCTCATTGCGGCCGGGATTGTCGGCCAACTGGATGTGGGCAATGCGTGCCAGGTGCTTTTGCAGCGTGGCGGCCAGCTCGCCTTCCATGCGCTGGGCGTGGTAGATGTCGTATTGCACAAACAGGTTGTCCGCGCCGACTTCGTCGATGAGCGCCACGGCCTGCTCGGTGCGGCTGAGCACAAAGCCGGGAATGTCGAAGGTGTTGATGGGCTCGATCAGCAGACGCAGGCCCGCGCCCTTCAAGGCGGCGGCGGCAAAACGCAGGTTGTCCACCAAGGTCTGGTGAATGAGTTGCTCGTCCACACCGGCAGGCGCCTTGCCCGCCAGGCAGTTGAGCTGGGGCACGCCCAGCAGATTGGCGTACTCGATCGCCTTGGCCACGCCCGCGCGAAACTCCTGCACGCGGCCGGGGTCGCAGGCCATCCCGCGATCGCCCGCATCCCAGTCTCCGGCGGGCAGGTTGTGCAGCACCAGGGCAAGCCCATGGGCATCGAGCCGCTGCTTGATGTCAGCGGCCGAATACGCATAGGGAAACAAGAACTCCACGGCCTTGAAGCCGGCGCCGGCAGCGGCTTCGAAACGGTCCAGAAACGGCAGCTCGGTAAAGAGCATGGTGAGGTTGGCAGCAAATTGGGGCATGGTTTTTCCTTGTGTCGGGCGCAATGTCAGTCGAGCATGCCCACGGCGGTGGGTGCATCGGCCCGCACCTGCGCGGTTTCCTCAAACTCCATCACATTGTCGATTTCCGTGCCCATGGCGATGTTGGTGACGCGCTCGAGCATCACCTCGATCAGCACGGGCACGCGAAACTCCTCCATCCAGGCGCGCGCCTGGGCGATGGCCGGGGCCAGTTCTTCCTGCCGGTGCACGCGCAGCGCCTTGCAGCCCAGGCCCTCGACGACCTTGCCATGGTCCACGCCATAGCTGCGCGTGCCGTCCTCCTCCGGCGTATTGATGTTGTCGAAACCCAGTTGCACGCAGTAGTCCATGGAAAAGCCCCGCTGCGCCTGGCGAATCAGGCCGAGGTAGCTGTTGTTGACCACCACGTGGATGTAGGGCAGCTTGAACTGTGCGCCCACGGCCAGCTCTTCAAGCATGAACTGAAAATCGTAATCACCCGACAGCGCCACCACCTTGCGCGTCGGGTCGGCAGCGCAGACGCCCAGCGCGGCGGGTATGGTCCAGCCCAACGGGCCGGCCTGGCCGCAGTTGATCCAGTGGCGCGGGTGGTAGACATGCAGAAACTGCGCACCGGCAATCTGGCTCAGGCCGATGGTGGAGACGTAGGTCGTGTCCTTGCCAAAGGCGTTATTCATGCACTGGTAGACGCGCTGGGGCTTCATGGGCACGGTGTCGAAATGCGTCTTGCGCAAGAAGACCACCGAGCTTTTGCGCGCCGCGCATTCGCCCGCCCAGCCCGCGCGCTTGCGCAACCGGCCTGCCGCCTTCCATTCGCCCGCCAGCTCCACCAAAAGCGCCAGCGCCGCACGCGCATCGCTCACGATGCCGTAGTCGGGCGCGAACACGCGGCCAATCTGCGTCGGCTCGATGTCGATGTGAATGAACTGGCGGCCCTTGCAATACACCTCGGGCGAGCCGGTGTGGCGGTTGGCCCAGCGGTTGCCGATACCGATCACAAAATCGCTCGCCAGCATGCTGGCGTTGCCATAGCGGTGGCTGGTCTGCAGACCGCACATACCGGCCATCAGCGGATGGTCGTCGGGGATCGCGCCCCAGCCCATCAGGGTAGGGATGACAGGAATCCCCGTGATTTCGGCAAACTGCACCAGCAACTCGCTGGCATCGGCGTTGATGATGCCGCCGCCCGCCACGATCAGCGGGCGCTCGGCGGCGTTGAGCATCTCCAGCGCCTTTTCGATCTGCTTGCGGCTGGCGGCCGGTTTGTACACCGGGAGCGGCTCGTAGGTGTCGATATCGAATTCGATCTCGGCCATTTGCACATCGAAGGGCAGGTCGATCAGCACCGGACCGGGCCGGCCCGAGCGCATCAGATGGAACGCCTGCTGGAAGGCGCGTGGCACCTGGGCCGGCTCCATCACCGTGGTGGCCCATTTGGTCACGGGCTTGGCTATTGCAGCAATGTCCACCGCCTGGAAGTCTTCCTTGTGCAAGCGCGCACGCGGCGCCTGGCCGGTGATGCACAAAATCGCAATGCTGTCGGCCTGGGCCGAATACAGGCCGGTAATCATGTCGGTGCCGGCCGGCCCCGAGGTGCCGATGCACACGCCGATGTTGCCGGCCGCTGCCCGGGTATAGCCCTCGGCCATGTGGCTGGCGCCTTCCACATGCCGCGCCAAGATGTGGGCCATCGTGCCGCGTTCGCGCATTTGCGCATACAGCGGGTTGATGGCCGCGCCCGGCACGCCGAAGGCCTGGCTTACCCCTTCTTTTTCCATCACCAGCACTGCGGCCATTGCGGCCTTCATCTTTGCCATCGCACACTCCTTGTTGGAATGGCGTCGATGGTGCAAGCGCGGCGCCCGGCGCGGAACCCCCGGTGCGGCCATATCAGCTATTCCCGAGCGCGATAAAGCAGCGGCAAGGGCCAAGTACATTGCGTGGATGGACAGCCTGCTCAGCCTTCAACTCTTTGCGCGAATCGTTGAAACCGGCAGCTTCAGCAAGGCTGCGGGCGAGCGCGGCCTGGCGCAATCCACCGCCACCAAGGCGGTGGCCCGCATTGAAGAGCGCCTGGGTGCGCGCCTCCTGCACCGCTCCACGCGCGGCGTCACACCGACGGAGATCGGCGCTCTGTTCTACGAAAAATGCAAGGCCATCGTGCGCGATGTAGAAGAAGCTGAAAACCTGGCCACGCTGCTGCAAGGCGCGCCGGGTGGACAGTTGCGGGTCAGCACCTCGGTGGCCTTTGGGCGCCGCGTGCTGGTGCCGCTGGCGCTCGCCTACATGCGCCAGCACCCCGGTTTGCGCGTGGACCTGAGCTTTGAGGACCGCTACGTGAACCTCGTGGAGCAAGGCGTGGACCTGGCGCTGCGCATGGGGCGCCTGGCCGATTCCAGCCTGGGCGCGCGCTACCTTGGCACCAACCCCTGGGTCATGGTGGCCTCGCCCAACTACCTGCGCCGCCACGCTGCGCCGCGCACCCCGGCCGATCTGGCCTTGCACGACTGCCTGGTCTACAGCAGCGTACAGGGCGACGACCGCTGGAACCTGACCGGGCCGGAGGGCGACAAGGCCTCGGTTCCGGTAGGCGGGCCGCTGCGCTCGAACAATCTCTCGGCGGTGCTGGCCGCCGTGCGCGCCGATATGGGTCTGGCCATCCTGCCCTGCTACGTGGCGCGCGAATCCCTGGCCGATGGCAGTGCCGTGGCCGTGCTGACCGACTGGTCGCTGCCGGCGCAGGAGGTGCACGCGGTGTTCCCTTCGCCCAAGCTGGTGCCGTCCAAGGTCACCCACTTCATCGCATTTTTGCAACAGTCTCTGGCGGGGGACTGGTGGCGCATGGCGCCGGAACACCGCAGCATTTCATAATCAGGGTTATTACTTAGTCCATCGACCATCCGTGAACCATCCTACTTCCCGGCTGCATGCGGTATTTGCCTCCGCACCCTCCTCTTCCCTGAATCTTCACTGGGTTGCCGCCCTGGCCTTGCTCGCCTGCGCCAGCGCAGGCAGCGCGTGGGCGCAAAGCGCAGCAACCCAAACCAGCGCAGGGGCGCTGCCCGAAGTGGTGGTGAGTGGATCGCGCCAGGAGCAGGCCAGCGACGATTTGCCGGTGTCCATCGACGTGATTGGGGCGCAAGAAATCAGCAACCGCCAGAGCACCGACTTGCGGGACGCCGTGCGCGACCTGCCCAACATCTCGGTGCAGACCGCGCCCACGCGCCTCTCGGTGACTGGCTCCAGTGCCAGCGCACTGCGCGACGGCAACACGGGCCTCAACATTCGCGGCCTGGGCGGCAACCGGGTGCTGATGCTGGTCGATGGCATTCGCATCCCGCGCAGCTACGCTTTTCGCACCACCACCTTCGACCGCGAATACCTGTCGCTGGAACTGGTCAAACGCATCGAAATCGTGCGCGGGCCGGCATCTGCCTTGTACGGCTCGGACGGCATGGCCGGCATGGCCAACTTCATCACTTTTGAGCCCCAGGACTTCCTGAAGAACGCCGACGGCTCGGCCAGAACGCTGGGCGGGCGCGTGTCCGCCGGCTGGAGCGGCGACGACAACGGCCACACCCTGGCCAGCACCGTGGCCGGCCGCGCCAGCGACAGTCTCGACTGGCTGCTCACCGCCAGCACGCACGGCGCCCATGCGCTCAAGACCCAAGGCAGCAACTTCGAGCCCAACCTCAACCGCACGGCGGTCAACCCGCAGAAGGACAGCGGCAACTCGCTGCTGGGCAAAATCGTGCTGCGCCCCGCCGCAGGCCAGAAACACACCTTCACGCTGGAACATGTGGAAAAAAGTGCCGACGTCGAGCTGCTTTCCAGCCGCACCCCCTTGCCGTATCGCGGCACGCCAAGCCAGATTGCCGGCGCCATCAAAGACGAGTCTGCCAGCCGCGACATGGAGCGCGCCCGCTTCACCTGGGATGCACGCTTTGACCTCGGCGCTCCCTGGGCGGACAAGGTACAGACCGTCATTGCGGCGCAGCGCGCGACATCGCAGCAGGTCGGCACCAGCGTACGCAACACCTTGCCGCTGCGCATCCGCGACACCCGGTACGGCGAGCGCACCTGGCAGGCCGGCGTGCAGGCCGACAAGCTGCTGCGAAACGGCGACTGGGCACACCGCCTCACCTACGGCTACGACTATGTCCGAAGCAATATCGACAACCTCTACACCGGTCTGAACCCCGCGCCGCCCGAGGTGTTTCCGCTCAAGCGCTTCCCCGACACGCGCGAAACCACGCATGCGGTCTATCTGCAGGACGAAACCGTCTGGGGCGACTGGAGCTTCACGCCCGGCCTGCGCCTGGACCACTTTGCGCTGGACGTCACCAGCCAGGCCGGCTTCTATCCGCCCGCTTCCGAGCCAGGCAAATCGCTCAGCGGCTCGGCGCTCTCGCCCAAGTTCGGCCTGCTGTACCGCGCCACGCCGGTCTGGACCGTGTACGGCCAGTACGCCGCCGGGTTTCGCGCCCCCGACGCCGGCCAGGTCAACGGCTACTTTGAAAACATGGCCGAGCGCGTGGTGCTGATCCCCAACGCCGACCTCAAGCCCGAGCGCAGCCGGGGCGTGGAACTGGGCGCGCGGGCACGCTTTGACTCCCTGCGCGTGGACGTCGCAGCCTTCTCCAGCAACTACAGCAACCTGATTGTCGACCGCGTGCTGATCCGCGGCGCCGGCACTCCAGCCGACCCGCGCGTGTTCCAGACCATCAATACCGACAAAGCGCGCATCCACGGCTTCGAGGTCAAGGGCGCGATGGACTGGGGACGCATGGACTGGGCTGGCGGCGCCCGCCTCTCCACCCCCTTCAGCTACGGCCAGGCCAGCGGCAAGAACACGGACACCGGCGCTCCGCTGAACTCTGTTGAACCTGCACAAATGGCCCTCGGGCTGCAGCTCGATACCGCGCCATGGACGCTGCGCTTTGACGTGCGCCACCATGCGGCCAAGAACGCTTCGGACATCGACAGCTCCGCTTCCGTCAAAGCGCCGGCCACGCAGTTCACCATTCCAGCGGCAACCACGCTCGATGTGGCGCTGCAGTGGCGTCTGCGCAAGGACATGCGCCTGAACCTCGCCGTGCGCAACCTGACCGACCGCAAGTACTGGATGTGGTCCGACGTGCAGGGGCTCGCGGCCAACGCAAGCACCAACGACGCTTATACGCAACCGGGACGCAGCGGATTTGTATCGCTGGTAGTGGACTTTTAAACCACAAATATCAAGTAAAAATCGATGCCAGCGCTTATTGGATAAGCGTTGGCAGCTATCAAAAAATGAGTTTTTCTGACTGGGGGTACGGGCCTGACGACTGCACTCGCCTGGCCTTGGATTGTCGCAAGCGGCAAGTCTTGATACAAAGCATGCAAGATGCGCAGGCCGGTACGTACAGTCGGTTCGACGGCTCGGCCAATCAACCCATCGCGAACGCCACCCATGACCGACAACACGCTCGACGCGGGCGCCCCGCTTCACGATAGCGCCCACTATTTGCATGCGGTCACGGAACTGGCCGAAACCCGGCCCGTGGTGGCGCAGGCCGCCATCTACAGCGAAAGCGGCATCAAACTGGTAGCCGAAGGCATGCGCATCGACCGCCGGCTGTATGAGCGACTGGTACAGCACACCTTGCGCGAGCCCGTCGACACGCACCTCTGGGTAGAAGGCGCGCTTACCACGGCGACACTGAGTGCCGCAGCACGCGAGATTCTTTCAAGCTCTGTGCTTCCCTACAAGCTTGCACAAACCGTGCGCTCGCCGGAGGCCCTTCTTGCCCCTCTGGCATCCATGCCGCTTCCTTCCTCTGTCGCATTCAAGCTGACTTTGATGCGGGAACAGCGCCCCGCCCTGTGGAAGCACAGCGTGGAAATGATGCTGATCTCCATGTATCTGGCGCATCGCTCGGAAACAAGCCAACGCGAGTGCACTGCACTTTGCGCAGCCGCGCTGATGCACGACGCCGGCATGCTGCATCTGGATCCCGCATGGGAAGATCCGCAACACAAACCGGTAGGCGCCGACCGCAAGCACTTGGTAGTGCACCCCATCACGTCCATGCTGATGGTGCGCCAAGCCCAGGTGTACCCGCGCTCGGTGGAGGTTGCCATCCTGGAGCACCACGAAAGAATGGACGGTTCGGGCTACCCGCGCAGCATTCCAGGTGCGCAGATCTCGGCCATGGGGCGCGTGTTGCTGCTGGCTGAGGTGGCGGCTGCCATCTATGAAAAGTACGAGGAAATGCCCGCATTGCAGCTGGCGCTGGTGCTGCGCTTGAACCACAGGAAGTTTCCTGCAGGCCTGAGTTCGTATCTGCTCCCCCTGCTTGATGAAGAACGCGCCCGCGACTCTGCCCTCATGCCGATTGGGGCCAATGCGGCTCGCCAACTCGAAACCCTGGCGGACGCGTTTTCAGAATGGGAGCGCTTGAAGGCGTCCTTGGCGCACCCCAAACAATCGACCAGTGCAAAAAACGCGCTGGCTCAGCCCTTGGCTTTCATTGAAATGCGGCTGGGTGCCCTGCACAAGGTACTGCTGGAGTCGGGCACCCACCCCACACAACAAATCGCCTTGATCTCCCAGCTCGATGGCGATGCCGCAGGCATGGCGGAAGTCGCTTTTGTGGGAAAGGAGGCGCTTTGGCAGCTGCAAACCATTGTCAATGCCTGCCAGCGGCGGTGGCCAGCCGCCCACACCTCAAGTCCACCCGAGGACCATGCCGCACACCGCTGGTGCCAATGGGTACTAAGCCGCCTCTAAGCCTTTGCGCGTTAGCAAAGCAAATCATTCCCCCACGTGGCACTCGCGCCGCAGCAGCGCGAGCGCATCGCCCAAACCGTAATCGTGGTCATCCTGCAGCGTGCCACTCGCCTCGCCGACAAAGCTGCGCCACAGGGCCAGGTAGTCGGTGCGGTGCACTTCGGGTGCGTGTTCCGCGACAAAGGTTTCGGCCAACGCGGGCTCCCAGCCCTTGGTGCGGAGCTTTCGCACCAAGGCCTTGGCGGCCTTTTCGGGCAGCAGGGTTTTTTTCGGTACGCCGACAGCCAGGCAGAGGAACAGCGTGAGCAGCGCGGCTTCATCGTTCTCGCCCTGCGTGGCGCGTTGCCAGGTTTTGCTGGCCGCAGCGGGCGGCGCCTCGTCCTCGCTCAGGGACTCGGCGGCGCGCAGGAATTCGTCCACCTCGCCCAGCGGATCTTCGATCAAGAAATACCGATTGCGCAGCGCGCTCATGGTGCGCAGCAGCGTGCCCAGGGGGCGCTTTGGGTCGAGCAGCTTGCCCAGGTCGGCCAACACCACAGGTTTTTGCGCGTCGACCACCGCATGCAACGCGGGCGGCAGCCCTTTGGGCGATGGCAGGGCCGACACGTCGGCAAGCGCCTTGCCGGTGGTACGGCGCGCCGTAAGCAATTTGCGGAATGCGGCGACGCTGGGCCATTCGGTGCTGCGGTAGCCCAGGGCCTGCAGCACCAGCGCCGTGCGAATCACGCCTTCGGCGTCGCCCTCTTCCAGAACGTCGTCGTCCAGCGCATAGCGCTCGGCCAGCCACAGCGCCGTCTGCACGGCCTCGCCAATGCGGCTGCGCCGCTCCAGTTCTTCGCGGTACTGTGCATAGCTGCGCAGCGACCACAGCGCCAGCAGCGAAACTTGCGCTTCGTCCTGGCCCTGCATGCCAAAGTGGCTGCTTTCGGGCAGGGCAATCAACTGGCGCAGCAAATCGGTGCCGGCCTTGGAGCGCGACAGCAGCGAATGGTCCGCCAGCAGGCGCGCTGACTGCGCCAGGTCGCCGCCGGTCGCGTCTTCCAGGTGCAGGCTGATGAAATTGACCATGCGCTCGCGTGCGCGCTCGAGCTCGGGGCGCAGGAATTCGCTGCCGAAATAGCGCGCGATCTGCACCATGCCCTTAGGCGCCTCGGTGTGCATGGCCGCCAGGCGCTCGGCGCCCACAATGCCGTGCTGCACGCCATAGACCAGCGCCTTTTCAAAAAGCGGCCGCGCATCGTGCAGCGCCAGCGCCAGCGCCAGTGCCTGCGCCGGCGCGCCCGCCTTGCTGCTGCCGGGCATCAGATGGCGGACTCTTCGTCGGAGGCGCGTGCTGCCGGCGTGGCCTTGCCGCGATCGGTGTCGCTGGTCTCAAACTTGCCGTCGCTCTCCTCTTCCAGCGCATCGTCCCCTTCACCCGCGTCGTGTGCACGGGCCTTGGCGCGCAGCACCAGGAGCATCTCAATGAACAGGTCGCGGCATTCGTAGCGCAGCAGCCAGGCCATTTGCATCCAGTCCTGATCAGCGATTTCGTCGAGTTCGACGCGGGGCCGCACATAGCCCGAGGCCAGCAGCTCGTCGTCGCTCAGCATCAGGCCGTAGTCTTCGGTGGCTTCAAAGCTGCCAGTGCGGGCAAAGGATTCGACACGGCTCCACTTTTCGGTGAAGTAATTGGCCAGGGCCTCGGCGCCGCCCTCCAGATCGCCAATGGCGGTCAAAAATTCGAGCGGGTCGGCGCCGTCGCGAAACACCACGGCGTTGACCATGTTGCGCAGATGCTGGTGCGTGAGGTCCTTGTACTGCTTCTCCAGCACCATGGCACGGGCGAACTGCTCGGGTGTGACCAGCATGTTCACGACGGAGGCCTTGGAGCTGTCGTACTCGCGCATGACGGCCAGCACGTCCTTGGGCGCGAGCTGGTCGAGCACGACCATCAGGGCGCGGTCGCCCTCTTCATCGGCCAGCTCGGCCAGCGCACCTTCGGCGCCGACGATGTCGCCTGCGGCGATCAGGCTGGTGGTTTTTTCTATGAGTGCCAGGTGGTTCATACGTTCTTCGTTCTCAGTCTTTGCGCTCAAATCCCTGCTCGGCCAGCCAGTCGGCGCCGGCCTCGTCGAGCGAGCGCTCGTCCGTCGGGTCGTGCGCGTCGTCGGTGCTCAGGCCAGCGTCGTCATCGTCGCGATCGCGGCTGCTGCCTTGGTCCTCGTCGGCGTCCTTCGGTAGTGCGTCGGCCGAGGCAAAACCGTGCGCATGCAGGAATTCCAGGCAGGCGGCCACGGTCATGAAGGCCGGGCCACCGGGTTCGGCCAGCACCTTGCGCGCCACCGGCTCGGCCCAGGATTCCAGTGCCACAGACCCGGCCAGTTCGGGCCACGCGGGCAGCGCCTCGGGCTGCAGCGTCAGCAGGCGCTGCATGGTGGCCGGCTTGGCAAAGCGAAAGGCGCGGTGAAAGACCACCGCCACCATCTCGGGGCTGTAGCTCAGCATCTGCACCAGAAAACCGATTTCGCTGCGCTTGGCTGCCAGGCGTTTCTTGAGCACATCCTTGCCTTCGGAATCCGAGGTCAGGTCGTCCAGCTCGGCCTCATAGGCCGAGCGCAGGTCAGAAAAATAGCGCGAGAGCTTCATGGCAACTCCATTCGTTTCACGTAAGCCTGCCAGATCTCGCTGGCAGTTTCCAGCGGATCGTCGAGCAGGTTGCGGCGGCGGTTGTCGTCGTACTGTTGGCGCCGCTCGGGGTCGGACAGCACATCGTAGGCTTGTTGCACAGCACCAAAGCGCGCTGCAGCGTCGCTCGCCGCATTGCGGTCAGGGTGATAGAAGGACGCCTTCTGCCGAAACGCCTTCTTGATGTCGGCCAAAGTGGCCGTGGCCGGCAGGCCCAGGGCGCTGTAGTGGTCTTCGCTCATTCAATGGTCGGGTTCAACCGAGTGCGGCGTACACGTTCTGCACGTCGTCGTTGGCGTCGATGGCGGCGAGGAAGGCTTCGACTTCCTCCAGCGCCTCGGCGCTTAGGTTGGCCGGGTTCACCGGGTTCTTGGGGCGGTAGCCGAGCTTGACGGAAAGCACCGAAAAGCCATGCTCGGGCAATGCGCGGCTGACCACGTCGAGGTCGGTGGGCTCGGTCCAGAACAGGGTTTGGCCCTCTTCTTCGCCCGGCTCTAGGTCTTGCGCGCCGGCTTCAATCGCGGCCATCTCGGCATCGGCCCCAGCCGTCGCAGGCTCGGCCTCGATCATGCCGACGTGGTCAAAATCCCAGGCCACGGAGCCGGATGTTCCCAACTGCCCCTTGCGAAACAGCACGCGCATTTCGGGCGCCGTGCGTTTGACGTTGTCGGTCAGGCACTCGACCATCACAGCCACCTGGTGCGGGGCAAAGCCCTCGTACACCACATGCTCGAAACTGGCGGCGTCGCCACCGATGCCGGCGCCCTTTTTGATGGCGCGCTCCAGCGTGTCCTTGGGCATCGAGACCTTGCGCGCCTGCTCCAGCACCAGCCGCAGCTTGGAGTTGCCCGCAGGGTCGGCGCCGCCGCGCGCGGCGACCATGATTTCCTTGGCCAGTTTGCCAAACAGCTTTCCACGGGCGTCAGCGGCTTGCGCCTTGCCCTTTGCTTTCCATTGCGCGCCCATGCGAGTTCCTTGACTGCGTCCGGATGGCCCCCAACGGCTGAGGGAAAGTCCGGGCGAATGAGGGCAAGGTTACCACTGCCGCCGCACGCACAATGGCGGCTTTTCCGCTTCGGTTCCCCCATGCTCAACACCCTCTGGCTGGGTTTTTTCGTTACGTCCGCCATCGCCGCCCTGGTGCAGTGGCTCGCCGGCGGCAACGCCCAGGTGTTTGCTGCCATGGTCGAAGCCTTGTTTGCCATGGCCAAGCTCTCGGTCGAGGTGATGCTGCTGCTTTTTGGCACCCTCACCCTCTGGCTCGGTTTTTTGCGCATTGCCGAGCGCGCCGGCCTGGTCGAAACCCTGGCACGCTGGCTGGCGCCGCTGTTTGCACAACTGATGCCCGGCGTGCCGCGCGGCCACCCGGCGCTGGGCCTGATGACGCTGAACTTTGCCGCCAACGCGCTCGGCCTGGACAACGCGGCCACGCCCATCGGCCTGAAAGCCATGCATTCGCTGCAAAGCCTGAACCCCGAGCCCAAGACCGCCACCAACGCGCAAATCCTGTTCCTGGTCCTGAACGCCTCGTCGCTCACGCTGCTGCCGGTTTCCATCTTCATGTACCGCCTGCAGCAAGGCGCGAGCGACCCCACGCTGGTGTTCGTCCCCATCCTGCTCGCCACCTCGGCCTCGACCCTGGTGGGGCTCTTGACCGTCGCCTTCGTGCAGCGCTTGCCGCTCTGGCGCCCGGTGGTGTTGGCCTACCTGCTGCCGCTGGCGCTGGGCATTGCCGCGCTGGTCGCCTTCCTCTCCACGCTAAGCGCTGCGGCGCTGGCGAGCCTGTCGTCCCTCACCGGAAATCTGACGCTGTTTGGCCTGGTGCTGTTGTTCGTGTTGCTGGGCGCCTGGAGGCGTGTGCCCGTGTACGAGGCCTTCGTCGAAGGCGCACGCGACGGCTTCGAGGTGGCCAAAGGGCTGCTGCCCTACCTGGTCGCCATGCTCTGCGCCATCGGCGTGCTGCGCGCCTCCGGTGCACTGGGCTACGCGCTCGACGGCATCCGCTGGCTGGTCGAAGGCGCCGGCTGGGACACGCGCTTTGTCGATGCCCTGCCAACCGCGCTGGTCAAACCCTTCTCAGGCAGCGCCGCCCGCGCCATGCTGATCGAGACGATGCAAGCCAAGGGCGTAGACAGCTTCCCCGCCCTGGTTGCCGCCACGGTGCAGGGCAGTACGGAAACCACGTTCTATGTGCTGGCGGTGTACTTTGGGGCGGTGGGGATCCAGCGGGTGCGGCACGCGGTGCCTTGTGCGCTGCTGGCGGAGCTGGCGGGGGTGTTGGCGGCGATTGGGGTTTGTTATTGGTTTTTTGGGTGAAAAGTTTGGTCAAATTGGCGTCTAGCGCTTGTGAAATAATCGCTGGCAGCTATGAATTTTGAGTGCTTTGCGTCGATCTATCCGCTCGATTTCCCGCAAGATCGTCTGCGATACACCAGCGACGAGAATCGCTGCTTCAGCTTAGATGTTTGTCCGCAATGCCTACCATCGTTGAGCACCAGCGCTTTGTCGTCCACATAGACGTGCTCGGAATGTCTGCGCTCGTCGCAAAGGACCCAGAACTCGCATGGAGTCTTCTGGGCCGACTTGTAGAGGCACGCAAAGACGCGCACGCCACCTCGCTCACTTTCCTGGATACGGCGGAGACAGTCGCAACCCCACAGCACGTCCACGCAGTCACGTTCTCGGACACCATTGTCTTGTTCACTCTTGGTGCGGCACTCAACGACCTACGAACCATTTTGGTCATGACAACACAGCTGCTGAGCAGGGCACTCCACCTTTGCGTCCCTGTTCGTATCGGCATTGCCGTTGGCACCTTCTTCTTCAATCTTGATGAATCAATGTATGCCGGACCGGCGCTTATCGAGGCTTACCACCTTGGCGAATCCGCTCAATGGATCGGCATCGTTACGTCTCAGGAAGTCTATCGCCGTGCGATGGAAGCGCATCTCCAGTCTGGCGCCTCAGATATCGTTTCCCCCACCGATATTCCTTTCGAAGGAAGTGCACGGCCTGGCTATGCAGTCAATTGGCCGGTAATCCTCAGGAATAGCATCGCCGCCCCGCTACCAGTAACTGCTAAGCAGGTCTATCAAGGTTTCGCTCAGTACTTCGGTCCCTTTGAGGCTCTCGACCCACGAGTGCACCAAAAGTACGAGAACACTGCGGCATTCATGAATGCAAACGCAGCCTGACGCTGCGTTGTGTCACCGGCTCTGCCAGGAGCCACCGTCGGGTTTCCGGCCGGCAGCAGCCGCTCGTCATTTGGAAGGTGATGCGCTGCCGCAAGCATGACTTAGCGAAGAACCCGCGCTGCGCCCACCGTTCCGGGATTGGGGTTTGAGCACGAGTTTCGCTGCGCTGCATCGTGATCCGACCCCAATGCCTGCGCTGCTCTGAACCCGGCCACACTGCCAGCGCCGCGCTCGTGCCGACGCCTTGGGCCGAGCGCAGCGATGGCCCGAAGGGGTGTTTGTCCCCCCTTCCCCTCTGGCCGTGCCGAGGAGCACAGCTTCAGGCGGATCAGGGCCGCGCGCTGTTTGAGCGAAACGCAGTGCAGCGAGTTTGCGCGGACCCCGCGTGAAGCGAGCACCGCAGGTTGCCCCGAAGGGGTCACGGACAGCGGGGTCGCCTTCTCTTTGGTGACTTTCTCTTGGCGACGCAAGAGAAAGTTACTGCGCCGCCGGGCGCACATCCCGGCAGACGGCCTTGGCAGAGGCACGCCGCCGGGAAGGCGAACACGCCGCCCGCTGAGTTGATTTGGCGTTGCGCCACTCCGGTCCGGGATTAATGGAATGGACGCCCCCACCTGATCGGCCTTGAAGTGCCAAAGTGGAGGCTCGATCAACCACTTGTTCAACAGACAGGAGCGTCCACCATGCAAGTTACCACCGTTGGCATCGATCTGGCCAAGAACATCTTTCACGTGCACGGTGTCGATCACACCGGTCGGATCGTCTTCAGCAAGCCCCTGCGCCGCGCGCAGATGGCCGAGTTTTTTGTCGGTTTGCCGCCGTGCCTGATTGGCATGGAGGCCTGCTCAGGCGCGCATTTCTGGGCGCGCAAGCTGCAAAGCCAGGGGCACGATGTGCGCCTGATGTCACCGCAGTTCGTCAAGCCCTACGTCAAATCCAACAAGAACGACCGCGCAGACGCGCAAGCCATCTGCGAAGCTGTCAGCCGCCCCAGCATGCGCTTTGTGGCTGTCAAGAGCTGCGAACAGCAAGCGGTGCTGGCCGTGCACCGCGCACGCCAGGGCTTTGTGAAGATGCGCACGGCGCTGGCCAACCAGATTCGCGGCTTGCTCAGTGAGTTCGGCATCGTGATGGCCCAGGGCCTGCGCGTGGTGCTCGTCCAAGCTGGCGCCGTTGCCGCTGATGAGCGCATGGCGCTGCCTTCGCCCATGCGCACCCTGATCGGACATCTGCACCAGCAGCTCAAGCAGCTCGATGCGCAGGTCGCTCAACTGGAGCAGCTCATCGCCTCATCGGTGCAGGCAGACAGCGCCGAGCGACGGCTGCAGCAAGTGCCGGGCATCGGCCCCATCACCAGCAGCGCCATCGTGGCCACCGTGGGCGATGCCACGCTGTTTGCCAATGGCAAGCAACTGGCCGCCTGGCTGGGGTTGGTGCCGCGCCAGCACTCCAGTGGGGGCAAGGACAAACTGCTGGGCATCAGCAAACGCGGCGATGGTTATGTGCGCACCTTGCTCATCCATGGAGCGCGCTCGCTGATTCAGGCCAATGAGCGGCGGCGCGCCGCAGGCAAAAGCACCGATGCGTGGCTCGATCGGCTGCTGAGCCGGCGCAACGCCAATGTGGCTGCAGTTGCACTGGCCAATCGCAATGCACGCATCCTTTGGGCCATGCTGGTCAAAGCCAGCGAATACCGGCCCGAGGCCAGAATGTTGGCCGCAGTATGAAAGCGAACGAGGACGAACACGATTGAAACGGGCAGCGCACCCATTGATTGCACAGGCAACGCTCAAGGCGAGATGATGGCAAGCACAGGTTGGACCGGCATCAGCAAAACCCGATGACCCCGACGTGCCGGCAACGAGCACGCGAAATTGATAGGGAGCTGGTGAGCGAATTCCATCAGGGACAGGGTTGAAAGTGACCCAACAAAGTCCGGATGTATGGCAGCAGTCCTGATACCTTTGAAAACAACATCATGCTCAGGCGCGGCTTGGCAAACCGGGGGCGTCCATGTAGGGGTCGGAGCACGAGTTTCGCTGCGCGAAATCGTGATCCGACCCCAATACCTGCGCTGCCCTGAATCCGACCCCAATGCCTGCGCCGCGTGCGCTGCTAGAGCCGCAGCCGGAGCCAAGTTGCGCTGCTCACGCTACCAACGCCGTGGCCGAGCGCAGCGATGGCCTGAAAGGCGGCTTCGTCCCCAATCCCCACTGGCCCGATCTCACTCATGCCGCAGCGCATCGATCGGGTCCATGCGCGCCGCGCGGCGCGCCGGAAAGTAGCCAAACAGCACACCAATCACGGCTGAGAAAAAGAACGAGGCAAGGTTCACTGCCGGGCTGAAGAGAAAGGGAATCCCCATGATTCCTGAGAGCAAAACCGAGGCCAGCGCGGCGAGCACGATGCCGATCAGCCCCCCCAGCGCCGCCAGCACCACGGCCTCGATCAGGAACTGCATCAGCACCTCGCGCTCCAGTGCGCCAATGGCCAGGCGCAGGCCGATCTCGCGGGTGCGCTCGGTGACGCTCACCAGCATGATGTTCATGATGCCGATGCCGCCCACCAGCAGGCTCACGGCGGCCACCGCGCCCAGCAGCGTGGTCATGATGCGGGTGGTGCCCGAGAGCGTGTCGGCCAGCTGCTTGGTGTCGAGCACGTTGAAATTGTCTTCGTCGCTGTCGGCCAGCTTGCGGCGCTCGCGCAGCAACTGCGTCAGGCTCTTCTTCACCCGCTCGGCGTCGCTGCCGTCGGCCATGGACACCAGCAGGGTGTTGACCTGCGTGTTGCCGGTGATGCGGCGCTGCAGCGTCTTGATGGGCATGAACACCGTGTCGTCCTGGTCGTTGCCAAAGGCGCCCTGACCTTTCGATGCCAGCACGCCCACCACTTCGCAGCTGATCTGTTTGACGCGCAGCTGCTCGCCCAAGGCGGGGCTCGCGCCAAAGAGTTCACGTTGCACGGTCGTGCCGATCAGGCACACGGCGGCGCCGGCGCGCAACTCGGCTTCGGTGAACACCCGGCCGCTGGCCAGCGTCCAGTTGCCGATGGTGAGCCAGTCGTTGGTGCTGCCGGTGATCAGGCTGGTCCAGTTGCGGCCATTGGCCACCAGGGTTCCGCTGGAGCGCGATTCGGGCGCGGCAGCCGCCACGCCGCCAATCTGGCTGGCGATCGCCTCGGCGTCGGTGTCCTTGAACGCCGGTGCGCTGGCCCCGCCGCTGCCCGGGCCCATGCGCTGGCCGGGCCGCACCTGCAGCAGGTTGGTGCCCAGGCCGGAAATCTGGCTTTGCACCGCCAGGGTGGCGCCATTGCCCACAGTGACCATGGTGATGACCGCGCTCACGCCAATCACGATGCCGAGCACCGTCAGGAAGGAGCGCAGGAGGTTGCGCCGAATCGAGCGCAGCGCCAGCAGCAGGGTGTTAAGCCACATCGGCAAGCTCCGTGGGTGCGGGCGCTGCGGCGCGCAGGGCGAACGGCTGTGGGTTGGGCAAATCGCTCTCCACCACACCATCGACAAAGCGCACGATGCGCCGCGCGTAGGCCGCCATGTCGTGCTCGTGCGTCACCATGATCACGGTGATGCCGAGGTCGGCGTTGAGGTGCCAGAGAAACTCCATGATTTCCCGGCTGCGCGCCGTGTCCAGGTTGCCGGTGGGCTCATCGGCCAGCAGCACGGCGGGTTCGGTCACGATGGCACGCGCAATCGCCACGCGCTGCTGCTGCCCGCCCGAGAGCTCGCCCGGCGTGTGGTGCTCCCAGCCCTTGAGCCCCACGGCTTCGAGCGCGCGGGCCGCCATGGCATGGCGCTTGGCTTTGGGCTCGCCGCGGTAGATCAGGGGCAGCTCGACGTTTTCCAGCGCCGAGGTGCGCGCCAGCAGGTTGAAGCCCTGGAAAACAAAGCCCAGATAGCGCCGGCGCAGCCGGGCGCGCTCGTCGCGGCTGAGCGACTGCACCTGCACGCCTTGAAACTCGTAGGTGCCCATGGTCGGGGTGTCCAGGCACCCCAGCGTGTTCATGGCGGTGGATTTGCCCGAGCCGCTCGGGCCCATGATGGCGACAAAATCACCGCGCTCAATGTCCAGGTCCACGCCCTTGAGCGCCTGGAACGCGGTCGCGCCCTCACCATAGACCTTGGTGATGCCGCGCAAGCGGATCAGCGGCGTATCGGAGGGTTTCACGCGCCGGCCCCGCTGCTGCGCTGGTCGGTGATGACCAGCAGGCCCGGTTCCAAGCCTTCGCCGCTCACCTCGGTCAGGCGCCCGTCGCTGATGCCGCTGGTGACCGACAAGGTGACTGGCTGGCCCTCTTGCAACACCCAGATCTGGCGCGCCCCCGGCGGCCGGTTGTCGGCGCGCGTCACCCTGCTGCCGCCTCTGGGGGGGCGCGGCATCATCTTCGACAAAATGCCGCCGCTCTGCGCACTGCCGCCCGTGGCCGGCGCGCCGCCCATGGGCGAGAAGCGCAGCGCGGTGTTGGGCACCAGCAGCACGTCCTTGCGCTCGGTCGCCACGATGGTGGCCACCGCCGTCATGCCGGGGCGCAGGGTGAGGTCTGCGTTGTCCACCTTCAGCGTGGTCACGTAGGTCACGACGTTGTTGGTCGTGGTGGCGCCAAAAGCCACGCGCTGGATGGTGGCCGGAAAGCGCCGCGTCGGATAAGCGCTGACCGTGAAGCTGGCGCTCTGGCCCACGGCGACTGCGCCCACATCGGCCTCATCCACGCTGGCATTGAGTTCGAGTTGCGCCAGGTTCTCGGCCACCGAGAACAAGGTCACGGCCTGCAAAGATGCGGCCACGGCATTGCCCGGCTCCACCGAACGGCTGAGCACCACGCCGTCGATGGGCGAGCGGATCGAGGCTTTGGACAGATTGGTTTCGTCGGTGGACAGCGTGGCACGCGCCACCGCCACATTGGCCCGGGCGCTGTCTTCTGCGGCCACGGCGCGGTCCAGGGCAGCGCGCGCGCTGTCGAGTTCGCTGGCAGACGGCACCTTGCCGCCCGAGAGCTTTGCCACCTCCTCAAAACGCGCCAGGGCGGCCCGCGTCTCTTGGGTGGTGGCCGCGCTCTGCGCTTGCGCAGCCTGCGCCGCAGCCAGTGCGGCCCGCGAGCGCGTGACCTGGTCACGGAATTTGGAGGCATCGAGTTCCACCAGCACCTGGCCGGCCTTGACGCGGTCGTTCACATCCACCAGCACGCGCTTGATGGTGCCCGAGAGCTCGCTGCCGATGTTCACCGAGCGGGTCGGCTGCAGCGTGCCGTTGGCCGACACCGTCAAGGTGATGTTGCCCTTGGCCAGCGGCGTAGTGACATAGGCGGGCGCGGCTTTGGCCCCCTTTTGCTCTTGCCAGTAAACCAGACCGCCCGCTGCCAGCAGCAGCGCGACCAGCCCAATCCACAAGGAAGCGCGCTGCCACCAGCGCGGCGGCTTGTCTTCGCCCAGAAGGGTTTGCAAATTGGCGGGCGCGGCGGTCGGCGAAGTGGCTGTGTTCATGGGCTTGGAATTTTTTGGATCTGTGCGGGCTGCATGGAGCGGCGATAGGGGCGGCCTCAAAGCTTGGCAGCGCCATCGGTGTCGGGGACCCAACCGCCGCCCAGCGCCTTGTAGAGGCGCACATGGTCGGTGGCGAGGCTGGTTTGCGCGCTGGCAACGCCGTCCTGGGCCGCGAGCACGGTGCGCTGAGTGTCGAGCACGGTGGGGAAATCAATCAGGCCGCTCTCGTAGCGCTGGCGCGCCAACAGGTCGGCATTGGCGGCGGCACTGGCGGCGGCCTGCAGGCGTGCCAGGCGCTCGCGGTCGCCCTGCAGGGCAACGAGCGCATCCTCCACCTCCCGCAGCGCATCCAGCACTGTGGCCTCATAGCCGATGCGGGCCTGCTCCAACGCAGACGCCTGCACCCGGACCTGGGCCCGCGCGGCGCCGCCATCGAACAATGGCACGGAGATGCCGGCCAGCAGCGCACTGGCGACACTGGCGCCATTCGTCAGCGCCCCCAGCGTCGCCGCACTGAGGCCCAGATTGCCGCTGATGCGCAGGCTGGGGTAGCGGGCCGCGTCGGCCTGCGACACGCGCGCCAACGCCGCGCGGATGCGTGCCTCGGCCGCACGCACATCGGGGCGCTGGCGCAAGGTTTGCGCAGGAATGCTCAGGGCCAGCTCAGGCGGGGCCTGCGGCACGGCGGCCACTGGCGCCAGCGCCACGTCCAGTGCTGCGGGCGGCTGGCCAATCAGCACGGCGAGGGCATGGCGCGTCTGGGCCAGGCTCGTCTCAAGCGCGGGAATTTGTGCGGCAGTTTGCTCCACTGCAGCGCGCGCCTGCTCGGTGACGAGCGAGGTGGTCAGCCCGGCCTGCAGGCGCCAATTACTGATTTGCAGGGTTTCCTGCTGGCTGGCGAGGTTGCTGCGCCCAATGGCCAGGCGCGCCTGCAGGCCGCGCAGCGCAATGTAGTTGGCCGCCACTTCCGCTGCCAGCGACACCTGGGCGCTCCCCAGTGCAGCGGCCGTGGCCTCGGCGTCGGCCTGCGCTGCGTCCACCGCAGCGCGCCCACGGCCAAACAGATCCAGCTCCCATCCCGCATCCAGGCCCGCCCGAAAATTGTTCCCGGTGCCGTTGGCCGCCCGCGCCCGCTGCGCCTGGGCCGAAGCGCCCAATTGCGGAGACAGCGACGCCGCCTGCACCTCCACCTGGGCGCGCGCCTGCACCAGGGCTTCACGCGCCGCGCGCACGCTGGTGTGCGCCGCCAGCACCTGCGTGATCAGTTCAGACAGCTGGGCATCGCCAAACTGCTGCCACCAGGGGCCCGGCGCCTCGGGCAAGACTACTGGCGCCTGCGCTTGTCCGCCGGTGGACGACCAATGGTCCGGAACGGCCAGCGCCGGCGGCGCGCTCGACTGCACCACGGGCAATGCGCAGGCCGTCAACAGCAGGGCAGAAGCAGCCCAGGCGAGCAGGGCGCGCGTCCTGCGGACGTCAAAAGGATTGCGAAGGTTCATCGGAAGGGGCGAAAGCGGAAAACGTGCAATGGGCAGCAAGCAGGGACAAAAGGATCTGGCAATGGCGAACGAAGGCGAAAGCGGAACAAAAACGGACCAACGAGGCTTTGTTGCAGGCCCATTGTGCGGTGCGCCTGCTTCGCCCTCACTGCCAACGCATGAACGCCAGGTAAAGCATGGGATATGCCGCAGGGTCAAAAGACGTCCGCTATTCAATTTATAGCTACTATGGCAATATACACATGCGCTAGAGCCACAAAATACTGAAAAGTTAAGGCCACTTCGGCGCGAATTCGTAGCGCAGCAGCGTGGTGCTTCCCCGCCAGTACGGCTTGCGCCCGCCCTCTTCGGGCGGCAGCAGCCACGCCACCTCGCCGGCCATCGGCACGCGCATGCCAGCCTGCACCCGGTAGTCAAACCAGCGCCCTTCCCAGGGCCGCATCACGATCTGCCCGCCCACGGTGCGGCCTCTGGCCTCGGCGCGCACCGACTCGATCAGCCCGTCGGCACCAAAGGTGAAGGTCAGGGACACGGCCACGCCACCATCGTCCACCGTCGCCAGTGCCGAGCTTTCGCTCACCGGCGTCCAGCGCACGCCCTGGCTGGGCAGCAAGGCCGTGGGGTAACAAACGGCTTCGGCGTAGAAACGCATCAGCTCACCTTGTGCCAGCGTTCCCGTGCCGCGCAGGCTTGCCAGCGTGAACAGGCCCAGAAGGGCCGGGTGCAGCACGCCCTCGCCGGCCACATAGGCGTCGTGCACCCGCACGCTGAGGCCGGGCAGCATGCGGATAGCACCGTCCCACACAAAGCCCGGCCTGTGCATCACCACGCGCTGACGGGAGCTGAACGGCTTCCATGCGTCAGCGGTCTCGCCCATGTTGAACCTGCCGCTGTGCTCGATCTCTGCGGCGGCGATGATGGGCGCGCCTTCGGGCAGCACGGCCCGGAAATAGCGCTGCACCACGGGCGGCAAGCCGTCCAGCTCGCGGGTGTCGAAAAGTGCTGGTCGCGGCTCCAGTCGGGCGGCGTCAAGCTGCTCGACCAAGCCCTGCGTCAGGCCTTGCCACCTCCAGTAACCCCAGACGGTGAGTACGGCAAGGGCCAGGCCGGCTATTGCCAAAATGGCCACGGCGATCTTCAAGAATCCCATCGGTTTCCTCGCTCTTCTTCCTGGCGCGCCAACTTCGGCTGTGCATCCTTCATTCAGCGGGCCCCTGCTGCGCCGGACCTCAGCAATGCCAGGACGGCCGCGCGCACGCTGGCATCGTGCCCGACGAGCAGATGGCCCCCTTCGTCGAAGCCGAGAAACTTCGCGCCCGCGATCTGGCTGGCCGTGTACTGTGCTGCTGCGCAGGTACCAAAACCATCGTCCCGCGCGCTGACGACGAGCGTCGGGGCCTGGATGGACGCGAGCGCGTAGGGCCCGAGGCGCTTGCCCAGCCGTGTGTCTTCGCGCAGCCCGGCGGCGCGGGCGGACACCGGCAGAATGCGCTCGGCCAGATCGGCCACGCGGGCGCGCTCTGCTTCGCTCGCCGCAGCCACCTGCTCGGGCGGCGTGGCCAGCACATGGCGCAGCACCTGGTTCGGCGCCAGGTGCAGAGCGGCCCAGAACAGGAAGTCCGAACCCAGCAGGCGCAGCAGCAAGGCATCTTTTTCGTCGGACACCGGGGGCACGGTGCTTGCAAGCTGACCCGGTTTGTAGGCGATCGGCACCACCAGCACCAGCGCGCTCACCCGCTCTGGATGCCGGATCGCCATCTGCGTGGCCGAGGGGGCTCCGGCCGAGACACCCATCACGGCGGCTTGGGCGATGCCCAGCGCATCCAGAAGGCAGACATGGGCGTCGGCCTGCGCCTCGGGCGAAGCATCGGCGCGCTGCGGCGTACCCAGGTAGCCAAAGCGCGACATCGCGATCACGTGCACCGCCTCGCGTGTCAATGGCCGCGCCCAGGCCATGCCCTGGTCGTGCCCGCCGCCACTGCCATGCACGATCAGCAGCGGGAGGCCTTCGCCCGCTTCTTCGACCTCGATCGGACCACAGCGCGTTGCCAGCACCCGGCCGCCCGCAGACGCCCGCGCGCTGGCGCGCTCGATGTCCTCATGAAAGCGCCAAGCGACTGCGAGGGAGCCGAGCAAGAGGCTCACACACACGCCAAGGACAACGTGCCTCCTCATGGCCGACGTATCCGCCCATCGATTGCGCGTGTCACAGGGTTCATTTTTGCTCCCCAAACCGATTGCCCGCCGGTGCGACCAGGTCGCGCGCAGTACAGACTGCGCCCATCACAAGCCGATTTTTCCGATGGAAGCGCCAAGACCCGTTGATTTTTGTCAAGCGGCTGCGGCAAGTGCAGCGCCAGCGCTTCGGTGGTCGTCTCAAGCGCTTGGCTTGCGCACGCTGCCAGTCGGTTCAGGCGATGGCGTCGAGCGACCAGCGCGGCTTCACGTCGAACGCATAGCTGCGCGTCGCTTCGGCCACGCCCGACTGCAGGCGCATGGCGGCGGCCAGGGCAATCATGGCGCCGTTGTCGGTGCACAAATGCAGTTCGGGGTAGTGCACGCGCACGCCGCGCGCGGCGCAGGCGGCATTGAGTTGCTCTCGCAAATGCCGATTGGCGCCGACACCGCCGGCCACCACAAGGCGCTGCAGACCCGTTTGCACCAACGCTGCCAGCGACTTTTTCACCAGCACCTCGACGATCGCCGCCTCGGTGCTGGCGGCCAGATCGGCCTTGCGCGCGGGCAGGTCGTCGCCCAGTTTTTTGGCCTGCGTCATCACGGCCGTCTTCAGACCGGCAAACGAAAAATCGAGATTCCCGCTGTGCAGCAACGGGCGCGGCAGCTTGAACGCCTTCGGATCGCCCTGCTCTGCCAGGCGCGAGAGCGCCGGCCCGCCGGGGTAGCCCAGGCCCATCAGCTTGGCCGATTTGTCAAAGGCTTCGCCGGCGGCGTCGTCAATGGTTTCGCCCAGCAGCACGTACTGCCCCACGCCATCGACGCGCATCAACTGCGTGTGACCACCGGAGACCAGCAAAGCGACAAATGGGAACTCGGGCGGGTCTGCGCTGAGAAAAGGCGAGAGCAAATGCCCTTCCAGGTGGTGCACGCCCAGCACCGGCACCTCCAGCGCAGCGCCCAGTGCGCAGGCCACGCCGGCGCCCACCAGCAAGGCGCCCGCCAGGCCGGGGCCGCGCGTGAAGGCCACCACGTCCACTTGGGGCAAGGTGCAGCCACTCTCGCGCAGCACCGATTCGGTCAGCGGCAGCACGCGGCGAATGTGGTCGCGGCTGGCAAGCTCGGGAACCACGCCGCCATAGGCCTGGTGCATTTCAATCTGGCTGTGCAGTGCGTGCGCCAGCAAGCGGGGCACGGCCTCGCCGCTCTCCGTGCGAACCAGCGCGACACCGGTTTCATCGCAGGACGACTCGATACCAAGAACAAGAAGGGAATGGGGGTTCATGGGTTTCCTTGCGCGCGAGTTTAGGCTCCTTGCCGCGTGGGACAATTGCGCGCTTATGAATCCGCAGCAGTACGTCCAAGAAAAAGCCGCAGCTTCGGGCAGCAGTTTCTACTACGCCTTTTTGTTCATGCCCGAACAGCGGCGACAGGCGATTACCGCTTTTTATGCGTTTTGCCGTGAAATAGACGACGTTGTCGACGAAGTGACCGACCCCGGCGTCGCCCACACCAAGCTTGCCTGGTGGCGCAGTGAGTTGTCCAAAGCGTTTGCGGGCGAAGCATCGCATCCGGTGACGAAGGCGCTGATCCCGCACGTCCAGGCTTTTGGCATTCCCGAAGCCCCGCTTCGGTCGGTGATCGATGGCTGCGAAATGGACCTCAGCCAGACCCGCTACCTCGACTACCCCAACCTGCAGCGCTATTGCCACCTGGTGGCCGGCGTGGTGGGCGAAGTGGCAGCGCGCATTTTTGGCCAGACACAGAGCGCCACCACCGACTACGCGCACAAGCTGGGGCAGGCGCTGCAGCTGACCAACATCTTGCGCGACGTCGGCGAGGACGCAATGCGCGGGCGCATCTACCTGCCGGTGAACGAGTTGCAGCAGTTCGACGTGAAAGCCAATGAAATTCTCGAGCGCAAGCATTCGGACCGCTTTGTCGCACTGATGCGCTTCCAATCCGAGCGTGCACACGGCCTCTACGACGAAGCCTTGGCCCTGCTGCCTGCCGAAGACCGGCGCGCCCAAAAACCCGGCCTGATGATGGCCAGCATCTACCGCACGCTGCTGCGCGAGATCGAACGCGACAACTTCCAGGTGCTGCACCAGCGCGTGGCGCTCACGCCGCTGCGCAAGTTCTGGCTGGCGTGGAAGATGCAGGCGCTGGGCCGGATGTGAGGATGCTTCTCGAAATTTGCACGGCGGCCCGCGCATGAGGCTGGCCATCGTCGGTGCCGGCTGGGCCGGTATGGCGGCAGCCATGGCAACGGTCCAGCGCGGACACAACGTGACCGTGTTCGAAGCCGCGCGCACCGTGGGCGGTCGCGCACGCACCGTGCCTTGCAGCCAGGCCGACGGGTCGGCGCTGCTGCTGGACAACGGCCAGCACATCTTGATCGGCGCCTACTCCGAATCGCTGCGGCTGATGCACGAATGCGGTGTCGACGTGGAGGAAGCGCTGCTGCGCCTGCCGCTCACACTGCGGTTTGCCGATGGCAGCGGCCTGCAGTGGCCCGACCTGCCACCGCCCTGGGATGCCTTGTTTGGCATCCTGCGCGCGCGCAGCTGGAGCTGGCGTGAACGCCTTGCACTGTTGCGCACCGCCAGCACCTGGCAACGCAAGCGCTTCGTCTGCGCCGCCGAGGCATCCGTAAACGATCTCTGCCAGGGGCTGCCGCCGCGGCTGGTGACGGAGTTCATTGACCCGCTCTGCGTGGCCGCGCTCAATACGCGCGCGCACGAAGCGAGTGGCCAGGTGTTTCTGCGCGTGCTGAAGGACAGCCTCTTCAGCGGCCCCGGCGGCTCCAATCTGCTGCTGCCACGCGCCGAACTGGGCGCCCTTTTCCCCGAGGCCGCCGCGCGCTGGTTGCGCACGCGCGGCGCCATCGTCCGCACCGGCACGCGCATTCATGATCTGGCGGCACCATTGGCTGGCGCTGGCTGGCACGTCAACGGCATGCTCTTCGACGGCGTGGTTCTGGCCACCGCCAGCACCGAGGCGGCGCGCCTCGTCTCCCGCTGCGCGCAGAACGCGCCCATTGACCTGACGGTGCCGCTGTGCGATTGGGCGGCCTGCGCGCACGCTCTGCGCTTTGAAGCCATCACCACGGTGTACGCCCAGACAAGCGCAGGGGCCGATGGCCACGTCTTTCCGGTCCCCATGCTGGCACTGCGCAGTGGCCCGGACCGCCCTGCGCAGTTTGTGTTCGACCGCGGCCAGCTCGGTGGACCGGCCGGCCTGCTGGCCTTTGTCGTGAGCACCAGCCAGGGCGAGCGCGAACTGCTCGAACAGCAGGTTCTGGCCCAGGCCCAGGGCGAGCTTGAACTGGCAGACCTGCGATTGGTGCAGACCGTGGTGGAAAAACGTGCCACCTTTGCCTGCACCCCGGCGCTGGAGCGACCCGCCACCCGTGTCGTCCCCGGCCTCTGGGCCTGCGGCGACTATGTGGCAGGCCCCTACCCGGCCACGCTGGAAGGTGCGGTGCGCAGCGGCACCCTGGCAGGCACAGCCGCGTGCGATCAGGGCAGCGATTGAGGCTCCGCAAGCCAGTAACGCACGTCGCTCCCCTTCATTACGTACATTTTGTGTTACAATAGACTCGTTTAAATGGCAAATAGATACTAATCAGTATCTTGTTGCCGTCTTTTGTTCCGGCAAAGGCACGCAATGCTGCGCTGCCGTCGCCTCGGTCCCTGATGAGAAGCGCTGGCGCCCTGCCGGCGCCAGGCTGACCCCCCGTCTTTTGCCCTGGCCCCCGATGGCCGCATGGCCGCTGCTTTGAGCGGCCCGGCAGCCTTGCGCTGCCTTCGCCGTCCTGGCGGCCCCGCTTGGCGCCCATGGCCCCGCGCCGGCCTGCGGACCCCATCTGGCGGCCCCGATTCGCGGCCGCCCACCCATATGAAGGAGTCTCCCCCTATGAAAAAACAACGCATTGCCATCCTCGGCGCCGGACCCAGCGGCCTGGCGCAGCTGCGCGCCTTCGAAGCCGCAGCCCAGACGGGCGCTGAGCTGCCGGAAATTGTTTGCTACGAAAAGCAGAGCGATCTGGGCGGCATGTGGAACTACACCTGGCGCACCGGCCTGGACGCCCACGGCGAGCCCGTGCACGGCAGCATGTACCGCTACCTGTGGTCCAACGGTCCCAAGGAATGCCTGGAGTTTGCCGACTACAGCTTTGAAGAGCACTTTGGCAAGCCCATTGCGTCGTACCCGCCGCGCGCCGTACTGCGCGACTACATCATGGGCCGCGTCGAGAAAAGCGACTTGCGCCACTGCATCCGCTTCAACACGGCCGTGCAGTGGGTGTCGTACGACGAAGCCACGGAAAAGTTCTCGGTGACGGTTCGCGACGTGAAAGCCGATGCGCTGTCGACAGAAGAATTTGACTATGTCGTCGTGGCAACCGGCCACTTTTCCACACCCAACACGCCGTACTTCGAGGGTCTGGAGCATTTTCCAGGCCGGGTACTGCATGCCCATGACTTCCGCGACGCCTGCGAATTTGCCGGCAAGGACCTGCTGCTGGTGGGCAGCAGCTATTCGGCCGAAGACATCGGCACGCAGTGCCACAAGTACGGCGCCAGTTCGGTCACCTTCAGCTACCGCAGCGCCCCCATGGGGTACGCGTGGCCTGAGGCATTCCAGGAGGTGCCGCTGCTGACGCGCCTGGACGATCGCACCGCGCATTTCGCAGACGGCAGCCAGCGGGAGGTGGACGCCATCATCCTGTGCACCGGCTACCAGCACCACTTTCCGTTCTTGCCCGACGATCTGACGCTGCGCACCCGCAACCGCCTGTACCCGGAAAATCTGTACAAGGGCGTGTTCTGGATCGCCAACCCGAAGCTGATTTACCTGGGCATGCAAGACCAGTACTACACCTTCAACATGTTCGACGCGCAGGCCTGGTATGCACGCGACGTGATCCTCGGGCGCATCGCCTTGCCGGACGCCCAGGCCATGGCAGCCGACGCCGCCGCGTGGGTGCAACGCGAAGAAGCTGCCAGAACGCCCTGCCAGCACATCGACTTTCAGGCCGCATACATCCGCGACCTGGTCGGCCCCACCGACTACCCCGAGTTCGACATCGAGGGCATGGGCCAGTTGTTCAAGGAGTGGAAGCGCGACAAGCAGGCCGACATCCTGGGCTACCGCAACAAGAGCTACCGCTCCACGCTCACCGGCACGGTGGCCCCGCCACACCACACGCCCTGGATGGAGGCCATCGACGATTCGCTGGACGCGTTTCTTGCCGATGGCCCGGCGCAGCCCTCCGCCGCGCCAGACAAGGCGACTGCACCTGGGCTGTCTCAGCACAGGCCATTGCATCAGCCGCTCAATGTGGCGTTGCACAAGGCGCCGCACAAGCCGGCGCACCAGCAACGAAAGGCCGCTTGAATGGTGCAGACAAGACAACGAAACACCACCCGCCACGGCGCGCACGGCCGCAGCGCCGATGCGCAGGGCCTGAACCGAACCAGCTTGCTTCGGCACACGCCGATCAGTCAGGCCTGCGGCAGCCGGGCGAGCGCCCGCACCCTGGAGGCCAGTTTTGCCATGGAGAAGCCGCACGCCTTGCGTGCGACCGCGCCACGTCACTATTAAATAAATAGCTGAAAGCGCTTTATGGATAAGCGCTAGAGGCCAATTTTCATCCTATTTTTGCGGCGGCGCCGACCAAAGGCGCTGCGTTCACCGAGCCGTCCAGCACATCGGCCAGCCGCAAGCGATCCAGCTGTGCGCCCTGCCACAGGGCTTCCACATGCGGGCCGCGCTGGAGCAGCAGGCGCTGCACCAGCGGCGCCAGCGGTGTAGCGGCCGGATCAGCCAGCAAGACCAGGCGGGGCTCGTCGCGGCGGCGCTCGGTGTTCTCTTCGATGCGGGCGATCCAGTCCAGCGCCAGCAGCGCTTCAAGTGCCGGCGCCAGCTGCAAGGCGTCCACCCGCATGCGCCGCGCCAGCACCGTGGCCCGCACCCCGCGTCCGTGCCCGCTGCGCGCCCGCTCCAGGTGCTGCAGCAGCTCGATGGCCAGCTCGAAAGTCCAGCCCTGGTGCCCTGAGCGGCGCGCCACCCCGGCCATCAGGCTGGGCAGGTAGGCGGACACCACTGCGCCCAGCAGAACGATGACCCAGGCGATGTAAATCCAGATCAGCAGGATGGGCAGCGTGGCAAAGGTGCCGTACACCGCCGAGTAGGTGGGCATGCGCGCCAGGTACAGCGCCAGGCCTTTCTTGGCCAGTTCGATCCCCACCGAGACGAAAATACCGCCCGCCCAGGCATGGCGCCAACGCACCGGCGTGTTGGGAATGGAGCGGTAGAGACTGGCCATGCCGCCCGCCAGCACCGCGAACTGCAGCGAATTGATGAGCAATTCGACGCCGTTGGGCAGCGTCTCCACCAGTCCGCGCGAGGCCGAGACCGCATACGACGTGACCGCCAGGCTCAGGCCCAGCAGCAGCGGCACAAAAGTCAGGGCGGCCCAATAAATCAGCACCCGCTGCCCCAGCGGCCGCAGGCGGCGCACGCGCCAGATGTTGTTGAAGGTGCGATCCACCGTCAGCATCAGCGCCAGCGCGGTGACGATCAGCACGCTGAAACCCACCAAACCCAGCTGGCTGGCCTTGGCGGCAAACTGGTTCAGGTAGTCCAGCACCGGAAGCGAGATCGAGTTGGGAATCAGGCTTTGCAGCAGCCAGCCTTGCAACACCTCTTGCACGCGGCTAAACATCGGAAACGCACTGAACACCGCCAGCGCCACCGTAAAGAAGGGCACCAGCGCCAAAATGGTGGTGAAGGTCAGGCTGCTGGCGGTGAGCCCCAACCGGTCTTCCCGAAATCGCTCGCGCAGCGTCTGCGCCGTAACCTTCCAGGGGAAGCGCGAAAGATCGTGCAGCAGCGCCTGCGCACGCTGCGCCGGGCGGTCATGAGAAGACTCCATGGCCGGTATGATGCCATTGCGATGCCCGTTCCTGACCGCCCCGATCTCTCTGCTTCCCTCCCGCACTATCTGCCCAACGCCGCCCCAACTGCCGTGCGGCGCGCTCGCAGCGTAGCCGTGGTCAGCCTGCTGGCGCTGATTGCGCTGTGCCTGGCCTGGGAACTGTGGCTGGCGCCGCTGCGGCCCGGAGGATCGTGGCTGGCGCTCAAGGCCCTGCCGCTGTGCCTGCCGCTGGCCGGCTTCTTGAAAAACCGCATGTACACCTACCGCTGGGTCAGCCTGATGGTCTGGCTGTATTTCACCGAAGGCGTGGTGCGCGGCTGGAGCGACCCGCCGCCGAGCAACTGGCTGGCATGGGCCGAAGTGCTGCTCTGTGTCGTGCTGTTCACTGCCTGCACCGCGCACATCCGCCTGCGTTTGCGCAAAGTCCCGGCGTTGGCCGCCGCCGCACCCGCCACCTTGTAGTCCCCGAGCATCCGGGTCCCTATTTCCCTATTTCCATGTCCGATTTTCTAACCACCCTGCGCAACCTGGTCGGGCCGGCGCACGTGATGACCGAAGGCGACCTGAGCGCCTATGAGCGCGACTGGCGCGGCCGCCTGCACGGCAAGGCCCTGGCCGTGGTGCGCCCCGCCAGCACCGACGAAGTCGCCGCCGTGGTGCGCGCCTGCGCGGCCTTTGGCGTGCCCATCGTGCCGCAAGGCGGCAACACCAGCCTGTCCGTCGGCTCCACACCCGACACCTCGGGCCGCGAAGTGGTGCTCAGCCTGACCCGCATGCACGCCGTGCGGGGCATCGACCAGGCCAACCTGACCATGACCGTGGAAGCCGGCTGTGTGCTGCAAAACGTGCAGGCTGCAGCGGAAAGCGCCGGCCTGCTGTTTCCGCTCTCACTCGCCGCCGAAGGCAGCTGCACCATTGGCGGCAACCTGGGCACCAACGCCGGCGGCACGCAGGTGCTGCGCTACGGCAACACGCGCGAGCTGTGCCTGGGGCTGGAAGTGGTCACGCCGCAAGGCGACATCTGGCACGGCCTCAAGGGCCTGCGCAAGGACAACACCGGCTACGACCTGCGCAACCTGATGATTGGCAGCGAAGGCACGCTCGGCGTCATCACCGCCGCCACGCTCAAGCTGTTCCCGCGCCCCGCCGCGCGCCTGACCGCCTGGGCGGCCGTGCCGTCGATGGAGCAGGCGGTTGCGCTGCTTTCGCTAGCGCAGCGCAGCCTGGGCGCGGACCTGACCGGTTTCGAGGTCATGGGGCGCTTTGCACTCTCGCTGGTGGCCAAGCACATGCCGCAGCTGCGCGTGCCGTTTGTCGAGCAGGAGGGCGTGCAGTACGCGGTGCTGCTGGAGAACTCCGACAGCGAATCCGAGGACCACGCCCGCGCCCGCTTCGAGGCGCTGCTCGAAGCCGCGTTCGAAGCCGGCTGCGTGCTCGACGCCGTGGTGGCCGAGAACCTGACGCAGGCGCAGCAGCTGTGGCACATCCGCGAGAGCATTCCGCTCGCGCAGGCGCAAGAAGGCCTGAACATCAAGCACGACATCTCCGTGCCGATCTCGCGCATCCCCGCCTTTGTGGCCGACACCGACGTGCTGCTGGCGCGCGAAATCCCCGGCGTGCGCCTGGTCAACTTCGGCCACCTGGGCGACGGCAACCTGCACTACAACGTGCAGGCCCCCGAAGGGGGCGATGCGGCTGCGTTCTTGCGCGAGCGCGAGGACGACGTCAACAAGCTGGTCTACGGGGCCGCGGCGAAGTTTGGTGGCTCGTTCTCGGCCGAGCATGGCGTGGGCGCGCTCAAGGTCGATACGCTCAAGGAATACCAATCTCCCGTCGCGCTGGCCATGATGCGCAGCATCAAGCAGGCGCTCGACCCCCACAATCTCATGAACCCGGGCCGCGTGCTCGGCCCCTTGCCATGATTCACCACCCCGCCATGTCCACCCGCGTGGTGGCCACGCCCTACGAAGACTTTCTGCGCTACGTGCTGGAGAACGGCGTGCACAAGGGCGACCGCACCGGCACCGGCACCAGGAGCGTGTTCGGCCACCAGATGCGCTTTGACCTGGCGCGCGGCTTTCCGCTGATCACCACCAAGAAGGTGCACTTCAAAAGCATTGCGCTCGAACTGCTGTGGTTCCTGCGCGGCGACGGCAACGCGCGCTGGCTGCAAGAGCGCGGCGTCACCATCTGGGACGAATGGGCTGCCGAAAACGGCGACCTCGGCCCGGTCTATGGCGTGCAGTGGCGCAGCTGGCCCACGCCGGGCGGCGGCCACATCGACCAGATGGCGCAGGTCATCGAGCAGCTGCGCAGCAACCCCGATTCGCGCCGCATTCTGGTCAGCAGCTGGAACGTGGCCGAGCTCGACAAAATGGCCCTCATGCCCTGCCACGCGCTGTTCCAGTTTTACGTGGCGCCCGCGCAGCAACTGGGCGAGCGCGCCCGCCTGTCGTGCCAGCTGTACCAGCGCAGCGCCGACCTGTTTTTGGGCGTGCCCTTCAACATCGCCAGCTACGCCCTGCTCACGCACATGGTGGCGCAGCAGTGCGACTTCGACTTGGGCGACTTCGTTTGGACTGGCGGCGACTGCCACATCTACAGCAACCACGAAGAGCAGGTGCGCACCCAGCTCGACCGCAAGCCCTACGCCCTGCCGCAGCTGCACATCAAGCGCAAGCCGGCCACACTGTTCGATTACGAGTTTGAAGACTTCGAAATCCAGAACTACGAGCACCACCCGGCCATCAAGGCGCCGGTAGCGATCTAGGCGGGTGAGCCGGTGAAAGTGAACCTCATCTACGCTCGCGCCGCCAACGGCGTCATCGGCAAGGACGGGCGCATGCCCTGGCACCTGCCCGAAGATCTGGCGCACTTCAAGCGCCTGACCGGCGGCTGCCCGGTGGTCATGGGCCGCAAGACCTGGGACTCTCTGCCGGCGCGCTTTCGCCCACTGCCGGGGCGCAGCAATATCGTCATCACGCGGCAAGAAAATTGGCATGAAAATGGCGTCCAGCGCACATCCAGCTTGGGTGAGGCGCTACAACTATGTGAGTCCTCGGACACGGTCTGGGTGATTGGCGGCGCGCAAATCTACGCGCAGGCCCTGCCGCTGGCCGATGCCGTGGAAGTCACCGAAATCGAGCGCGACTACGCGGGCGACGCCTACGCGCCCGAACTCGGCCCGGAATGGGTCGAGCAAAGCCGCGAGCGCCTGCAGGCGCAGGACGGCACGCCGCTCAGCTTTGTGCGCTATGAGCGCGCGAGGCGCTGAAACTCACGACACCCGCCTCAAACCGCGTAGCGCTGCTCCAGCGCATCCAGCGCCGGCTTGCCCACCAGCCGCTGGCGCTCGGCAAACGGCGCCACCAAGCCGGAGTCTTCGCGCACCGAGCGCTCATCGCGCAGCACGGTGAGCGCTTTTTGCATGCCCATGACGGCGCCCTGCAAGGCCGCGTTGGCATAAAGAACGATGCCGTAGCCCAGGTGGGCAAGTTCCTCGGCACCGACGAGGGGGGTTTTGCCGCCAATCACCATGTTCATCACCTGCGGCTTGTCAAGGCGCTGCGGCAGACTGCGGATTTCGCTGTCCGTAGTGACGGCCTCAACAAACAGCAGGTCGGCGCCGGCCTCACCGTATTGGCGAGCGCGCTCCACCGCCGCTTCGAAACCATGCAAAGCGCAGGCATCGGTGCGTGCCAGGATGAGCGTGCCTTCGCTGCGACGGGCATCGACGGCAGCCTTGATCTTGCCCAGCATGTCTTCGGTACTGACCACATCCTTGCCGCTGAAATGCCCGCAGCGCTTGGGCGAGACCTGGTCTTCGAGCTGGATGCAGTCGGCGCCAGCCCGCTCAAGCGTACGCACCGCGTAGTAGGTATTAAGCGCGTTGCCAAAACCCGTATCGGCGTCCACGATCAGCGGCAGCTCCACTGCGTCGCGGATGCGGGCCGTGTGGTCTGCAATGTCGGTCAGCCCCATGAAACCCTGGTCAGGCAGGCCAAACCACATGTTGGTAACGCCGGCCCCGGTCACATAGATCGCCTCGAAACCGAGGTCTTCAATCACCTTGGCCGAGAGCGCGTTGAAGGCGCCGGGCACCAGCATGCCGCGACGGGCGTTGACCAGGTCCTTGAGTTGTTGTTTGGTGTTCATGCCATTTCCTAAAGAAAATTCGCTGCTGGCGCCCGCCGGGATTTCGTTGGCAGCTATCAAAATGAAAAGACTCTGGCGTCTGCCTGGATCGTCCGTCGTGCAAAAGTCGGCCTCAACCGGCCGCTCCATGAATTGTCGCAGCGGGCCTTTGCAGCGCAGCCAATGGGCCAAGACCCTGGTGCAGTGTTTCACGCTATCTGCATCCCGGTACGATGTTGTCCATGCCCCGTTGCTCATGATCGACATGCTCGCCCTGCCCCAGCGCCGTGCATGTCACGCAGTTGACCTATGGGGCAGACCAAGCTTTGGACAATGGTCTTCACATCAGGCCGGCACGCCCGGACACAGGCGCCCACCCCGAGGCATTCACCCCAACGAGACCCGCATGAAATTCGACGACGTCCTCCAGCAGCGCCGCAGCATTCGCGGCTACCTGAACAAGCCGGTTCCCAAATCGCTCATCCGCGAGGTGCTGGAGCTCGCGATGCGCGCGCCCACGTCCATGAACACCCAGCCCTGGAACTTCTACGTGGTCAGCGGCGAGGTGCTGGACCGCATCCGCGCCGGGAACGTGGAGCGCAACCTGGCAGGGGTGCCGCACTCGCGCGAGTTTCGCCTGGGGCCGGAGTACGTGGGCCCGCACCGCGATCGGCAGATTGGCGTGGCCAAACAGCTTTTCGCTGCCATGGGCATCGAGCGCGACAACAAGGAAAAACGCCACGACTGGATACTGCGCGGCTTTCGCCAGTTCGACGCGCCCGTCTCCATCGTCGTGACCTACGACCGCGCCATTCACGGCAGCGACATTGCGCCATTTGACTGTGGCGGCGTGGTCAACAGCATCGTCAACGCTGCCTGGGCGCGCGGTTTGGGCTGCGTGATCAACAGCCAGGGCATCATGCAGTCGCCGGTGGTGCGCGCCGAGGCCGGCATCCCCGAAGACCAGGTGATTCAGACCTGCATTGCCATGGGCTGGCCGGACGAAAGCTTCCCCGCCAACGCAGTGGTCTCGCAGCGCAAGAGCGTGGACGAGGCGGCGACGTTTTTGGGCTTTGGCGACTGAGCGCCCAGCGACGCACCGATGCCTGTGACAACCAGACTCCAAAGCGCCCGCACGGCGAGCACTCTTGCGCTGCTCGTGGCCGGCTTCGCCGCACACGCTGTGCCAGCCGCCCCGCCGGTTGCCAGCCCAGCCACTGATGCGACCCGCGCCGCATTGGCCTGCAAGGTGACATCCAACTGCGTGAACTCCTTCGGCACCAGTGGCCTTGGGCCACTGCGCTTCGAGGGCACGCCGACGCAGGCCATGGAGGCGCTGCGCGCCACGCTGGCGAAGTTTCCCCAAGCAAAAATCGTCAAGACCGACGCCTTGTCGATGGAGGTGGTGTTTACAACGTTTTTGGGGTTCAGGGATCTGGTCGATTTCAGGGTCGATGCAGAGGCGCAGCGCATCGACTACCGCTCCCGCTCCTTGGTCGGCAAGTACGACTTTGGCAAGAACCGCTCGCGCATGGCGGAATTTTCCACGCAGTTCGAAGCGCGTCGCAAGCGCTGAAAGCGCTATCGGGCACGCTTGCTTTCAGCAAAAGTGTCATGGCAGCGCAATACCAGTAAGTGCCAGGGCCGTATTTCATTCAAATGTTTGTCCGAAATTGCAGTCACTGGCGCGCTGCCTTCAATCGCGCTCTGAGTGCGACGGCGAATTTTGGGTTGCGTCGCTGTCGCTAGAACTTGGCCGCTTTGCCTTTTGACCATCGCTCTGGGAGTGCAGCAAGCCTGCCTGGTCGCCGTGCTCGTACTGCACAACTGGTAGATGACGGAGTTCGACCCCAACGAGACGTTGATCCATCCACCGCAAAGCGGTCTGTCATACACCAAAACCCAAGGCGTCCAACGGGCTGACCGCGCCGCCAGCGGCCACCTTCAGCACATGCGTGTAGATCATGGTGGTAGACACATCGCTGTGACCCAAAAGCTCCTGCACCGTGCGGATATCGGTGCCCGACTGCAGCAAGTGCGTGGCGAAGCTGTGGCGCAGGGTATGCACGGAAACAGGCTTGTAAATGCCCGCCTGGGCCACAGTCTTCTTGACAGCGCGTTGCAGCCTTTCTTCATACAAGTGATGGCGGCGTTCAGCGCCGACTGCGGGTCTACAGAATACGTGGGCGAGGGAAACAACCAGAACCACTCCCAGGTACTGCCAACCTGCGGATACTTTTGCTCCAGCGCATGCGGCGTTTGCACCCCACCGCGCTGCGCCTGCCGGTCCTGCTCCCAAACACACCGGGCATGTCGCCACTGCTGACGCAACGGGGCAAGCAGAGCGCGTGGCAACATCACCACCCGGTCTTTGTTGCCCTTGGCCTCGCGGACGATGATCACATGGCGATCAAAGTCCACATCCTTGATGCGCAGCCGCAACCCTTCCATCAGCCGCATCCCGGTGCTATACAACAGTTGCGCCAAGAGCCACATGTCCGGGTCCAGAAACTGGAACAACGCCGCCACTTCCTCTTTGGTCATCACACTGGGTATGCGGCGCTTTTGCGCCGGGCGGTTCACACCATTGAGCCAAGGCAAATCAATTGCCAGCACTTCCCGATACAGAAACAACAGCGCGCTGAGCGCCTGGTTGTGCGTGGATGCCGATACCCGGCGCTCGGTGGCCAGCATGGTCAAAAATGCTTCCACCTCTTGCGCACCCATCTCACGCGGATGCCGCATAGCCCCAGACCGACCATGCCAACGGATAAAAAAACGCACCCAATACAGGTAAGCCTTCTCGGTGCTGAGGCTATAGTGAAGGTAGCGAACACGCTCCCGAACCTGATCCAGTAGTCGTGTGGAGCGCAAAACAGGGGTGCCGGGTTTCATGGGAGTTTTATACCTGTGTTTTTACACAGTGTATCGACCACAAACCCAGCCTGCAAGCCACTTTCAGGAGGAAGCCGTGTCCAGAATATCCCGCAGCATCCAGCTTATCCCGCAAATTCTGCGGGATTCGTTAGGTTGCATATGAAAAGTTGGTGGGATCTTGGAGAATGGAGCGGCTACTCGGGCAGCAAACTCGAGGTGCATGCAATTACTTGTGCGTTTTGTTTTGAGCGCGGTAACTTCACGGTTGAGCATCAAGCCAGCAAGGCGAAGCCCAACGACCGAAAAGTCCTCTACTTCACAACACTCAAGTGCGGAAACTGCGCCGGCTATGTAATGGCTCTGTGGTCGCCCTCGTCCAGCGGCGACGTTCACGACTACCGACTCTTACCATTCCCGCGGAAAGCAACGAAAGCGCCAGATACGTGGCCAGCGCCCGTTGGTCGTTTTTGGCTGCAAGCGCAGCAGTCATTGCAAAACGAAATCTGGGATGCGGCCGCAGTAATGGCGCGCAGCGCCTTACAAGTAGCTCTGCGCGACTGCGGCGCCAAGGGAAACAACCTGAAGCAGGAGATCAACGATCTCGCTAGCAAAGGCATGATTCCGCCGGTAATGCAGGAGTGGGCGCACGAGCTCCGCGAACTCGGAAACGAGTCCGCTCACCCTGCTGCCGATCAGCCCGAAACATCACCACAGGACGCCAAGGATGTTGTTCAGTTCTGTACGTATCTTTTCGAATATCTCTACTCTTTGCCCCATCAGATCCGGCAGTACAAAAGCAGGCGTTCCCGTGGTGCAATCTAATTCCAGCGTTAGGCCGCCCAAGCGTGGCGGCCTAGCGCATCCGAGGAACCCCAAGCATAAGAGGGCGTATATAGAAGACGTTGTCAGATTTAACAGGAAAACCTCTATTTAACTTCGCAGAAAAATTGACGTAGGTCGACGAATGACAACATTTGACTTCTCATTACATGCTGCACCGGGAGAGCCTGATTGGCAACGCCGGTTTACAAACGATAAGTGCCCGCCTACGTTATTAGAGTTTGAAGCGTATGGGATCAGTGGATGGGCTGCACACTCTGCCTATGTTACCTGGGCAGACAAGGAAAAAATAAAACGGAACACACCGGACTGGTGTTTGCATGTCGCGGCGTGCTCGCGTATGCAACTATTGGTGCTGATCAACGCCTTCGCGAAGGCACTGCCTCAAGTCGACGAAGCCACACTCTTCAAGGCAGTCTCCCAGTTAAACGGCGAGCATTTTGTTGTCCGAATAGCAGAATTCTAAAACAAAATCGACGCTCCACTTTGTATAATCAAGCTCAAGCACACTCATATTAAAACAGCCTGCCAAGGCTCGGAACAGTCAGATTCAGGTTCTCAACCCAAGTTGCAAAGCTACCAAAATGTCGAACAACTCTTTCGCGCTTGCCGACGTCACACCGATCCTTCTCAAGGAGATTCGCGCGAGATCGGGCATGGATCCCGTCCTTACGCACAATGACCTAATTGAGGCTCTTCTCAGTAATCCGGAAGGCGCGGCGTTGGTAGGTGGAGCTGCGACGGCATTGAAGAGATCAGAATCGTCCACGGCCGCTATCATGATTGCGCAGTTCTCGAAGCAATACACCGACTCTAATACTCCTCCACCTGACATTCAGAGAGAGAAGGTGAAGGGCACTTGGTCTTACTGGTCAACCATTCCGCGGACGAGCGAAATCCTTCCGTTTGACAAGATGGTGAAAGCGATGGACGAAGTGTTCGGCAAAAAGCGGCATTCTGAATGAAGGCCTGTCTATATCGTGCGGCGGCGCGGCCTAACCCGGCTCAAGCCGACCCGCGTACTGCGGGCGGCTTACCTCGGCCGTTAGCCGATATGAAAAAGCAGTCTGGCCCACACGCCTGAGCATTTATCCAGGCGGGCGGCTTCAGAACTGGTCGCTGGCAGTTCCTGTCTCAAAGGCCCCCCATCCTCTCGGACTTCTATGCAGTGTCACAGGCATGCATGACACTGCACTATCGCTGCGCCACGCTCGTTCCGGGATTAAGGTCTGAGCACGAGTTTCGCTGCGCTGCATCGCGATCCGACCCCAATGCCTGCGACATGCCTGCGTGAAGGCCTGCGCCGTGCCCACGTCTGCGCACGAAAGAAATCAAACCAAATTGGCCTCCAGAGCTTATTCCATAAGCGTTCGCAGCTATCAATTCAGGAATTCTCAGGCGACGCTACCACCCAATCCCATTGCGCCACCTGCTCGTTCGTCACCACCAAGCTCCCACCAGCAGCTTGATGAACACCTTGTCAAAGCACGACTGCAGCGCCTCCGATGCCCCCGCAGCGCCGGTTTGCGCGCATTGAGCCCAGCCACCTCGCTCTCGGCTACGCCGATGGCGGCGCACTGCAAACGCATCAGCTCGCACCGTTGCGACAAGGTACTCGCAGCGCACTGGGCCTTCCTGCAAATCACGTGGCACTGCACTCTCAGTGTCCCTAACCTTTGCCGCTACGATGGCGGCCATTTGACTGGAAGGGGGGCGGGAGTGCACGCAACGATTCATGAATGGGTGCAGCGCTTTGCGCTTGATGCTCCCCGCGCCCAGCGGCTGTGGCAGCTGTCTGGATTGCACCAGCAACCGCCTGAGCTCAAGCGCGCTCTTGAGCGCGGGCTGGCGCTTTTGGCGGCGCTGCTGCTGGGTGCAGGGCTGATCTTCTGGGTCGCGGCCAACTGGCAAACGCAAACGCGGGCGTTCAAGCTTGGCTTGCTGGAAGGCGCGCTGCTGCTGAGCGTACTGGCTGCATTGCCTTGGCCGCGAGCACGCACAGCTGCACTGCTGCTTGCAACACTCGCGCTGGGCGCTTTGCTGGCCTTCGTCGGGCAGACCTACCAGACCGGCGCCGACCCCTGGCAGCTGTTTGCCACCTGGGCTGGGCTGGCGCTGGTGTGGACGCTGGTAGCGCGCAGCGATGGGCTGTGGGCTGCCTGGCTGCTGATCGCCGGGCTGGCGATTGCGCTGTGGTCGAGCGATACCCTGCTCAACCCGCTGGCCAACCTGCTGAGCTGGCGCAGTGGCCGCAGTTGGCTGACGCCTTTGCTGTGGGTGGTGGTGTTTGCGCTGCCCATGGCACTGCCGCGGCTGGGGGTTGTGGCACCAGCACGCATCGCGTCGCGCATTGCGGCGGCGATGGCACTGTCGGCGTGGGTGGCGCTGGGCTTCTGGGCATTGCTCGCGCGGGATCAACCACAGATGTTCATGCTGAATCTCGCGCTGGCCGCCGCGGTGCTGGCCGTGTCGCTCGCGCGGCGGCCACGCGACTTTGTGGTGCTGGCGATGGCGGTGCTGGCGCTCGATGTGCTGGTCATTGCGGGGCTGGCGCGTGTGCTGGTGGCCCATTCCCGCGTCGAAGTCGGCTCAGCCCTTTTGCTCACCGTGGCGTCAGCCGCTTGTGTCGGACTCAGCGGCACCTGGCTTTACCGGCTGCAAAGCAGCGAAGGAGCCGCATGATGGCGTCCACAAGCAGTTCCCGCGTGGCCTTGGCGGTTTCGGCCATTGCCGAAGATGTGTTGCCGCAGGAGGCAATGCCTGTCACACACGAAGCAGCAGGCCCGTCGTGGGTACTGTTGGCGCTGAACTTTTTGGGCGCGCAACTGGTGGTCCTGCCGTTTTTGGGGTTTCTGTCGCTGCTGTCGTACCGCTTCTTTTTCCAATCTCCAGGAGCATGGATCACGGCTGCTCTGCTGCTCGGCGGCGCCAGCGTCGTGCTGCGCCGCCGGCCTGGCATGTTCATCACGCAATTGGCGTTCAGCGCCTTGATCACCGGTTTGGCCTTGCTGGTGGTGGCGATGCGATTTCGGTGGGAGAACCCTTCTCTGCTGGTGCTGCTGGTCGCACTGCTGGCGGTGGCGCTCGTGGTGCGCGTGGCCTGGGTGCAGCGGGTGCTGGGCTCGATGGCCGCAGGCGTCGCCCTGGCTTTGACGTTCGGCGGGCACGGGAACACCAGGTGGCAGGCCATCGAAGCGTTTCCGTCGATCACCGTGCTCGTGGCGCTGGCGCTGCTGTGGGCGATTTGGAGCGCGCGCGAACCGAAGTGGTCCGTGCACGCGAGGGCACGCCAGGCGGCCGCTCTGGCCGATGGCGTGGCCGTGACACTGCTCTTGGCTGCGGCTTATGCCAGCACACGCCACTTCTGGTCACTCAATGCCATGTTCGGGCGCGGCCCGCGTGGGTCCGCCGACGACTTGACCGCCGGGCTGGCAGGTATTCTGGATCTGGGCTGGCCGGCCGCCGTGCAATTGGCGCTGGTGCTGGGTGCGGCTGCCTGGCTGGTGGTGCATTGGCAATTGCGCGAGCGGCCTCGCACGCACAACGTGGCCCTGCTGCGGCTGTTGGGATGGGTGTTCGCGGTGCTGGCACTGGCTTGCCTGGTGGTGCCGCAGGTCGGTGTGGTGGCACTCATTGGCACCGTGGCGCTGGGCACCGGACGGCGGGCACTGCTGGCGCTGGCGGGACTGACGCTGCTGGCGCAGCTATCGGGCTTTTACTACGCGCTGCAATGGCCGCTGGTGCACAAGGCAGCCTTGCTGGCGGCGACGGGTGCGGCGCTCGCGCTGGTCTTGTGGGTGTTGCGCGATCGGCAGGGTGCACGCGCACCCGCCGACCCCGGCGCGAAGCTTTCACGCCCGTGGCTGGCGCCGCTAGCCATTGCGCTCGCCGGCGCCGTAGCGCTGGGCCTGGTGCACCGCGACGTGCAGCGCAAAGAGCAGGTCATCGCGCAGGGAGAAAAACTCTACCTGCCCTTGGCGCCGCGCGACCCGCGCTCGCTGATGCAAGGCGACTACATGGCGCTCAACTTCGTCATTCCAGGCAATGTTCGCCAGCAGCTCAAGGAGCAGGCAAACCAGGGGTTGGTCCGGTCGGTGCAGGTCACCGTGCGGCTGAACCCCCGCGGCGTCGCCGAGGTTCTGCGCGTGGCGCAAGATGGCGAGACGCTGGCGACGGATGAACGCCGCCTGGAACTCAAGCGCCTGAAAGGCGACTGGGTGCTGGTGACCGATGCGTTCTATTTCCCGGAAGGGCTGGGCACGCCCTTCAGCCGCGCCCGCTTCGGCGAATTCCGCGCCTTGCCAGACGGGCGCGCCTTGCTGGTCGGACTTGCCGATGAGTCCCTCAACGCCATTGCGCCAGCACCCCTGGAGCGCTCAGCAAAGTAAGCATGCCGTGGGTGGTGCGGCAACCGTCCGCCCGCACGGTCAAAAATTCGTATAAAAATAGCCTCCAGCGCTTATCCCATAAGCGCTAGCAGCTATCAATTCAGGAATTCTCTGGCGGCGCAGCCACCAAATCCCACTCCGCCACCTGCTCGTTCGTGGCCACCAGCCGCCCCACCAGCAGCTTGATGAACGCCTTGTCAAAGCACGATTGCAGCGTGTCCGACGCGCCGCGCAGCGCCGGGTTGCGCACCTTGAGCACCAGCACCTCAGAGCCGGACACTGCCGTGGCGGTGCGGATGGGGGCATCGGGCCGCAAAAAGGTCATTTCACCAAAGCTGACGCCCGCGTCCAGGGTGCACAGTTGCCAGCCCTGGCGCGTGATGTTCACCTCCCCTTCGATGAGGATGCAGAACGAATCGCCGGGCGTGCCTTCGCGCATCAGCACGGTGCCGCGCGGCACGCGGCGCCAGTTGCCCAGGCGCATCAGCTCCCACAGGGCGACGTCGTGGAAATCGGCAAAGAACGGCAAGGCCCGCAGGCGTGCGAAACGCTCGGTCTCCGTGTCCTGCGACTTCTGGCGCGGCAGGCTGCGCGAGAGCGCGAGCAAGGCGTCGGCCCAATCAGACCAGTGCGCAAAGCGGTCTTGCGGGGCCTTGGCCAGGGCGCGCAGCACAAAGGCATCGACTTCCGCCGGCAGCGAGGCGCGCAGCAGGCTGGGCGCTGCGGCAGCATCGTGGCTGATGCGGTAGAGCGTGGCGAAATCGGTTTCGCCATCAAACGGCCGGCGCCCGGTGAGCAGTTCGTACACCACCACGCCGAGCGAAAACATGTCGCTGTGGTGGGTGAGGGTTTCTTCCCGCACCTGCTCGGGCGACATGTACGAGGGCGAACCCACCAGACCGGCGAGCTGCGTGGCCTCGCTCTGCGTCGAGAGGGCGGCGCCAAAATCCACCAGCTTGACTTCGCCATCGTCGGCCAAGAGCAGGTTGGCGGGTTTGATGTCGCGGTGCACCAAGCCCTGGCGCTCGGCATATTCCAGCGCGTGGCCGCATTTGAAGGCGATATCCAGCACCTGCGCCACAGGCAGCAGGTTATCGGCACTGGCATGGTCGGACAGCGGCCGACCGCTCAGGTATTCAAAGACAAGATAAGGCGGCGTCGCGGATTCGTCGGCGTCCAGCAACCGCACGATGTTGGGGTGGCGCAGGCGTGCGGCCAGCGCGGCCTCGCTCTGCAACTGCCGGCGGTGGCGCGCGGCCTGCGCCGGTTCGGCCAGCAGGTGCGCGTGCATTTGCTTGACCGCCACCTTGCGGCCGCGCAGACCGTCGAGCCCCAGGTACACCACGCCACTGGCACCGCGCCCCAGCTCGCGTTCGATGCGGTATTTGCCGATGGTGGCGGGCACCAGGTCTGCCATGGCTATTGCTCCGGAACGATGGTTTCGGCCCAGTCGTACAGCGCGCCCAGAATGGCTTCGGCACGCTCGTCCGCCGTCTCAGAGAGCACGTCGATGCGCTCGAACAGCGCCTGCGCGGTCAACGCCCCGCCCTGGCCATGCAACAGGCAATCGGTGCGGTGTTGCAGCCAGCGCGCCTGCTCCTCAGGAGCGAGTGTGGTCGCAAAGTTGCGCGCGCGGTAGCGAAACAGCAGCTCGGTGAGGCGGCCATCGTCAAAGCCAGTGCGCGCGCTGGCCAGTTGCGCGCCGGTCATGGCGCGCAGCTCATCGAGCCGGCGGCGGTCGCCACTGCCGACAAAGCCGCCGTACAAATCCTGCTCCACATCGGGCGCAGGGCCATCGGCACGCGGCCGTTCGTACACCGCCTTCCAGATGGCGCTCATGTCGGGCAGCAAGTGCGCGCGCTCGGCATGCTCCGCAATCAGTCCCATGTCGAAGCCCCAGCGCGCCGCCAGCTCGGGCGTCAGCGTGTTGAGGTTGCCCACCACCATGGGCGACTTGTTCAGATGCACGCCCTTGACCGGCAAGCGCTTGATGCCCTCGGGCAGGTCGGCGCTGCGCGTGAACAGGCGCAGGCGCAGTTCGTCCACGCTTTGCGTCGCCAGCTCGGACGGGTCGTGCGCCAGGTCCCAGGCGAGAAGCTCGTTTTTGTTGGAGGGGTGCGTGGCGAGCGGGATCATCACCGCCAGGCAACCGCGCTCGGCGGGGAACATGCCCGAGACATGCAGGAACGGCCGGGCATTTTGCACATCGGTCGGCAGCCGCAGCTCCGCGGCCACACGCTCTTTCTTGTGCAGGCCGAGGGCAAAGTCAAACAGCTTGGCGTTGTGCTGGCGCAAGAGCTTGGCCAGAGCAATGGTGGCGCGCACGTCTGACAGCGCATCGTGCGCTGCCTCATGCAGCAGGCCGTTGGCCTGGGCCAGGTCGCCCAGCTTGAAGCTGGGCGAGCCGTCTTCCTTCTTGGGCCAGACGATGAGCCCGTCGGGCCGCAGGGCGTAGGCCAGGCGCACCACATCGAGCAAATCCCAGCGGCCGCACTGGTTCTGCCACTCGCGGCCATAGGGGTCGATGAGGTTGCGCCAGAACATGTGGCGCGTGACCTCGTCGTCAAAGCGAATCGTGTTGTAGCCCACGCCAATGGTGCCCGGCTGCGCCATGGCCTCGTGGATGCGCGCGGCAAATTCGCGCTCGCTCACACCCCGCTCAAACGCGACTTGCGGCGTGATGCCGGTGATGAGGCAGGCTTCGGGCTCGGGCAAATAGTCGTTCGGCGGCTGGCAGTACAGCATCAGCGGCTCGCCGATCTCGTTCAACTCGGCGTCGGTGCGGATGGCGGCAAACTGCGCCGGCCGGTCGCGGCGCGGGTCGGAGCCGAAGGTTTCGTAGTCGTGCCAGAGGAAGGTGTGGGGAAGCATGGCGGGTCGCGTCTGTGTGCCGCGATGGTAACGGCTGTGTGCGGCGGCACCACGGTGTGTTGCTGCCGCTGTAGACCGAGTGTTGCATGTAACGACACATACCCCTAAAATGTTGCATGTAACAACAGAGGATCACCCAATGGCGCATGTCAATTCACGGGTTCAAAAGCACCGCGACGCGTTGCGCATGGCGGGCCTTCGTTTGGTGCAAATATGGGTGCCGGATACGAGGCGGCCTGATTTTGCGCAGGAATGCCGCCGCCAATCTCTTCTTGCCGCTCAGGCAGACATGGCAGATACGGACATGCAGCACTTCATGAATGACGCCTTGGCGGACTTGGATGGCTGGACAGAATGAAGCGCGGCGACTTGGTGACCATCGCGATGCAAGGCGATTTCGGCAAACCCAGACCCGCCTTGGTAATTCAGGCCGACCATTTCAACGAGCATGCCACCGTGACGGTGCTCCCAGTGACAAGCGCACTTGTCGCCGCCCCGTTGCTGCGCATCCCGCTTCAAGCGAATGCCGAAAACGGTTTACAGAAGCCTTCACAGGTGATGGTGGACAAAACCATGACCGTGAAACGCGACAAGCTGGGTTCGGTCTTCGGCCAAATCGATTCGGATGCCATGGTCGAGGTGGAGCGCTGCCTGGCCGTATTCCTGGGGATTGCGAAGTGATATGCCACCACTTTTGACCGCATGGCTTGTTGGGGGCCGCAAGGCTCAAGCCACTCGAAAGGCCTGTTTCTAGTTTAATATTTCGATGTTTCTATAAAAACATTTCATTAGAAACCACACTCTCTGCCATGAAACAACACGCCTTGTCCCCCCAACCGAGCGACGTGCTCGCCAAGGCCACCATCCGTGCCAGCCAGTTGCTCGGCTTGTCGGGCGCGGCGCTGGCGCGCACCGTGGGGCTGAGCGAACCCACGGTCTCGCGCATCCTCAAGGGCGACAAGGCGATTGACCCGGCCTCCAAGGAAGGCGAACTGGCCCTGCTGCTGGTGCGCGTGTACCGCTCGCTTGACGCGCTGGTCGGCACCGACGACGGCAAGCGCCAGACCTGGATGCAGTCGCACAACCGGGCGCTGGGCGGCAAGCCGATTCAACTGGTGCAAAAGGCCGAAGGGCTGGTTGCCACGCTGCACTACCTCGACGGCATGCGCGCCCCGGCTTGATTCCATGACCTGGGACCCCGCCTGGCTGGAGTCGTCGGTCGAAGTCCGCAGCCTGCTGGCCTGGCGCGGCGTCGAGGCGCAGCATGTGGTGGCCACCATGCGGCTGGTGGACACCCCGGCCGAGCAGGATTTGCTGGAGCAACTGCTTGAAACCAGCAAGCCACCACCGCCAAAAACCGCGCGGCCCAAGCACTACCTGCTGACCACCCCGTTTCGCTACCGCCCACAGCACGCCAGCCGCTTTCGCCCACCCCACACGCAAGGCCAGTGGTACGGCGCCGAGTCGCTGCAGGCTGCGTGTGCCGAGGTGGCCTACTGGCGCCACCGCTTCCTGATGGACAGCGAGGGGTTGCGCTCCGAAGTGCTGCTGACCGAACACAGCTTCTTTCAAGGCCGTGTACGCGGCCGCGCCCTTGATTTGATGGCTCCGCCCTGGCTGCAGTGCCGCGCACTGTGGACGCACAGCAGCGACTACAGCGCCACCCAGGCCGTCGCCGCAGCCGCCGACGAGCGTGCAGTGCAGTGGATCGCCTACGAATCGGTGCGCGCGCCGGACAACCGCTGTGCGGTCGTTTTTGATGCAGCCGCGCTGTTTGAACCTACCGGCGGGCTGGATCGCACGCTACAGACCTGGCGTTGCAAGACCACGCAGGACAGCGTGATGTTTGCCGGGCCTGAGGGCAGTTTTGTGTGGGCGTTTTAGTTGTTCGGGCAAAGTTGAACAACCAGCCGCCCCGCTTGACGGCTGGGCGCTGCGCCCCCTACGCTGCCACGCTCCATCACCCCAAAGCACAGCATGATCTCCGCCAGCCGCCGCCTGCACCTTGAACGTCACCGGGGCGAGCGCATGGGTTGGTTGCGAGCCGCCGTGCTCGGCGCCAACGACGGCATTGTCTCCACCGCAAGCCTCGTAGTGGGCGTGGCAGCCGCACAGGCCAGCCCTTCTGCCATCGTGATGACGGCGGTGGCGGGCCTGGTGGCCGGTGCCATGTCGATGGCGGCAGGCGAATATGTTTCGGTGCACTCGCAGGCCGACACCGAAAAAGCCGATATCGACCGCGAACGCCGCGAACTGGCGACCGACCCGCAGGCCGAAGAGCGCGAGCTGGCCACCATCTACGAAGGCCGAGGCCTTGCACCAACGCTGGCCCAGCAGGTGGCCCAGCAGCTCATGGCGCACGACGCGCTGGGCGCGCACGCTCGCGACGAACTCGAACTCTCGCAGACCATGGCTGCCCGCCCGGTGCAGGCCGCGCTCACTTCCGCCGCCAGCTTTGCCGTCGGCGCCGCCTTGCCTTTGTTGGTGGTGGTCGTTGCACCCGCTGGCAGCTTGCTGGCCTGGGTGCCGGGGACCGCGCTGGTCTTCCTGGCCCTGCTAGGCGCCTTGGCCGCGCGCACTGGCGGCGCCGGCATGCTGGTGGGCGCCTTGCGCGTGACGTTCTGGGGCGCACTGGCCATGGCCATCACTGCGGGGGTGGGGGCGCTGGTCGGGGCGCCGGTGGGGTGATGCGCGCCTGCCTGTCGGAATGGATTAAAAAAAGGCGCCAGCGCCTACCAGACGGGCGTAGATAGCTACCAAAAATAGAGCGGTGACTTCGCGCACAACTTCCGCACCACGCGGGCTTTCGGGAAAGTGGAGCACCCCAAAAGCTGCTTGCCAGCCTGCGCCGACAGCTTCGGCGCAGCGCGGCCAGCAAACACAAAGGCCAGCAAGTCACCCTGCTGGCCTTTGCTGGAGAGCACAGCGCTCGCTCAGTCTGCCGTGGCCTCTTCGGGTTCGGCCGGCTCAGATTTGGTGGCGCGTTCGCGCTTGGGCAGCGGCTGGATGTCGAGCTGGACCTCGGACGTTTCCACGCCCTGCTCGTCCTTCTTGACCTCGATGTCCACCGTCAGGCGCCCGCCGTCCTGCAGGCGACCGAACAGCAGTTCGTCAGCCAGCGCACGGCGGATCGTGTCCTGGATCAGGCGCTGCATTGGCCGCGCGCCCATCAGCGGGTCGAACCCCTTCTTGGCGAGGTGCTTGCGCAGATCGTCGGTGAAGGTGACATCGACCTTCTTCTCGGCCAGCTGGGTTTCGAGCTGCAGCAAGAACTTGTCCACCACGCGCAGGATGACGTTTTCATCCAGCGCCTTGAAGCTGACGATGGCGTCCAGCCGGTTGCGGAACTCGGGCGTGAACAAGCGCTTGATGTCGACCATCTCGTCGCCCGCCTGGCGGGCGTTGTTGAAGCCGATGCTGGCCTTGTTCATGGTCTCGGCGCCCGCGTTCGTCGTCATGATGATGATGACGTTGCGGAAGTCGGCCTTGCGCCCGTTGTTGTCCGTGAGGCTTCCGTGGTCCATCACCTGCAGCAGCACGTTGAAGATGTCCGGGTGCGCCTTCTCGATTTCGTCGAGCAGCAGCACGGCGTGCGGCTTCTTGGTGATGGCCTCGGTCAGCAAACCACCCTGATCAAACCCAACGTAGCCCGGAGGCGCGCCGATGAGGCGGCTCACCGCGTGGCGCTCCATGTACTCCGACATGTCAAAGCGGATCAGCTCGATGCCCATGATGTAGGCCAGCTGCTTGGCCGCTTCGGTCTTGCCGACACCCGTGGGGCCGCTGAACAGGAAGGAGCCAATGGGCTTGTCACCCTTGCCCAGACCGGAACGCGCCATCTTGACGGCGGACGCCAGAACGTCGAGCGCCTTGTCTTGGCCGAACACCACGCTCTTCAAGTCGCGCTCGAGCACCTGGAGCTTGCCGCGATCGTCGTTGGAGACGTTGGCCGGGGGAATGCGGGCGATTTTTGCCACGATTTCCTCGATTTCGGTCTTGCCGATGGTCTTTTTGCGCTTGGAGGGCACCAGGATGCGCTGCGCAGCGCCCGCCTCGTCGATCACGTCAATGGCCTTGTCGGGCAGGTGGCGGTCGTTGATGTACTTGGCGCTCAGCTCGGCCGCAGCCTGCAGCGCGGCGGCGGCGTATTTGACACTGTGGTGCTCTTCAAAACGGCTCTTGAGGCCCTTCAAGATGTCGATGGTTTCCTGCACCGTGGGCTCGACCACGTCGATCTTCTGGAAGCGCCGCGACAAGGCTGCGTCTTTCTCGAAGATGCCGCGATACTCGGTGAAGGTGGTGGCGCCAATGCACTTGAGCGCGCCCGAGCTCAACGCCGGCTTGAGCAGGTTGGACGCGTCCAGCGTGCCGCCAGATGCCGCACCCGCGCCGATCAGCGTGTGAATCTCATCGATGAACAGGATGGCGTTGGGCTTGTCCTTGAGCGACTTGAGCACGCCTTTCAAGCGCTGCTCAAAGTCTCCCCGGTACTTGGTGCCCGCCAGTAGCGCACCCATGTCGAGCGAGTAGACGATGCCTTCGCTCAAGATTTCGGGCACGTCGCCCTGGGTGATGCGCCAGGCCAGGCCCTCGGCAATCGCCGTTTTGCCCACACCGGCCTCGCCCACGAGCAACGGGTTGTTCTTGCGGCGGCGGCACAAAATCTGGATGGTGCGCTCGACTTCGTAGTGGCGGCCAATCAGCGGGTCGATCTTGCCGTCTTTGGCAAGCTGGTTCAAGTTGACCGTGAATTGCTCCAGTGGCGAGGCTTTTTCGTTCTTCTCGCTGCTGCCTTCTTCGGCCTCGGCCGCGCTTTCGCCACCTTTGGCGGCTTCAGGTGCTTCGCCCTTTTTGATGCCGTGGGCAATGAAATTGACCACATCCAGGCGCGTCACACCCTGCTGGTGCAGGTAGTACACGGCGTGGGAGTCCTTCTCGCCAAAAATGGCGACGAGCACGTTCGCGCCGTTGACTTCCTTCTTGCCATTGCCTGTGGACTGCACATGCATGATGGCGCGCTGAATGACGCGCTGGAAGCCCAGCGTGGGTTGCGTGTCGACTTCATCGGTGCCAGCGACCTGGGGCGTGTTGTCTTTGATGAAGTTGGCCAGCGATGCACGCAGATCGTCAATATTGGCCGAGCAAGCGCGCAATACCTCGGCGGCACTGGGGTTATCGAGCAGCGCGAGCAACAAATGCTCGACGGTGATGAATTCGTGGCGTTGCTGCCGGGCCTCGACAAAGGCCATGTGCAAGCTGACTTCCAGTTCTTGAGCAATCATGTGAACTCCTTTGTGCTTGCAGATAAAGAATATGGGCGATGCTGGATAGGTCCTCGCGATGGCGCACGCCCCGCAACGCGATGGCCTGCAAGGCGCAAACCGCAGCCATAGCCGATGCTATGGCGAGGATTTGCAACGCGGCAGGACGCCCGGTGCGGGGATGTGCGGTACGTGAAGGGCATATTCAGCATTGACCGTTGGGTATTTGGGGTGACTGACTGGTTATTCAACTGGCTCGCTCACGCATTGAAGGGGATGTCCTGCACTGTGCGCCGCATCCAGCACCTGGTCCACCTTGGTGGCGGCTACATCGCGGGAATACACGCCGCAGACACCTTTGCCGTCCAGGTGAATCTTGAGCATGATTTGCGTGGCGGTTTCGCGGTCTTTGCTGAAAAACTCCTGCAGAACCACGATCACGAACTCCATGGGCGTGAAATCGTCGTTCAGCATCAGTACCCGGTACATCTGTGGCGGCTGGGTTTTTTGCGTGCGCCGCTCAAGCACGACCGAGTCGCCGTCGTCCGGCCTGGGCCGGGTGACGCGCGGCGTACGCGGGGGTGCTGGGGGTTTGGTTGCCATGAAATTCATTCTAGCGATGGCGGCCCGGTCCTGCAGGAGAAGAAACGGGCCGATTGCATGTCAGGTGTGGGGATCAGTGCCTGCGGACGGTTTTGTTCCAATTACTCGTAGACCACCAAAGCCCGTCCAAGTTCAGCTTCGGCCGCCCAGGCGGCTAGTGCAGCGTCGCTCGGGTACATGCGGTGCGCATCGCCCAATTGCAACTCCGCGCTCGCTGCGCCCTCATCTCCCTGGCAGCGTACGCCCATGCGCACGCGCAGGCCTTGCACTACGTCGCCGTGCTCGGTGGAGTGCTTGCGGGCTGCATATTCGGCCAGCAACCGTGCCACCTCGGGAGGTCGCTCGCCCACGTCAACGCGCAGGTATTTGCCGAATCGGCAGCGCGCATCCGCGAGGTCGCCAGCCTGCTGCACAACAAAGCGCGCCTCAAATCCATTGCGTCCGGGTTGCAAGCGGCCGGTGGCGATCAAAAGCTCATCGTCCTTGAAAAGATCGCGGTGTTGTTGCACCAGTGCGTCGCTGGCGGTGGCCTCGACACGCCCCGCGCCGTCTTCGAGGACAAAGATGGCCTGGCGGCCGCGCTGGCCGTTGATGACGCGAAAGTCGCTGACGATCCCGGCCACGGTTTGCGTCTCGCGGCTGTCGACCAATTCACCAATACCGGTGCGCACAAAGCGGCGCACCTCGCGCGCCACTTCGTCGAACAAATGGCCCGACAGATAAAAGCCCAGCGCCGACTTTTCCTGCATGAGCTGTTCGCGCACGCCCCAGGGGGTTACTGGAACCAGATCGGGTTCCTGGGTGCTGGAGCCATGGGTGTCTTCGCCTGCCATGTCGAACAGGCCGCCCTGGTGCTCGTTGGCCTGCGCGGCGGCTGCGAAGTCAAACGCCCGGTCAATGGAAGCACTGAGCGCAGCGCGGTTGCGCTCCAGCGCGTCAAACGCGCCGGCCTTGATGAGCGCGTCCACGGTGCGCTTGTTGATGCGCGTGCGGTCCACCCGCAGGCAAAAATCAAACAGGCTGGAGAACGGCCCGACGGCAGAGCCGCGCGGCCCCGCCCCCCGGCCTTCGCGCGCCGCGACGATGGCGTCGATGGCATGCTGCCCCGTGCCTTTGACAGCGCCCAGACCGTAGCGGATGACGCTATCCGACACCGGCTCGAAACGGTAGCGGCCCCGGTTGACGTCTGGCGGCTCAAACGTCAGCCCGAAATTTTTGCGCGCGTCTTCAAACAACACCCTGAGCTTGTCGGTGTCGTCCATTTCCACGGTCATGTTGGCGCAGAAGAACTCGGCCGCGTAGTGCACCTTGAGCCAGCCGGTGTGGTAGGCCAGCAGGGAATACGCAGCGGCGTGCGACTTGTTGAAGCCGTAGCCCGCGAACTTCTCCATCAGATCGAAGACTTCGTCGGCTTTTTCGGTGGAAAGCCCGTTCTTGGCCGCGCCCTCGCGAAAGATGCTGCGGTGCTTGGCCATCTCCTCGGCCTTTTTCTTGCCCATGGCGCGGCGCAGCAGGTCGGCGCCGCCCAGGCTGTAGCCGCCCAGGATCTGCGCGGTCTGCATCACCTGTTCCTGATAGACCATGATGCCGTAGGTCTCCGACAGCATGTTCTCCACCAGCGGATGCGGGTACTCCACCGGCTCACGCCCGTGCTTGCGCGCCACAAAGCTGGGAATCAGGTCCATGGGACCCGGTCGGTACAGGGCGTTCAGCGCAATGAGGTCTTCCAGGCGCGTGGGCTTGGCTTCCTTGAGCATGCCCTGCATGCCGCGGCTCTCAAACTGGAAGACGGCCTCGGTTTTTCCCTCAGAAAATAATCGGTAGGTGGCGGCATCGTCCAGGCGAATGTTTTCGTAGGCAAAGTCTTCCTGGCCCTTGTGGCGCTGAACAATGAATTCGCGCGCGATTTCCAGGATGGTGAGCGTTGCCAGACCCAGAAAGTCGAACTTGACGAGGCCAATGGCTTCGACATCGTCCTTGTCGTACTGACTGACCGCCGACTCGCTGCCCGGCTGCTGGTACAGCGGGCAAAAATCGGTCAGCTTGCCCGGCGCAATCAGCACGCCGCCCGCGTGCATGCCGACGTTGCGCGTCATGCCTTCCAGTTTTTGCGCCAGCGCCAGCAGGGTTTTCACCTCGTCTTCACGCGCCAGGCGCTCGGCCAGAATCGGCTCGGCCTCAATGGCACCGGCAATGGTGATGTGCTGGCCTGGCTTGTTGGGAATCAACTTGCTGATGCCGTCGCAGAAGGTGTAGCTCATGTCGAGCACGCGCCCCACGTCGCGAATGGCTGCGCGTGCGGCCATGGTGCCGAAGGTGGCGATCTGGCTGACCGCGTCCTTGCCGTACTTGTCCTTCACATAGTCGATCACGCGGTCGCGGTTGCTCTGGCAAAAATCGATATCGAAGTCGGGCATGGAGACCCGTTCGGGATTCAGAAATCGCTCGAACAGCAGCTGGTATTCGAGCGGGTCCAGATCGGTGATCTTGAGCGCATAAGCCACCAGAGAGCCCGCACCCGATCCGCGCCCAGGCCCTACCGGGCAGCCGTTCTTCTTGGCCCAGTTGATGAAGTCGCCGACGATCAGGAAGTAGCCTGGAAAACCCATCTTGAGAATGGTTGTCAGCTCGAATTCCAGGCGCTCAACGTAACGCGGTCGCTGGCGTTCGCGCTCGGCGGCATTCGGGTACAGGTGCGCGAGGCGTTGCTCAAGTCCCTCGAAGGACGAAAGGCGAAAGAATTCATCGATCGGCATGCCGCCCGGCGTAGGGAAGTCCGGCAGCTGGGGCTTGTCCAGCACCAAGGAAAGATTGCAGCGCTGGGCGATCTCCACGGTATTGGCCAGCGCCGCAGGCAGGTCGGCAAACAAGGCCTGCATTTGCGCGCTGGACTTGAAGTACTGCTCGCGCGTGAAGCGGCGCGCGCGCCGTGCATTGCCCAGAATCTCGCCCTCGGCAATACACACGCGCGCCTCGTGCGCCTCGTAATCGTCGGCGGTGGGAAACTGCACCGGGTGCGTAGCCACCAGGGGCAATTCCAGCCTGGCGGCAAGCTGGGCCACCGCCAGCACATGCGCCTCGTCGTCCGCGCGGCCCGCGCGCTGCGCCTCCAAATAGAAACGGTGCGGGAAGATGCCCGCCAGGCGCAGCGCCGCGTCGCAGGCTGCGGCATCGTCGCCGCGCAGCAGCGCCTGTCCCACCGGGCCCGCCTGTGCTCCCGCCAGAGCGATCAAACCGTCTCCCAGCTCCTGCAGCCACTCCCAGCTGGCCACAGCCTGCGTTTTGGACGCGCTGCGGGTCCAGGCACGGGCAAGCAACTCCGAGAGATTCAGATAGCCCTGCATGCTTTGCACCAGGAGCACGATACGAGACGGTGTGGCGCCGTCAGGCCCGGCCAGCATCAGTTCCGCACCCAGCAAGGGCTTCAGGCCCTTGCTGCGTGCGGCCTTGTAGAACTTGACGGCGCCAAACAGGTTGCTCAGATCGGTGATCGCCAGCGCCCCCTGGCCGTCGGCTGCGGCGCTGGCCACGACTTCGTCAATGCGGTTGGTGCCGTCGACGACGGAAAATTCGGTGTGCAGGCGCAAATGAACAAACATCCGGGCATTGTAGAAAGCTGCTTCGCCCGCCATCCTGCGCGCCGGGAGAGGCCCGCTAGAATGCTTTTTTTGCCTGGCGCGCGCTCCTGCCGCCGCCAGTTGCCGTCCACCGTCCCGACAGAAAGCTGCCTGCCATGCTGCGTGCGCCCCGTGCCCTTCTTCCCGCCCTGCTGGGTGCTGCTGCTTTGGTGGCAGGGTGCGCCAACAACATCGACGACAAAACGGCCAACTGGTCCACCGAAAAAATCGCCGCCGAGGCGCGCGACGAATTGAACAGCGGCAGCTACGACAAGGCGGTGCCCCTGCTGGAAAAACTCGAAGGGCGTGCAGCCGGCACCCCACAGGCGCAGCAGGCGCAGTTGGACAAGGCCTACGCCCAGTACAAGGGCAAGGAAAAGGCCCAGGCCCTGGCCACTTTGGAGCGGTTCATCAAGCTGCACCCAGCCAGCCCAGCGCTTGACTACGCGCTCTACCTCAAGGGTTTGATCAATTTCAATGACGATCTGGGCATGTTCTCCTGGCTGTCGCAGCAGGATTTGTCGGAACGCGATCAAAAAGCTGCAAAGGACTCTTTCGAGAGCTTTCGCGAGTTGACCACGCGGTTTCCCAACTCACGCTACGCGCAGGACGCGCGCCAGCGCATGACCTACATCGTCAATTCGCTGGCGCAGTACGAGGTGCACGTAGCCCGTTATTACTACGAACGCGGCGCCTTTGTGGCGGCCATAGCGCGCGCACAGCGGGCAGTGGCCGACTACCAGGCCGTTCCGGCGGCGGAAGAAGCGCTCTACATCCTGGTGAAATCGTATGAGGCCCTGGGCTTGACGCAACTGCGCGACGACGCCCAGCGGGTGCTGAGCACCAACTTCCCTTCCAGCCGCTATTCCACAGAGGGATTCAAGGACAAGGAGAGCGCGTGGTGGAAGTTCTGGTAAGCGCGGCAATCGCTGTGTCGAACTCCTGAGCGCTGTACAGGCGCCGCATGGGTGGCAAGGCGCGCAGCAGGCGTTTGCCGTATCCCATGGTCGCCAGGCGCGGATCGCACACCATCAATATTCCGCGATCGGTCTCGCTGCGAATCAGACGCCCCGCGCCCTGCTTGAGCGCCACGGCAGCCTCGGGGATCGCGTAGTGGGCAAAAGGGCTTCGTCCAGCGGCCGCAACGCGCTCCGAGCGCGCCTGCACCAGGGGATCGGTGGGGGCCGGAAACGGCAGCTTGTCGATCACCACCAGCTGCAGACTGTCACCGGGCACGTCAAATCCTTCCCAAAAGGTGGCCGAGGCCACCAGCACGCAGCCGGCCCGGCCCCACGCAGCGCCTTCGCGAAAGCGATCCATAAGCCAGCGCTTGGGCGACTCACCCTGCACCAGCACTTCGATGTCAGCAGCCGCAGGCAAGCGCTCCCGCAGCACCTGGCCGATGGCACGCAAGGCACGCAGGCTGGTAGTCAGCACCAGCGTGCGGCCACCCAATGCCTGCACCGCTGGCGCCACCAGTTCGGCCACGCGCTGGCTGTGACTGGCATCGGCAGGAGCTGGAAGATCAACCGGGACGTACAAAGCCGCTTGCGCGCTGTAGTCAAACGGGCTTGGCACCCTGAGAACGCGCGCATCCTGTAGACCACAGGGCTCGGTAAACCATGACAGCCGCTCGTCGTCTCCCAGGGTGGCGGAGGTAAAGATCCAGGCGCGCGGCGCGGCGGCTGCGGCTTGTTCTGCTTCAGGCCCATCACCGTCGGGCAGCCCCATCAGCCGGCTGCGCAGGGCGCTGGCGATGTCGTGGGGCGAATCCATCAAGCGCCATTCGCTTGCGGAGCCTTCCAGCCAGCGCACCGAAGCGCCTTCATGCGCGCGCACAAACCGCTTGGACAAGGCGAGCAAATCCACGCACCGTTCGCCAAGCCGATCAAACTCGGGGTTTTGCTCGGCCGCAAGGTCCAGCACGCAGATCAGTGCCTGCAAGGGAGGCGCCAAGCCTTGCACCGCACCACACCAATCGGCGCCGTTCAGGCCTTGTGGTGTGCCGGCGTCCCAGCGCCAACGCCCCGGCCCGCCCAGGCTGCGCACCAAGGCCGAGACGCTTCGGGTCGCTGCTTCAAGGTCTGCCGCCAAGCCCTGCCAGTCGGCAAGACCCAGGGCGGACTGGCCGGTGGTCGCGAGCAGATCGCGCACGAAATCCTGCAAGCGCCGGCTGCCCAGTTGGGTTCCCAGAAACAGCACACCGATTTCGTTGAGCTGGTGCGCTTCGTCGACCACCACGGTATGCACCGTAGGCAGCAGCTCGGCCACGCCGGATTCCCGCACGGCCATGTCGGCAAACAGGAGGTGGTGGTTGACCACCACCACATCGGCACCCAGGGCTTCTCTGCGGGCGCGATAGACGTGGCAGTTGCGCGCATGCGCGCAGGCTGCGCCCAGACAATTCTCGCGCGTCGAAGTCACCATCGCAGCAATGCCCGAGCGCTCGTCAAGCTGCGGCAATTCAGCCAGATCTCCGCTCTGCGTCCCCTGCGCCCACAACTCGATTTCGCTCAGGCGCTCTGCCAGCGCGTCATCGGATTCCAGCTGGCGCGCCAGGGCCAGCCGGTGCAGGCAGAGATAGCTTGAGCGCCCTTTGAGGAGTGCAGTGCGCCGGGCCAAGCCCAGCGCTTGCAGCACGCGGGGCAGATCGCGACCAAACAATTGGTCCTGCAAGGCTTTGGTGGCCGTCGACAGCAGCACGCGCTCGCCGCTCAGCAGCGCCGGCACCAGATAGGCAAAGGTCTTGCCGACGCCCGTACCGGCCTCCACCACCAAA